>CAWCQH010000004.1:0-138605 GCA_963797585.1 uncultured Acidobacteriota bacterium
CACCGTCTGAGCGTGGCGGAGGGGGTGGGATTCGAACCCACGAGACCCTTTCGGGCCTAACGGTTTTCAAGACCGCCGGTTTCAACCGCTCACCCACCCCTCCGGCATTGCCATTCTACGCCGGGCGGGCGGCGAACGAAAAGCGCAGACAAAGGCACGTTGACGAATCAACGGACCCGTCACGGCCGCAGCAGCAACCGCGGCACAGAGCGCACTCGCCGCGCTTCTTCGACCCTGCGTCTCACCAGATTTCTGCCACACCCCGAGGGTGCGAGATTGGGCACTCCTGTACTTCAGACCGGACCGCCACGCCCCATGTGATGGGACTATTTCCCTATGGCTCCGCCTTCCACCAGGAACACCGCCGACGCGCGCCGAAAATACCCGCGGCACAAAGCGCCCAAGGGCTTGTTTGTCGGATGGAAAACCGTGGGCCAGCGAATGGTTTCGCGGGCCGAGACCATCGGCATGGGTGGCCTGTTTCTACACACGCCGAATCCCCCCTCGCAGGGATCGATCATCGAATTGCTCTTCGATCTGAAGGCCGGGGAAGTTCGCGCTCGCGCCGTCGTGCGCCACCATATGCCCGGAAGGGGCATGGGGGTGCAATTCGTGCAGATGCAGGCAGCGGACCGGGCCGGTTGAATCAGTTCCTCTCCGCCTATTCCGGGGAGCAGCTGCCTACCCAGGTCAAAGTCGACGGCCAGACGGCGGAAGCTCCCTCTTTCAAGGTGAAAGACGATGCGTGCGGCAAATTTGAGCGTGAACTCGCCGAATCGCTCGAACTGGCGCGAAAAGGCACCTACTATCAGCTTCTCAGGGCTTCGCCGGACTCGGACGCAAAGCAGATCAAACAGAGCTTTTACTCCCTGGCGCAAAAATTCCACCCGGACCATCACATGGGCAGTCCCGAATTGATGGGGCGCCTCAAGGAATTGATGGGCGTTGCCACCACCGCCTACAAAACCCTGGCGGATGCCAAACAACGCGCCGAGTACGACGCACGCCTGGCAGATTCAGGGGCCTTCCGCCTGCATCGGTCAAAAACGGCCTCCCAGGAAACGGTGGATCAGTGCCTCTCCCGCGCCACCGAGTGCCTGCGCGCCTCGAATTTCATTGGATCCATCGTGTGGCTGCGCAAGTGCGTCGAACTTTCGCCTGATGAGGCGCGCTACCACGCGTTGCTGGCGCGCAGCCTCAGTTCGGTCGCGCAATACCGTGACGAAGCGATCGAAGAGTTCCAGCGCGCCATCGAACTCGATCCCTGGAATACCGTTCCCTATATCCAATTCGCCGAATTCTACGAGTCGATGCAGCTCCCGTCGCGCGCGCGCATCTTATACTCGAAGGTTCTAGAGATTAATCCCGTTCATGCGGGAGCGCGCGAGCGGCTGGTGCAGTTCGAAAAAGACCAGGCGACAGCCGCGAAATAGTGCGCTCCAGGTCCTAGTACCATGACGACGAAGCACAAGATGCTGCTTCGCGTAGATTTTACCTGTGCCGGGACGTAGCCATGGAAGCATCGGGGCTGGATCTATAAGATTTTCCTTAAGTTAGAGTGCATTCGTAATGGTAATTGAGGTGCCTAACACCGACTGTACTGTATTCACGGCAAAGGCATCCAGACGGAAAATGATAGCTATGTTTGATATCTTCACAACCCAAGCGGACGGCAGCCTTCACTTCATCGAGTCCGTGAGCTGCGCTAAAAAAGCCCAGGAGATGGCGCGGCGGCTATCCTGCCTTTTTCCGGGTGAGTTCTTCGCTTATTTCGAGCGAACCGAGGACGGAGTGCCCGCTCCAAAGTTGGAAGGCCGCATAAGCTCCCCGAGCCTCGGGGTTTCATCTCTCGGCTTTCTAGTCTAGGAGGTCGAATGTGCGCCTGGCGGCTGATGTCACCCTAGCAGTTTTCGGCTTTCTGATCCTTGCGCCAGTTCTTGCGATATGGGGTCTTACGCTGAAGAGCAAGCTTGTGGCGCGTTCGAGCTGACTGATCTTATTTCCCGCCAGTCGTGGTGTCCTTCCGGAGCAGTGCAACAGAAAAACGGACGCAGCGTAGTATCTAAGGTACGCCTCCGCTTAGCCCCTTTTACTGCCGGCACTTAATCATTTTCGCTTCAATATCTGAGCGTGTGTTGGGCTGATAGGCCGGAGTCTGGCCTGGCTGCGACAGTCCTAGTTGACGCGCTTTTGTGGCGCTGGACCGGTCCAATCAGACTGCGCAAATTCCACGCCCCAGAAGTGCGGGCTTGGCGACAAAAACTCGACGCCGATGCGCGTTCCCTTGTCGGACGTATCCCCGAGGTAGACCACGCGGCATTCCTGCTCTTCTTCGGTGATCGGATTGATCAGTATGAGTTCGGCGCCCATTTCGAGATCTTCCTGCAGGTAAATCAGCCCGCCGTGCGCATTCACCACGACGGTATGGCTGTTTTCGCGAAACTTGCGTCCGTCATTCGTCTTTCCCTGGGCGCGTACGGAGATCCGCGTAAAGACCCGCGAACTCCGGCGCTGGGAGCTGGCTTGCGTTTCTGTCGTTGTCATAAAGCTATCGTGCATGGCGAAAAAGGGTGAGTCAACGGAACCTGCTCGCGGCGGTGCCCAAAAGAGCAGAGCGCGAAAATGCTGTTGTAAACAGGACCTTTTCCGTAATATGTGACGTGCTCGGGAGCCGTGGAGGCCAAGCGAGTTGGGCGCAAGCTATGCTCGAAGCCTCCGATTCATTCCGGGCGGGGGGCCGCATGACACTCATCGATTACATCGAATCCAGGCGCGACGATCACATCCGCGAGCTAACCGAGTTTTTACGCATCCAGAGCGTAAGCGCCAAGAGCGAGCACAAGCCCGATATCGAACGCGCCGCGCAGTGGGTCGCGGAGAAGCTTCGCGGCGCCGGCCTCGAGAAAATCGAAATCGTTCCCACGAAAATGCACCCGCTCGTGTATGGCGAGTCTCTCCACGCTCCGGGAAAGCCCACCATCCTGTTTTACGGACATTACGACGTGCAGCCGGCCGAGCCGCTGGAGTTATGGACCACCCCCGCCTTTGAACCCACGGTTCGCAATGGCAATCTCTATGGCCGCGGCACGGCGGACGACAAAGGACAGGTTCACATCCATATCAAGGCGCTTGAGGCGCTCTTGAAGACTGCGGGCAAGCTTCCCATCAATATAAAGGTGATGATCGAAGGAGAAGAAGAAGTCGGAAGCGTCAGCCTGTGGGATTTTGTGAAGCAGAACCGCGAGCGCCTTAAGGCGGATGCGCTCGTCGTTTCCGACACTTCCATGCTCGCCAAGGGTGTGCCCTCGATCACCTACGGTCTGCGAGGGCTGGACTATTACCAGATCGAAATCACCGGCCCGGCCCAGGACCTCCACTCCGGAGTTTTCGGCGGGGGGGTGCCGAATCCGATCACGATTCTGGCCGAGACCATCGCGAAGCTGCACGATAAGAATTTCCGGGTGACCGTCCCGGGCTTCTATGACGATGTGGCGGCACTTTCGCGCCAGGAGCGCAAAGCCCTCAACGCGCTGCCCTGGAAGGAGAAGGAATTTCGCAAGACGGTGGGCGCCCCTGGACTCTGCGGCGAAAAGGGCTATACCATTGTCGAGCAGCTTTGGACCCGGCCGACGCTGGAACTCAACGGCATATGGGGCGGCTACACCGGAGAGGGCGCAAAAACGGTGATCCCGTCCAAAGCGCATGCCAAGCTGTCCACGCGTCTCGTTCCAAATCAGGACCCGGCGAAAATCGCCAAGCTGGTCGAACGTCACATTCGCAAGCTGTTGCCGAAGACGGTCACGTGCAAATTCGAGGTTCTGAGCACCGGAAAGCCCTGGGTCGCGCCTTATTCGCACCCGATCTTTCAGAAGGCTATCCATGCGCTGGAGGCGGGTTTTGGCAAAAAGGCCGTTTTTATACGCGAAGGGGGATCGATACCCTTCGTCACCCAGATGCACGACACTTTCAAGGTCCCGTGCGTCCTATTGGGCTTCGGCTTGCCTGACGAAAACGCGCATGCCCCGGATGAGCACATCGCCCTGGAAAACTATTTCGGGGGTATCAAGGCAGTTGCGTTGTTTTATGAACAACTGGGGGCTCTGTAGCGCCGCGGCGCGCCGGGCAGGATGGATGAAAGCCCCATTTTATCGGGGATTTTCGTTGTTTTTCCTTGCGTTCGATGGGAAGGACGGCTATAGTTCCCCGCGGCATCCCGGACGCCGGGATCAATCCGCACATACAATCTGAGGAGGAAATAAGATTCGATGGCAACTCCCTTGAGCAAATCCAAGATCATTGCACACATGGCCGATAAGGTCAGCACCCCCGAAAAGCCGGTATCCAAGAAGCAGGTCTCGGCTTTTTTTGATGAACTATTCAAGCTGGCTGTGAAGGAATCGAAGAGCGCAGGTAAGTTCGTGATTCCTGGCATCGGCCGCGCTGTGAAGGCACACCGCAAGGCGCGCATGGGGCGCAACCCTGCCACCGGCGAAGCAATCAAGATTAAGGCCAAGACTGTCGTTCGTTTGCGCGCGGCAAAGGCATTCAAAGACGCCGTTCTGAAGTAAGGTGACCCGGCGCAGAGTTTAGCGGCGAAACCCCCAGGCGCGTCCAATTCCAGAAGTGCGCGGGCGCTTGGGGGTTTTGTCTTTTCAGTCTGCGCCAAAGTCTCTTTTCTACGAGCTGCCATTTTGACAGCCGCGGTGCGGGTCTCCGGAATTCCTGCCCGCGCGCGGGATAGGCGGCGACAACACCACATAAACGAATGCGTGAATACTCGGGCCTTCTTACCGATCTCTATGAATTGACGATGGCGGCGGGTTACGTGCAGACCCGCTTCGATGCCATCGCCACATTTGAACTTTTCATTCGCAATATCCCGCCGCATCGCAATTATCTGGTTGCCGCCGGCCTCGAACAATCGCTCGAATACCTCGAAAACGTAAACTTCTCTGCCTGATGAGATTGCTTATCTGCGGCGGCATCCGCTGTTCGCCCACATTCGTCCCGAATTCTTCGAGTACCTGGCCGCGTTTCGCTTCAGCGGCGACGTGTGGGCCGTCCCGGAAGGCACTCTGGTTTTCGCCGGAGAGCCGCTGATGCGCGTCGTTGCTCCCATCGCGGAAGCGCAGATCATGGAAACGTATCTGCTCGCGACACTGAGCTATCAGACTTTGATCGCGAGCAAAGCGGCGCGCGTGGTCACCGCAGCGCAAGGCCGCGACGTGGTCGACTTCAGCGCGCGTCGCGGACACGGCGGCCTCGCCAGTCTTCTGGCAGCCCGCTCGGCCGTGATCGGCGGCTGCGTCGGAACCTCCAACGTGCTCGCGGGCGAGCAGTTCGGATTGAACACCTACGGCACGCAGGCGCACTCCTGGGTGATGGCTCACGAAGATGAGGCCGAAGCCTTTGCCCACTTTCTCGACACGTTTCCCGACGGCGCCGTCCTACTCGTGGACACCTACGACGTGCGCAATGCCGTGAAAAAAATCGTCTCCATGGGACGAAAGCCCGCCGGCATTCGTCTCGACAGCGGCGATCTCGTGAAAGACAGCCGTTGGGTGCGTCGCGAGCTCGATCGCGCCGGCTGGAAAGATGTGAAGATCTTCGCGTCCGGAGATCTGGACGAATACAAGATCGAAAAGCTTCTCGCGGCGGGCGCCGCTCTCGACGCCTTTGGAGTCGGCACCGCCCTGGGCACCCCTGGTGACGCGCCTCACTTGAACCTGATCTACAAGCTCGTGGAAGTCGAGCGCGGCGGAAAAATTCACGAGGCCGCGAAGTTCAGCCACGCCAAGGTCACCTACCCGGGGCGCAAACAGGTCTTCCGCTTTTCCGAGCGCGGATGGCCAGTTCAAGAACGACAAGATCGCGCGAGAGAACGAACCCGCCAAAGGAGGCGAGCCGCTCCTCGTCCAGGTGATGCGCGGAGGCCAGCGCGTTGCCCCCGCGGAGCCAGTCCACGCGCTTCGCGAACGCTGCAAGGCGGGTCTCGCTCGTCTGCCCGCTCGCTTCCGCCAGGTGAATCGCAACGCCGTCTACCCCGTGCGATACAGCGAGCAGCTCGATAAGATGCTCGAAAAGGTGCGCCGCCGCGTGAGCCGCCTGCGCTAAAATAGCTTCGAGGCTGTTGGCCGTTGCATCGAGTGCTCCGCACATGACGCCCCGCAAAATCATCTTCTGGGAAGTCGACGTCCAGGCGGATTTCATGCTGCCCGGCGGAAAGCTCTACGTCCCCGGCGCGGAGAAAATAATTCCCAACGTCGAACGGTTGGTGCAGGCCGCCTGCTGACAACGGCATTTTCCTCGTGTCGAGCGGCGACGCTCACGCGCCCGACGATCCCGAATTCAAAGTGTTTCCTCCGCATTGCGTGAAGGGAACTCCCGGCGCGCGCATCCTTCCAGAAGGATTGATGCAAGAGTATCTGACGATTCCCAACGAAGCATCGTTTACATTGCCCGCGAATGTCTTCGATTACCCGCAGATCGTACTGGAAAAACAGACGCTCGACGTTTTTGACAATCCCAAGGCAAGCGAGTTGGTTCGGCGGATCGGCGACACAACTGGGACGCGACGCCGAATATATCGTTTTTGGCGTTGTCACCGAATACTGCGTTCGCTGCGCCGCGAAGGGTCTGCTCGAGCGCGGATGCAAAGTCGCGGTCGTGGAAGACGCGATCGAAACGCTCAAGCCCGAAGAAGGGCGCCGCACGCTCGAAGAGTTGACGCGGTTAGGCGCGCGGCTGATAACAACAGACGAGGCGGTCCAGATGGCCGCAGCAGCCGGCGCGCAGAAAGTCATTTAGCAACTGCCTCACCCGCGAGCGCCTGATCCGCGGCGGCAAAGAAAGCCCAATGCCATCTCCCGATCCCATCGAGCGCGCTCAGGAATTGTTCCAGCAAGCCTACGCCGCCCAGATGAGCGGTGACTTCGACCGCGCCGTCAAGCTATACAAGCACTCCCTGGAAATTCATCCCACAGCGGAAGCGCACACATTTCTGGGCTGGACGTATCACTTCCAGGGCAAAGTGCAGGACGCAATCGAGGAGTGCAAGCGGGCAATCGAAGTCGATCCCGATTTCGGCAATCCCTACAACGACATCGGCGCGTATTTAATTTCACTCAAGAAGTATGACGAAGCGGTCCCCTGGCTCGAGCGCGCCATCCAGGCGCCGCGCTACGAACCTCGCCACTACCCTCATTTCAATCTCGGACGCGTCTATCTCGCCAAGGGCATGATCAACCGCGCCCGCGAATGCTTCCAGCAAGCCCTCAACATCGAGCCGCGCCACGCCGAAGCCCGGCAAGCCATCGAAAATATCCGCCGCATGTTGAATTAGGCCAATTGAATCAGGCCGTCGCGCGAGCAGCGTCTTCGGGCTTCATGAATTTGTCGTAGAGCCACATCATCGCCGCCGTGAGCGCGCCGATCGCTGCAATCACCCACCACATTTGTTGCGGACGCCGCAGAACATCTCCAAATTCGTGCAGCAGATATCCGCCAAGTCCGCCTGCAATGAAATACCCGATCGCCACCGGCAAAAACGCATAGCCCATGTACACGCCCTGCTGACCGGCAGGCGCGAGCCGCGAAATATATTCGTAATAGCGCGACGCCTGGATCACTTCGCCGATGGCCAGCACCGCAAAGCTCGCGACGACCATCGGCACCGTCGGGTGAATGGCAAGCAGCACCCACGAAAGCCCCGTCACAAGAAAGCCCAAAGCGATCGCGCGAATCGCCGGCATCGTCCGCGTCAGGTAAGCCACGAGAATCTGCAGACAGATCACCACAATCGGATCCACGGAAACAGCAGATCGACATCCGCCTGCGCATTGATGTATTTCCGCACAAACAGCGGCGCGGAAATAAATTCCTGCCAGAACACAATGTAAAATCCCGAAGAAATCAGCAAAAACGCCACGAACCGCCGGTTGCCCAGCACCACGAACATGTTCTTGATCGCGGCCGAAACGCTGGCCACCTGTTCCTCGCCGGACCGGTTCGGCTCCCGGTAAAAAAACAGCGTCGTCCAGAACATCAGAAAGACGCTGGCCGCCGCCACGCGAAACACGCTTTCGATGCCCAGCCCGAGTTGCTTCCGCACCAGCCACGCGATGATCGGCCCGAGCGCGCCCCCGATGTTCACAATGGTGTAGTAAATCGAATAACCGAGCGAGCGGACATTTTCGCTAGACGCCCGCGCGGTTGTTCCGGCAACGCACGGCTTCACCACGCCCGGCCCCAACGCGGGCACCAGCAGAATCGCCAGCACCAGCCATTTGTCGCCCAGCGCGTGGCGCAGCGGTTCCATCCAAGCGGCCGAGAGCGATCCCAGCAAGAAAATAACCTACGGTCATCACCAGGTAGGCGAACATCAGCGCACGGCGAAATCCAAAGCGGTCCGCCAGCGTGCCGCCAAGAATCGGCAGAAACCATACGACGAGTCCAAACGTGCCGATCAGCCAGCCGGTTAGCTGGCTCGAAAAGTGCAGCTGCTCGTTGAGGTAGATCGCGAGCACGGCCGCCGTGGCGTAGTAGGCGAGCCGTTCAAAAAGCTCCGTGAGGTTCGCGATCCAGAAGGACCGCTCGAAGCCGGAGCGGATTTCGCGCAGGCGCGGCGCAAGGCTCAAGAAGGTTCCCCTCGCTCCGGCAACTGCGAGCATCGAAATCGGGCCGGGCAGAGGGTGATTGTAACGGAAGCGATCACCCGGCGCGCCGCAATTGTGCCTGTCGCCTCAGACGGTAGCCGCTGCAAATTGCGGCCGAATGCGCTTATGAATCGCCAGCACCAGCGCACCAAGCCCCCACAGCACTACGATCAGCCCCACCAGGTGACCCGCGAACGGAATCAGCCGCAGCAGCCGCAAAATCGCCAGCCCGATCGCGAGCCTCGCGATCATCGCTCCCGTGCCGATGCCAGAACCCATCAGCTTTTCCCCGAGCCATGCGCCCACAAACACCTGCGTGGAATACAGCGCTACGATGTAGAGCAGAATCGTCGCGATTCCCACCCCCAGCCCCACAATCGTGATGCACGCAAGAATTGCGGCGACGGGAATCGCGACGAGGAACAGCAATCCCAGCCCGATCGAAGGCCCAAAGCGCTTCGTGGCGCTCCCGGTCTCGGCAAAAAATGCGGGAGCCAGCAGCAGCACCAGCACGCCGAACAGAAGGCTCGCGCCCCACGCGAGAATCTGATGCCAGTAAATCCGGGGAGACGTGTACCGCGGGGTCGGCCGTCTGCGCTCGAGAATTTCCACCGGGCTTCCCATCCGCGCGCCCGACGCTACCTCCGGCTGCCGCCCGCCGCGATATTGCGTGTGTCCCGCAATGGCGCCGTTCGGTCCGATTCTCAGCCGCTGCGCCCGAATCGCCGCGTCGTGATCGAGCGACCCGTTGATATCGAGGTCTTCGACGAATGCCAGCAGATCGCCATTGACGTGCCCATCCAGCTGCACGTCCGCCGAGCCCAGCGTCATCGTCCCGCCCGTCCGCGCCTTCTCGTCCATGTCGAACTCGTGCGCCCACGTCATCACGTTTTTCGCCACCGTGCCGTTCAGCGTGAACGACTGCGCGAAAGCCCGCACGTTGCCGTCCACCGGCCCGTTCACGCGAAGCTCCTGCCCGAACGCGAGGATGTCTCCCTTCACGTGGCCATTCACCGTGATGCTTCGCGACCACACGATCAGATCGCCGTCCACGTCGCCATCGATGCGGACGTGCTGCGCCGCCACGATCAGGTCGGTTTTCACTTCCTGTCCCGCAGCCAGCGTGTAGTTCGGATCGCCGTGCACCACTTCCGCGGCGCTCGCGGGCGAAGGCAGCGCCAGCATCGAGAGCCCCGCGCCCAGCACGATGCCCGCCACGGAGAATCGCCTCCAGTGCCGCCTCGCCACCCAGACAAAGAAAACGCCCAGCGTCGCCACCGCCAGAAATTGAACCAGACTTTGCATCGCATCCCACCCTTTCCAGAAAGCACCGCTAAAAAGCAACATCGTCAGAAGATTTCCCTGTGTAAAACCCGCCTCGGAGGCCTGCGCGAGCCACGGGTCCACCACCCCGCTCCACAGCGTGTACGCCCCGCCGGCGCCCATTCCAAGCGCGGTAATCCAGGCCCACGGGGACCACGGCATCGAGGCAGCTCCCGGCGCCCGCGACAAACGCGCCGGCATTGCTTCCTCCTGCGCCGCCAGCGATTCGCGCAACCAGATGTTCTCCCGCTGCAGCGCCTGGAGCAGCCGGCGGCATTCGGCGCACGCGGAAAGATGAGGGGACACTTCCCGCTCGCGGCTCGCGTCAAGCTCCGCCTCCAGATACAGCAGGCCGGTCATCTCATCGAAATGGTCATCAAAACGGCTCATGACTTCCCTCCCGCAAATTCCGCCTCCACGCTGCCTCCTCGCAGAATCTCTCGCAGCTGGTGCCGTGCCCGCAGCAGCAGCACTCCCACAAACGCGCGCCGTACGCCCAAAGTATCGGCCACTTCGTCGTAGCTCATTTCCGCGTAATAGCGCAGCACCAGCGCCATGCGCGCGCGGTCAGGCAGCTTGGCCAGCGCCAAGCGCAGTTCTTCGCTGGTATGCGCGGCCTGCAACTGCTCCAGCTGGCTGGGATCGGGATGCTCCAGCGGCAGCGCCTCCGAGTCCTCGGTCTCGAGGTTCTGCCGCGAACGCCGCCGTCGCAGCAGGTCCCAGCAGTGATTGCTCGCAACCTTGTACAGCCACGCCGTAAAGGGCCGCGACGAATCGAAGCTCCCAAGTTTTTGTCGCACCTTCATAAAGATTTCGGTGGTGGCGTCCTCCGCGTCCTCGCGGGTCGGCAGGGCCCGCCGGCAGAACCGGAAAATCGCCGGCGCGTACCGCCGGTACAGCTCGCCCCAGGCGTCCGGATCGCCCGCCCGGACGTGAGACAGCACCTCCGTAAGTTCCGCGTCGTTCATCGCCCCGATTATCTTGCGTCCGTCCATAGGTTGTTACGCAGAACCCCGCCCGAATATTTCACACATATCACACTTCGCAGCGATGTCTCAGAAACGCCAATCTGCGGCGAGCCTCTGATTTCAGCCCCAGTTCGATCGAGCGCACCGTCTTCGCGTGTCGCTCACGCAGAACACCAGCAGGCCCTCTGCTATACTTCCGTTTCCGGCTCCAGTTTGCGTTTCGCTCGCTGATGCAACCGATGTCTCAAGCACCCAATCAATCGATGCTCACCAAAGAACCCAAACGCCTCTTCCTCGTCGACGCGATGGGCTACATCTTCCGCGCCTACTTCGCGCCCATGGACCGCCTCCAAACCGCCGCGGGCGTCCCGACGAAAGTGCCCTACCTGTTCGCAACGATGATGCGGCGCCTGTTCAAAAGCAAAGACCTGCGCCCGGACTACCTCGCGGTCGTCTTCGACGTCTCCGCCCCCACCTTCCGCGACAAGCTCTTCGCCTCCTACAAAGCGCAGCGCCCGCCCATGCCGGATGAGCTCTCCGTGCAGATTCCCTTCGTGCGGCGCTATTGCGAAGCGATGCACCTGCCAATCCTGGAGTATCCCGGCTACGAAGCCGACGACGTGATCGGTTCGCTCGCGCGCCAGGCTTCCGAAGAAGACCTCGACGTCATCATCGTCACCAGCGACAAGGACCTGCTGCAGCTGGTCGGCGGACGCGTGCGCCTGCTCAACCCCACCAAGGGCGATCTGCTCATTGACGAAGAAAAGGTCGTTGAGCTGATGGGCGTGCCGCCGGAAAAAGTTCCCGACGTGATGGCCCTTATGGGCGACACCATCGACAACATTCCCGGCGCGCGCGATCCCAACGACAAGCCCGCTCCCGGCGAACGCCGCAAGGCCGGCATCGGTGACGTGGGTGCCCGCCAGCTCATCCAGCAATTCGGAAGCGCCGAGGAAGCCATCCGGCGGGCCGCGGAAGTAAAGCGCTCGAGCTATCGCGAGGCCCTCGAAAAGTGCGGCGAGTTTGTCTTACTCAGCAAGCAGCTCTCGAAGATTCCCACGGACGCCCCCGTGCCGCTTTCTCTCGACAAGCTGAAAATTCAGGAGCCCGATGCGGCAGCGCTTCGCGATCTCTACACCGAACTCGGCTTCACGTCCCTGCTGAAGGAACTTGCGCCGGTCGTCGACGAAAAATCCACCGACTACGCTCCGCTCGATTCACCCGCCGCGCTCAAATCCTTTCTCGACTCGATTCCCTCCGGCCAGGAAGCCGCTATCTGGCTCTCGCTCGATTCGGAAGACCCCGAGGAAGAAGGCTTCGGCACGCGCGTGCTCGGCATCGAAATATCCACACAAGCCGGATCGGCACGCTTCGCAGCCAACGACGTTGAAAATTGGATGCTGGCCGCTCTCAAGGAATGGCTCGCGGACGAAAAGCGCCCAAAAGTCGTCCACGACCCCAAACTTTTCTCGTTGCTGGCCCTGCCGGATTCCCCCGGCCGCGCCGACGCCATCGCCGGAATCAGCCACGCCACCATGCTGTATTCCTTCCTGGTGCGTCCCACGACGGCGAATCACGTGTTCGCGGAGGTGGTCCTGCGGCATCTGAACCGCACGCTCTCCGGCGCTCCCGGCGAACGCGCCGATTTCCTGCTGCGCCTCGCCCCGTCGCTGCGCGCGGAAGTCGACAAGCTCGGCCTCGCCCATCTTTACGAAACCATCGATTTCCCGCTAGCCTCGGTGCTCGCGCGTATGGAAGCGGCGGGCATCCGCGTCGACAAGAACGAGCTCGACATCATCTCGACGAAAGCGCAGGAAGAAATTGCGCGCCTGGAAAAAGACATTTACGAACTCGCAGGCTTCGAGTTCAAGATCAACTCACCCCAGCAGCTGGCCGAGGTGCTCTTCGATAAGCTCAACCTTCAGCCGCCGCGCCGCACCCGCACGAAAAGCCGCTCCACCGCCGCGGAAGTGCTGGAAGAGCTGGCGGCGTTGCATGAACTTCCGAAAAAAGTGCTCGAGTATCGCGAAATTGCCAAAGTGAAATCCACCTATGCGGACTCGCTGCCTCGTTTGATCGATCCCATCACCGGCAGGCTGCACACCCGCTTCAGCCAGACGGGCGCGGTCACTGGACGCCTCAGCTCGGCGAATCCGAACCTGCAGAACATTCCCATCCGCACCGAGCTCGGCCGCGAAATCCGCGCTGCCTTCGTGGCGCCGCCGGGACGCCTGCTTCTTTCCGCGGACTATTCGCAGATCGAGCTGCGCATCCTCGCGCATCTCTCCGAAGACGCGATCCTCACCGACGCCTTCCGCCGCGGCGAAGACATCCACTCGCGCACCGCCCAGGAAGTTTTCGGCGTGCTGCCCCTCGAGCAGACCCGCGAGCATCGCCGGGTGGCGAAGGTGATCAATTTCGGCGTCATTTATGGCCTGTCCCCGTTCGGTCTCGCGCAAAACCTCGGCATCGACACGAAAGAAGCCGCGAAATTCATCGCCGCCTATTTCGAGCGCTACAGCGGCGTGAAAAAATATCTCGACCGCCAGATCGCCGAGACCCGCAAGTCCGGCCACACGAAGACACTCTTCGGCCGCATTCGCCCCATGCCGGAAATCACGTCTCCCCAGGTGAACCTGCGCAACTTCGCCGAACGCACGGCTATGAACACCCCCATGCAGGGCGCGGCCGCCGACCTCATCAAGCTGGCCATGATCGAGCTGGACCGCCGTCTCCGCGGCAGCTTCGAATCGCAGATGATCCTGCAGGTCCACGACGAATTGCTCTTCGAAGCTCCCGAAAAGGAAATCCCGCGCCTCACCGGCGTGGTGAAGGAAGTGATGGAGGGCGTGTACAAGCTGCGCGTCCCGCTCCTGGTCGAAACGAAGGTAGGCCCCAACTGGCGCGACATGAAGTAACCGCCCGCGCAACCGCCGTGTGGTAGAGTTTTTATTGACGAAAGTTAAGACCGGCAGGAGGGAAAAATGGCGCCCGATCATCCGCAGGGATTTCTCAATCTTGTAAATGACGCGAAAAAGCGCATCCGGGAAGAAAATTTCCAGGAGACGAAGAAGCGCCTCGACGCCGGCGAAAAAATCCACCTGGTCGATACCCGCGAAGACTCCGAATGGGCCCGCGGCCACATCCCCGGCGCCATCCACCTGAGCAAAGGCGTCATCGAGCGCGACATCGAGAAAACCATCCCCGACAAGAACGCCCCGATCGTCCTCTATTGCGGCGGCGGCTTCCGCTCCGCCCTCGCAGCAGACAACCTCCAGAAAATGGGCTACACCAACGTAATCTCCATGGACGGCGGCTGGCGCGCCTGGACCGAAGCCCATTTCCCCATCATCAAGGATTGACGAGCCAAGAATTAGAGGTACCGCAGGAAATTCCGCGCAGGAAGTTGGCTGGGGCGGGTGGACTCGAACCACCACCGTCCTCATTAACAGTGAGGTGCCCTACCGATTGGACCACGCCCCAACTTGCTTGTGATGAGCCTAAAAAGTTTACACGAATCCGGGCTTCCCGTTAAGGCGTTTCGGGAAATTTGTTGCATGGGTGTTCGACCCGCAACTCGTTCGTAATCACTCAAGTTGGCGGAGTATGAAGACGATGGAATCGAAGTCTCGGGAATAAATCTCGGGCGGAAAAATAAGCCGGGGAAGGAAGCCGGCCCAGCCCTCAATCCCCGAAGGGATCCTCGGCTATCCTTCCCCGAACGCCTTTTTACATCGCACGCCGAAAACCAAAGCTAACCGACTGAAACAATTCGCCTTTCCACTTCGCCCCTCGGTAAAAAGTCCCTGCCCCCAAGTAAATTCTCCGGGTGATCAAGCGCGCCTACCCGAAACACCCTAGCTCGCTCGCGCCGAGCCATGTCATGACCGCATCGCTATGAAATGCATTGGCGCCCATTCGCCCGCGCCCGTCCTTATTGACCGGCCTCCCGCGCGCTGCTATGTTGAAGGATTACATTGGGCGGATTTTACCCACTGTGGAGCGGCCCCGCAGTAATGGCGCCGTCCACGGTAAGGATTTACCGGACATGGGCCTGAAGAAAATCGTCATCCGCGGCGCGCGGCAGCACAACCTGAAGAACATCAGCCTCGAAATTCCGCGCAACACGCTCACGGTGATCACGGGTCTTTCCGGCTCCGGCAAATCCTCGCTGGCCTTCGACACGCTCTACGCCGAAGGCCAGCGCCGCTACGTCGAATCGCTCTCCGCCTACGCCCGGCAGTTCCTCGACCAGATGGAGCGCCCCGACGTCGATTCCGTCGAGGGCCTTTCTCCCGCGATCGCCATCGAGCAGAAGACCACCACGCGCTCGCCGCGCTCGACCGTCGGCACCATCACCGAAATTTACGATTACCTCCGCGTCGTTTACAGCGCCATCGGCACGCCGCACTGCCCCAATTGCGGCAAGCCGATCACCCGCCAGTCTACCGAGCAGATCGTGCAGTCCATCACCGCCCTTAAGCCGGAGGAGCGCATCATGGTTCTCGCTCCGGTGGTGCGCGGGCGCAAGGGCGAATACAAAAAGGAACTCGAGAAGTACGCGAAGGAAGGCTTCCTGCGCGCCCGCGTCGACGGCGAACTCGTCAGCCTCGACGAGCCCGTTCCCCTCGACCGCCGCAAGAATCACACCATCGAAATTGTCGTCGACCGCCTGCTGCTCAAAAACGGCATCGCCCATCGCCTCGAGGAGTCGATCGAAACCGCGCTGAGGCTCTCCGGCGGCCTCGTCACCATCGTCGTCGTGGGCGGCGAAGAGCACGTCTACTCCGAAAAGCTCGCCTGCCCCGACTGCGGCATCTCGGTTCCGCAACTCGAGCCGCGCTCCTTCAGCTTCAATTCGCCTTACGGAGCCTGCCCCGAATGCCACGGCCTCGGCTCGAAGTTCGACTTCGATCCCGCCAAGGTGATCGTCGATTGGACGAAGCCGCTCTTCGAAGGCGCCCTCGGACCAGGCTCCGGCTCCACGTTTCTCCAGCGCACGATGCGCCTCGCCGCCGTGGCTCACGGCTTCGACCTCGGCACGCCCTTTGAAAAGCTCTCGCGCAAGGCGCAGAACCTCATCCTCAACGGCAATCCCGAAAAGGGCGGCACCGTGAAGGGACTCAATTTCCAGGGAGTTCTCGCGCACCTCGAAAGCAGCCTCGCGGAATCCAACTCCGACAATTATCGCGAATGGCTCACGCGGTACATGTCTCCGGCGCGCTGCGTCGCTTGCAACGAGCGCCGCCTGCGTCCCGAAAGCCTCGCCGTAAAAATCGCCGGCCTCTCCATCGCGGATTTCACCGCGCTGCCGCTCACCGATGCGCGCGCCGCCGTCGACAAAATTCGCGACCAGCTCACGATTCGTCAGCGAAAAATTGCCGGGCGCCCGCTCTCCGAAATCGCCGAGCGCATCGATTTCCTGCTCGCCGTAGGCCTGAGCTATCTCACCCTCGACCGTTCCGCCGCAACGCTTTCCGGCGGCGAAGCGCAGCGCATCCGCCTCGCGACGCAGATCGGTTCGCGCCTGCGCGGCGTCCTCTACGTTCTCGACGAGCCTTCGATCGGCCTGCACGCGCGCGACAACGGCCGCCTGATCAGCACGCTCGAAACGCTGCGCGACCTCGGTAACACGGTCTTGGTCGTCGAGCATGACGAAGAAACCATTCGCCGCGCCGATTACGTCGTGGACCTCGGCCCCGGCGCGGGCAAGGCGGGCGGTCATCTCGTCGCGGCGGGCCCACCCGAGGAAATTGCCGCGAATCCCGCGTCGCTCACCGGACAATATCTCTCCGGCAAAGTGGAAATTCCCGTCCCGGCCGTGCGCCGCAGCCCGAACGGCAAGGTTCTGTCGGTTCTGGGCGCGCACGGAAATAATCTCAAAAATATCGATGTCTCGTTTCCACTCGGGCTTCTCTCGGTTGTCACAGGCGTCTCCGGCTCGGGCAAATCGACCCTCGTAAACGACATTCTCTATCGCGCTCTCGCCGCCAAGCTCTACCGCTCGATGGAAAAGCCCGAAGCGCACCGCGCCGTGCTCGGCATCGAGCACATCGACAAGGTCGTTCAAATCGACCAAGCGCCCATCGGCCGCACTCCGCGGTCGAATCCCGCCACCTACACCGGCGTGTTCACTCCGATCCGCGACATTTTCTCGATGCTCCCGGAATCGCGCGAGCGCGGCTACAAGCCGGGCCGCTTCAGCTTCAACGTAAAGGGCGGCCGTTGCGAGGCCTGCCAGGGCGACGGCCAGCGCCGCATCGAAATGAATTTCCTCCCGGACGTATACGTCACCTGCGAGGTCTGCCGCGGGAAGCGTTACAACGCCGAAACGCTCGCCGTGCGCTACAAGGGCCATTCCATCTCCGACCTGCTCGACCTGCCGATCGAAGAAGCGCTGAAAGTACTCGAAAACATCCCAGCCGTGCAGCAGAAGCTGCAGACGCTCGTCGACGTGGGCCTCGGCTACATCCAACTCGGCCAGTCCGCCACCACGCTTTCGGGAGGCGAAGCGCAGCGCACCAAACTCGCGCGCGAGCTTTCCAAGCGCCAGACCGGCCGCACGCTTTACATCCTCGATGAGCCCACTACCGGCCTGCACTTCGACGATGTAAAAAAACTCCTCGACGTGCTCAACCGCCTCGTCTCGCTCGGCAACACCGTCCTCATCATCGAGCACAATCTCGACGTAATGAAGCAGGCCGATTGGATCATCGACCTCGGCCCCGAAGGCGGCGAGGGCGGTGGCCGCATCGTGGCGCAGGGCACGCCCGAGCAGGTAGCCCGCAACAAAAAATCCTACACCGGCCAGATTCTTGCCCGCGCCCTGCATAGCGCCAACGAGCGCCGGGCCAGCTGAGTCGCCGCATTACGCAGTTGTTGTTGTGCGCGAGTTGTCAGAGCAAATCGTTGCGCGTGTCTGAGACTCACAGTAGAGTGCCAACGACAGTCACGTTCCGCAGAATGAAGGGACAAATGTCGCAACCGATCCGATGATTCCCGACGACGCCAACCCGCCCTCGTCCGACGCCTCGCAGCCACCTGAATCGCCGGATCATCTTCAACGATCCACGGAACCGGCCTCCGCCGTCAGCAGTTCGATCAGCGAGCAATCGCCGCCGCTCACCGAGGCTCCAGCCCCCTCCGCGTCGTCGCTGCCGGAAGACATTCGCGTTCCCTGGGATTGGATCGATCTCGTAATTTTTGCGCTGCTCGCTTTAGGTGGCACGTTCGCCGTAAGCATCGGCCTCATCTTCGTATTCTCGGCTTTCCATGTAACCCCGGCGCAGCTCCGCGCTTCGCCCTCGCTGAGAACCTACTTTGCCGTCTTGAACCAGGTGGTACTCTCATTTGTGCTAATCGGCTTCATGGCCGCGCAGGTCCGCACCCGCTCGCGCGTGCCCTTCTGGCGGACGATTGGCTGGCGCCCCTTGGAAACAGGCCGTGTTCCGAAGGTGGCAGCCTACGCGGGCCTCATAGCATCCGGCTTTCTGTTGTCGCTGCTCGTTCAGCTCGCGTCCACCATCTCCCGCCCCAAAACGAAATTGCCCATCGAAGTGTTTTTTCAGGATCGCCGCAGCGCCCTCGTGCTGATGGCGGTGAGCGTTGTTTTTGCGCCCTTCCTCGAAGAGACGATCTTTCGCGGCTACATTTATCCCGGCCTCGCGCGGTCCTGGGGCATCGCCGCGTCCGTGGTGGTAACCGGCACGCTGTTCGGACTGATGCACGCGCCCCAGTTGTGGGGCGGCTGGCTGCAAATCGCGCTGCTCATTCTCGTCGGGATCGTGTTCACCTATGCGCGGGCCGCCACGCGCACCGTCGTCACAAGCTATCTGCTGCATGTGAGTTACAACTCGTTCCTGTTCCTGACGTTCTTGATCGGTTCCCACTGGCTCCGCCCGATACACGCCGGGCACTAAGCCGGCAGATGCCGGATTCGCATGACCTGTCCGCTTCTGAGCCCGTGTGGCAATGTCGGTTTTTCGTCAGGGCACGGATTTGTCCGTGCCGCAAAAGCTCGAAAATCGATGCGGCTTCATAGGTTGCGGAAAAACTAGGTTTTTAGGGGGTCGGAGCTTCAGCTCCGACATAAAGTCCAAGTATTCAACAGGGCTTTAGCCCCTGAGGAACTTTTTGGGATTTTTCCGCAGCCTGTTCAGTCGCTGAGGGACGATTTAGCCAGTTGCCACACAGGCTCTTCAGCTACGACATAAAAGCCGGCGCGAAGCGCCTACCGCTCGCGGCGCGTTTTCCGCGAGTCTTCGTTGTTCTCAGAAGCCCCCCACCGGCCTCTGCTTCACAGGCCGCAATCCGCCCGGAATCAGCTAAAATAGCAGTTCGTCCCAGGAGACCCCATCTGATGTCGCAACATGTCGGCAGTGTGGAGAAACCAGCAGTGCGCGCCGTGGAACCGATTCAGTGGACCGCCGCAGGCGTAGTCATGCTCGACCAGCGCAAGCTGCCGGCCGACGTGATCTACCACACCTACACCGACTATCGCGAAGTGGCCCACGCCATCAAGCACATGGTAATTCGCGGCGCTCCGGCCATCGGCATCGCCGCCGCCATGGGAGTCGCGCTGGGCGTCGAGCGCTCCCAGGCGAAGACGCTCCCCGAGCTGCAGACGGAATTCGCCGTCATCTGCGACACCCTCGCCCACACGCGCCCCACCGCCGTCGATTTGTTCTGGGCCATCGAGCGCTTCAAGCGCCGCTTCGACGAACTCTCCGCCGCCAGCAGCCGCAATGGTTCCGGCCTGGCCCCGATTCGCAAAGCCCTCGTGGCGGAGGCGCAGCAGGTCCATCAGGAACGCCGCGAGGCCGATGAGCGCATCGGCAGGTTCGGCGCGGAGTTCATGCCGCAAAGCGGACGCGTGATGACGCAATGCAATGCCGGCGCGCTCGCCACCGGCGGCATCGGCACTGCGCTCGGCGTAATCCGCATGGCCGTCGAAAGCGGACGCAAAATCGAAGTGATCGTCCCGGAAACCCGGCCCTACCTCCAGGGCGCGCGCCTCACCGCCTGGGAGCTCCACGAGGACGGCATTCCGCTCACCCTCATCACCGACAACATGGTGGGCCATTTCCTGAAGACCGGCGGCATCGCAGCCGTGGTGGTCGGCGCCGACCGCATCGCCCGCAACGGCGACACCGCCAATAAGATCGGCACCTACGGAATCGCCGTCCTCGCCCGCGAGCACCAGATACCCTTCTACGTGGCCGCCCCGATTTCAACACTCGATATGTCGATCGCCTCCGGCGAAGAAATCCCCATCGAGGAGCGTTCCCCCGAAGAAGTAACGCATCTCAACGGCACCCGCGTGGCGGCTAACGTCTCCGCCGCGCATCCCGCCTTCGACGTCACCCCGGCCCGCTTCATCACCGCCATAATCACCGAGCGCGGTGTAGCCCGAGCCCCGTTCGACGAATCGCTGCGCTCCCTGGCAAAAGACCGATAGCAGCACCGTAACCCGGTAATCCCGCGCCAAATAAAAGCGAACCCATGTTAAACAAATTGACTCTTTGCCTCGCCAAGTTAAACTTTGGGAGGCAAAAGGTTAATTTACAATCCCAGTGAGACTCAGGCCTCTATCGCTTTTTACCCGAAGGACTTAACGCCGAATGGATACAATGGGAGGGCTACTAAATTTGAATTCGACGGACAAACCGAGCACTATTCGAGCGGACATTGCCCTCGCGTTTTCCTGACGAGAATCCCCGCATTTCGAGTGCTCGCTTGATCCGCTTGGCACTCGCGGCAGATCGCACAGCGCACTCCCAAACTCGCAATACCTTCCATCCTTGACGCCGCAAAGCAGCAGCAACCCGTTTGTCGCGCGCCCGATTGCTCTTTACCTTTAAACTCCAGAATGCCGTGTTGCTCTTTGCGGCGCGGCGGCAACGCGGGCATCCGTGCCAGAAGCAACCATCGACGAACAACGCCACCTTGAGACGGGGCCAAACGAAATCGGGTGTGCCGCGTACTTCCCACTGCCTGCGAAAACCGCGCAATCCGTGCTGGCGAAGCACAGAGGCCATATTAACTTCGGTTGTACCACTGCCGCGTGTGCGTACCGATGCCATGATACGGGAGCGAACGGCTCGGCTTACGTGGTCCATCAGTCCAACTTAGCAAATCGTCAGCTCTGACGGTAGCGGGCGAGGTCAGCGTCGCTTATCTGGTCGGCGGGAACCAGACTGTAATGTCTTTCTTCGGCAACCCGGGGTATCGAATCTTCTTCTTCCCGCAACTCGAACAGAACGATGACGCCGTCTGACATGAATTGCGTAGAGACGGGGCGACACACCAAATGCGGGAATTTCTCTCGGCAGCAGGCAATGTCCTGTATCGCCTGGACGATGGAGAGCTGGTCCGAACCGCCTTTGGCTTGCACGGGCACGATGAACTGCTGCCCCTCTCGGTTTACCCCGACATAAAGTTCGTCGATTTCAATCTGTCCCATCTCTCGAACCGTTGTCCGAAAATGATTTTGGAGAGAATAAGCCGTGATGCCGAGAAACGTGTCCACGAGTCTATTATATCGGACCCGTGCGAGCACCGCCTGCTCCTGCGTTTGGGTATACTTTGCGATGATTTCAGGCGTGGCATCGGGAACTTTAATCACTGAGGCGTTCATCCGGGGCACAATTCTGCTGCTGCCGCGAATCAGTTTGAACCTGTACCGGCTCCGACCAGCAGGCACGATGATCCAATCCGTGTCGCCCTTCAAGGTATCTTTGATTTCTGGTGGCCATTCCGCACGGTAGCGTTGGGAATAGACAATGTCGCCGAGATTCTTCGGCAGTTTAATATTCAGCTTCGCCCCAACCTCTACGATTTCGTCGCGTTCAAACTCGAACTCCTTGAGTCGCGGACGGAAGTGATTTAAGAAAATACGAATCAGGAGCGCTTGGTAGCGATTCGCCTTTTTGCCTTTGCAGATTCAGGCATAGGACTCGACTGGCGTTCGACGACGCTGGGGAATCACATTGCGCGGTACGCCAAAGAGTTCAGCTGCATCGGACATATCTAGTTGAAGGAGTGAGCCATTGCGATTCTCGGGGGCGGCGTGCAAACCGACATTTCGATCCGATTTGACTTCGAGAGCCCTGAGCAATTCGAGCGCAACTGCTCTCGCGAGCAACGGTGGAACCGAATTACCGACCTGTCGAAAACCGTGCCACTTCGTGACGTGGAAACGGAACCAATCGGGATACGAGTGTAGGCGCGCAGCCTCCCGCACAGTGATACAGCGTTGCGAATGAGGATGAATGGGTCGTGGAGAAGTAAAGGCGCCCCGATCGCTGGCCGTGCCAGCGCGTATCGTGTTGCAGATGCCAGATGGATCGAGTTTCAAAAACCGACTCACGGGCTCAGTCGCCCCATGCGCCGTTATTCCAAACCGGTGAATCGAGATGGGGGTGTGAACCGTTCGCAAGCTTGAACTCAATAGCTCGCGGCAGTTGGAATCTGCACGCTGTCGCAACGGACGGGAATAATCGGTCGCAGGATTGAATTTCGCCAGCGTCCAATCGCGTTCGAGCAGTTCTGGAAAATCGTCGGCTTCGGGCAGGTCTCCGATGGCGTCCCAAACGCGAGGAGTACGTTGAAGCCGCAGGAGTCCTTTCTCTCCATCCATCGAGTGGGTTGCGCTGGGATACTGCGGCAGCGAAAATCCTTTCCGCGAGCCCAGCAGAAACAACCGACGCCGGTCTTGGGGAACGCCATAATCGGCGGCATTCAACACTCGGTACTTTTCTTGGACGTTGTAGCCGCACTTCTGAAACTCCTCGATAAGTTCATGGAGGAATTTCCTCTGCGCTCCGACCGTCAAACCCTTCACGTTCTCGAAGACGAAGAATTTGGGGCGAATGTCCGCTACCAAGCGAACAAAATCGTAAACGAGGTGATTGCGAGGGTCCGCCAGAGAGCGTTTGCCGATGAGACTGAACCCCTGGCACGGGGCACCGCCAAATACAACGTCAATTTCGGCGTCGTCGGCCAGGATCGGCGACTGCGACCGAATATACGCTCCATCGATGTCGGACACGCTACGACAGATCGTCGAGCAGCTAGGGAAATTGAACTTATGGGTGGCAGCGTGAATGGGATCGTACTCCACCGCCGCGCAGACCTCGAATCCTGCCCACTCGAAGCCCAAACTCATTCCCCCCGCGCCAGCAAACAGATCGATTGCCCTTAGCTTTCTTCTCATTTCACCCCAGGGAGACCGGACTCCAGCGTGACGATAGCGTTATTCTCATAAAAATGTCAAAATGTTTTTACATCGAAACATTGTTACGTGGAGATTTCTGAAAGTCGCGATATCATCCAGCGTATGGCGCGGAAACGTAGAATCGCCCCCGATGCTGAGCGAACGACCGTCGCCCTAACACCTGCTCAGCAATTGGCTATCCAGGAGTTGATGCTCAAGCGCACTCGCGAGGGCGAGCGTAAGCCCTTGCTCAACGACATCCTCGTCAACGGACTCAAAGAACTCCTGCGCAAAGAGGGCTGGACAGAACCAGATTTGACCAAGATTTTCCCGAAGCAGGAAATCCGTCGAGCTAAGGTGCAGTCAATACGCCGAAAAACGCCCTCGGCCTAGAATCGCTCGTTGTATCGCAGACTGAGAAAGTTGCCGCAAGAGCACCCGGCCCTGTGAATTACGTCGGGGCTGTGCAATACCGAGCGGAAGACTGAGTTCTTAGCGCGGCACTTGTCCATTTGCCGTTCTCGCAGCGAAGCCTGCTCCTGATGGCTGCTCCCGGAGGCGAAAATAAAAACGCCCAAGGGGAAAGCCTTGGGCGTTGATAAATCGGAGATGCGTAGTTTCCGGTCGGAGATGTAAAATTACTTACGTACGTAGTTGAATTACGTACGTAACTTTGCTTAATTTGCGAATGTTTCCCTACGTAGTAGGCGAATGTCGCTCTACGTAGTAGCCAGGCACTCCCATTCGCCCGACGAGGACTTCAGCTGATGCACCCGCCCGTCGTCGGCGTGAAGAAAATAGGTCCCGTCAGGAATAAAGTGGGCGTGTGCGGACCGAACCGAGCACTTGGTCCAGCGCATCGTGGTGGCGGCTGGCGCACGGCCGTGTTGCCGGATCTCGACCGTCAGCTTGATCGCGTACTCCACTTGGTACTGCACCCCCGTGGGCCGTGTGGGAACCAGCCGGCCCTTGCCTGTCTCTTTATCGAGTGCCATCGTATCTACCTTTCCTTTCAATAATTTCGGTTTGAGACCCTATTTTACCACTATTTAGACGTTTACCGGAGCCTTTCGGCTGTATTCCGGCTGAAACCAGTACGCCTTATCACGACTACTTGGATGCTGGCCGAAGCTTCAGGTTGCCACAAAAACCGCTATCATCATATTTTATCGGCACTTGCCGGCAGAGCATCTACAGTATTTCACGTATGCGGCCTGGGTGCGTGCTGGAGGGTTTCAGGACCGTGGGGGACCACAGCCGGGGTACTATGGACCCGTAAGTTGTTATATAAAAAAGACTTATATGTGCATCTGGGCCCGCCGGGCCCGAATCTCAGTCGGCGGGGTATCCTCGATGGGAGTTGCTGCGGTTACGTACGTCTGCGAGATTCGATCCTGCCAGGTGAAATGGTCCTCGTCCCAGATGGCCCAGAGAAACCCGATGAGTAGAGTCGCGCCCGAAAGCAGGTAACCGAAGCCGCGCCAGAGCAGCTGCCTGGTATCGGGGAGGCTGCCATCCAGGCGGACGCAGGAAAGCTCGCACAATTGCATCCCAGGGGTCGCGCCAGCGAGCGTCGTGAACAAGAAAAAATACTGCCCGTAGAAGAGGTAGAGGACCACGGCGTAGACCAGGATGTCCATCTTTTCAAACCCGATTTGCCCCCCAAGCGCATGAAACAGCGCGAGAAAACCGCCGGACGTCAGCCCGATAAAGAGAGCATCGAGCGCCCCCGCGCCGCGCCTCTGGCCCAGGCTGGCCACTGGCACGAGCGCCGTCTGTGGGCGGGCACGGTCGTCCGCGGAGCTTGAAAAATCAAGCTCGGGCTGCACGCAGATTTCGAGACGCTCCATCCTTCGGTGAGAGGGATTCGGATTGGCCCGGGGGCGCGGGCGCTCGCGCGCAGGTTCAGGGTTTTCTTTGGGTTGCCGGAAGGGAAGCACCGGCTGAGCCTCCTCGGGCTGCAGCCGCTGCTTGCGCGCCCGGTAATCCCCCAGGCGGCGCGTGACCTCGCTTTGCCAGTGAATTTCGCCAGTCGATTTGGATGAAGACGCACTCATAGCGATGCGTGGCGAGTCGGCCGCCAATTCGCCGGGAATCCCACAAAAAGAACAATTTGCGGTGCGCGTAAGCAGAAGGGCGCCGCACTTCGGGCAGATTCGTGTCACTGGTCCGTTTTGCGCTGCGGAGAGTTCCAGTGGCGGAACGGCAGCGATGATAGCAGGGGTTATACCGTCGAGCGCAGCCCCATAAAATCCAATTGTGGCTTAACAGATAACTCTGCAAGCTTTTCTCCGCCTGTCGCGTGGCCTGAGGGTGGACTGAGGCGCCGCCTGATTTTTCCTCCGCATTTTTCTGCGAAGTGATCCCGCGATTGCGAGACCCGAAAGCGCATGTTAGGCTCAACCGTCATTTTCAGCTATTCCAGGCCTCTCTATTCAATGCCGTTACGGGTAAAAATTGACGTCCAAAGCCGGGTTGCCGCGCTGCTTTTTGCAGTTCTGGCGTGGGCGGCGATGGCATCGGGTCAGGGCAGCGCACAGGCTCCGCTCCGCCTTCCCACCGGCGGTGGCGAAGCGACGCTCGAAGCGGACCAGCAGAAGCAAGTCGGCAGGATTTCCTATGCGGATGGGCACGTGGACGTCCGCTACCAGAATGCCCGGCTACGCGCGGATCACGTTGAATACAATGCCGATACGCAGGTCGTGCTGGCTCGCGGACACGTGGAGCTCGACTATCTGACGCAGCACGTGGAAGCCGACGACGCCCGCTACGAGCTGCGCACCGGCCACGGAACTTTTCACCACGTTCGCGCCACGTTTGCGATGCAGCGCCGCCCCATGCCGACGCTGCTGATCAGTCCGAATCCTCTCTATTTCGAGGCGGAAGAGGCCGAGCGCATCAGTGAAAATACGTACCGTGTGCAAAAAGCGTGGCTCACGGTGTGCGATCCAAATCATCCAACATGGAAGTTCTTTGCGCCGTCCGCGACCGTGGAACTCCGCAAGTCGGTGCACCTTGAGAACGGTAACTTCCGCTTATTTTCGGTTCCGGTTCTTTATTTTCCCTACGCTACATTTCCGGCGGAAAAGCAGCGCAATTCCGGATTTGTGATTCCCGAGCCGGGCAACAGCTCGAGCAAAGGCTACGTTCTTGGCGATTCCTTTTACTGGGCTCCCACGGACTGGATGGATGCGACGATCGGAGCCTCCTACTACAGCAAACGCGGCTGGAGCCAAAAGGGCGAGTTGCGAATGCGGCCGTGGGAGAACGCGCGGCTGGAGGCGAGCTACTTCGGCGTGATCGACCGCGGGCTTGCCGAGCCTTCCGGCCCGCCCCTCAAGCAAGGCGGCCATGAAGCGAAGCTGCTCTTTACGGCGCTGTTGCCGGGCGGATGGCGGGCGGTGGCCGATCTGGATCAGCTGACATCGCTTACGTTCCGGCTGGCGTTCTCCGAGACGTTGACACAAGCCGTAAACTCGGAAGTCCACAACACGGCTTTCCTTACCGACGATTTTCGAGGGTTGAGCCTCAACTTCGCCGCCGTGAGTTACGAGAACTTTCCCAAGCGCCGCACCACAGACTTCAATTACCCTTCGCGCTGCTCCCGAAGTAAGGTTCAGCTCGGTGGACCAGTCCTTCTCCGAGCGCATCCCTTTATTTTTCGTTTTCGGCATTTCTGGGCCGCGCCCAAAGCGAAACAGTGACTCCCTAAGTACGTCGGGATACGTAGAGCGGATGGAATTCAGCCCCAGCTTCACGTTGCCGCTGCACTGAGGACCATGGCTGAACGTGACGCCGAGTTTCACTTTCCGGTCCACCTACTACGGCGGGCAGCTTCAGAACGGCGCGTACCCTGGCCAGGGATTTTTCCGCAACACGGGGAGTTTCCGTCGACATACTCCGCCGACAATCGAGCGCGTGTGGGGCAACGGACGAAATGGAAGCATGTGATCGAACCGGAAGTGATCTACCGGTATGTGACCGGTGTGAACAATTTTTCGAGATTCCTCCGGTTCGATGAAGACGACACGCTCACCGATACGAACGAAGTGGAGTACGGTTTCACGCAGAGGCTTTTCCGGAGGCGCGGAAACGGATCGACGGACGAACTGATCACCTGGCATGTGGCGCAGAGGCGTTTCTTCGACCCGACATTCGGTGGAGCACTCGTGCCAGGACAGCGGAACGTGTTTCAGACCCTCGACCTTTTCACGCCATTCGCGTTCGCCGATAAAGCCCGGCACTTCTCGCCCCTCGTGAGCGATGTGACGATCGAGCCGGGAAAACATTACGACACGGAATTCATCGTAAATTACGATCCCGCCCGCAACCGGTTGACCGCGATCGGAACCCTGCTGAAACTCAAGCCGTACAAGGAATCATTTGTGACCGTCGCGCACTTTTCAACGGTCAACCTGCCCGTGAATCCGTCCCCCCCCTCCCAATTTCGAGCAACGATCCAACCAGGTAAGGGCGCTGCTGGGATATGGCGATATGAACCGCCGCGGATGGAACGCGGGCTTCGGCGCGAGCTACGACTGGACGCAGCAGGCCTTCAAAACCAGCTCGCACAGGTCAGCTACAACGGATCGTGTTGCGGCATCGGCTTTGAAGTCAGACGATTTTCGTTCGGCACGATTCGCAACGAGAACCTGTACATGGCGGTGTTCCGCATCGCCAACCTGGGGTCTGCCGGGAATTTCCGCCGGCAGGAAAAAATTTTCTGAAGCTCGTAGATCCATGAATCAGCGGCCCAAAACGGATTTGACATTTCTCTCCATCGAACAGGCCGCGCGGCTGCTGCGCCAGAAGGAAATTTCGCCGTCGAACTGGTCAACGCGTGCCTGGAGCGCATCCAAAGCCTCGACCCTTCCCTCAATGCATTTATCACCCTGACGGCGGAGTCCGCCCGGCGCCGGGCGCGGGCCGCAGAGCGGGAACTGCGCCGCGGCGGTCCGCGAAGCCCTTGCACGGAATTCCGGTCTCCCTGAAAGACAACTTCTGGACCAAAGGCATCCGCACCACGGCTGGTTCAAAGATCCTCGCGGATTTTGTTCCCGATAAAGACAGCGACGTCGCATCGGCTGAAACAGGCGGGCGCGATCTTCTCGGAAAAACGAATATGCACGAGTTCGCCTATGGCATCACGTCGGAAAATCCGCATTATGGCTCCGTGCGCAATCCCTGGGCGCGGGATCGGATTTCCGGGGATCGAGCGGCGGCTCGGCGGCGGCGGTCGCGACGGGAATGGGTTTTGCGTCCGTGGGCACGGATACCGGCGGCTCGATTCGAATACCATCCGCGCTTTGCGGAATCGTGGGCCTCAAGCCGACATTCGGTCTCGTGAGCCTCGCGGGAACAGTGCCCCTTTCTGAAACCATGGATCATGCCGGACCGCTGGCGCGTTCGGTGACGGATGCTTGCATCGTTCTTGAAGCGATTGCAGGGGCATACCCGCGCGGCGGGCGCGGCCCAATCATCGAAGACTCGGCCAGAAAGGACGCAAGCGCTTCCGGCTTGGCTGGCCGGAGCAATATTACTTTGACCGAGTGGACAGCGAAGTGCGCACGCAATCGATGCCGCCGTCAAAACGCTTCAGCAGCTGGGCGGACGCATCGAACGAGTCCCGCTGCCTCATCTGCAGGAATCGGTGGAGGCCAGCACGAATTTGGGATTAGCCGAGGCCACGAGCTATCACGAGTCGCAGGGGTATTACCCCGCCCGCGCAGCTGACTATGGCGAAGACGTCCGGGGGAGGCTTGAAGCGGGAACCAAAGTTCGCGCGACGGATTATCTTCACGGGCTCAAGGTGAAAAGGATGCTGCGACAGGATTTCGATAACGCGTCGAGCGCGTGGACACGATTCTTGCCCCGGCTTCGCCGATCCCGGCGCCGAGGCTTGGCGAGAACGAGGTGGAAATCGGCGGCGAGAAAGCCGGTGTTCGGGCGCTACTGGTGGGCGCGTCCCGGCCGGCGAACTTTACAGGACATCCGGCGCTAGCGGTGCCATGCGGGTTCACGCCCGCTGGATTGCCCGTGGGGCTGCAACTGATCGGACCTCGCGGGGTGAGGCGAAACTACTCACGATTGCTTACGCTTACGAGAAAGCTACGCAGTGGCAACCGCCATCCCGAGCCGCGACGGTTGTGGAGTTGTTGAAGGCCAGCTGACATTTGAAAAAAAAAAAAAAAAAAAAAAAAAAAAAAAAAAAAAAAAAAAAAAAGGCCAGCTGACATTTAAAAAAAAAAAAAAAAAAAAAAAAAAAAAAAAAAAAAAAAAAAAAAAAAAAAAAAAAAAAAAAAAAAAAAAAAAAAAAAAAAAAAAAAAAAAAAAAAAAAAAAAAAAAAAAAAAAAAAAAAAAAAAAAAAAAAAAAAAAAAAAAAAAAAAAAAAAAAAAAAAAAAAAAAAAAAAGGCTCGCGGACCATCGGAACAGTTCCTCTCCGTCCCAAACTCAGCACCGGAGGGTCGGGCACCCGCCGAAAAAAAAAAAAAAAAAAAAAAAAAAAAAAAAAAAAAAAAAAAAAAAAAAAAAAAAAAAAAAAAAAAAAAAAAAAAAAAAAAAAAAAAAAAAAAAAAAAAAAAAAAAAAAAAAAAAAAAAAAAAAAAAAAAAAAAAAAAAAAAAAAAAAAAAAAAAAAAAAAAAAAAAAAAAAAAAAAAAAAAAAAAAAAAAAAAAAAAAAAAAAAAAAAAAAAAAAAAAAAAAAAAAAAAAAAAAAAAAAAAAAAAAAAAAAAAAAAAAAAAAAAAAAAAAAAAAACTATGGTCCGTTTACGCTTTTTAATAACGCCTGATAGTCAGACAGGACGTGGCCTTCGGGCCCCGTTGTCAAAATACAACGCTCGCGGCCCATCGGAACAGTTACCTCTCACTCGACACCGGAGGGTCGGGCACCCGCAAAAACTCGTCCTTACGCAAAAAAAAAAAAAAAAAAAAAAAAAAAAAAAAAAAAAAAAAAAAAAAAAAAAAAAAAAAAAAAATTAACGCGTCGGCAGGAACCATGGCCTTCGGGGCCCCGTTGTCAAAATACAACGTGCCAAAAAAAGGCGGAATGCGTCTAATGGGTATGCGAAAATTTGATAGTGGGGAGAGCCCGGCGTGAATTCGGGCATCCGATAAATCCTGATGGACGTTTCCATATTCGCGGCGTTTGTGGCGGGCCTGGTATCGTTTCTCTCTCCGTGTGTTCTGCCGCTGGTGCCGGGATATGTGTCGATGCTTTCGGGCATCGGGGTGGAGCAGCTTAAAGAGGGCAAGGCGCCGCGAGGCAGCCTGCTCACGTCCGCGCTGGCATTCGTCACCGGATTTTCGATCGTCTTCATCACGTTCGGGGCTTCGGCGAGCGCGGTCGGCTCGTTTCTGGTGCGCAACCGGACGCTGCTGGCTCCCATCGCGGGGGCGCTGATCCTGCTTTTTGGGCTGCATCTTGTGGGCTGGCTGGTGAAGATCCCGGTGCGGGCGGGGCTGGGGATCGGCGCAGTGCTTGTGCTTTCGGGAATCGCGCTGAGCTTGCGCCACGGAGTGCCGGACCGCTTACGCAGTCGATCTCTATGCGATCGCGATTATTTTTCTGCTGGGGCCGAGCCTGACGCGGTGGCTCAACCGGGACGTTCATTTCCGCAAACTGGGCGGGCAGCCTGGGCCCTTCAGCGGTTTCCTGATGGGCTTCGCCTTTGCGTTTGGCTGGACGCCGTGCATCGGGCCGATCCTGGCGGCGGTGCTGGCGGTAGCCGCTACGCGCGAAACCATCTGGCAGGGAGTGTTTCTGCTGGCGTGCTACTCGGCGGGGCTGGCCATTCCGTTCCTGGTGACGGCGCTTGGCATCGGGCGCTTTCTGAAGTTCTACCAGCACTTCCGGCGGCACCTTCACACGGTGGAGGTCTTCAGCGGCGTGCTGCTGCTGGTGATTGGCGGGCTGGTGTTTGCCAACCGGCTGACATGGCTTTCGAACAAACTTTCGTTTCTCAATACGACCGTGGCGGCGATTGAGGGCAAGCTAACGACGGGGCATGCGAAATCGAGCGACCACGGCACAGCGTCCGCGAAAGCCAACCAGCCCAACGAGCCGGACGTGACGTTCGAGGACCTGCAAGGGAACAAAGTGCCTCTCGCGAGCCTCAAGGGCAAGCTGGTGCTGGTGAATTTCTGGGCCACCTGGTGCGAGCCTTGCCGCGTGGAAATTCCGTGGATGATCGCGTTCCAGCGGAAATACCCCAGCCGGGCTTTACACTTCTAGGCGTTGCGATGGATGACGAAGGGAACAGCGTCGTGGCCCCCTACGTCCAGAAGACACAGTTCGACGTGAACGGGCACCCGACGACGATGGATTACCCACGTGCTGGGGACCGACGACATCGCCTCGCAATTCGGCGGGCTCATCGGCTTGCCCACGAGCGTGCTGATCTCGCGCGACGGAAAGGTGGTGAAGCGCTACGTCGGGCTGGTGAACCAGAAGGACCTCGAAAAGGAGATTCAGAGCCAGCTTTGAGGCGCGAGCGCGATTTCGTTGTGCTTTCGCGGGGCCGGCAATACTGCTGGCGGCTCGATTATTTCTCGGACGGCACCGCGTTGCGCCTGGCAGAGCCGCAAGGCTTCGCCCCCAACGCCGCCGCCGTGGTGAAGCCACAGGCATACGTTCCTCTCGATCCCGTACCCCGAGGTAAGGAACTCGAGGTAGCGGTGGTCGGTGGAGATCGCGCGCGGGTTCCACATGAACTCGCACAAGCCCAGCGACGAGTACCTGATTCCGACGACGATCCGCCGCCGATTCCAACGGGAATCAAGCTGGGGGACACGATGTATCCTAGCGGCCGGCTTCAGAAATTCGCATTTTCACCCACGAAACCGCTGGATGTTTACACAGGCAGAGTGACGCTGAGGCTGAAGCTCCTGGCACAGGGGGAACGCCCCCCTGGGGGTTCCGTCACAATTCCTATGACGCTTCGGTATCAGGCGTGCAACGACGCGGCATGCCTGCCGCCCGTAAAAGTCCTCGTAAACGTTCCAATCGAAATTGTCGCCGCTGGCGTCAAAGCTCGGCCCGTTCATCCTGAATTATTTTCTGATTCCACGCCCATTATTCCCTGCAGAAGTAAAGGGCTGCCTCCCCCTGGGCCGCAACTTGGCGCTTCACGCTGAAACGAAGGACGCTTGGGCCCTCCGCAGGCGTGAGATCACGCTTTCTTTGCCCAGCACGACCATCGTCTCAAACAGCGGGGGGGCTACGGCTCGGCCAACGATAGCGACGCGTGTGGCATTAATCAGCAGTCCCGCCTTCACGCCTTCCGCTGCTGCGACGCCGCGTGATGCGGCGTCGCATGCGTCGTGATTCCACTCGGGCAGCGCAGCGAGCGCATCGGTCAGCTTCGCGAACAACACTGGAACACGCTCGTCTTTCCAAAACTTTGCCTTCGCTTCTTCCTCGTAGTCGAAATCATCCGTGAAGAACGCGCGAGACCAAGTGGTGAAATCGCCCAGGAAGCGCGTTCTTGGCCGGATCAAATCGACCGCGTGTGCGAACCAGGAATGTTCGGCGCCGGCCCATGCTTCTTGCCAGATCCGGCTCGCCTTAGCTCGGCCTCGATAAAGGGAAGCAGTTCTTCCACCGGAACCTTTTGAAGATATTGCGTGTTGAACCATTCGAGCTTGGCGCGATCGAAAATCGCGTTTGTGCGGCTGACTCCCGAGAGGCCGAATCGCTCGACCAGCTCGCTTGTGCGAATGAATTCCTCGTCACTGCCTGGAGACCAGCCGAGCAGTGCCAGAAAATTGCGAAAAGCCTCGGGAAGAAAACCTTCGTCCGCATATGATCCCACGCTGGTGGCGCCGTGCCGCTTCGAGAGCCGCGTGCGGTCGGGGCCGAGAATCAATGGAACGTGCGCGAACACCGGCGGTTCGACACCTAGCGCCCGGTAGATCAACACCTGCTTCGGAGTGTTCGACAAGTGGTCCGCGCCACGGATCACGTGGGTGATGCGCATGTCGATATCGTCCACCACCACGCTCAACTGATAGGTAGGCAAACCATTGGAACGCATCAGGACAAAATCTTCGATCTCCGCGTTTTGCACTTCGCGGGGCCCGAATACGGCGTCCTGGAATTGAGTGACGCCGTCGCGCGGAACGCGGAAGCGGATTGCCCGGGCGACGCCTTCTTTTTGCCTGGCGGCCAGCTCGGCAGGGCTGAGTTCGCGGCAGTAGCATGCGGCTTCTTTTGGGCTTTAGGCCCTCGTCATCACCTTCGCCTTCGCGTTCTTCGAGATCCTCGCCTTCTGATGGGTCCGCGCCCGCGTAAGCGGATGCCTTGCAATAGCAGGCGAATGCCGCGCCGTTTGCCAGGAGGCGGTCCGCGGCCGCGCGATACATTTCGATGCGCTGGGACTGAAAGAACGGGCCTTCGTCCCAATCGATGCCGAGCCATTTCAATCCGTCGAGAATTCCCTGGACGAGCTCCGGGCGATTGCGCTCGACGTCGGTGTCTTCAATTCTCAGCAAAAGCGTGCCGCCTTCGTGCCGGGCAAAAAGCCAGTTGAACAATGCCGTCCGCGCACCGCCGACGTGCAGATAACCCGTGGGCGAAGGAGCGAATCGCACGCGCGGTTTTGCCGAGGAGGTCATTTCGTTGGAATTCCTTCCTTTTTGGTGTGCAATTCATCTTAGCGAAAGGGGCCGTCAAAATCGAGTGGGTCGCGAGGCGGCCACGGCAAGAATTGTGGTACGTTTGTACCGTTGACCGCGCGGTTAAGGGCCCGCATAGTTATCTGCGCGCGGGGATTTGTGCGATGAATCTGCATGCGGCTATTGCGCATTTGTTGCGATGGCTAGCCGAAGGTTTACGGGAAGGAACACGCGCGGTTCGCTCCTGAAGATGCCAATTATTTCTGCTATCCTCGGAGGTTCGCTCGACGATGGGCTCGATAATTGGCTCGACGATAGTGCCGGAGAATTGAGTTCTTGAGTTCCTTTTTCATAACTGCAATGGCGCTGGCCGCGGCTGCGGTGACATTTTACTGGGTAGGGCGGCTGCATGCGCGGCGAACGATGGCGCGGCAGACACCGCGGCGCGGCGACGAACTGCACATTCTGAACGAAATCGGACGCGCGTTGGGCTCGACGCTCGAGTTGGACTTGCTGCTGGAACGAATTTACGCGGAGATGCGGCGGCTGGTGGAGGTGTCGAGCTTCGTGATCGCGTCGCACGACACGAAGGCCGATCAAATTCGGTTCGAAATTGAAGTGACCGAAGGCGAACGCCTGCCAAGACGCTCGCGACCCGCTGGAAATCACCTGCTGGAATATGTGCTGAGAACGCGGCAGCCGCTTCTGATTCGCGAGCGCTTTGGCGAGGAAACGCAACGGCTGGGAATCGAACCGCTGAGGCAAGTGGGCTCGATGTGCGCCGTGCCACTGGTGCTCTACGACCGCGCGGTTGGAGTGATGATGGTGCACAGTCCAAAGGAAGGCGTGTTCGACGAGGGGCACCTGGGATTCTGCGGGTGCTGGCCAACGAAGCGAGTATCGCGATCGAGAACGCGCGGCTGTTCACGGAGGAGCAGAAAAAGTCGCGGCAGCTGACGCTGATCAACAATGTGTCGGGTCATGCGATCACGACGCTGAATCCGGAGGAGATGCTCGACAAGATCGCGACGGAGATCGAAACGAGCCTGCCGTACGACCACATCGGTATCGCCATGCTGGACTACTCGATCAAGGAACTGGTGGTGCAGGCTGAAGCGGGCGCGCGCAAGGCGGCGCGCGGGCGGCGAATCGCGATCGGAGAAGGAATCGTGGGGCAGGTGGGGCGGTCGGGGCAGATGGCGATGGTTCGGGAAGCCAACGCGCTGACGCCGAAGATGGTGCTGGCCGGATCGGTTGCGTCGGTTGCGCTGCCGGTGATCTATGCGGAGCAATTGCTTGGCGTGCTTTACGTGGAATCGCCGAAGCCGTGCGAGTTCTCCGAGCAGGAAATGCTGCTGCTGCGAACGCTCGCCGATCTTTTTGCGGGAGCGCTGCACAACGCGCTGACGTTCCAGAAAGCCCAGGAGCAGGCGATCACCGACGGGCTTACCGGCGTGAAGACGCATCGCTTCCTGATGGAGGCGCTCTCGGCGGAATGGAAGCGCTCGACGCGCGCAAACCGGCCACTCTCGCTGGTGCTGATGGATCTGGACCGCTTCAAGTTCGTGAACGATTTTTACGGGCACCTCGAAGGCGACGTGGTCCTGCAGCGCGTCGGGCATATTCTCGAGCAGAATTGCCGCCGGTCGGATGTGGTGGCGCGCTACGGCGGCGACGAGTTCGTGATCCTGATGCCGGAGACGAGCCTGGAGCAGGCCGGCCAGCTGGCGAACAAGCTGCGGGGCTGGGTGGCCTCCGACCCGCTGCTGCGCGACAAGAACGTCACCGCAAGCTTCGGGATCGCCGGGTTCCCGATTCACGGATCGACTCCGCAGGAATTGCTCCAGGTGGCGGATTCCTCGATGTATCTCTCGAAGCACCAGGGCGGGAATTCCGTTTCGAGCGCCGAGCAGGGAGATCCCAACGACGGCAAGCGATGGAAGAAGGATGTGCTGGAAGCGTACCTCGGCGTGACGCTCAAGCGATTGTTTTCGACGGGTCCGCAGGCATTTGAAGAGATCTACCGGCGGCTGGAGCTTTTCACGCGTTCGCTGGTGGACCAGGGACCGGGCGCTTCCGAAAAGGAGCTGCCGCCGGCGGTGGTCGAGACCGTCACTTCGCTGGCGCTGGCGATCGATGCGAAGGATCAATACACCCAAGGGCATTCGCAGAAGGTTTCGGCATATGCGGTGATGCTCGCGCAGGCGCTGAACCTGGAGCAGGCGGAGGTGGAAGAGATCCGGCTGGCCGGGCTGCTGCACGATATCGGAAAGGTGGGCATCCCGGAGGGAATCCTGAACAAGTCGGGGCCGCTCGATGCCACCGAGTGGGAAACGATGAAGACGCACACCGAGCTGGGCGCGAAAATTCTCGAGCCGCTCGAAACGATGTCGCGCATCCGGCTGATGGTGCGGCATCATCACGAGTACTACGATGGCTCGGGGTATCCCGAACGCCTGCAGGGCGAGGCGATTCCCTACGGCTCGCGCGTGATCGCCATCGCGGATTCTTACGATACGATTACTTCCGAGCGGAGCTACAAGAAGGGGCGTTCGCCGGAAGAGGCGTTCACGGAGCTGGAACGCTGCGCGGCCACGCAGTTCGATCCGGCGATCGTGCGGGTTTTCGTCGAGAAGATGCGTGGCTTACCGGACCCGAAGTCCCGTCTTAAGGAATTTACGGTGCAATCGGGACGCTAGTTTCGAAGCGCTTTTCCCCATCCTTACTTCAACGCATCCATTAAATGAACCCAAGGTTTGCTGTCGTAAAGTTCGGCAGATTGGGAAAGATGGACGGCAAGTCGGTGTTTGCAACGCCGAACCAACTAGCGAGTGTGGCGCCGTATTGATCGACCGACGTTGTGGGTATCCAGCGCCCGTTGCTTCCGGCGTCGCTGGGGCCGCCCAAGGCGAACGTGGGGAACTGGCCATAGATATCGCCTCCCTTTACCGCCCCGCCGAGGATCATGTGATTCGAACCCCAGGCATGGTCCGATCCGGCGTTCGTGCCGGGCTGGTAGGTGCGGCTGAAGTCCGACAGGGTAAAGGAAGTGACCTGTTGGGCGAGGCCCAGCTCGACGGTGGAGTTGTAAAATGCGCTCATGGCTGGGTCGAGCTGAGAGAACAGAGTCTGCTGCGCCGGCAACTGAGCGCTGTGGGTATCGAACCCGCCGAGAGAGCAGAAGAAAATCTGGCGCTGCAGACCCAGTGCGGGCTGGGCCTGAATAATCTGGGCCACCTGCTTCAACTGGGCCCCAATCGACGTCGTGGGAAACGCTGTTTGGAGCGCAGGCAAAGACTTCAGCGCCGCAGACAAGACTTTGCTTTGATTGAGCGACTGGGTCATGACAGAGCTTGTGTCCTGCACCAGCGAAAGACCGGAATTGAGAGTGAGCAGTTGCTGGAAGGAAGAAATGCGCTGGTTTCCAGCCGCAGAACCGTCATTACCGCTGAGACCAATCGATGTATTGCCCGGAGTGAGAGCGTAGGGTGACGTCTGTGCCCCGGTGCAAAGAATGGCGCCCCCTGCGACGGAGAGAATCGGCGGGAACAGCGCACCGGCGTTCAGCGTCTGGAGTTTGTCGGCGGTGCGGCCAGCCCACCCCGTCGCACTGAATGTGGTGTTGGATCCCGTGAACTGAGCGGTCTGCCATTGCGCTTGCTGGTCGGCATGGGAAAACAGATTTACCGGCAGCACGGTTCCGCCCGTGGCCCCGGCAAGATATTGTGCCCTAGTGATGGGCTGGGCGAGCGTACCCACGTTGGCAAGGACGGCCAGCTGGCCACTCGTGAATAACCCCTGCAATCCCGGAAGCTGGGGATGCAAACCGTACAGAGCCTGACCCGTTTTGGCTACAATCGGCAGCAACGAACTTTGCGGCAGCGCGAGATTCACACGCAGCTTGGAATAGTTCTGGTAGCCAGCGTTGTCATTGGGAACGATCAAGTTGTTGGCATCATTGCCGCCAAAAAGAAATATGCATACGAGGGCGCGATAACCCGCGGCTGCGCCAGCGGCGTAGGCATGGATCAAATTGAGCCTACCGATCGCAGCGGTGAGGCCGAAGGACGCCGCAGTGCAACAGCCCATCCTGACGAAATCTCTTCGCGTGAAATTGCTTTCGCGAGCCATGTTCACACTCCTGCGGCGTGGCGCCGGGTTCAATTAGTGGTGCAACTGATACTGCGACGATGTGGCGATGAGGTAAATCGCCGTCTTCGCCTGCGTCAAAGCCTGGGTTGAGCCGGCCGGAACCGCCTGCATGGCGGCAGCGATATTGTTCTGCATGTCGGCAGACATCGTACCGTGCATCAGCAGAGTATTAAGCGAACTGAAAAGCGCAGTCTGCGACATGCTGCCGTAGCTGGAGAAGTCGACGGTGGTAGTGGAGCCGAGCGAGCCGAAGGCAAACGTATAGACGAAGTTCGCGCGATTCAACGCTGTCGCCGTGGTCAAAATCTGGAATTCCGGTCCGAGGGACGTGGTGCCAGGGATTACATAACTGGGCGCGAAAAAGTTGAATACGCTGCCGGGAGAGAGCGGATTCTGGCCCATGTTGCTGGCCTGGCCGGCGAGATTGGCGCCGTCGGTGGTGGCGTTGAAAGCCCGGAGCAAACCGGTGAGATACAAGATCGGTTCCTGCAGGTGCCCGAAATTCGCATTTGTTACCGTGGGGTCATCGCCCTGGCGCGCTTCAGAATCGAGCAAAATAGCGGCGATCACGGCTTGCATGTCGCCGCGCTGCCCGGAACCGACAGTGAACCCGGATCCGTTGAATTTTCCGCTGACGAAGACATCGGCCACGCGCTGCACATACGCGGGGCTGGGATTGCTGGTCACGAGATGTTGAATGAGCTGTTTCGAGACGAATGGCGGCACATTCGGATGATTGAAAATGTTATCGAGGGCACCCTGCAAATCCTGCGCAGACGTCTGACCGGCGGGTAAAGCCCCGCCGTTGGCGACGCCCGGATACTGGAGCAAGGGCGACTTCGCAGTCATGTCGTGATTGGAATCAAGCGCCTCCATGGGCCCGACCCAATAGGCGGGATTGTGCTTCTGGAGGGTAGCGCCGGCCTGCGTCGGATAGGTCCAGCCCGTATAGACAACAGCGAACGCGCTTACCGTGGCCTGTGTGTAGGTCGGAATCGGATTACCGCTGCCGTCCACTTGGACCGAACCGTCTTCATTGAGCATCGATAGACCGACGGTGAACAGCTGCATCAACTCACGGGCGTAATTTTCATCGGCATGGGTTCCCAGCGTGACGCTCGGCTTGTCATTGTTCACCATATCGAGGTAGTAGCCCATGGCCGGCGACAGGGTGACATCCTGCATGATCTGGCGATAATTGGTGAAAGCGTCGGTCTCCAGCAGGTTCAGGTAGGGAGTGAATTCCGTGGGCAAGGTATCCTTGGTTCCGGAGATTACAAAGATCTGGCCCAGGGCGAAGGCCACGCGCTGCCGCAATTGATCCGGCGCCGTGAGCAGCTGAACCAGATAACGCTGCTGAAGAGGCGAGAGGTTTGTTTCGGTTGGCGCGGGATCGGCATAGATCGTGGGCGCCATTGCAAACTGGCTCGCCAGGAAATTCTGAAAGCCAGTTTGCTGTACCTGCGAGATCAGGGCCGAGGTGGGACCAAACGTAGTCTGTTCGAGGAAGCGGTCTGCGGCATTCCCTGCGAGGCCCGCGCTCGCAACCGTGGCCATCATCGTTCCGAAGATCGCGGGATTCGAAGCCAGCGAGGCCTGGATCGTCACGGTGCCGGGTGACGGAACTGTCGTGGGAGCCGCGTATGTGGCTGCAGCGCCCGTACCGGTGACAGTAATCGTGCCGACCGTGGAGTTACCGCCCGCTACTCCGTTCACAGACCAGTTGAAGATCGGACTGTTGTTGCCCGTGACTGCAGCCGCGAACTGCAGCGTTCCACCCGCGAGCACGTTCGTCGTGGGAGCAGATACTGAGACGGCGGCTTGAGGGGTGGTGGTGGACCCATTTTGAGTGCTTCCACCGCCACAGCCGATAAGAGTACACACAAACAGTAATACAAGGATGAACCTTGAAGAGCGTCCCACGGACCCCCCTTACACGCAACCGATCGTGCCCACGCTGCGAGCTTCAACCCGGATGCTGAAAAAAAGTTGCTGGCCTCCCCACGAGGCTGGTGAGGGGCGCAGCTTGGCATCGTTCCGATGCGCCGTCAAGGACTGGATGATTCACGGCGGGTGTCCAGCGTTCGCCGGGTAATGATGGTTATAGGACTGGGTGCGCCGGGCAGCAATGGTACGCGGGGACATGTACCTTTTGCTTTTTGTGGCGTCTTCGCTGAGCGACTATCTCAACGATTCGAACCGGTGGAGACCAATTTGGCCGCGACGAAAACAACTTGGCGGTGGAAATCGGATGGATTCGTTTTTGCACGATGCGTAGCATTTGTTTATGCGTGCGTACAATCCTCTCGATAATCCCATTTGGGCGGCGCTTACGACGCGACGCTCGAATTTCGCAGAAGGCAACGGGCCGGCGCGGCGGTTTCATCCCGAGGTGACGTCGCTCGCTGGATTTGCCGAAGCGAGTGAGGAGGCGTACGCGTCCCTGGCAGATCTTCTGAGCGACGGACAGCCCGCCGCGCTCTTTCTTCCGACGGAGCAGAATCCGCCACCGGGGTGGCGCACGCTCGACTCGATGCCGCTTCTACAAATGACGCTGGCGGATTCCCGAACGATTGCGCCCGCTGCTCAAGTGGACGAACTGAAACCTTCGGATGCGCCGGAAATGCTTGCGCTCGCTCAGTTGACCAAGCCCGGGCCTTTCGGGATGCGCACGCACGAGATGGGGAACTACATCGGGATTCGCCGCGAAGGAAAAATTGTGGCGATGGCCGGGGAGAGACTTCGAGTGGAGGGCTACACCGAGATCAGCGCGGTTTGCACCCTTCCCGAGTACCTGGGACGCGGGTTTGCGGCGGGGCTTATCGGCGAACTGGTGGCGCGCATTCGCGAGCGGGGGGAAACGCCATGCCTGCACGTGCGCGGCGAGAACACCCGCGCGATTGAACTGTACAGGCGACTGGGCTTTGAAATCCGCGCCCGGATGTATGCGCTCGTGGTGAAGCGCGAGGAAAATAATTCAAGCAAGAACCAGTCGCAGCCGACAGCTTAATACCACATTGCCATTCTCAGTCCCTTCCGATCCACTTCGGTGAAATCGGGAATCACGGTGGCGTCGCCCTTCAGGATGCGCATTGCCGAGCAGGTGGCTGCACAGGCATCGAGAATGTCATCTTCGGCGACGTCCCTTCGGCGGGTACCGGAAAAGGCGAGGCCGATTACAGGCCCGAAGCCTTCCTTCTCCAGAAGCCCTCGCCTAGTGGCGATTCCTTCGACGTGCTTCTTACCGTTAGCCATAGGGCGGCAGCCATTGAGCCCGAAAAAGCAAAGCTCGGGATGTACTTCCCGCACACGCTCACGCAGTGAGCCATCGGCACTGGTGAGCCAATCGTCGACGTGGCGCATTTTCTCAAACAGGCCAAAGCATTGTTTGGAAATTCCCATGTTAGAGGCCGAACTCTCGCGGTTTGCATGGAGGGCTTTGGGGTAGTCTTCTTGAATGAGAGCTCCACGCACTGGTGGAGAAAAAACTGAACTTGCGCGCGGCCCTCTGAGCCGTGCCCGCGCTAACTGGTCACACTTCCGTCCGCCCGGTACCGCACTGTCGAGCAAACCAATGGGTATATCGATGGCAACTATTTTCGGGTCTTCGGATAAACCGGCGACGACAGAAATGTGGTCGATGACTTTATATCGGACTCGGGCCAAGTCGGTTTCAGCAATGATGACAATCCAGCCCGCTGGACAGCCGTCAACACCAGCAACCCAAGTCATGTTCTCATCCCTTACTTTTTCTCCGGTTCGGGCACTGGGATCGCGCCGTTTTCTTCTTCGAGAATTGCGGCCGCGGCTACGACGCGGTCTCCTTCGTCGAGGCGGAGGAGGCGGACGCCTTGCGTGGAGCGGCCCGCTTCGCGAATTTCGCCGGAGTGGACGCGGATCACTTTGCCCTGGCCGGTGATGATCATGACGTCGGAATCCTCGCGGACTTGCAGCGCGGCTACGACGGGGCCGTTGCGGTCGGTGGATTTGAGGTTGATGACGCCCTTGCCGCCGCGGGAGGTGACGCGGTATTCGGCGAGCGGCGTGCGCTTGCCGTAGCCCTTTTCGGCGACGGTGAGCATGAGGGACGTGAGCGATTCGCGGATCTCGTCGCTTTCGAGCTCGTCGAGATTCTGCGTGTCTTTCTTGAATTCCTTTTTGACGATTTCGAAATCGACCTTGGCGGCATCCATGCTGACGACATAATCGTCTTTGGCGAGATCCATGCCGTTGACTCCGCCGGCCTGGCGGCCCATGGCGCGGACTTCGGTCTCGCGGAAGAGAATGGCCTGGCCGTCGTGGCTGGCGAGGAACACCATGTGCTTGCCGTCGGTGAGCTTGGCGCCGATGAGTTCGTCGCTTCCGTCGAGGCTGATGGCGATGATGCCGGAAGGACGCGGATTGGAAAATTCGGCGAGTTCCGTTTTCTTTACCGTGCCGTTTTTCGTGGCGAGGAAAACGTAACGGCCGGTTTCTTCCAGATTGCGCGCGGGGACGACGGCGGTGAGGGTTTCGTTTTCCTGGAAGCGCACGATGCTGTTGATGGCCTTGCCGCGCGTGGCCGCGGCGGCTTCGGGAATTTCGTACACCTTCAGCCAGTAGACGCGGCCCTTCGAGGTGAACAGCAACATGTAACTGTGGGCCGAGGCTACGAAGAAGTGCTCGACGAAATCCTCGTCGCGCGTCTTCGCGCCGATGCGGCCCTTGCCGCCGCGCGACTGGTGGCGGTAGACATCGACCGGGGTGCGCTTGATGTAGCCGGCGTGGCTGACGGTGATGGCCATCTCTTCGTCTTTGATCAGGTCTTCGAGCTTGATTTCCTCGACGCGATCGACGATCTGGGTGCGGCGCTCGTCGCCATAGGCTTTGAGGATTTCGCGCAGCTCGGCCACGATGACGGCCTTCAGCTTCTTGTCGCTGGCGAGGATGGAGTTCAGTTCCTCGATGCGCTCGCGGATTTCGGCGAGTTCCTTGAGGATTTCGTCGATGGAAAGACGCGTGAGGCGGTGCAACTGCAATTCGAGGATGGCGTCGATCTGGATGTAGCTGAGGCCTGGGGTGTCGCCGGCGGCGATGATGCCGTATTTTTTCGCGTCGAGCTTCACGCCCTTGAGGGTCTGCTCGGAATTGCCCACCTGCACGCGGATGGATTTGTTGGTGAAGAACTGGAACAAATTCTCGCGGGCGTTGGCGCGGCTGGACGATCCGCGAATGATCTTGATCACGTCGTCGATGTAATCGAGGGCGATGTGGTAGCCGAGCAAGATGTGCTCGCGCTCGCGGGCCTTGCGGAGTTCGTACTGGGTGCGGCGGCGGACCACGTCGACGCGATGCTCGATGAACAGGTGCAGTAGTTCGAGCAAGCCAAGCTCGCGCGGCTGGCCGGCGACGATGGCGAGCAGGATCATGCCGAAGGATTCCTGCATTTGCGTGAGCTTGAACAGCTTGTTGAGGATGAGTTGCGGCTCTTCGTCGCGCTTTACTTCGATGACGATGCGCATGCCGTCGCGGTCGCTCTCGTCGCGAATGTCGGCGATGCCGTCGATTTTCTTGTCCTGGATGAGGTCGGCGATGTGCTCGATGAGGCGCGCCTTGTTGACCTGATACGGCAGCTCGGTGACGACGATGTCCTGGCGGTCCTTGCCCCGTTGCTCGATAGCGGCCTTGGCGCGCACCTGGAACGAACCGCGGCCGGTTTTATAGGCCTGCTCGATTCCTTCGCGGCCGTAGATGTAGCCGCCTGTCGGGAAATCCGGGCCAGGGACGAGCTTCATGATCGTCTTCAGGCTGGACTCGGGCTCCTGGATCATCAGGATGGCGGCTTCGACGACTTCCTTCAGGTTGTGCGGCGGGATATTGGTGGCCATGCCGACGGCGATGCCGGTGGAACCGTTGACGAGAAGGCTGGGAATGCGCGTGGGAAGAACGACGGGTTCGTGTTCGCTCTCGTCGAAGTTGGGGATGAAATCGACGGTTTCCTTTTCGATGTCGGCGAGCATTTCCTCGGCGATCTTCGAAAGGCGCGCTTCGGTGTACCGCATGGCGGCCGGCGGATCGCCGTCGACCGAGCCGAAGTTTCCCTGGCCGTCGACGAGGGGATAGCGCATGTTGAAATCCTGCGCGAGGCGGACGAGGGCGTCGTAGACAGGCGTGTCGCCGTGGGGATGGTACTTGCCGAGAACTTCGCCGACGATCTTGGCGCATTTGCGGTAGGGCTTGGTGGAGGTGAGCCCGAGCTCGTACATGCCGAAGAGAATACGGCGGTGCACCGGCTTCAGGCCGTCGCGCACGTCCGGCAGGGCGCGCCCGATGATCACGCTCATGGCGTAATCGAGATACGACTTCTTCATTTCGGATTCGATATCGACGGGAGTCAATATCGACTGATTTGGTTCGTCCGCCATCGTGCCCCTCAGTTCGTTGTTGGTAGTAAATTCGCTTTACAAAATTCGTTACGGCCGAGTGTTATCTTTTGCCGGTGCGTCGCCGCTATGCGCGCGGAAGCCGAGCATGTTTGGCCGCGGCTTCAGGATCAAAAATATCGCGGCGATCAGAATGATCTCCATGGCGAAGCGCGCCATGCCCAAGTAGAAAGCTGTCCGCCAGAAACCCGCGGCTGCCGGGTCGGAAGCAATTGCTGTGTGCCACTTCCGGTAATTCCGAATCATTTCCGGGACCAGCGGCGCCACCATGAACATCGCTGTGCCACAGAGCCACCAGCGCCCGATGTTCAGCCAGCGAAGGCCCCGTTGCTGCAAATCGTTTCGAACGTTCCAGCCCTCTTGCCCGCCGCACGTTCCTAGGAGATATCCCTCGTCGCTTCGCTCGCTCGGCTGACAACGAACGGCAAAACGTCACTGTTCCGATGGCGACGAAAGGCAAAACCACTTAGATGTCCAGGTTGACGACGTCGAGGGCGTTTTCCTCGATGAATTTGCGGCGCTGCTCGACGTTTTCGCCCATCAGCGTGGAAAAGATTTGCTCGGCGGCGACGGCGTCTTCCAGGCGCACCTTCAGGAGCGTGCGCGTCTCGGCGTTCATGGTAGTGGCCCAGAGCTGATCGGGATTCATTTCGCCCAAGCCCTTGAAACGCGTGATGGTGAATTCTTTTTTCGCGTCTTCCAGTACGTAATTCAGGAGGGCGGTGGCGGTATCCTTGGTCACCTTGTCGCCATTTTCCGCGATGGTGAAGGGTGGCTTGTCGAGCGATTCGATGGCCTGATACAGGGTGCGCAAGCGCTTGTACTCTGCGCCGCCGGCCAGCGCCCAGTTGACGCGGCGCTCTGAGCCATTCGTAAGAACGAGTTCGTGGAGGCTGTGCTCTTCGTCGAAGGCGAGCTTGGGCTCGATGTTGAGCTTGGCTTTTTCGATGGCTTTGATCAGGTCCTGGAGTTTTTTCTTGTCGGCGAAGTCGGTCTTCTTGTCGAGTTCGGCGGAGGCGAGAAGTTCGACGAGCTTGGGGTCGCGCAGGCGCCTGGCCATCTTGGCCGCTACCTGATCGAATTCCTGGATGTTGAGCAGGAACTGCGTCAACGGGCCGCCTTCGAGCGACTCGCCGCTTTTGCCCTTCACTACGTGCTCTTCGGTGGCGCGCTTCATCAGCTCGCGGGAGAATTCGCGCTCGTCGCGGATGTAGCGGTCCATCTTGCCGCGCTTCACGCGGTAGAGCGGGCGGCTGGGCGATGTAGATATTTCCGCGGTCGATCAGCTCGCGCATGTGGCGGAAGAAGAAGGTGAGCAGCAGGGTGCGAATGTGGCTGCCGTCGACGTCCGCGTCGGTCATCAGAATGATTTTGTGGTAGCGCAGCTTGTTGGCGTCGAAATCTTCCTTGCCGATACCGGTGCCCAGGGCCGTGATGATGCAGCGGATTTCCTCGTGGCCGAGCATTTTGTCGTAGCGGGCCTTCTCGACGTTGAGGATTTTGCCTTTGAGCGGCAGGATGGCCTGGTAGCGGCGGTCGCGTCCGCCCTTGGCGGAGCCGCCGGCGGACTCTCCCTCGACCAGGAACAGCTCGCAGCGGGCGGGATCGCGTTCCTGGCAATCGGCCAGCTTGCCGGGCAGGCCGCTCGAATCGAGTGCGGATTTGCGGCGGGTGAGCTCGCGGGCCTTGCGGGCGGCTTCGCGGGCGCGCGCCGCGTCAATGCACTTGCCGATGATCTTGCGGGCGATGGAGGAGTGTTTGTCGAAATACTCGCCCAGCTTTTCGTTCACGAGCGATTCGACGTTGCCCTTGATGTCGCTATTGAGCTTGCCCTTGGTCTGGCCTTCGAACTGGGGCTGGGGAAGCTTGACGGAGATGACGGCGACGAGGCCTTCGCGCACGTCGTCGCCATTGATCGTGACTTCGTCCTTCTGCTCCTTGAGCATGCCGGCCGAGTTTGCGTAATAGTTGATGGTGCGGGTGAGCGCGGAGCGGAAGCCGGAAAGGTGCGTGCCGCCGTCGACGGTGTTGATGGTGTTGGCGAAGGCAAAGATGTTTTCGGCGTAGCTGTCGTTGTATTGCAGCGCGATTTCGATATCGACCTGATCGCGCTTGCCCTCGATGTAAATCGGGGAATCGGATAGCGTCTGCTTGCCGCGGTTCAGGTGTTTGACGAATTCGGCGATGCCGCCGGTGAAGCGGAACTCGGCGTTCTTGCCGTTGCGCTCATCGGCCAGCGTGATTTTCAGGCCTTTGTTCAGGAAAGCGAGCTCGCGGAGGCGCTGCGAAAGCGTGTCGAAACTATAGGCGATAGTTGTGAAAATCGACGGATCGGCATGGAACGTGATTTTCGTGCCGGTCTTTTTCGTCTTGCCGGAAGCCTTGAGCTTCGACGTGGGATTGCCCTTCTCGTAGGTCTGTTCCCAGACTTCGCCATCGCGCCAGATTTCCAATTCCAGCCAGTCGGAGAGCGCGTTGACGACCGAGACGCCGACGCCGTGCAAACCGCCGGAAACTTTATAGGTGTCACTGTCGAATTTGCCGCCGGCGTGCAGGACCGTCATCACGACTTCGGCGGCGGGCTTCTTTTCGGTGGCGTGCATGTCGACGGGAATACCGCGGCCGTTGTCAATCACGGTGACGCTGTTGTCTTCGTGCACGGTGACATTGATCTCGTCGCAATATCCGGCCATGGCTTCGTCGACGGAATTGTCGGCGACTTCCCAGACCAGGTGGTGCAGGCCCATCTCGCCCGTGGAACCGATGTACATGGCGGGGCGCTTGCGGACGGCCTCAAGCCCCGCGAGGACTTTGATGGAAGTGGCGTCGTACTTGTGCCCAGCACCCTTTGCGGCCGGATTCTCTTTGTCACCCATGAATCGTGCGTCTCCTCAGTTCGGTGCAGCGTGCTGCGTCGATGGCTGGCGAATGTTTTGACGAATTTAAATTTGGCGAATCAACTTTTGTGATCAGCTTTTACGATCTGTTTTTATGATCGGTGTTCGGGAAGGCTGTCGCGCGGATGTGCTCGAACCTGCCTTGCCCATTGGCCCCGTCTCGCTCACGTTCGAGCTGGGACTCGAAGGGTGTTTCCCGCTCCATCCCGCCCCATTCCGAAATTTCGGTGGGGCGCGGCGCAGCGTGTTTCTCTCCAATTTACGAAGAGTTGTTTCTGTTCCTCTCGCCGATTTTATGAGCCTTCGTTCTGGCGCAAACGCTCGCGGCGAGGCCTAAATTTCGTGCCGATCAGATGCTGTTCTGCGTAATTCCGGAACAACTTAATTTTACCGGAACCTTGATAGATTCACAAGGCTATTGTATGGCCCAGTTGTAGTATAAGGCCTTTGTATTCAGTGGCTTATCGGGGTCTTGGGCGGTTCTATGTACGTATCTTTTTGGGTGGAGGTATTACCCACGTATCTTTCACGCCGATATCGGCGAGGTCTCTTTGCGGAGTGCGAAACGGAGGAGGTTCCGGGTAAATCGGCCCAAGATAGCTACTCTTTAGTTTGGTCTCCACATCGGGCTTTGCGATAGAAATTAGGATTAGCTGGCCAATGAGTCGGCCCGGATATAGTAGCACCGGCGTGTTGGACACGTTTGCGATTTCAAGTGTTAAACAACCCCGGTAGCCCGGGTGTATGCAGGGGGCTGTTTCCACGACAATAAACGTCCGCGCCACAGACGACTTCGTAAGTATCTCCCCAGAAACGTCGTTTGGCAGCTTGATGAATTCAAGCGTAGCTCCCAAGACAGTCTGATGTGCGGGAACAACCAAATACTTGCCTAAGGGAACGTGAGCGCCCAGATGGAGTGATGAAGAAGGTGTTTCGCCCGGAGAGAAGAATGGCTGTTCCCAGGCTCTCGGCAACAAGAAATGACAACCAAGCCGCAGGTCCACCGCGTCGAGATCAAAAGCCTCCTTCTCTCTTAGTAAAGGTGTGATAACAATGCTTTTCGGATGCGCCGGTCTCAGCTTCATCCGAGCCCTAATTGTGGTTCTAGAGAGAACTGACATTTATGCTTTCAGTTGGCCGTCGAGAAGATGTATGTTTTCGATTGCCTTCAGTGTCCACGTCTCGAGCTTTTGGGTCCATGTGCTCCGATGTTCTATGTTGCTCGCGTCTTGACCATCGATATTGTCGATCAGCTTACTCAATGATTCTAGGTAAAAGCAGAACGCCGAGTTGATCACTGCCACCGAGTCGGGTAGTAGGGATATGTCCTGGTTTTCAAAAACCGCCGAAGGGACTATGCCGTTCGCCAGACAGTCTTCAATATCAGCCCGCTTTGCCGAAAACGCTTTCGACGTCGCTGGCAAACTCGGGAGCGTGCTGTCAACTTCCCGCCTAATATCCGGTAACAAGAGAAGAAACGAATCGACAAACTCTCTGGGCATCGTCTCTCCATCGTCTACAAATTCGTATTCTGCCGAAGGAATTCCTGCAAGTGTACGGATTAGGGCTGTGTACTCCGATTTTAGCCCTTTGATCTCCACCCACCACCCATCCGCCTTGAGCATTGCAAGATGTTCACTGAAACGGCAGGCATTCGAAGGATGGGATCGATTGAAGGTTTTCATTTTCCCGAGTTCGAAAGTGCCCATCAGGCTGAATAGCTCTATAAAAGCGAATGAATACGAGGGGCCGAGTAGTCGTACTGCGAACAAGTCACAGTAAATCTCTTCAGCCCATCTAAGCAGTAGTTGCCTGGACCAGGCTTGATCTTCAGCGCTCAAAGTCAAAAACTTCTTTCCGAAACCCTGATTAAGGGATTTTTCAATCGACTTCAAAAAATGAGATGCTTTTTCACATTCCTCAAACACGAAATGTCCAAACTCGTGGAAGACGGCGAGATTGGTAAAAAAACTCGCTCCTTGTGAATACGGAATCCCAATGAATCCCAACCCAGCAGGAAACCCGGGAGCTTTCGGAATCACTTTTTGTACATAAAAATACACCTCTTTTAGACCGGTATGTTGGTATTGAAAGTAGTTCAATTCCTGAGAGATCAGGATAAGGACTCGGGCCGAGGCCACCGCTGGAACGACGCCGGCGACATCGGACAAAACATCTAGCAAGGGGATTGGGATACTGAGGGTGTCTCCGTCCGCAGCGGGCTTCACAAATTCATGGAGAACACGCCAGTAGGCCTTAAGCGCGATGATTTTCTGCCGTTCTATTTGGACTTTTTGCTTAGTCTTATACTTTTGGGTGGGCAGCCAGTCGACGTACTCAATTGTGGCTAGAGCAAAATTCGCTACGTGATCGAAGAATTCCTTGCTCGCCAGTGAATATGTTTTTCTTTCAACGGAGAATTTCTTAATGCAGCCCACGAATCTGCGCAGAATTGCGGCATCGTGAAAAAGCCCTTCTACACCGCTTTGCATAATGCACGGATCCCTTTGGGGACTGGGTCATTGGGCCGTTCAAAGTTTGAAAGAGCTTGGTTTTCCAAACTAAAAAATCTTTCCGTCAGAGATGAAGCCAACACCATTTGCCTATGCGTAGGCGTCCCTGGGTTTAATAAAACCTCCAGGTCCTGAATCACTTCAGAAATCATCGGCTCGGGCCAAGCTTCATTAAGCGTCACGAGATGCTCGTATTTTGAGAAAACATTTCGAGGCTCCCCGACTACCTGATTCTCGTGCGTAAGTTTGGCGTTCTTTAGGGTCTTGAGCGCTTCCTGCAGAGAAGGCTCAAACGATTCCGGCTTCCGCTTCTGCTCTCTAAACTGAACAAGCGAGTCGATAACCTTCTGTGAGAGAAGCGCCAAAGAAAGATAAGGAATACGAGATTCCGTGTTGCCGGTTTTCATCCTTTGCTCCTCCAAGTATAGATTTACAAAAAACAGGCCCTGTTGCTACCTAAACGTCAAGAAACAAGTAATCAATTATATTTGATCTGTAAAAATTTATCAAATAAAATTGATTAGAAAAGGTCGGTGAAAAATATGCCCCACGTCGAACCTCGTGAGATGGATTTCCGCGAAGAGATTAGAAGGAAGCTGGAGTACGCTATGGGCAGACAGGGTCTCAAAACTCAGAAGCAAGCTGCCGAACAGCTTGGAGTTAGTCCCGCCAGGTTCAACCTCTACCTGAAAAAGAAAGCGACCCCTTCTGCTTTCTTTCTGATGACAGCTTGTAAACTTTGGAGGTTAAATATCGAGTTCGACGGGATCGAGTTCAAATCCAAGAAGCTTTCAGACAAACAAAAAGCTAGCCGCAGCTCTCCCGAACAGCTTCCCTTGTTTAGTGCGCTGAGAGAACTGGAAAATCAAAATCTGGGAGTCAGAATCGAGAAAAAGGCGCTGGATAGACTCGCATTGAGCGTAGAGATCAGATTTGCGGGATAGGATCGTCAAATGCGCATGGGCATTACGACGTAGCGGTAGCGGGTGGAATCATCGGAAATGGGGCGCAACTGGCCGGCGGACTGTTCGTCTTTGAGTTCGAAACTGATGGGGCCATCCGCGGCGGCGGCGAGAAAATCGAGTAGATACTGGGCGTTGAAACCGATGGCGATGGGCTCGCCGTTGAATTCCTTTTCGATGGCTTCCTTGGCCTCGCCGTATTCGGGACTGGAAGCGGAAATCTCGAGACCCTCCTTGGCGAGCATGAATTTCACGGCATGGGAGCGCTGATCGGCCAGTTGGGAGACGCGGCGGAGAGCGTCCTGAAGTTCGCCGCGCTCGAGGACAAGAGTCTTGTTCGCATCGCGCGGCAGGACGGCTTCGTAGTTGGGAAACTGGCCGGTTAATTTGCGCGAGGTGAGCAGGCGTCCGCCGAACTGGAAGAATAAGTGGCTTTCGTCCTGCGCGAACTCGACCATGCCTTCGTCGCCACCATCCGCGGCAAGGCGCTGTACTTCGGTCATGGCCTTCTTGGGAACAAGAACACGCGTCTCAGCGGAGAAACCCTCGAATTTGTGGTCGGTCTCGACCATGGCGAGGCGGTGGCCATCGGTGGCCACCATGGTGATCGAACCGGGTTTCAGCACGAGCAGGGCGCCATTGAGCGTGTAACGTGACTCTTCGAGTGAAATGGCGAAGGTCGTCTTGGCGATCACGTCGGCAAGCAACTTCGCCGGGATTTGCACCAGGGCGTGCGGAAAAGCGGGCAGAGCGGGGAAATTATCCTTGGACATGCCGACGAGTTTGTAAGACTTGCGATCGCAGTTCACTTGTACGTAGTGGTTTTCGAGAAGCTTGAATTTAATTTCCTCGTCAGGCAGCAACTGTCACCAGCTCAAGGAGTTTTTTTGCCGGGATGGTGCCGGCGCCTTCTTTTTTCACTTTGGCTTCGCACGACGTACGGATGCTCAACTCAAGATCGGTAGCGGTGATGTACAGACGATTGCCTTTGGCCTCGCACAGGAGGTTCGAGAGAATCGGGATCGTCGTCTTGCGCTCGACAACTCCCTGGGTGAGCGAAAGCTCGTCGAGCAGGTCGAATTTCTTTACGCTGAATTCCATCGCGCGGAGTCCCTTGGTTTTTCTTTTTCTATTTCTGCTGCGGATACTCTACTGCTTTTTTTATATTAATTATAAGTATTTAAAATAAACACCGTCGCCGTCGCCGCATGTGTGGAAATCGCGGAAAACACTACAAACCGTTCCAGCTCACTGCGATTACCCCGGCAATTGCGCTGTGGAAGTTCCTGCGCCGCGACGGAAAAACCCAGCACGCCTCAACGTCTATAAACACTTTTGAGAGCTTCCACAGACGATCCACAACCCAAATAACGTCTTCCTTGGGGAATCTCAGCTTAACTCTAACCGAACGAGTCGAGTAGCCTGTTGATCGTTTTGTTCAAATCTTTATCGACCTGGCGAAGAGTCTCAATCTTATTGATCGAATGCAGGACGGTGGTGTGATGCTTTCCGCCGAACTGCTTTCCGATTTCCGGGAGCGAGGCGGAGGTGAGTTGCTTCACCAGGAACATGGCGACTTGCCGAGGAAAGGCGATCACTTTCGAGTTGCTGCGGATTTTCAGGTCCTGGGCGCGCAGGCCGAAGTGTTCACCGACGCGCTTCTGAATCTGCTCGATGGTGACCTTCTTCTCCTGGATCTCGACGATGGCCTTGAGCACCTGCTGGGCCGTCGGAGGGTGATCTCCATGCCAGTGAGTGAGGCGTAGGCCATGAGACGAATCAGGGCGCCTTCGAGCTCGCGGACGTTCGATTTGATGGCGCGGGCGATGTAATCGGCTACATCGTCGGGCAGGCGGACGTGCTCGCGCTCGGCCTTCTTCTGCAAGATGGCGATCTTAGTCTCGAGATCGGGCGGCTGGATGTCCGCGATCAGGCCCCACTCGAAGCGGGAACGGAGCCGCTCCTCGATGGCGGAAATTTCCTTGGGCGGGCAGTCGGAGGAGATCACGATCTGCTTCTGCTGGTCGTAGAGCGCGTTGAACGTGTGGAAGAACTCTTCCTGGGTGCGCTCGCGCGTGGCGATGAACTGGATGTCGTCGACCATGAGCACGTCCATGTTGCGGAAGCGCTCGCGGAAGGCCGCCATGCGCTCGAAACGGATGGAGGCGATCACTTCGTTGGTGAACTTCTCCGCGCTGATATAGGTGAGGCGCAGCGCCGGGTTGCGCCGCTTGAGCGTGTGCCCGATGGCCTGCATCAGATGCGTCTTGCCGAGGCCCACACCGCCATAAAGGAACAGCGGGTTGTAGGACTTGGAGGGCTGCTCCGCGACCGCGACCGCCGCGGCATGCGCGAACTGGTTCGACGTGCCAACGATAAACGAATCAAAGGTGTAGCGCGGGTTCAGTTGGTTGTTGGAGGACTCGAAATCGAGCTTGGCCTGCGCGGCGGCCGGGCTTTGCGGCACCGGCTCAGGCTCGGCGCAAATGAATTCCAGCGCGACTTCGGGCTTGCCAATTTCCGTCAGGACCGCCTTTCAGCAGCTCGCCGTAAGTTTCGCTGAGGCGCTTGCAGAACAGGCGGGTGGGAACGCGAACCACGATGCGTTCGTCTTCGAAACGCTCCTGACGCGTAGGCCGGAACCAGGTGGCGAAGCTGTGGGGATTGACGCGACGTTCTGTATGTTGAAGGACTTTATCCCAAATATTCGTCAAGGCAGCAGCCTCAGTAAGATTTCCACCGGTGTGGAAATCTGTGTGGAAAACCACCCCTACACTTGTAGAGAGGTATTTTGGTTTGGCCTATCGGGCTTGATGCCGCAAGAAAGCACCCGCATTAAGCGACATCTGACGACTGCATGCCTCAGGTGGCAGCAACATCGGATACGCGAGGGGGGATTCTGCCCAAAAGTAACGTTGCGAGCAAGAGAAAACTGAGCGAATTATTTGAGTGCCCTCCACATATAATTCACAACTTTTCCACAGCGCAAATTTGAGTTGACTTGGATCAAATCACTTTATATTTCGCGGGATGAGGCACGGACTGGCACGCAACTTGTTTGACTCACAGGTGGATTGCCGCTATTCTTGCCCCAGGTTTAGACGCTATGTTCTCGGCATTTTATTAGCACGCCCTTCTCTGCCGGCCTCTCAAACGAGGCTGGTGCGCTGTCTTTTCGCTGACATTTAACCATCCATTTATTTTTCTGACGCGGCCCCATTTACCTACTACGCGGGCCGAATTACGGACGGACACCATGGCTAATTTGACGCTATTTGAAAAGCTCGACCACATCGAGTCGCGCTATGAAGAAATGACGCAGCAGCTCTCTTCCCCGGAGATACTTTCCGATTCCGGACGCTACCAGAAACTCGCTAAGCAGCACGCGGAAATGGCGGCGATGGTGGGGAAGTACAAGGAATGGAAAGAAATCGAGAAGGGTTTGCAGGGCGCGCGGCAACTGCTGGTGGACTCCGACGATCCGGAGATGAAGCAGATGGCCCATGACGAAGAACATGCGCTCGAAGCGCGCCACGAAATCGTGGAGCGGGAACTCAAGCTGCTGCTGATTCCGAAAGATCCCAACGACGAGAAGAACGTGATCGTGGAAATCCGGGCCGGCACGGGCGGCGACGAGGCGTCGTTGTTCGCGGGAGAGCTTTTCCGGATGTACTCGCGCTACGCGGAGACGCAGAACTGGCGCGTGGAAATTCTGGAGAGCTCGGGGTCGTCGATCGGAGGCATGAAGGAAGTGGTGGCGGCGATTCAGGGAAAGAATGTGTATTCCAAGCTGAAGTATGAGAGCGGGGTGCATCGCGTGCAGCGCGTACCGGCGACCGAGCAGCAGGGGCGCATTCATACGTCGGCGGCGACCGTCGCGGTGCTGCCGGAAGCGGACGATATCGACATCAAGATCGAGGCGAAGGATTTGCGCATCGATACGTTTTGCTCGTCGGGGCCGGGGGGACAGTCAGTGAACACGACGTACTCGGCGGTGCGGATTACGCATATTCCGAGCGGACTGGTGGTGTCGCAGCAGGACGAAAAATCGCAGATCAAGAATCGCGCCAAGGCGATGCGCGTGCTGCGCGCGCGGCTGTATGAAATGGAGCAGAACAAACAGCACGAAGCGATCGCCGCCGAGCGCCGGGGGCAGATCAAGACGGGCGACCGCTCGGAAAAAATCCGCACCTACAATTACCCGCAGAACCGCGTGACCGACCATCGCATCAATTTCACGCTGCACCAGCTGACCGACGTGATGGACGGCAAATTGGGCGCCCTGGTCGACGCGCTGGTTACGCACTTTGAATCCGAGCGCCTGAAGCAGGAACTCGTCGAGGCGTAGGATGCGGCAGGAGAATTTTTCCAGACCGCCCGCGAGCGATCCGGCTTTGCCGGGCTTCGATATCCGAGCTGCCCTGAAGGAGGCGATCGCGCGGCTGCGCGCGTCGGAGGTGCCTTCTCATACGCTTGCCGCGGAACTTCTGCTGATTCACACGCTGGGCCGGGACCGCACGTGGATCTATACGCATCCGGAAGAAATCGTCGAGCCGGCGGCGCTGGAAAAATATTTAGCGCTGGTGACGCGGCGGATTGCCGGTGAGCCTACGCAGTATTTGACCGGCAAGCAGGAATTCTGGGGCCTTGAATTCGAAGTGACGCCGGCGGTGCTGATCCCGCGGCCCGAGACGGAGCACCTTGTGGAAGTCGTGCTGGAACGGCTGGGCCCGCGGGGGATCAGGATTCGCCTCGATACCGGAGCGCCCAGCCCGCATCTGCAAATTGCGGATGTGGGAACAGGGTCCGGGTGCGTGGCCGTGGCTCTTGCGCACGAATTGCCGCATGGCGACGTGTTCGCGACTGATATTTCCGAGGCTGCGCTCGAAGTGGCGAGGCGCAATGCGCAACGGAATCATGTGGCCGAGCGCGTTCACTTCATCCAGACGAACATGCTGGATGCCTTGATTCCACAGCCGCAGCCTGTGGCGAACAGCGGGGAGCCCGCCCTTTTCGATGTGATCGTGAGCAATCCGCCGTATGTGGCGCTGGAGGATGCGGCGACGCTTCCGCGCGAGGTGCGGGAGCACGAGCCTCATGCCGCGCTGTTTGGCGGGCGCACCGGGTCTGAGATGTACGGACGGCTGATCGCGCAGGCCGGGGCGCTTCTCCGCGAGGGGGGAATTCTCGTGCTGGAGCTGGGCTACAATTGCGCCGATCCTGTGCTGAGAATTGTCCGCGAAGTGCCCGGGTGGGTGAACATCAGCGTCACAAACGACCTTGCCGGGATTCCCCGCGTGCTTGCCGCCGAGAAACGGATGTAGCGGCCCCGCAGCCCAACCACGCGAAGCCGACGCTCGACGCCGACCCAACCATGCGGTAGCTTCTGGTTATGCCGAAACTGGCTCATTTCCGCGCGAAGCATGGGCCTCCCGAAGCTGCCACGCCCGAATCGACTGCTTCAATCCTTCATATCGACATGGACGCATTTTTTGTGTCGGTGGAGCTACTCGCGCGTCCCGAATTGAAAGGATTGCCGGTGATTGTCGGCGGGCAGCGGGATCAGCGCGGTGTGGTTACCTCGGCCAGCTACGAAGCGCGGCGTTTCGGCGTGCATTCGGCGATGGCGTTGCGCACGGCCGCCAAGCTTTGCCCGCACGCGGTATTTCTCGATAGTCACCACGAGCTTTATGGGCGCTGGAGCGACCATATTGCTTCGATCCTTTCGAAGTATTCGCCGGTGGTGGAGATGGCGTCGGTGGACGAGGCTTATATCGACCTTGCGGGAACGGAGCGGCTGCATGGTCCTGCGCTCGCCGCGGCGGACAAGCTTTCCAGGGAAATTACTTCGACGACCGGGCTGCCTTGCTCGGTGGGCGTTGGCACTTCACGCCTGATCGCCAAAGTGGCCAGCGAGCAGGCCAAGCCGCGGGGGCTGGTGTGGGTGGCGCCGGGAAGCGAGGAAGCGTTTCTCGCGCCTTTACCGGTGAGGCGAATACCCGGCATCGGGAAAGTGACGGAGGGGGCGCTGAAAGCGATCGGCATCGAATCGATCGCGCAGCTGCAGGCGGTGACGCTCGAACAGCTGGAAGAGAATTTCGGGAAATGGGGAGAAGCGCTTTTTCGGAAGGCGCGCGGAATTGATTCGTACGAGTTTTTCGTGGATGCGGAGGCGAAGTCGCTTTCGCACAACCAGACGTTTGGCGAGGATACGAACGACCGCGGGCGCTTGGAGTCCACGCTGAGCTATCTGTGCCAGAAGGCATCGAAGCGCGTGCGCGACGCCGGGCTGCATGCGCGCACGGTGACGCTGACGCTGCGGTACGCGGATTTCAAGACGATCTCGCGCGGGCATACGCTTGCGGAACCGTCTGATCTGGACACGGTGTTCTTGAAGGCGGTGCGCGAGCTTTTTTTGCGCACGTGGGATGGGAAAGCCCAACTGCGGCTGGTAGGAGTGGAGTTTTCGCAGTTTTCGGCGGGAGCTTCGGGGCAACTCGACCTTCTCGATCCGGGCAGGCGCGAAAAGCTCGAGCGATTGGCGCGCGCGACCGACCGGCTGCGCGATAAATTCGGATTCTCGAAGGTTCAATTCGGCGGCTCGCTCGATCATCGTGAGCGGCGGGAAGAGTGATCGCCGCAGCATCTCCGCGAGGAATCGTCGCGCACGGATTGACTCTTGAACGCTGACGCGGCGCAAGGCTTTCTATCGGCTTCCGTTTTCGCTCATAATCGAACCATGGTTGCTCGCGCACTCGCGGAAAAAATCTGCCGCACGCTTCGCGCGGCGGGGCATCAGGCTTACCTGGTGGGCGGATGCGTGCGGGACATCGTTCTCGGTCGCGAGCCGGTGGACTACGACGTGGCAACGGATGCGACGCCCGACCGCGTGCAGCAGCTCTTTCCCCGCAGCCTGGCTGTCGGCGCACAGTTCGGTGTGATTGTCGTCACCGGCGAAGGCGAAGCGGAACCCGGGGCGCAGGTGGAGGTGGCGACGTTTCGCTCGGACGTAGGGTACTCCGACGGACGGCACCCCGACAGGGTGATCTACTCGAAAAGCCCCGAAGAAGATGTCCGGCGGCGCGACTTTACGATCAATGCGCTGCTGTTCGATCCGGAAACCGGGGACGTGCTGGATTTTGTCGGCGGGCGCAAGGATCTTGACGCGGGAATCATCCGTGCAATTGGCGATCCGGAACTGCGATTCCGCGAAGACAAGCTCCGGATGATCCGCGCGGTGCGCTTCGCGGCGCGTTTTGGCTATGCCATCGAGGACGCCACGTTTGCAGCGATCGTAAATCTCGCGCCCCAGATCCACCAGGTATCTGCCGAGCGACTCCGGGACGAATTGACCAAGGTGCTGACCGAGGGCGCGGCCCGCCGCGGGTTTGAACTATTGGACGCGACGCGGCTTCTGCCGGAAGTCTTGCCCGAGATTGCGCGGATGAAGGGCGTGGAGCAGCCGCCGCAGTTCCATCCCGAGGGAGACGTGTGGATTCACACGCTGATGATGCTGGAGGGACTGCCGGCCGGAACGACGCCGACCCTGGGCTGGGGAGTATTGCTGCACGACGTGGGCAAGCCGCCTACGTTTAAGCCCCCGGTGGGGCCGAACGGACGCATCCGCTTTGACGAACACGTGGAGGTGGGCACGCGGATGGCGGAGGCGATCTGCCGGCGCCTGCGCTTTTCGAATGAAGATACCGGGCAGATTGCCGCCCTGGTGGCCAATCATCTGAGATTTAAGGATGTCAGCCAGATGAAGCCTTCCACGCTGAAGAGGTTCGTGCGGCTCGATCGGTTCGAGGAGCACCTGGCGCTGCATCGCCTGGACTGCCTCTCAAGCCACGGCAGCCTCGAGGCCTATGATTTCGTGCAGAGATTCCTGGCCGAGACTCCTCCCGAGCAGGTGAGGCCGCCCCGGCTCCTGAGCGGCGAGGACCTGAAAGCTTTGGGTTTTGCCCCCGGACCTCCCTTCAAGACGATCCTGGAGGCCGTTGAAGAGGCACAGCTCAACGGAAAGATTCAAACGAAAGAGGAAGCGGTGGAGCTGGTGTTGCATTCGTTTGAGAATAAATAAAACTTTTATTTTCTTTTATTTGTGGGTTACTCATCTGAGCAAGTCAAATTGGCCGCACGTTTTAAAATAAAGGCTTTAGTGAGATACACTAACATCTGCTTATAGCGAGACGCGAAAATTGGGAAATCTTTTTCCATCCAGTTGCATCTAAATCAAACAGACAGCCGATAAGTAGGCTGGGGACTCATAAAATAGGTTATAAGGTCCGGAGGGGGACAAGGTGAGTAAAACAACGAGAGTCGTTCCAGCAGAGCTTCCCGTTCTGCCGGTTCGCGACACGGTGCTGTTTCCGGGCGCGGTGATGCCGTTGCCAGTGGGCCGCGAGAGCTCGCTAGCCCTGCTCGACTCATTGGAGGGGTCGGAGAAGCTCCTCGGGGTGGTGGCGCAGCTGGATCCACGGATTGAATCGCCATCGGGGGCCGATCTTCACAGCGTAGGAACGCTGGCGAAGGTACACAAGATGGTTCGCATGCCCAACGGTAACGTCGTGGCGTTTCTGGAAGGGCTTGATCGCCTGCGGGTGCTGGAGGTGGTCGGTCTGAAGCCGTTTATGAAGGCGCGGATCGAGATCCAGCCGAATCTTGCAGACGAGCGGGACCCGGAATTGACAGCGCTCGAGCGCAACGTCCAGGAGCTGTTCCGGGACGTCGTGGCGCGTTCGCCGCAGCTTTCGGACGACCTGCAGACGGAGGTCGCGAATATCGACTCGCCCTCGCGGCTGGCCGATTTCGTCGCTTCCACGCTGCCGTCGCTGAACACGATGGTGCGGCAGGAACTGCTTGAGACGTTCAACGTCCGCAAGCGGCTGGAGACTTTGATCAATGAGCTCTCCAAGGAAAAGGAAGTGCTCGAGCTGCGCAACAAGATCCACGAGCAGGTTCAGGAGCAGGTGAACCAGAGCCAGCGCGAGTTTTTGCTGCGCGAGCAGATGAAGGCCATTCAGAAGGAGCTCGGCGAATCGGACGACGGCGTCGCGGAAGTCGACGAGCTCCGGAAGAAAGTGGAAGAGTCCGGAATGTCCGCGGAGGCCAAGAAGGAGTGCGATCGCGAGCTGAAGAGGCTGGCGAAGATGACTCCGGCTTCGGCGGAGTACATGGTGTCGAGGACGTACCTGGAATGGATGACCTCGCTGCCATGGAACAAGACCTCCGGCACGGGCGAGGAAGCCATCGACATCAGCAAGGCGCAGGAGATCCTCGACGAGGATCACTACGACCTGGTGAAGGTGAAGCAGCGACTGCTTGACTACCTGGCGGTGAAGAAGCTTCAGCCGGGGATGAAGGGGCCGATCCTGTGCTTCGTCGGACCTCCTGGCGTGGGCAAGACCTCGCTCGGGAAGTCGATTGCCCGCGCGATGGGCCGCAAGTTCGTGCGCATTTCGCTGGGCGGAATGCACGACGAAGCGGAAATCCGCGGGCATCGCCGCACCTACATCGGGGCGTTGCCCGGGCAGATCATCCAGGGAATTCGCCGCGCCGAGACGATGGACCCCGTCCTGATGCTGGACGAGGTCGACAAGCTCGGGCGGGACTTCCGGGGCGATCCATCGGCCGCGCTGATGGAGGTGCTCGATCCGGAACAGAATTCGACGTTCCGCGATCACTATCTGGATGTGCCGTTCGATTTGTCGAAGGTGCTTTTTATCGCTACGGCCAACTGGATGGACCCGATTCCGGAGCCGCTGCGGGACCGCATGGAAGTGATCGAACTCGCGGGTTACACCGAAGAGGAAAAGGTCCACATTGCGAAGAGGTTCCTGATCCCGCGGCAGACCAAAGAGCATGGACTGGCGCTCGGCGAGCAGATCGAGTTCACCGACGAGTCGTTGCACGACCTGATTCACCACTACACGCGGGAAGCGGGCGTGCGCAACCTCGAACGGGAAATCGCCACGCTGGTGCGGAAGCAGGCGCGGCGGATTGCCGAGGGCAAGACGGATAAGCTGATCGTGACGCCCGATGTGATTCGCGAGGCGCTGGGCATTCCGAAATACCGCCTCGAAAAAGAGGTGGAGGAACGCGTCAGCAAGCCGGGAGTTTCGGTGGGGCTGGTATGGACGCCGGTGGGCGGCGATATCGTCTTCATCGAAGCGAGCAAGATGCGCGGCGGTAAGGGCTTCACGATGACCGGGCATCTGGGTGAGGTGATGCAGGAGTCGATGCGGGCGGCGCTCACGTGGGTGCGGGCGAACACCGATCGCTACGGCATCGATCCGGACTTCTTCCGGAAGCTCGACTTGCACGTCCATGTGCCTTCGGGAGCGATTCCGAAGGACGGGCCGTCGGCGGGCGTGGCGATGGTGACCGCGCTGGTCAGTCTTCTGACCGGGCGTCCCGTGCGGCCGCGCTTGGCGATGACCGGGGAAATTTCACTCTCCGGGATCGTGCTGCCGATCGGGGGAGTGAAGGAAAAGGTGCTTGGCGCCAAGCGCGCGGGAATCAAGGAAGTGATTCTGCCGTCCGAGAATGAACCGAACGTGAAGGAGGACCTGCAGCCGGAGATGCTCGAGGGGATTGAAATCCACTTCGTGCGGACGGCGGAGCAGGCTCTCGATATCGCGCTTGGCAAATTCGAGAAGCCGGTGCGCCCGGTAACGGGTGGAGTGCCTGGCGAGAACCGGCCACCTGCCGCGGGGCCGGTGCACTAAAGAGCCCGCAGTCTGCGCTGCAAAAACTTAACCCAATCCCAGGCCCGGAGAGAATCCCCGGGCCTTTTTTTATGCCGCGCCGAGCCACTTGACCGGCAAACGCCCTGCGAGAGCGTTGGCCAGCCGCTCATCCGCAGTGAGGAACTGACCGCGCGACTGCACGGCCAGCGCGACGTATAGGCAGTCGTAAACGGTGCGATCAAACGCCACGGCGAGGGCCAGAGCCGGCTCGACGAGCTCAGCAGAGGGAGCCGTCGGAAGGTTGAGCAGGCGTAAAGACTTCAGGCCTGTTTCCGCGCTCTTCGTCGTACATCTACCCAGCCGGATCGCTTTCCAGAGGACGTTTGCGAGTTCCGCCCAGAACAGGTCCGGGACGATCAACTGGACTTCTCCGATCGAGTAATTGCGAAGGATGTCCAGGGCTTCCGCCGCGAGCGGCTCTCCTGCGGACGGCAAGCAGCCACTTTGCCGCGACGCTGGCGTCCAAGACTAGAGGGGTCACCGCCCGCGGTCGGCGCGGAGCATTTCCTCCGTCGCCGGGAAGATCTTCTTCTTTGGAGTCCTTCCGGATTGCATCAGACGAATACGGTGAAAGAATTGCCGCCTGGTTTTCAATTCCTTTTCGGTGGGAACGTTGGCTTCCAACAGCGCCAGAACTTCCGCGGCGATGGAACGGCGGCGGGAGCGGGCGCGCCCGCGCAGGGCTTCATAGAAATCCCGGAGGAATGTTTTCTACGTATAGGGTAGCCATTGGCTTCTCCTAGGGAAAGCATAGACTAATCTATTGCGCGCAGCAAGCCGGCACTCACGCGAGGTACAGGAGGAGTCCCGGTGGAAACATTGTTTCCTGTTGCGGAGGGCGGCGGATTCGCGTAGAGCTAGACACTTCCGATGCCCTACCGTCCACGAGAACTGGTGATTCGGGCGCGCGATGCCGCGACGATGCTGCTCGCCGCCATCGACCGTAATGAAATGGTGCAGCGCTTCCTGGATATGTACGCGGCGGAGTTTCGCCGGCCGGGGCGCGCCGACCAGCCATCGCTTTACCGGGAACAGCTGCAGGCGGTCCGGCGCGAGGCGATTCTGGCGATGGTGATGCGCATAGAGTCTTCTTTGCCGACGCGGCTCAAGGTGAGCGTGACGGTTCGCGGCACGAAGCGGTCTAAGAGGGCCAGGAAGGGCAAGCAAGGCGTAAAAGCGAAACCGGCGAAGCCGGCAGCGTCGATGGAGCTGGGGATTCCGTTTCTCGATCTTTTTCGCGAGGAATTTTTTGTGGCGCTGGGACAGGCGCTGGAATGGACCGACGAGGATGCCGAGGGATTCTGGCGCGACCTCGGACTGTATGAACAACTCAGCGGACCTGCGCCGCGCGGCGGTGCGCGGCCGGCGCGAGCGTCGAAAACCGGCGCTTCGGGGCCTTTCGTCGACCGCGTGGGGCTGGTATTGGACGCTTCGCTGATGGAGCAGGCGCGCCGGGAGGCCGGGAAATTTCAGGCGGAACTGAATGCCGCAGCCGACCGCGTGCTGCAGAAGGTATTTTCCCGCCACAGAGATAACTGAGCGTCCAGTCCGACCAGCTTACGGTCCGCCCTAGGGGCGCGCTTCGAGGATGATGTTGAAAGGCGTTTCCGCGGCGCGCCGGACGCTTTTGAATCCCGCCGACTTCAGGACATCCGCGAGACGAGCTTCTCCGGCCTGCGCGCCTAGGCCCAGACCCACCTCTTGCGAAAGCGACGCGGGGGTACACAGCATGGTTGAGGCGGAGTAGAAAATGCGTCCGATCGGGTTCAGATTATCCTCGAGCTTGTCGTTGGCGAACGGCTCGACAATCATCCACGTGCCGTTTGGCGAGAGCGTTTCGCGCACGTGGCGCGCCGCGCCGACGGGATCTCCCATGTCGTGCAGGCAATCGAAGAAGGCGATAAAATCGTAATCGCTGCCGGGATAATCCTTCGCTTTGGCTACTTCGAATTTCACGCGGTCCGACACGCTCGCCTTCCGCGCGGCTTCCCGCGCCAGCTCGATGGACTCGGGATGATAATCGAAGCCAGTAAAGGTGGACTTCGGATACGCCTGAGCCATGAGAATGGTGGAGGTTCCCAGGCCGCAACCGACGTCCGCCGCTCGCGCGCCCGACTTAAGTTTTGCTTCCACGCCGTCGAGGGCGGGAATCCATTCGTTGATTAAATGGGCGCGATAGTTGGGGCGGAAAAAGCGCTCGGTTCCAATGAAAAGGCAGGAGTCATGTTCGTGCCAGCCCACGCCGTTTCCATTGCGGAAGGCGTCGGTGATCTTCGCTTCGTCTTTCATGCAGGCAGAGATGATGTAGTAGGCACCTGGCAGGAACACTGGGCTCATTTCGTCCGCCAGGGCGAAGGCTTGCTCTGGAGGTAGCGTGTATTGTTGGGTCGCTGCGTCGTAGGTGACGATCTGTCCAGCTGCCTGCGCGGCTAGCCATTCGCGCACGTAGCGCTCCGAGGTTCCTGTTTTGGCGGCGAGTTCGGTGGAGGTCATGGGGCCGGCCCCGGCCATCGCTTTGTAGAGCCCGAGCTTGTCGCCGATGACGATGAGCGCCGCATTCATGGCGGCTCCCATTTCACCAACAGCCTTCATTACAAAATCGTGCAGCTTCGCTTCGTTCAGGGGTTGCGGCGACGGAGCAGACATAGCGTCCTCCTGAGTGGGGAGAGGAAGAATCCTCTCAGTAGCGCGAGTCTACCCCTTGGCGATTTGGCAAGTCAATCGCGGCAATTTCGCCGGTACTCCACCGCGTTTGCTATTCTCGCGATGTGACCCGCCTGTGATCGACCTGTTCTACATTCTCGTGATCGTGCAGATCGCCGTGGGGATTTATTCGCTATGGGACGGCTTTCAGTGGCTGCAGCTGGTTCGGAAGCGGCTGGCGTCGCACCCGGGCTTTTACACGCCGCTGGCGGCGGTGATCTGCCCCTGCAAGGGCAACGAACCGGGGCTGGACGAAAACCTGGCTGCGCTTACCAACTTCGACTATCCCAATTACGAGGTTTACTTCGCGCTCGCGTCGAGCCTCGATCCTGCACTGAAGGCGATCGAGCAGGTGAAAGCGATCAGCCCGCATCCGGTGCATATCGTGATCGCGGGGCCGGCGGACGGCTGCAGCGAAAAAGTGTTTAATCTGCGCCGCACCGTGGAATCGCTGCCGGAGAATGTGGATGTTTTTGTGTTTACGGATTCCGATGCACGGCTGCCGCGAGGGTGGCTGAAGAAGATCGTCGCGCCGCTTCAGGATGCACGGATTGGCGCGACGACCGGCTATCGCTGGATCATTCCGAGCGGCGCCATGGGAGCAGGCGGATTTGCAAGCGCGATGGCTTCGGCCTGGAATGCCTCGGTGGCGACGCTGCTGGGCCGAGCTGGAGAGAATTTCTGCTGGGGCGGCGGTACGGCGATCCGGCGGCAGACGTTTGAAGATGCGCACGTGCTGGATTTCTGGAGCGGGGCGGCCAGCGACGATTTTGCCATGACGCAGGCTCTCGAGGCCGCCCGCAAGCCGATTGTTTTTTGCGCGGAATGTCTGGCGCCCACACTGCATCCCTGGACCGGCAAGAGTCTTCTCGAGTTCACAAACCGGCAGATGCTGATCACGCGGGTGTATTCGCTGAAGCGTTGGCTGATGGGCGCGTTGGCCCATTGGGCTTATTCGCTCACGCTGATTTATGCAGCTGCGGCGATTCTGATTTCGATGATCAGCGGCGACACGTGGATCGAGCTGGCGCTGATTGCGCTGGTGATTCCGCTGCTGGCGGCCATGAAGGGCGCGGTGAGAACGGTGGCCGTCGACGAATTATTGCCGCAATGGAGAGGTCCGCTGAAGAAATGGAACTGGGTGTGGATGTTGCTCGCGCCGATCGTTCCGTTTCTGTTTGCCTGGAATTTTGGCGCTTCGCTGGTGAGCAAGCGCATGCGCTGGCGCGGGGTACGCTACGAACTCGTGTCGGCTACTACCACCCGCATCCTCAGCCGCTGACGCGGCGTCCTTTCCGGTTCAAGCCAGCAGCAATCAAATCCGGCGCTGAATATTGGGGAAATCGAGCCAGACTTTTACGCCGCAGAAGTGCGAGCCTTCGGTGCAGATGGGTGTGGAGATTCCGGCGCGGATAAAGCACGGAGGGCCGAGGTAGCGGCCGAGTTCCGGAAAGGCCGCGCGCACCTGCTGAACTTCTTCGAGGGAGGATTGGTAAATTTCCTCCTGCGCGTTGAAGCATGTCCGCATGGTCCATTTGTGGAGAAGGTGCAGCAACGAACCAGTCTCGACCAGGCGGATCGCTTTGGCATTGGGAAGCAGGTAGAGCGCAAATTCCGGAGCCACGCCGCGGTCGAGCAGTTCATTCTTGGCCGCCCAGGCATCTTCCATGGCTTGCCGATAGATTTCGAGGGCTTGCGGATTGTCGCGGATCAGCATGGGCGTGATGTAGTCGGGCGAACGCGTGTCTGAGAGAGTGAGCAGGGGGCGTGAGCCTGGGACCATGCGGTGACGCTGGTCCTGGCTGTCGGCGGTGTGGCTGATTTTCTTGGCGAAAGTGAAATTGGCGTGCTGCAGGGCACGCATCATGGGCGCGTGGACGCCCACGTTGAGCGTCTCGCGGCGGTAGGGGTTGCGCGCGGGATTGAGAAGGCGGTCGAGCGCTTCGGTGTCGGGACATTCCGCCGCCGTGAGCCCCATGACGGCGCGATACGCGTCCGCGACGGCGGCCATCGTGTTCGGCGAATAATCGGTCAGGAGGGAGGTGAGGCCGCCCAGGCGAGCGTCAAATTCGCGGGCAAAGGCTTCGCCGTCGCGCGGCTGCTGATGCCACTCGGGCAGATCGTCCATCGGCTCGTTGTCGAAGCGATCGAAGAATTGCGGATCGACCTCGCGCACTCGCGCCACCATCTCGCCGACGATCTGGCGCGATTCCGACGGCGTGTCGTTGGCGGCCTGCATCCGCTGGAGGCGGTAGAGGACGATGCCAGAAACCGTGTGCACCATGGTGGTGAAGGCGGCCACCGGCAGAACGTAGCGGGCCACCTCGATGGCGCGCTTTTCCGCCTGGCGGTCTACCTTCTGCACGCGCTTTGTATGGGACATCGGGCTGATGTGCCAGATATCCGCCAGGATTTCGCGGGCGTTCGGCGCGAGCAGGCGCGTGAGGTCGCGATAGCATTGCCAGGCGCGCTCGACCGCCTTTTCGTAGAGGGCGCGCTCGGCCGGGCCGAAGTTTGGCGTTTCGGGAGGGGGCACATAGGCTTGGGCGCGGTCGAGGCGGACGTATCGCTGGCTCTGCTGCTCGGAGTTGTAAAAAGGATGCGCATGCAGGAAGGACCACACGAATTGCCGGCTGACGTTCTCGAGGCCGAATTCAAAATGGGCGTGCTGGTAGACGGTATGATGGCCGCCGAAGAAGGTTCCGGAGCCGATCATGACGCGCTGCTTCTCGGTGACTTCGTCCGGCTGAATCAAGTGAGTGGAATAGCAGGTGCGCGCGGCGGCGATGGCGGAGTCGAAGGAATGCGCGAAATAATTCCTCAGGGTGACGCGCGGGGCCGCGGTTTCAACCTGCGAGCCGGGCGAATCGGGCAGCGAAGACAATTGCGTGGCCATCTGATTCGCGATTGTACACCGCGGGGCGCGAATCCGTCGCGTCCAGCCGAGTTCAAGGGGAAAGGCGAGGAGAGAAAGCTCGCGGTAAAGGCACCGCGAGCGGGAGGCGCTTCGCGCCGTGGCTTTATGTCGGAGCTGAAGCTCCGACCCCCTAAAAACCTTGTCCCGAGCGCAACCTACCGAGATTCCCGTGGCCCGGGCTGCGGCCCAGGTGGAGTTGAGGGTTATTTTCTTTTCTGTTGCGCGCGGCGCGAGTGGATTGTCGCGCGTGAAGAATTCGGGAAGAGGTGTGGCACAATTGGCTGCATGAGGATTTCGTTGAAGATACTTCGTACCGGGGGCTTGGCCGCCGCCTTTTGGTTGTGCCTCGGCGTTTGGGCTCATGTGCGCGCGCAGACCGCGCCGCGAAAAATCACCCGTGACGAGGCGATTGAATTGGCTTTTGACGCCATCGATCCGGAGTCGCGGAAGCTCCCCGGCCTCACGCTGGAAAAATACAAAGAGGAACACTTTCCGGATTTCTTCGCGTTCGAGGCTATCTGGGACAATCCCGATCCCGATGGCAGCACCGTCGTGGACGATCTTGCCGTGGATCCGCAAACGGGGGACGTCTGGAGGCGCGGCGTTTGCCGGTTGCAATCGCCTGCGCTCGCCAAGTCTCAAGCCGCGATTCGAAAGCGCATCGGCCTTTCCGACGCAGAATACCAGAAGCTTCGCCGCGCCGGTCCAACCTGCTAGCTCCGACCCTACAAATTCGCCTGGCCGGGGCAACGGTATATCCGCGGAAGGCCGGTCTCACTGCAGCGGCAGTTCGTAGATGCTGATGCTTAGCTTGGGAACCGTTAGCGTGCCGGGGGCTCCCGTGAATGGAGTCTCCACGATATTGACCGCCAGCGGCTTGCCGGGCTCGTTGTCGTCGGTTAGGTTTGCGCCGGCGACTCGCCAGACTTGGCCCTTGTCCTGAACCGCCGCGCCTTTGATTGCCACATCGATCTGCTGCTCGGATTCGGTGGGGTTCACGATGGCTACGGTGAGGGCTTTCTTATCGGGCGTTAGGGCGGCTGCGGCATCCAGCGGGTAGGTATCGCTGCCCGAGGAGGTGTTGGCCTTGTCGACCCAGGGCGTGCCCTTTACGTCGTGCTGGGGGGAGTTTCCGGTTACTTCCACCGGGATTGTGCCGAAGTGGCGGCGATAGAGTTCGAACATCAGGCCGATCGGGTGAACGGTGGCGTCGGTCTTGTTGGTGGCTAGCAGCTGGGGAGCCGCGGTGTAGGCGGAAATGATGAACATGTTCGAGTGGCGGAACATTTCCTGCATGGCCTCGGCGCACGCCAGGGGCGCAAACATCGAATAGCCGGGGGCGCGCTGGCCGCGTTCTCCGGTCCATTCGGAGACCCATTCATCGAGCGCGATCGGGTATCGATTCATGTCGAGATTCGGGAAGCGCCGCTGGTATTCGCCCCAGGCTTCGATCACGGCGCGGACGGCGTTGGACAGCTTCCGGGCGCGCGCAACCAGGGGCTCGTCGACCTTGACGTAGTCCTGTTTCTCGGCGTCGAAGGCCATGTCCACCATGGAGGGGTAGATGTGTTCGGCGGCGGCATCGATGTAATCCGAGGAGTTGGCCAGAAGCGCGCCGGTAAAGTCCGCCGGTCCGCCGAAAGCGGCAACGTGCTTGCCGGTGATTACGATCGACGCGTGGCTCTGGCTGGTCTCAACGGGCGACGCGCCCGACGAAACGAACTTGATGTGCGGGTCCACCGCGCGCATGGCCTGCGCGAACATGTTGTGCTTGATCCAATACTGATTGGCGGCCATGAAGCCCATTTGCGAGGTGTTCCACATCTCATTGCCGATGTTCCACCAGGTCACGTTGTAAGGCTCCGGATGGCCGTTGGCGGCGCGCCATTTGCCCATCGGCGTGTTCACCGAACCGTTGGTGTACTCCACCTCTTCGGCGGCCGAATGCGCGTCGCCGAAACCGGCGTTGACGCAGATGTAGGGCTCCATGTTGAGAAGCTTGTTGAGGACCATGTACTCATCGATCCCGAGGTCGTTCTGCTGGACTTCGTCCCAGGCGGGATTCAGGCGCGGGGGGCGTTTGTCGGGATCGCCGATGGAATCACGCCAGTCCCAGGAAGAAACCATGTTCCCGCCCGGCCAGCGGAACATGGTCGGGCCGATCTTTTTCATCTCCTCGAGCATATCGGCGCGATAGCCGTAGACGTTGTCCGCGGGCATCAGCGACACGGCGCCGATGTGGAACGTCCCTTCTCCGGTGCCTACGATTTCGAAGCGGGCGTCGTCAGTGTCCGCGCCGGCGGTGAAGATCAGGGGAAACTTCGCGTAATCGGTTCGGAGCCGCTTGATGGGGATGGTCTGCCGGTCGGCGGGATCGGGTCCCCAGACGAGGCTGACTTTCACTTGCGCGCCAGGATCGCCCGCGAGGATGACGCGGCCGGAGTACTTCTTCCCTTTTCGCAGCCCAAGGCCACCCTGCTGGATTCCGTGAGGCGTGGCAGCATCGAGCTTCACCATGGGGCTGTGCTCACCCACGAAGGCCTTCTGCCGGTCCATCGTTACGAACTCGTCCGGACCCACGGGCCTAAATCTGGCGCCCCTGGGCCTTGGCCTGCGCCCCGGAGTGGGTTCGCGGTCCTTGCCGGAGTTCACGGGATTGAAGAATTTCCGGTCTCCCAGCATCTCGGCCCAAAAGCCGCCTTCGTTGTTGGTCTCGTGAAGTTCGGTGAAGAAACCGTACATGTACGGGGAGATGGGCGCACCGGTCTTCGCGGCGTCGACGGTCATCGTTACTTGTTGGGCGCTGACTGCGTGCGCAAGAAGTCCGACGGCCATCGCCGCCAGGAAAATCCGGAAGAACCGTCGTTTACTCATGAGCTATCTCCTCTCCATCTCATCCGCGACCGGGATTGTATCTCCAACGGTACCTGAGAAAAGAAATGTTTTTGGGGCCAAGGCACGGCTGGAAGATGTGAATGCGGGCGCACCTCGAGAGATGGGATCGCAGGCGCGCAAATCCGCAGAGGATTCGAACGGGCTACTTTTTGGCGTTGGCGACGGAGGCGGCTTTGTCCGCGTATTTCTTTTGGAAGCGCTCGACGCGGCCCGCGGTATCGATCAGCTTCTGCTTGCCGGTGAAGAATGGGTGGCAATTCGAGCAGATTTCCACGCGGATCATCTGTCCCTTGAACGTGGAGCGGGTTTCAAACTGGTTGCCGCAGGCGCAATGAACAGTTACAGCGTGGTAATCGGGATGGATTCCTTCTTTCATGGGATACCCCTTCTCACCGGCCGGTCTGCGCGAATGACCACAGCACTACAGAATCGCGTCGCTAGGCCAGTGGAATCTCCGATTATAGACGAAAAACGCCGGGGGTTCCACTCGGACGCCCGAAAAGAGCCCAAAACGCTAAACTATCTCGCGCTAGCGCTTGGCACGAATCCTATTCGCCGGCCGAGTGCACGCGATCCAGCAAATCCGGGCGATTCCTGGCGGTTTTCTCCAGGGCTTTTTGGCGGCGCCAGCGAGCGATTTCCGCGTGGTTTCCGCCCAGGAGCACTTCCGGCACGTCCCAGCCTCGGAAGGACGGGGGGCGCGTATAGTGCGGGCATTCCAGGAGAGCAAAGCCAGCGGCACTTGGGGAAAATGAGGAAGAGGACGAATGCACATCCGTCGTCGGCGCGCGACTCACTTTTCGGCGCGCCCGGTCGTTCGCTGAAGGATTCGTTTACAGCGGAATCTTCGTTGCCGAGGGCGCCGGGAATTAACCGGGTGACGGCGTCCAGCACCAGCGCTGCGGCCAGTTCTCCGCCGGAAAGCACGAAATCGCCGATGGATATCTCGTCGGTGGCCAGATGCTGGGCAACGCGCTCGTCAACGCCCTCGTATCGGCCGCAGAGGAGTACCACACGCTCCAGCTTTGCGAATCGACGCGCCGTTTCCTGCCGGAAAAGTTTGCCGGAGGCGGAAAGCAGAACGATGGCTGTGCCTGCGGGCGCAGGAGCGCCTTCGCCCCCGATCAGCGATTCAACTGCCGCAAAGATCGGCTCGGGCTTCATCACCATGCCTTCGCCCCCGCCGAACGGCCGGTCGTCCACTGTCCGATGACGGTCGTGCGTAAAATTGCGCAGATCGTGGACGTGCGTTTCGATCAGCCGCGACTCGCGCGCGCGGCGCACGATGCCGTAATCTAGCGGCCCGTTGAAAAATTCCGGAAAGATCGTGATGAGGTCGAAACGCATCGCACGATAGTAGCGCAAACTCGCCACTCTTCGGGTCGGTGGCCGCCATTCTACCCCGCCAATCGGGAGATTGGCGTTCCCAGGGGGACGCAATTCAGGGTGCCGCGGCGGCCGTCATTCGCGATTCAGTTCACGCAGCCCTTCGGGAAGCACCACTTCGATGCGCCGGGCGCTGGTATCGATCAGCACGCAGATGTCCTGCGCCAGGGGAACTAGCAATTCGCCCTGGGGAGAATCGATCACAAGTATGGGCGTGCCGCCGATCCCATCGCCTGTGAATTGAAGATCCGACACGTGCCCGATCACGCCGCCGTGCTTTTCGCATACTTCGCAACCGATCAGGTCCGCCACGTAGTAGCTGCCCGAGGGGAGCTGCATGCGGTCAGCGAAGGGAATCTGCACCTCGAGCCCGACGAGCTTTTCCGCGTCCGAGATGGAATCGGAGCCCTCGAAGTGAAAAATCGCCTGGCCGCCGCGGCTATGGCTGAGCCAGCAACCTCGCACTCCCACTGGCCTTGGTTCGGCGCGCCCATCCCACAATTCGGCCTTTGAGAGGGTTTTCAAGCGTTCGGGAAAATCGGTGAGGATCTCCGCGGCGACTTCTCCACGCCTTCCATGCGGACGCAATATGCGCGCCACAGTTATATTCGCGGGCTTTTGCGTGGCCACTCTATTCGAGGATTTCGAGCGTAAAGCGCTTTCTCAGCTTCATTCCCGCGGCCCCCAGCAGCGTGCGGATCGATTTCGCGGTGCGTCCCTGGCGCCCGATCACCTTGCCCAGGTCATCGGGGGCTACCTTCAATTCCAAAACGGTTACCTGCTCCCCATCAACGGCGTTCACCTGCACTTGTTCGGGATGATCAACGAGAGCCCTGGCAATCTGTTCCACGAGTTCTTTCATGGCGTGTCCCCCACAGCTTGAACGTGCCCAGCGGAGATTCGCTCGAGCGTGTACAAGAGATATGAATAAAACCTACAATGGTAGGACGCCGAAGGAGAGGTTAGGGTTGCGCCGGAGCTGCTGCGGCAATTTTGGGTTTGCGAAGCAGGCTGCGAACCGTGTCGCTCGGCTGAGCGCCCTTGCTCAGCCAGTACTGCACCCGCTCGTTTTTGAACTCCACCAGCGCGGGCTTTTTCTGAGGGTCGTACGTGCCGACGATCTCGACAAAACGGCCGTTGCGCGGACGCGTCTTCTCCGTCACCACCACGCGATAAAATGGATGCTTCTTCTTACCAAACCGCGCCAGCCGAATCATTAACACTTGGAAAATCCTCCTGAGTCGAACCCAGCCATTATAGCGAACCCCGCCTCATTCACCAATCGCTATCTGAGGCGCTATCTGAGGGCCGGTCTAAATCGTGCAAAGTGGGTTACCACCTGAATGCCCCGTGACAACCCTGTGGAAATACTGTGATATATAGCAGATAGCAAAAGCGTTAATTCGTTGACCGACTAATGAATAGAGGTTAGGTTGTGATTGACGCCGGGTCGGTCGAACGAGCGATTGCGCTGAACACGATCTTCCGGACTGTGTCGAAGCAAATCGCCCGCCTAGTACTCATTTACCGACAATTAAGTTGCGGATCAGCGCGTATATTATTCCGCCGATTCCGAGGCTCCCGACGAAGAGTGTCGCGTAGTCGATGATGTCGAGTTGAAAGCGAGGAAAAACAGGTGGAGCGTCATCGAGTTGCTCGGTTCGCACTTTTTCTAAACCTTCTTGGTGGAGTTCTGCTGTTCTACTCAATTCAAATAACCTCCTCCAAGATGATCGTTGCTACTGGAGAGGATGGTAGCACATCGTTATGTTGGCAAGATCGATCATTTATCACCGCTTATCCAAACGGTTCCTGGACGATAGCGGGGCCGTGTCCAAAGGAACTTAAAAGGGAAGCCACCGCGGTAATCAGCACCGGGCATCCTAATTTCATAAGATTTGGATTCCTGTTCTTGTTCGTCGGATTTTTGATCCAAATATTATCTGGAACGACCGATTCCCATCCTCAGCCGTCCGGAACGGCGTCGGCGACAGAGACGACTCAAGTTCTAGGGGAATTGGCCATGAACGGTACTTTCACCCCAGCAGCCAAAGCGGGAGGGCCGCCTCGGCGCAGCGCTCGATCATTTGCTGGTCGGTGACGGAAAAGGCGTTGAGCTGGTCGCTTTCCACATCGACAGTTCCGATTACGTGGCCGCCGGCGGGAGATAGCACCGGAACGATGATCTCCGAAAGGGTGGTGGCGAAAGCGGTCAGGTAGCGCGAATCGGTTCGGACGTCGCCGACGATTACCGCGCGCCGGTCCTGGATCGCGGCGCCGGTCAGTCCCTGGCTTACGGGGAAGGTTGAATGCTCGGGGGCTGCCGCTCCGCTCCACGCAATCGCCGACACGGTTTCCGCGCCTATGTCGTAAACGCCCACCCAGCGGTAGCCGCCCAGTTTTTGGATCAGCTCCGCTAGCCGCTTGGCTTTCTCCGCGCGGCCGCTTCCGCCCATGGCGATCGAGCGGATCTGGTTCAGCGTGTTATCGACGATGATCGGCACGAGAAGAGCTACTTGAGCCCACCAAACTTGCCGATGCCGCGCATCTTCATTTTGGCCATGCTGCCATACTGCTTCATCATGCGGCGCATGTCGGCATACTGCTTGAGCACCTGGTTCACTTCCTGCACGGACGTGCCGCTGCCGCGGGCGATGCGCTTGCGGCGCTTGCCGTCGATCAGGTTGGCGTCGGAGCGCTCCGAAGCGGTCATCGAATTGATGATGGCCTCGATGGATTTCAGCTGCTTCTCGTCCACGTGCGCGTCTTTGGGAATCTTCGCGAACGGCCCAACCTTCGGCAGCATCCCCATGAGCTGCTCGATCGAGCCCATCTTGCGGATCTGCTGCAGCTGATCGCGGAAATCGTGCAGCGTGAAGTCGTCCTCGCGCATTTTGCGCTCGAGCTCGCGGGCCTTCTTGAGGTCGATGGTCTTCTCGGCCTTTTCGATCAGGCCGAGCACGTCGCCCATGCCCAGAATGCGGGACACGATGCGGTCGGGCAGGAAAGGCTCGAGCGCGTCGTACTTTTCGCCCACGCCCACGAATTTCACCGGCGCGCCGGTTACCTTGCGGATCGAGAGCGCCGCGCCGCCGCGCGCATCGCCATCGAGCTTCGTGAGGATCACGCCCGTGATTCCCAGGCGCTTGTGGAATTCCCCGGCCGAGCGGACCGCGTCCTGCCCGATCATGGCGTCTGCTACGAACAGGATCTCCGAGGGGTTCAGCTCGCGCTTGAGCTGCGACAGCTCGTTCATCAGGTCGTCGTCGATGTGCAGCCGGCCCGCCGTGTCCACCAGGATCACGTCGCAGGCGGCAAGTTTGGCTTCGCGCGTGGCGCCGCGAACGATCTCCAGCGGTTTGTCGGTGCCCGCGCCGGGCCAGATCGGCGTTCCCGTGGCCTTCGCCACTTGCGCGAGCTGCTCGCGGGCGGCGGGACGGTACACGTCGGTGGAAACCACAATAGGACGGTGGCCGTGTTCGCCGAGCCACTTGCCGAGCTTGCCGGTGGAGGTCGTCTTGCCCGAGCCTTGCAATCCGCAAATGAGCCACACCGACGGCGGACGCGACCCGAATTGCGGCCGCGCCTCGCGGCCGAGAAGGTCGCCCAGCTCGTCGCGCACAATCTTCACCACCTGCTGGTCGGGTGAAAGCTGCAGCAGGACCTCGGACCCCATCGCTTTGGAGCGCACGTGGGCAATGAATTCATCCGCCACGCCGAGGTTCACGTCCGCATCAAGCAGCGACTCGCGAATCTCGCTCAGCGCCGCGTCCAGATGCTCTTCGGTCAGCTTTCCCTGTCCGCGGAGGTTCTTGAAGGCGCGTTGCAGCTTGTCTGTGAGTGTTTCAAACATGAACTGGTCCCGTAGGGCGCGGCTTGCTGCATCCGCGCAATTCCTGATTCTAGGCGAGGGTGGCAACCCGGTCAAACATGCTCGCCGGGACTGCCTTGCAAGAAAAAAGGCTGCCCTTTCGGAGCGGCAGCCTCGGGTACTTCCAAAGTATCTTTGTCCAGCTACTTTGTTCAGCTGATGTTCAGCCGATTTCTTCGAGCGTGACGAGCGTTACTACTTGCCCTTCGCTGCTTTTTTGGCTGGCTTCTTGGCTTTCTTGGCCATGATTTTCTCCGTTTTCAGGATTTGCCCGTAGGCATGGCTTACCTTATACGTAAACTGAGCGGACAAGTCCATCGATAACTGAGAGAAAGAACACTTTGCGCGAAAAAATTCGCGCCGCGGCGCTTGCTGCGCGGGCGCGCCACGGCAAAATTCACGCACTGCCGATCAGAATTCCAATCGCGAAGACCAGCACGCCGCCCACCACGACCTGAAAGGCAGACGAAAGCAGCGGTGTGTCCATGTATTGATGCCGCACCCAGCTGATGATCGCGAGCTCGATTGCCACCACGATCACCGCGGCGGCGAATGCCACATGAAAATTCTGGATCAGGAACGGAAGCGTGTGGCCCAGGCCGCCCGCAGCCGTCATCAGGCCGGTCACCAGGCCCCGAGTGATCGGCCGTCCGCGGCCCGTAAGCGAACCGTCGTCGGAAAGAGCCTCGGCAAATGCCATTGAGATGCCGGCGCCCAAAGACGCTGCTATTCCGACGAGGAATGCAGCCCGCGTCTGATGCGTCGCGAAGGCCGCCGCGAATATGGGCGCCAGGGTCGAAACGGAACCGTCCATCAGCCCGGCCAGTCCTGGCTGAATAATCTGCAGCATGAACATTCGTTTTCCGGCCTGCTCTTCCTCCGTGCGGGCGCCTTGATCCAGATGTTTTTCTTCCAGCGACGCTGCGAATTCCGAATGCTGCCGCTCGACTTCCGCCAGGTCCCCGAGCAGTTTTCGCGTGGCGGCATCCGACACCTGCTTCACTGCCTGCTCGTAGAAGCGCCGCGTCTCCAGCTCCATCTCCTCCACTTGCCTGCGGACGGTTCTGATCCCGAGCGGCCGCACCAGCCACACGGGTCGTCGCTCGATGAACCCCTTCACGTCCTGCCGGCGAATCAGCGGGATGTGCTCGCCGAACCGTTTCCTGTGCATATCGATCAGGGACTGGCGATGCCGCGATTCCTCGGTCTGCATCTCCTCGAACACTTTGGCCGTAGCGGGATAGGTTTCACGGAGCGCTTCGGCGAATTCCCCGTAGACGCGGCTGTCTTCTTCCTCCAGTTGAATCCCGAGCGCGAGGATTTGCCGCTCCGTGAGCTCTTTGAACTTCTTTGCCATCGTCAGCCCCCAAAATAAAAGGGTTATTATATCCTCCCGGCCCCGTGAGAACGTTGGAACGTTCGAGCCTGAATGAAAGCGCCTGCAGAAGGGGAATTCGCGTGAGCCAAAGTCTTCAGGAGGGTGCATCCGTTCTTTGTGGCGCGTATGATCGCGTTCGATTACCAAGCATGCGGACTCCCCGACTTCAAGAAAGAGCGCCCCTCAGATGAAGGCTTGCATACTTCGCTCCCCAGCCCCCGTGACGACGAACCCGCTGGATTTTACCGACGTGCGCAATCCCACTCCCGCGCGCGGCGAAGTGCTCGTGCGCGTTCATGCGTGCGGGGTCTGCCGCACCGACCTGCACGTAGTCGAAGGCGAGCTGCCGCCGCGAAAATCGCCGGTGATTCCGGGGCACCAGGTCGTCGGCATTGTCGAGAAGCTCGGCGAGGGAGCGCATCGGTTCCCCATCGGCGCTCGCGTAGGAATCCCCTGGCTCCACAGCACCGATCAAACCTGCGAGTACTGCCTCGCGGGGAAAGAAAACCTGTGCGATAGCCCCACGTTTACCGGTTACTCGGTGGACGGAGGCTATGCCGAATACGCCGTTGCACCCGAGGCGTTCGTCTACGCCATTCCGGATTCGTTTCATGACCACCAGGCTGCGCCTCTTTTGTGCGCTGGAATCATCGGGTTTCGCTCGCTGCGGCTCACAGGTCTCCAGCGCGGTGGGCGCCTGGCCTTCTACGGCTTCGGCGCGGCTGCGCATGTGGCCATCCAGGTGGCGCGCCACTGGGATATCGAGGTCTATGCGTGTACGCGCGGCGCGAAGCACCAGCAGCTCGCTTTGCAGCTCGGGGCCGTATGGGCCGGCGAAGCCGCCGAGGATCCCCCTGACAAACTGGACGCCGCCATCGTCTTCGCCCCTGCCGGAGAACTCGTCCCGCCGGCCTTGAAAGCCCTCAAGAAGGGGGGAGTGCTGGTGCTCGGCGGGATTCATATGAGTCCTATTCCATCGTTCGATTACGATTTGCTGTACCAGGAGCGCATGATTCGAAGCGTGGCCAACAACACGCGTCAGGATGGCGAGGACTTCCTGCGGATCGCGGCCGAAATCCCGGTTCGCAGCCAGGTGACCGTGTTTCCCCTGCGCGACACGAACCGCGCGCTCAATGATTTGAAAAGTGACCGGATCAACGGGGCCGCGGTCATCGACTGCCTGGTGTGACTCGAGCCAGCCGCGTAGAGTGATCTGGTAGGGTGAACCGCTTCTGCAAAGCTCTTGGATATGTACTTTCGCGTCCTCCGAGACGAATTGTCGCGTGCGGCGACCCGGCGGAGCGCATCAAAGAACTAATAGACCGTCATCCACGCGACATTAAAAAGGAGCCGTAGCCATCGAATCCGCCGGAACCATCGCCCATCCAATCAAGACCGCAGCAGTTCGCTGCTTCACGAAAGCTTTCGAGCCGGAATCACGCTCAAAGGCATCGACGGCATTCTCGAAGCCATCGGCGGCATCGTGCTGTGGTCGATTAAGCCCTCCGACCTGAACCGCATCGCGCTCAAATTTCTTGAGATCGACCTCCCCTTCGATCGCCATGAATTCATAACCACGCATCTCTACCGGGCCACCGAACACCTCGCCTACGGGGGCAAGCACTTCGCGTCGCTCTATCTGCTGGCCCACGGGCTCATCAAAGCGCTTCTGGTGACGGCTCTCTGGTTCGACGCGTTGTGGGCCTACCCCCTGACGATCGTGGTATTCGGCCTCTTTTCCGTCTTTCAGGTTCACCGATTCCTCTACACGCATTCGATCACGCTCCTGCTGCTGACCGCATTTGACGTTCTGATCATCTGGCTCACCTGGCGCGAATACCACGACCAGAAGGCCTCCCGCCCAAAATAGACTCGCGAAGTATAAGAGCAGCCGATACGGAAGTTTTAATCCTTCGATTTCCCTTTCGTTCGAACGATTGCTACCATAACTCCGCTCCAACACTTCATCGGGACGGGCGTGGACCATGGCTGAAGCGAAAAAGATCGGCATTCTCACCGGCGGCGGGGATGTCCCGGGGCTCAATTCGGTGATCAAATCCGTGGTGTATGGCGCGAGCGGAATTGGCCGCAAGGTGGTGGGCATTCGCCGCGGATGGAAGGGACTCACGCACCTCGACCCTGCCCATCTTTCCCATCTTTCCGATCCAACCTACGCCTACGAACTCACGCGGGAGAATACGCTGGCGATCGATCGAACCGGCGGCACGATCCTCCACACCTCCCGCACCAATCCGCGCCGCATGGCCGAGGCGAAAATCCCCGCGAACTTTCCCAGCGAACGCCTGAAAAAGCTCAAATTTGACGGCAAATATTACGATTTCACTCCCGTGGTGATTGAAAATCTCCAGGCGCTCGGCATCGACTGCCTGATCGCAATCGGCGGGGATGACACGCTCAGCTTCGCCTCGATTCTCACCGCGAACGGCTTTCCGGTCATCGGCGTCCCGAAAACGATGGATAACGACGTCCAGGGCACCGAATATTGCATCGGCTTCTCGACGGCGGTCACCCGCGCGCGCGACGCCATCACGCGCCAGCGCACCACCATCGGCTCCCATGAGCGCATCGGCGTCTTCCGCATCTTTGGACGCGACGCCGGATTCACCGCCGTCTACACCGCTTATGTCACCGGGGTCTCGCTGCCTGATACCCGAATATCCCTTCGATCTGGAAAAGGCGATCGGCCTCCTGATGGAGGACAAGCGAAATAATCCCAGCGGGTATTCCATCGTGGTCGTTTCCGAGGGCGCTGTTTGGACGGAGCGCGAAGTGCAGGAAACCGGCGAAGCCGATGCCTTCGGGCACCGCAAGAAAGTCGATATCGGGCAGGCGTTGTCCGGCGAGATCCAGAAGCGCACCGGCGAAGAAACGATTACGAGCGACCTGACCTACGATCTGCGCGGCGGTGCGCCCGATGTCATTGACCAGATCGTCGGCTCCACCTTCGGGAACATAGCCGTGGAACTCGTTCGCGAGGGCGTCGGAGGAAGAATGGTGGGCATCCTGAACGGCGTTTACACGCACACCCCGCTATCGCCAACACCTCTGCCACCTCGCAGAGTCGACACCGTAAAGCTTTACGACGCGGACCGCTACCGCCGGCGGCCTGCGCGGCGATGAAGGTGATGCCGAGTTGTCGGAGGGCGCGACCGAACTGGGTGGGCTGGCGCTGGCCGGCGAGTTGTTCATCGAGCGACCAGTGATCGTCGTTGCGGGTGAAGACGCCGCTGCGATCGCCATAGAAGGCGACCGGCACGCCGCAGCGGCGCAAGAGGCTTTGGAGAAGGCGGAAATAGCTCTGGGAGGTTTCGAGGGGAAGAACTGAGCGGCAAGGATTTTGCCGGAAGTGTCGTCCTGCATGCCAGAGCGGTGAGCAGCGGACCGCGCCCTTCCAGCAGTATGGGGGGAGCGTAGAGTTGCACAAGCTCAAATTAGCAGGTAGAGAGCAGAGAAGTGGAGATGAGAGGGAGGAAGGAGTAGAGGGGAGAGAAGATGAAGATGGAGAGGAGAAGAAGTAGAAGGGAGAGAAGAGAGAAGGAGGGGGGCGAATTACTCTTCGAAACTGGGCGCCCCACTGCTTTTCGGCTTCTGACAATCGGGGCGCGCTAGCGGCGCACGCTTACCTGTGGCACACTCGATAGTTTGAAAGACACAGTAATGGGCCATCAAGGATGCCCATTGCCGTGCATTCGGAACAGCACAACGATCCATGGATCCCCAGTACATCCGGAATTTCTGCATCATCGCGCACATCGACCACGGTAAGTCCACGCTTGCGGACCGGCTGCTGGAGCTGACCGGCGCGCTGAGCCAGCGCGAGATGCAGGCGCAGGTGCTCGATTCGATGGATCTCGAACGCGAGCGCGGCATCACCATCAAGGCCAAGAGCATCCGGCTGCACTACACGGCGAAGGACGGCCACGAGTACCGCCTTAACCTGATCGATACTCCGGGCCACGTGGATTTCTCCTACGAAGTATCGCGCGCCCTCTCCGCTTGCGAAGGCGCGCTGCTGGTGGTGGACGCGAGCCAGGGAGTGGAAGCGCAGACAGTCGCCAATACATTTCTGGCCTCGCGGCATAATCTCACCATCGTTCCGGTGATCAACAAGATCGATTTGCCCGCGGCGCAGGTTGAGTACGTGAAGGAACAGATCGAGAGTGTGCTGACAATTCCGGCCGACGACGCGCTCCCGATCAGCGCGAAGAGCGGGCTGGGCGTGGCGGACGTGCTGGAGGCGATCGTGCACCGCATTCCTCCGCCCAAAGGCTCGGCGGACGCGCCGCTGCAGGCGCTGATTTTCGATTCCTGGTTCGATTCGTTCCGAGGAGCCGTGGTGCTGGTGCGCGTGATGGAAGGGCGCATCACGCCGCGCATGAAGATTCGTTTATGCGCTTCGGACGAAGTGTACGAGGTGGAAAATCTCGGCGTGCTCACTCCCAAACCCATCGTGCTCGACGAGCTGGCCGCCGGAGACGTGGGCTTCATCATCGCCAACATCAAGCGCGTGGCCGACGCCCGGGTGGGCGATACAGTGATCGCGGCCGACCAGCCCGCACCGGCGCTCGCGGGATTTGAGGCCATCAAGCCGATGGTTTTCGCGGGCCTGTATCCGGTGAACGCGACCGATTACGAACTCCTGCGCGACGCGCTGGGCAAGCTGCAATTGAACGATGCGGCATTTTTCTACGAGCCAGAGACTTCGGTGGCGCTCGGCTTCGGCTTCCGGTGCGGATTCCTCGGGCTGCTGCACATGGAAATCGTGCAGGAGCGGCTGGAACGCGAGTTCAACATCGATCTGATCACCACCGCGCCAAGCGTGGAATTCCGCATCACCACCACCGCGGGAGAAGTGCTGCAGGTGGACAACCCCACGAAATTTCCGCCGCCCACTTCGATTCAGAAGATCGAAGAGCCGATCCTGACGGCGATGATCATCACTTCGGAGGAATCGCTGGGCGGCGTGCTGAAGCTGTGCGAGGAAAAACGCGGCGTGCAGAAGAATTTCGAATATCTCTCGCCCACGCGGGTGATGCTCACCTACGAGATGCCGCTGAATGAAATCGTGCTCGATTTCTACGATCGGCTCAAGAGCGTTTCGCGCGGGTATGCATCACTCGACTATCACCTGTCCGGCTACCGCGAATCGGACCTTGTGAAGCTCGATGTGCTGGTGGGAGGGGAGCCGGTGGACGCGCTGACGGTGGTCTGCCACCGGGAGCAGTCCTACGAACGCGGCCGCGATCTGGTATCGCGTCTGCGAAAACTGATTCCGCGGCAAATGTTCGAGGTTCCTCTGCAGGCGACCATCGGGAGCCGCGTGATCGCGCGCGAAACCATCAGCGCTATTCGCAAGAACGTGATCGCCAAGTGCTACGGCGGCGATATTTCCCGAAAACGGAAGCTCCTTGAAAAGCAAAAAGAAGGCAAGAAGCGCATGAAGCGCGTGGGGAAAGTCGATATCCCGCAAGAGGCTTTCCTGGCCGTGCTGAAAGTGGCGGGCAGCACGGAAGACGAATAGCTTTCTGGGCCTTGGCTTCGCCGCCGTTAAAACCCTTCAGCGAATGAACATGCAGTCGCCGTAGCTGTAGAACCGGTATTCCCCGTTCACGGCATGCTCATAGGCGCGCAAGATGTTTTCGCGGCCCGCAAAGGCCGCGACCATCGCGAGAAGGCTCGATTCCGGAAGGTGGAAGTTCGTCAGCAGCTGATCGACGACGCGGAAAGGCTTTCCCGGATAGAGGAAAATGTTCGCCTCCGCCTTGCCAGGCGTTCACTTCGCCCGCGCCTTTCTCCGCAGCATCTTCCAGAGCGCGGACCACAGTGGTTCCGATAGCGAGCACAGGGCGCTTTTCCCGCAGCGGCTCCGGCAATCGCGGCAGCGGTGGAGGGCGAGATCTCGTAGGGCTCGGCGTGGATTTTGTGATCCTCGAGGCGCTCGGTCCGGACAGGTTCGAAAGTTCCCAAGCCCACTTCCAGTGTGATCTCGACAATTTCGATGCCGCGCGTGGTCAGTTCATCGAGAATGGCGGGAGTGAAGTGCAGGCCCGCCGTGGGGGCAGCCACCGCGGCGCCGCGCTTTGCGAAGACCGTCTGATAGCGCTCGCGGTCCGCAGGTTCGTCCTCGCGCTTGATGTAAGGCGGAAGCGGAATATGCCCGAGGCGATCGAGGGCTTCGTGGAAGCCTCCTCTTGACGTGAAACGGATGATGCGAACGCCATACTCCCCGCGGCCCTCGACCTGCCCTTCCAGTTCTCCCTCGCCGAAGATGATGCGTTCGCCCGTGGGCACCTTCCGGCCGGGGCGGACGAGGGTTTCCCAGGTATCGGGAGAAAGCTGGCGCACCAGAAGAACTTCAATCGGTGTCTGCAGGAATCCGTCCTTCACGGGACTATTGCGGCCCGGCTTTTCCGCAGCGAAGGCCGGCGCGGCGGCCGAAGAGGCGCGCCGGGATCACGCGGGCATTATTGACCACGATGAGTTCGTCCCCATGCAGCAGACCGGGGAACTCGCGGAACTGGCGATCCTCCCAGGCACCCGTGGAGCGGTCGAGCAGGAGCATGCGCGAGGATTCGCGCTCCGCAAGCGGGCGTTGCGCGATTCGTTCCTGAGGAAGGTCGAAATTGAATTCGCTGAGCTTCATGAGGCTGTTTTTGCCGCGTCGGCGGAGGCGCGTGCGGCGGTGGCGCAAGATGTGCAAGTATGCTAAGAGATCAGCGCCGAGCTTCCGCTCCTTAGCGTTCCCCGGAAAATTTGTGTGACCGGCGGGGCATGAAATCATTGTAGCGGATCGGCTGTCGGATTTTGCGAAAGCAGGTACCGTGGCAGAAGGATCGGTGATCATCAGTCCCCGGGGAGTCGAGCGAATCCGTCTCGGCCACTTGTGGGTGTATCGCAGCGACGTTCGCACCACCCAAGCGGAGCCGGGATCGGTGGTGCGCCTCACCGACGAACGCGGGCGTTTCCAGGGGCGCGCGTTTTACAGCGACAAATCGCAAATCGCCGTCCGGCTGCTGACCCGCGAGGACCGGCCGGTGGACCGCGCTTTCTTCACCGAACGCATTCAGCAGGCCATCGCCTATCGCGCGCGTGTCGTCGAAAACTCGGATGCCTTTCGTGTTGTCTACAGCGAGGCGGACCTTCTGCCGTCGCTCATCGTGGACCGCTACGGCGACTACCTTGCCGTGCAGACTCTGAGCCAGGGAAGCGAGCGGCACAAAAGCCTGCTGGTCGAGATTCTGATCGAGTTGCTCTCGCCCAAAGGAATTATCGAGCGCAATGATCCCAAGGTGCGCCTGCTGGAAGGGCTCGAACAGAAAGTGGGCGTGCTGCATGGCGAAGTTCCCTCGGAAATATGCGTGAAAGAAAACGGCGTCGCCTTCGCGTACGACCTCGCAAAGGGGCAGAAAACCGGCTCGTTTCTTGACCAGCGGGAAAATCACTGGGCGGCCCGGCGATACGCCTCGGGGGATGTTCTCGACTGCTTCAGTTACCAGGGCGGCTTCGCGTTGACCGTTGCGGACCGCTGCGAGCATGTGGAAGTGGTTGACATGGCGCCGGCCGCGATTGAGGCGGCTCGGAAGAATCGCGACCTCAACGGGACGTCCAACGTCTATTTTCGCGAGGGCAACACGTTTGACGTCCTGAAGGAATACGACGAGGCTGGCCGGCGCTTCCAGATGATCATTCTAGACCCGCCCGCCTTTGCCAAGAATCGCGACAGCCTTCCGGCGGCCCATCGCGGCTACAAAGAGATCAACCTGCGCGCTCTGAAACTGCTTCAGCCCGGCGGCTACCTCATTACATGTTCGTGCTCGTATCACGTGAATGAGCCGCTATTCCTTCAGATCGTGGCCGAAGCTGCCAACGACGCGAAGCGGAATGTGACGGTTGTGGAGCGCCGGACGCAGGCTCAAGACCACCCCATTCTTCTGACCATGCCTGAGACGCACTATCTTAAGTGCATGATAATAAGAGTAATAGAATAGAGTTTGAAGAGGCCGGACAACACTGTAATTCTGCTCAGAATTAACTTGACATGCAGACGCGCATATTTTATTATTCGACTGCGCTAATACAGCGACAAAGACCTTCAGGAGGACAAAAACATGAGCATCACCCGTTGGGACCCTTTCCGGAACGTCAACACACTGCAGGAGCAAGTCAATCGTCTCTTTGAGCATTCCTTCCAGGGTAATCGCACCGATGGTTCGGCGCTGACGACCTGGGCCCCGGCCGTCGATATCTACGAGACCGAGAATGAACTCGTTCTCAAGGCCGACTTGCCGGACATGAACGAGAAGGACCTCGACATTCGCGTCGAAAACAATATGCTCACCGTCCGCGGCGAGCGGAAGTTTGAGCAAAAGGTGAAGGAAGACAACTATCTGCGGATCGAGCGCACCTACGGGTCGTTCAGCCGCAGCTTCGGATTGCCGAACACGGTGAATACGGAAGCGATCAAGGCCGAGTACAAGAACGGCGTCTTGACGGTGGAGTTGCCGAAGCGGGCCGAATCGAAGCCGAAGCAGGTGAAGGTCAACGTTACCAACGGAAACGGGAACAACAACTAAGACCCATTTCCAGCTGTGCTGCAACGGGGGCCGGGAATTTTTTCCGGCCCCTTTGTGTATCAGAAAGTGAGAAAATTCATTTATGGCACCCCGACTCGACAAACTCACGGTGAAAGCCCAGGAAGCGCTGCAGGCGGCCCAGGAATTGGCTTCGCGTTCCGGCCAGCAGCAGATCGAGCCGCTCCATATCCTGTGGGCGCTGATCGCCCAGGGCGATGGCGTGGTCCCGCCGCTGCTTGAAAAGCTGGGTGTGGCGCCCACAACCCTTGCGGCTGAAGCTGAAAAGCAGATTCAGCGGCTGCCGCAAATCTCCGGAGTTTCCGACCAATATCTGAGCAAGGCGTCAAACGACGTTCTGCAGCGCGCTTTTGACGAAGCGCAGCGGCTCAAGGACGAATACGTCTCGACCGAGCATATTCTGCTGGCGATCTCGACCGCGGAGCGCGACCCTGCGGCGCAGCTGTTGGTGCGGCACGGGGCCACCCACGACGCCATCCTGCAAGCCATGGCGTCGATTCGCGGAAGCCATCGCGTCACCTCCCAAAATCCCGAAGCGACCTTCCGGGCGCTCGAACAGTACGCGCGCGACCTGACCGACCTGGCGCGGCGCGGAAAGCTCGATCCGGTGATCGGGCGCGACGAAGAGATTCGCCGCGTGATGCAGATCCTCGCACGCCGCACCAAGAACAATCCCGTGCTGATCGGCGAGCCGGGCGTTGGGAAGACGGCCATTGTCGAGGGATTGGCGCAGAGGATCGTCTCCGGCGATGTGCCGGAAATTCTGAAGCCGAAGAGGATCGTTTCCCTCGATCTGGCAGCGCTTGTTGCGGGCGCCAAATATCGCGGCGAGTTTGAAGACCGCCTGAAAGCTGTCCTGAAGGAAGTTACCGAATCCGAGGGGCAGATCATTCTGTTCATCGACGAGCTGCACACGCTGGTGGGAGCGGGCGCGGCCGAAGGGTCGATGGACGCTTCGAACATGCTGAAGCCTGCGCTGGCGCGCGGAGAACTCCGCGCGATCGGAGCGACAACCCTCAACGAATATCGCAAGTACATCGAAAAGGACCCGGCCCTCGAGCGGCGCTTCCAGCCGGTGACCATCGGCGAGCCTTCGGTGGAAGACACCATCGCCATTCTGCGCGGGCTGAAGGAGCGCTACGAGGTGCATCACGGCGTGCGCATCAAGGACGCCGCGATTGTGGCCGCGGCGATGCTTTCGCAGCGCTACATCACCGATCGTTTTCTTCCCGACAAGGCCATCGACCTGATCGACGAATCGGCGGCGGGCCTGCGGATGGAGATCGACTCGCTGCCCACGGAGATCGACGAAATCGAACGGCGGATCATGCAGCTTGAAATCGAGAGGCAGGCCCTCCGCAAGGAAACCGACGTGCATTCCCGCGAGCGGCTCACCGAGATCGAAAAGGAACTGGCAACCCTGCGCGAGCAATCGGACGGACTGAAGGCTCACTGGCAGACCGAGAAGCAGGCCATCGAGCGCATCCGTAAATTGAAAGAGCAGATGGAGAGCCTGAAGGCGGAGGAGCAGCGCTTCGAACGGGCTGGAGATCTTTCGCGCGTGGCGGAAATCCGCTATGGCAAGCTTTCCGCGGTTGAAAAGGAACTCAAGGCAGCGCACGACAAGCTTGCGGAGCTGCAAAAAGATCACCCGATGCTGAAGGAAGAAGTGGGCGAGGAGGAAATCGCCAAGATCGTCAGCAAATGGACGGGCATCCCCGTGGGGCGGCTGCTCGAGGGAGAGGTCCAGAAACTGGTGCACATGGAGGAGCGGCTGCGCCAGCGCGTTGTAGGCCAGGATACGGCGCTGGCCAGCGTCTCCAACGCCATTCGACGCAGCCGCTCGGGATTGAGCGATCCCAACAGGCCGATCGGCTCGTTCCTGTTCCTGGGGCCGACCGGCGTCGGGAAGACGGAGCTTGCTCGCGCCCTTGCCGAATTCCTGTTCGACGACGAGCGGGCCATCATCCGGCTGGACATGTCCGAGTACATGGAAAAGCATTCGGTGGCTCGCATGATCGGCGCGCCTCCTGGATATGTGGGGTACGAAGAGGGCGGACAGCTCACCGAACGGGTGCGGCGACGCCCCTATTCCGTGGTGCTGCTCGATGAAATCGAAAAGGCGCATCCGGACGTGTTTAACGTGTTGCTGCAGATTCTCGAGGATGGACGTCTAACAGATGGGAAGGGCCGTACTGTCGATTTCCGCAACGCGGTGATCGTGATGACTTCGAACGTGGGCTCGACGGCTATTTTCGAGCTGTCGGAGAAGGATCCCAAGAAGGCCCGGGAACTTGCTATGGGCGCGCTGCGGGAACTTTTCCGGCCGGAGTTTCTGAACCGGATCGACGACATCGTGATGTTCAGCCCGCTGGGCCGGGGGCAGATCGAGCGGATCGTCGAGTTGCAGCTGCGGAACGTCGTGAAGCTTCTGGCGGAGAGGAAGATCACGCTCACTTTGACGCCGGCCGCCAAGACGCTGCTTTTCCGCGAAGGCTACGATCCGGCTTACGGCGCGCGGCCGATGAAGCGCGCGATCCAGCGGCTGATTCAGGACCCAATGGCGCTCAAGATCCTGGACAGCGAGGTTCATCCCGGCGACGACATAACCGTCGATGCCGACCCGAACGCCGACGCCATGCGCTTCGAGCGAGCCGCAGTGAAAGCAGGAGCCGCGAAGTAGCGGCAGGACCAAAAAATGAAGACACTCAAGACAACATTTCTGCTGACGGCTCTTACGCTGCTGCTTCTCGCGATCGGCCAGGCTTTTGGCGGCGAACGGGGTATGACGGTCGCGCTGGTATTCGCGGTTCTGATGAACGGCACGGCGTACTTCTTTTCCGACAAGATCGCTCTCGCCTCCAGCGGCGCCCAACCGATCAGCCGGGAAGAATCGCCACGCCTCTACGCGGTGATGGAGCGGCTCTCCGGCAAGGCCAACTTGCCGATGCCTAAGCTCTACATGATTCCGCAGCCGGCGCCCAATGCGTTTGCCACCGGCCGCAACCCGAGCCACGCGTCTGTGGCGGTGACGCAGGGCCTTATGGAATTGATGGACGACGAAGAACTCGAAGGCGTGATCGCGCACGAGCTTTCGCACGTGCGTAATTACGATATTTTGACTTCTTCGATCGCGGCAACCCTCGCCGGGGCCATCAGCTGGATTGGGACGATGGGCCGCTGGGGGATGATCTTTGGCGGCATGGGCGGAGGACGCGAAGACGATCGCGAAGGCGGCGGACTGGCTGCGATCCTGATGCTGATTCTTGCGCCGATCGCGGCGGTCCTGTTGCAACTGGGGATTTCGCGCCAGCGGGAATATCAGGCGGACGCATCCGGCGCTAGGATGGTGGGCCATCCCTACGGACTGATCCGCGCTCTCGGGAAGCTCGGCGCTTACAACCAGCGAATCCCCATGGATATTTCTCCCTCGACTTCGGCGCTCTGCATCGTTGCGCCACTCACGGGACGCCAGATTTTTTCGAGCCTGTTCAGCACGCACCCGCCACTCCAAGACCGCATTGCCAAGCTCCAGGCGATGACCATCACGCGCTAAACGAAGCCCCGTGAACGGTTTGCGCGTAACCAGAAAGTACTGCTTTTTCTCCTCCCTGTTGTCGTTTTAGCAAGTACGCAGAAAGCATTACAGAAACGTAAAAATTACAAGACCGCTCGTGATGTTCCGTCTCACGATTTTCGCACTCCTCGCAGTAACCCACACATTCGCAATGGCTTGCACTGTCCCATGCGGATTGCAACCATTTGGCGGGATGCGTGCATTTATCCATTCTCGCAGGGGGAATTTCAGGGAGGATACGAGGATGAGTAACGAAATGCATGACGTAATTGTTCAAGATGCGGCCGCGCCGCGGTGGATCGGGATTGCCGTTGTAGCGCTGGCCATTATTTCCTTGGTCGGTCTGGGCGTGGGCTGGTCTGCCTCGAATCGTTCGAAAGCCCTTGAGCAGAATCTCTCTGCCCAGACGCAACAGTTCACTCAGTTCAAGCAAAGCGACGACGTGCTGGGACAGCGCCTCGCGAAAGCCGAAGACTCCAACGCGCAATTGCAGGGCGAGCTCAGCCTGGTAACCGACAAGATGAAGCTGACGCAGGATGAGCTCAACCGGGCCCGCTTCCAGGCCAAGAAGATCCGCGACGACGAAACGAAGCAACTCGCCGATCTGCAGAATAACGTGGCCGGCCAACTCGCGACCAAGGCGAGCGTCGACGACGTGAACAAGATCGGAACCGACGTCAATGGCGTGCGGACCGACCTGGAAACCACCAAGAACAACCTGACCATGGCGCGCGGAGAATTCGGCACACTGGTCGCGAAGAACCACGACGAAATCGAAGAGCTTCGCCGCCTGGGAGAACGCGACTACTACGAATTCACGATCGACAAGAAGAACCAGCGCGAGAAGGTCGGCGACCTGATGGTGGAACTCAAGAACGTGAACCAGAAGAAGAACATCTACACCGTGTCTCTCTACGTGGATGACGCGCGCTACGACAAGAAGAACCGGTCGGTGAACGAGCCGATCTACTTCTTCACGCACGGCACACGGGCGCCGATGGAGTTCACGGTGAACCAGGTGAGCAAGGATAAGATTGCGGGATACCTGAGCGTGCCGAAAGTAGCGTCGGCGCACGCGCAGACTTCCGGCAACTAAGCTAAAGCTTCACCTGTCGAAAAAACGGCTGTGCAGAGCGGGCGTCTCGAGAGATCGAGGCGCCCGTTTTGTTTATGCGGAAGCTATACCGCCCGTTTGAGAGCGCGCATTTTGCGGGAGAGAAACTTCTTGGCAAGTGACGGAAGCTTGTCGTGCGGAATCTTTCCCTGTTCGTAAAGCTTCACTTTGCCCTTGGCAGTCTTGCGGCGGCGGCGCTGCCGCTTCTGGGCTACATAGCGCTTGTCGTAGGACATCCATTTCCTCCCCTGAATTCGTGAACCTCGATTGTAACGAAGAAGCTACAGGATGCAAGGTCTTGGCTGGGCTTTGGCGCCGGGATTCAGTAGCATTTCCTGACCGAACTTCGCGCTCATGACAACCACCGCCATTTATGCCAGCCGCATTCTTACGCCCCAGGAGGACATCAGCGACGGCGTGATAATCGTCGAGGGCAGCCAGATTATTGGTGTTGGCCATCGCGACGAGATCCGCGTGCCCGCCGGTGCAACCGACTTCGTGGCCACCGGCATGACCGTGGTGCCGGGATTCGTCGACCTGCACATCCATGGCGCCGGCGGGCACGACGTGATGGAAGCCGACGCTCGCTCGCTCGACCGGATTGCCTCGACGGTGGCGCGGCACGGCACCACGTCCATGCTCGCCACCACCGTGACAGCTCCAGTGGAGGCCACCTGCGAGAGCCTGGAGGAAATCGGGCGCTATATCCGAAGCCGCGAGGGGGAAGCGACCAGCCGTCTTACGGCAGAGATACTTGGAGTTCATCTCGAAGGGCCCTTCATCAGCTCCGCGAGACGCGGGGTGCATCCTTCTGCGGCGATCCTGCCGCCTTCGATCGAAATCCTCCAGAAATTCGTCGCGGCCTCGGACGGTCTGGTGAAGATTCTGACGCTTGCTCCAGAACTTCCCGGAGCGCTTGAAGTGATCGAATTCGCGGTTGCGGCCGGGCTGGTGGTCGGCATGGGGCATACGGACGCGGATTACGATCAAGCGAAGGCCGCCATCCAGGCGGGCGCGCGGCACGCGGTGCATACCTACAACGCGATGCGTCCGTTTACGCACCGCGATCCCGGCATCCTGGGCGCGATCATGACCGACCCGGAAGTGACCGCGGAAATCATCGCCGATGGCGTCCACGTGGCCGTAGCGGCCATCCAGGTGCTGATTGGCGCGAAGGGCTTTGATGCGGTGGTGCTCGTGAGCGACGGAATCGCCGCCACGGGCATGCCAGACGGCTCCTATCGCCTTGGGAATTTTGAAGTGAACGTTCGCGGCGGCGTGGCTCGCAATTCGGAAGGAAAGCTTGCCGGCAGCACGCTGACCCTCGATCGCGCGATCAGGAATGCGGTGGCGTACGGTGTGCCGCTGGCCGAAGCAGTGCGGATGGCCACGGTGCTGCCTGCCAGACGCCTGGGGCTCGCCGGCAAGAAGGGTGTGATTGCTCCGGGGGCTGACGCTGACATCGTGGCGTTGACGCCAGACTTGCGGGTGGCGGCGGTGATGACGCGAGGCGCGGGCTTAGCTTAAGGTTCTGCTGGAAGCGGGCTCTAGCTTGCGGGAGTGGGATTGAGCGGAATCTTCAGCTCGTCCGACAACTGATAAGGATCGAAGGGGCTAGAGGCAAAGTAGCGGCCCGCCACCTCAATCGTAGGTATTTTCCGCAGGCCGTTGTTAACGCGAATAACCAGTTCTTCCGCTTCGGGGACTTCGTCGATATTCACTTCTTTGAAGGGGACTTTCCGCTCACGCAGGAACTGCTTGGCGCGGCGGCAATCCCCACACCATTGCGTCCCGTAAATGGTGATTTCGTCCATGGCTAGCCTGGATCTGGTAAGCGCTCTATTCGATGCTTGCGGCGGGCGGCCCGATTCGGGAGGAACTCCCGCTCGAAAGACGCCTTTGGGGCCGCGGCGCTACTCGTGCGCGCCCGTGGCGCCCGTCTTGGAGGCGGCTTGCAAGCGTACCAGGGCGCGTTTGAGGGCGAAACTCGCGCGGTCCCAGTCCGCATCGCGCGCGTCCGTTTTGGCCACTTCCGCTTTGGCTCGTTCGAGCGCGGCCTTGGTGCGCGGCACGTCGATTTCTTCGGCGCGTTCGGAGAGTTCGGCCAGCACGATCACGCGGTCCGGAAGCACCTCGGCATAGCCGTCGATCACGGTGAGGTAGCGCGTCTCGGAATCGCTGCGGTAGCTGAGAACGCCAATACCAAGCTCGGTGATGAGCGGGGCGTGCCCCGGCAAAATCCCGAGGTAGCCTTCTTTTCCGGGGATCTCGACCGACTTCACGGTCTGCTGCAGCACGTGGCGTTCGGGCGTGACCACTTCGAGTTCGATGCTCTCGGGTAACATTCGTTCGGTCCTGAAATTCTTCGCGCTCTAGGCGGTTGCGGACATCTTCTCCGCTTTTTCCCGCGCTTCTTCGATGGTGCCCACCATGTAGAACGCCTGCTCGGGAAGATCGTCGTGCTTGCCTTCCACGATTTCCTTGAAGCCGCGGACGGTGTCTTCGATCTTCACGTATTTGCCCTCGATGCCGGTGAACTGCGCGGCAACGAAGAACGGCTGCGAGAGGAATTTTTCGATCTTGCGGGCGCGCGCCACGGTCTGCTTGTCGTCGTCGGAAAGCTCTTCGATTCCGAGGATGGCGATAATGTCCTGCAGTTCCTTGTAGCGCTGGAGAACCGACTTCACGCTGCGCGCGACGGTGTAGTGATCCTGGCCGAGGATGCGCGGATCCAGAATGCGCGAGAAGCTGGCCAGCGGGTCGACGGCGGGATAAATGCCGCGTTCCACGATCTGGCGGCTGAGGTTCGTCGTGGCGTCGAGGTGCGTAAACGTCGCGGCCGGAGCAGGGTCGGTGTAATCGTCGGCAGGCACGTAAATCGCCTGCACCGAGGTGATCGATCCGCTCTTGGTGGAGGTGATGCGCTCCTGAAGCTCGCCGATTTCGGTGTTGAGGTTCGGCTGGTAACCCACGGCGGAAGGCATGCGGCCGAGCAGCGCCGATACTTCCGAGCCGGCCTGAACGAACCGGAAAATGTTATCGATGAAGAGCAGCACGTCGAGGTGTTCTTCGTCGCGGAAATATTCGGCGACGGTCAGACCCGTCAATCCGACGCGAAGGCGCGCGCCGGGCGGTTCGGTCATCTGTCCGTAGATCAGCGCGCAACGCGATTTCTCGGAGTTGCCCGGAACCACGACGCCCGATTCCTGCATTTCGAGCCAGAGGTCGTTTCCTTCGCGCGTGCGCTCGCCCACGCCCGGCGAACACGGACACGCCGCCGTGCTTCATGGCGACGTTGTGAATCAATTCCTGAATCAGCACCGTCTTGCCGACGCCCGCGCCGCCGAACAGGCCGATCTTGCCGCCCTTGAGGTACGGCTCGATCAGGTCGACCACCTTGATGCCGGTCTCGAACATTTCAAGCGTGGTGGACTGGTCTTCCAGAGACGGCGCCGGGCGGTGGATCGGGTAGCGCTTGGTCGCTTTCACTTCGCCGAGATTGTCGACAGGCTCTCCCAGCACGTTCAACACGCGCCCCAGAGTGCCGCGACCCACCGGCACGGAAATCGGCTCGCCGAGGTCCTCCGCCTTCATGCCGCGAACCAGGCCTTCGGTAGGCTTCATGGCGACGCAGCGCACGCGGCTTTCGCCCAGGTGCTGCTCGACCTCCGCTACGATATCCATCGGCTCGGGAACGTCAAATCCTTCGCTGGTGATGCGCACCGCGTTGTGAATGAGCGGAAGGTGGCCTTCCTCAAATTGAACGTCGACAACGGGGCCGATCACTTCGATCAGGCGGCCCACTCTGTGCTGATCTGCCATTCTTTTCTCCCCTATCCCTGGCGCCTAAGAAACCGCCGAAGCGGCGCCGCTGACGATTTCAATCAATTCCTTGGTGATCGCTGCCTGGCGAATCTTGTTCATCTGCAGCGTGAGCTTGTCGATGAGTTCCGACGCGTTCCGCGTGGCGGAATCCATGGCCGTCATGCGGGCGGCGTGTTCGGCAGCGGAAGACTCCAGCAAAACGCGGAAAATTTCCGATTCCAGATACCGCGGGACAAGCCCGTTGAAAATCTCTTCCACCGGCTCTTCGTAAATGTAATCGACTAGCGAAGACTTTCCCGAGGCCGACAGATCGTGCGGCAGAGAATCGCCGTGACTGTCGCGCGCGGGCTCCGACTGCTCGGTGAGAATGCCGGGGTCGATGGGTAGCAGTTTCTCCGAACGCAGATTCTGGATCATTACGTTCTTGAATTCGTTGTAGACGGCGTAGACGGCGTCCACTTCCTTCTTTGCGTAAAGGTCCGCGATGAGCGCCGCGATATCTTTGGCGACCGAGAAATCCACGCGGCTCGACACGCCAAGATATTCGCCCAGCAAACTTGAAACCGCGCTTCCGCAGCGTATCGCGGCCCTTCTTGCCGACCACGATCACATCCTTTTTCGATGCCGTGCTCTCGCGCAGGAACGTGGTTGCCCGGCGCAGGACGTTGGTGTTGAACGCGCCGGCCAGGCTGCGGTCGCCGGTGAGCACAACCACCAGCACCTTTTCCTCGGGACGGCGTTCGAGCAGCGGATGAGCGGCGGTGTCGATGCGGGCCGCGGCCGAACGCAACACGCGGAGAATCTCACGGGCATAGGGCCGCGCTGCGAACACACCTTCCTGGGCGCGGCGGAGCTTTGCCGCCGCCACAAATTTCATGGCGCGCGTGATCTGCTGCGTGCTCTTCACCGAGCGGATGCGGCGCCGATAATCGAGAAGTGTAGGCATTCAGTACTCGTCGCTCAGCTAGCGTGCAACCGCCGCTTCGGGCTTGCCGGTGGTGGCCTTGAATCGTTCCTTGAAAGCTTCGAGGGCTTTGGTGGTCTCCGCGCGCAGCGCGTCGTCAAACGCCTTCTTTTCCCGAAGCGTCTTCAGAATCCCGGGGTAATTCGTTTCGATAAAGGGATACAGCTCCCGTTCGAAGCGTCCGCAGTCCGAGACTTCAATGTCGTCCAGAAAGCGGTTCGCACCGGCGAAAATGATCAGCACCTGCTTTTCAACCGGCAGCGGCTGATACTGATCCTGCTTCAGAATTTCGACCAGGCGCTGTCCGCGAGCCAGCTGGGCCTGCGTGGCCTTGTCCAACTGCTCGGAGCCGAACTGCGCGAAAGCGGCGAGCTCGCGGTATTGGGCCAGGTCGAGACGCAGCGTGCCTGCTACCTGGCGCATCGCCTTGATCTGCGCGTTGCCGCCCACGCGGCTTACGGAAAGGCCCACGTTGACGGCGGGACGGATGCCGCTGTTGAACAAGTCCGCTTCAAGGTAGATCTGCCCGTCGGTAATCGAGATCACGTTGGTGGGGATGTAGGCCGAGACGTCGCCCGCCTGCGTCTCAATCACGGGAAGCGCAGTAAGCGAACCGGCGCCCAATTCGTCGTTCAGCTTCGCGGCGCGCTCGAGCAAACGCGAGTGCAGGAAGAAAACGTCTCCGGGGTACGCCTCGCGGCCGGGCGGGCGGCGCAGCAGCAGCGAAATTTCGCGGTAGGACTGCGCGTGCTTCGAAAGATCGTCGTAGAAGCACACGGCGTGGCGCTTGGAATCGCGGAAGTATTCGCCGATCGCGCAAGCGGCGAAGGGAGCGATGTACTGCATAGTGGCCGGCTCGGTGGCGGACGCCACGACCACTACGGTGTAGTCCATGGCGCCTTGCTCGGTGAGCGTCTTGATCACCTGCGCCACGGTGGAGCGCTTCTGCCCGATCGCGCAGTAGATGCAAATCATGTCGCCGCCGCGCTGGTTAATAATCGTATCGAGGATGATGGCGGTCTTACCCGTTTGGCGGTCGCCGATGATCAGCTCGCGCTGCCCGCGGCCGATCGGAATCATCGCGTCAATGGGCTTGATACCGGTTTGCAGAGGTTCACGCACCGGCTGACGCGCGATAACGCCCGGTGCGATGCGCTCGAGCGGGTTGCGCTGGTCTGTCTGCACGGGACCCTTGCCATCGAGAGGCTGCCCCAGGGGATTTACCACGCGTCCGATGAGCGCGTCCCCAACCGGAACGGACATAATCTTGTTCGAACGCTTGACGGTGTCACCTTCGCGAATTTCGGTGTAGTCGCCGAGCAGCACGGTGCCGACCTGGTCTTCCTCGAGGTTCAGCGCGATGCCGAAAACATCGTGCGGGAACAGCAGCATCTCGCCCGACATGCAACGGTCCAGCCCGTGAATGCGGGCGATGCCGTCGCCAACGGAGATGACCGAGCCCACTTCCTCGACTGCGACCGTCTGCTGGTAGTTTTCGATCTGCTCTCGCAGGATCTGTGTAATCTCGTCCGCTTTGATGTTCGCCATCCGTTGCTCCTATTCCGTTTCGAGCTGCTCGCGCAGCCGGTTCAATTGCTCGCGCACCGAGCCGTCGTAGACGGTCGAGCCGACGCGCACCACGGCCCCGCCCAGCAGCGACTTGTCCTCGTGGAACCGCGCCTCGATCTTCTTGCCTGTCTGCTTTTCGAGGGCGGAGGTGAGTTGCTGTTTTTCGTCGGCGTTCAGAGCACGAGCCGAAGTGACTTCCGCCTCGGCGATTCCGAGGCGGGAGTTCAATTCCTCCGCGAAGGCAACCTGAATCTCGCGAAGCAGGTCGGTGCGGTGGTGATCCACGATAAAATAAATAAAGTTACGCGCGGCAGGATCCAGGTCCATTTTTTCCGAAATCTTTTGGACCACACGGTGCTTCTGTTCGGGACCAACCGCGGGCGTCTCCAGAAAATTTCTGAGATCCGCCGAAGAATAAAAGGCTTCGACGAAAGCCGTGAAATCGGCCTTCACGCGTTCCGCCTTGATCTGTTCGAGGGCGACGTCGGCCAGGGCCGAAGCGTAACGCCGCGCAACCGCTTCGTTCAATTCGCGCTCCTCTGGAGCCCCACCACGAAGGTATGGAAGAGAGTCGCTTGGGCCTCGGGAGTGATCTCGGTGGCGAGCATTGCTTCCGCGCGGTCGACGGCAAGCCGGGCGGCGAACGCCTTGAGCTCAAGCTGCGCGGCGCGCTGAGCCGCTTTTATTTCGGCCTGCGCGGCGCGTTCGATGACTTCGGCCTCCTGCCGCGCCAAGGCTCGCAGGCGCGCGGCTTCCGCCTCAGCGTCGCGCTTGGCGTCGACGCGAATGCGGGCAACTTCCTGTTCGATCCCGGCAAGCTTGGCCTGCACCTCGGCGCGCTGCTTTTCGGCTGCCTCGCGCGCGCGAGCCCCCTCCGCAATCTTCTGGGCAATTTCTTCCGATCGCGCGCGCAAGGCCGGCGCGGCCACCTTCGTGAAGAAATACACGATGGCGGCAAAAACGATCGTGAAATTGATCCAGCGGAAGATCCAACCCGCGGGCGAATCCTCGGGTTTGGGAGCGGCCTCTTCCGCCAGGACGGGGCCCGCAATCAGCAGAAAGGAAAAGCCGCAGGAAAGCCATGTCTGCCAGCGGAGGAGCATGCGAATCTTCGAAGAATTCACTGGCGCAGCCCTTCGGGCGCCGCCGGGCGCCGATCCAGAATCATCCGGGCGATCTCGCCCGCAAGAGCGGGTGTTTGCTTTTCGATTTCCGCGCGGGCCGCAGCCGAATCGGCGGCGATTGTCTTCTTGGCCGCGCTCACTTCGTCCTGCGACCGGGTGCGCATGGCCTTGAGCAGTTGAGCGCGCTCGTCGAGCACCACCTGGCGGGCGTCTTCCTGTTCCTTATAGACTTCGGCGCGCGCGCTGCGGAGGGCCTGGGTGTAAGTGTCAAGTTCCTGCCTGGCAGCGGCTTCCACAGATGCGGCTTCGGTGCGGGCGCCTTCGATCAAACGGGTGCGCTCGGCCATGGCCTTCTGGATGGGAGTAAAAAAAGCCCAGCGCAAAAACAGAAAAAAGAAAAGAAAAATAATTACGGTAGGCACAGCTCCGAGGAACAATTCACCAAGCTGGTGGGCGATTTGCATCGACAAATTGGTGGTGCGGCAGCGCTCCTGGTTATTTGTATTGGGTCCGGCGGGCTGTCACCCAAACCGGGGCTATCTAGGACGAATAGAGCAAGAGATTATGTCATTGACTCGAAATGGCGTCAACAAATACAACCCCATGGAACAAAAATAACGCGGGGAGCGACGGCTGCGCGGGTGTTGACTGTCAAATTGTGCAACATTGTAACGGGCCCGATACTCAGACTGGCAGGGGAAGCCCTTCTTCAGGTAGAATGTCGGTGGCTTTACGGATCGGATCGCACATCGAATGCTAACTCATATTCAAGGTATGACTAACGGCGCAAAGACCTTAGTGCGCGTTCGCCCGCGCGGCTTTTGCGCCGGCGTGGTGCGGGCGGTGGACATTGTGGAACTGGCGCTGGAGGCCTACGGCCGGCCGGTCTACGTGCACCATGAGATTGTCCACAACCGCTACGTGGTGGATCAGTTGCGGCGTCGCGGCGCGATTTTCGTCGAGTCAATCGGCGAAGTGCCGGTCGGCGCGGTGCTGGTATTCAGCGCCCATGGCGTGCCTCCGCGCGTCCGCACGGAAGCGCAGGAGCGCAGCCTGCGCGTGATTGACGCCACTTGCCCGCTGGTAACGAAAGTTCACCTGGAAGCCCTCAAGTTTGCCCGTGAAGGACGTACTCTCATTTTGATTGGCCACCGCGATCACCAGGAGATTATTGGCACGTCGGGAGAAGCGCCCGAAAAAACGATCGTAGTTGGCAGCGTCGAAGAAGTCGACGAGTTGGTAGTGCCCGATCCCAGCAGGCTCGCCTTTTTGACGCAAACGACTCTGTCCCTTTACGATACGCAGGAGATTGTGGCTCGCCTGCGCCAGCGGTTCCCGACGATTGTTGGCCCGGCGTCCGACGACATCTGCTATGCCACCCAAAACCGGCAGGAAGCCGTGGAGGCTCTCACCCGCGAGGTGGAATTGATCCTGGTTGTAGGGTCGGCGAACAGTTCGAACTCCAATCGCCTCGTGGAAGTGGCTCAACGCGCTGGTGTTCCAGCGCGCTTGATCGAAGACGGCAATGACATCGACGCATCCTGGGTGGAGGGAGTCAAGACGCTCGGGCTCACCGCTGGCGCATCCGCTCCGGAGATCCTCGTTGAGCAAGTGAGCCAGCGGCTTTCCGGATTTGGATTTACGAACCACCGCGATCTGGACCTGATTCGCGAGGATGTTCGATTCACTCTGCCTCCGGAACTTGCGGCCAAGCAGAACGAAGGCCGGGCCGCATCATAGGGCAGTCCGGGGCCAACGCAACGAATACAAGGAGCGCGTGAGTGGCGGCCAAGATCGTCCGCCAGCCAAATAGAATCGCTTTATTAGGCGCACCCACCAGTGCGGCGGCCTTGTTGCCGGGCCACGAAGCAGCACCTGCCGCTCTACGCGCCGCGGGGCTCGCGGGAAAACTTCAATCCATCGGTTATCAAGTTACCGATCTCGGCGACGATCCTATTCAGATTTCCAAGCCCGATTCTGAAGGCCCTCGAGCCAGAAACCTTTCCGGTGTTATTGCTTCTCTCGAAGCGTTGAAGCCCCGCGTGGAACAAGCCGTCAAGATGGGAGCGCTGCCTGTGATTCTGGGGGGCGATTGTTCCATCGCGCTGGCGGTGGTGGCAGGCGCGCGCCGCTATTTCCGGAACGTGGGCCTGCTCTACTTGGACCGCGACGCCGATCTGAATACTCCCGCTACGACTCCTTCTGGGTGTCTCGATGGTATGGTGGTATCGCATCTGACGGGACGCGGAGCCGCCGAGCTGGTGCGTTTCTGGGGTGAGCCGCCTCTGGTGCGGGAGCCCGATCTGGCCTTGTTTGGCGTTGCACGCCTGGACCCTCTCGAAGAGGAAGTGTTGAGCCGCTCGCCCCTACGCCGCTATCTCGCCGCCGACGTCCTGCGAATGGGCCCCGCCGCCGCAGCGCAGCTCGCGGTGGAACGTATTCATGGCACGAGTTCGGAATTCGTGCTGCACTTCGATGTGGACGTAATCGCCGATTTCCAGGCGACCAATTATCCTGGCACGGCTGGGCTGAGCCTGGAAGATGTGCGGGCCGCGCTGGAGGTGTTCGCTCGTCAGAAGCATCTGGCCGCCATTGAAGTGACCGCTTACAATCCCGGCAAAGATCCCGATGGAAGCGGAGCGAAGCTCATTCTCGATCTGCTGAGCGGCATCCTGGAAGTCCGTCTCGCCGCCCTGCAGGGCTCCGAGGCCCCGAGCCAAAGTGGCAACGAAAGCGCGACGCAGATCTCGCCGGCGGCGGAGCCAACCGTTGCGGCCCCCGCCGCACCGGGCGAGGCTTGGTCTTCCGACTCTCTCGATGAACCACCAGCGGATGGCGGTCCGGCCGTGATAGAAAAGGCAGACGAATCCAGTTCCTGACCTGTCTCCCCAGCAGGCCAACTCGCGAACCTTGAAACCTAAAAAACAGAGCTCCAAGCCGCAGCCCGAATTGATTATCTTCGACGTCGACGGCGTATTGGTGGACGTACGCGGCTCCTTTCACCGCACTACGCTGGAAACCGTGAAGTTTTTCACGTCCAAGCGAGTGACCGGTGCGGAGCTGCAGAAGTGGAAAAATCAGTCGGGCTTTAACGACGATTGGAAGCTCTCTACGGCATGGGTACAATCGCTCGGCGGAAAATTCGAGTACGAGGAAGTGAAGCGCAAGTTCGTCGAACTCTATTGGGGCGACGAAGGTTCGGGAAACGTGTCCCGGGAAAAGTGGCTTTTGCCGAGAGGGCACCTCGCCAGGCTGGCGAAGCGGGCCGAACTATCCATCTTTACCGGACGTACCCGAAAGGAACTCGACCATACACTGGAGCGATGCCGCGTCCGCGGGTATTTCAAGACCATCGTGACCGTCGAAGACGTGGCACACCCGAAGCCCTCGCCCGAGGGACTGCTCAAAATCCTCAATGGGCGCGATCCCCTGTCGGCGATATATGTCGGCGATATCGTTGATGATGCACTGGCGTCACAATCCGCGAAGGTTCCCTTCCTCGGCATCGCTTTTGGAAGCGGCGAGGACCGGCGCCGACGTAGCGGCCTTCTGCTCAAATTGGGCGCGCAAGCCGTTTTGCCGGATGTGACCAGGTTGGAAAGCTGGCTGAAAAACCCCCGCCGCAGTTGAACTTACGGTCCGCCGTAGCCCAATGAGGCAGTTGCACCTACGACACTAGTACCATTGTCTGAGATGGCCTATCCCTCCAAAATTTTGAAGACGCGGCCCGGCCGCTTCTAACATGTCGACTACTGTCAACACACGCCACGCTTCAGCTCGCGCCTTCGTGCGAAGTTTGAACATCCTGCTTAAGTTCGCCCGTATGTATGATTTCGGGCATCCGCGCACGGCCAAGCAATACGAAACGGCGTGGAGTGAATTGCGCACCGCTCTGGGCTCCGATAACGAAGCCGGCTTGCTGCTGGGCGTGTCCGGCGAGCAACTTCTTCTCGATGGAACGCCGCTGGAATCCGCAGCCGCTGAAAAGGGCTTTGCGCGCATGCTCTCCGGCGCGGGGATCGCCAGCATCCACTTTTCACCAAACGTGACGCAGACAAGTCTGGCACGCCTCGTAAAGGGCTTTCCAACCAACACCAGCACGAAACCGGCCCAACTCGCCGAGCAACTCAAAGGAGCCCTTCAGGGCGACCCCTCCATCCACGTGAACGAGGTCTGTTTTGTCCCCGCCGATTCCGCGGTGGCCAAATCGACCGTCGCGGCGCAGCTGGCCGCGCGCACGATCGGGATGAGCACTGAGCAGCAGGATGCCCTCTTCAATAGCCCCGAAAAGCTTCTGCAATTGATCGTGGCGGCAGAAGGGAACAAGGGGTCGGGCGGAGGGTCGGGAACTGGCCTAGCCGGTAATCGCGATGGCGATGGAGGTGGCAGCGTCGACGCGGAGGCTGGCGGCCCGGGCGAAAGCGGTGGCGCAGCAGAGAGTGGGCCAGCAACCAGTCGCTGGGGGAATGCAACCACCGGCATCCGCGGAAGCCGGTCCGCTCGCGGAAGCGCAGGTTCGATGGCGGTTGAAACGGGCTTGATGACGCTCCAGGAAGACGAACTTCAGGGAATTCTCCAGGTGCTCGCGCAGGTGGCGCGGACCAGCGAAAATTCCAAAGATCGATTGGATCCAGGCGCGTTTCAATCCCGTCTCTCGACACTGCCACGCCGGGCACGCTTTACGGTAAGCCAAGCCTTGTCCGCGCTCGCCGCGCAAGCCCCCAGCGAAACGTCGGACAAGCCCACGCTGCTGAAGCTCGCCGAGCACATTGCCGTGCGCTTCGCTCTGGAAAGCTACGAGCGGGGCGATGCCAAGGTCAACACGGTCCGGCAGATGCTTGAGGAAATGAGCACCGAGCTGGACGGCCTGCGAAAGATTCTCGGCGTCTACGAAGAAAAAATGACGCGGGCCGGCATCGCCGTACCGTCCCACGTGGACCTGCTGGCGCAACAGTTCTGGGCCCACATACCCGAAGAGAAGCAGAGGGCCGCTCTCGAATCCGAGGACGCCTGGTGCGTTCCTCCTTCGAAGGCCCGGGAGTGCATCGAGAAGCTCGTCGCGAATGGTCAAAACGAAGTTGTGGAGAAGATCCTTCGCAACTACGTGACCGGGATCAACAAGCAATCGGCGGAAATACGCCGCCAGGCCGCGATGGGACTCGCGGAGCTTGCCCCCTTCTACGCAAGCGCGGACGAAAAATTCTTCGTGGAAACCATTCGCCAGATTGGCGTGCAACTCGCCGAGGAGCGCGACTCCGAATTGCAAAGCCTGGTCGGCGCGGCCTTCGTCCGCATGTCGCAGGAGGCAACTACCAAGCGCGTCTTTCGCGCGATTCAGCGATCCGTCGAAGTGGTGGATTACGTCGAATCCGAGCGGCCCGGTGTCGGCAAAAATCTACGGCCCAGAATTGCGGTGGAGAGCCGGTTGCCGGAATTCATCGAGGAAGCGCTCCGAACTCGCGATATCCCGTCCGGCCTCAAGGATTTGCTTCGCCGCATGCCCGGGCCAGCCGCCGACAATATCGCAGGCCGCTTCAGTCGCGTGGGATTCCGCGAGGATTGCGAGCTGCTCGTCTCGATGATGCAGGTTCTCGGCCCACAGGGCTTGGAGCACCTGCATGCGAAGCTGCTGCACGGATCTCCGCACGATGCCACAGACACCGTAGGCATCCTGGCGCGGCTGGATATCGAAACGCTGGAGCGAGTGCTTCCGGACCGGATGAAGGAATGGAAACGCACCGCCCACGATCGCATCGTGAGACAGATTTCCGCCAGCGGAGCAACGGGCCGCGGCCGGCTTCTGCTCGGTCTGTTCGACGAACTCGACGCGTTGATCCGCCCGCTGGCGGTGGATGAAATCGGCATCTCGGGCGAGATGTCCGCCGATACACTCCTGCTTCGCATCGCCGAGGGCAATTTGCCGAAGGGTGGGACGGATTACCTCCGTCTCAAGGCGATTGAGGCGTTAGGCCGCCTGCGAACGAGCGGTGCCGCGGATATCTTGAGAAAAGTGGCCGAGACAAGGAAGACCTGGCGCTGGGCTTTCCCCTCCGAGCTTCGGCTGGTAGCCGCCCAGGCGATGCAGAAAATCGACCCCGATTGGGTGCGCCAATTCGTCCCGAAGAGCGGGCTAATCGACTCCGAGCTTGCGATTGAGGTGCTGGACGTGGATCCGACCTCCTCGGCCCTTCGCCAGCGCCGTTATCCGCGACTGAGGCTCGAGCAGCCGATGTCGGCGACCACCACAAACCTCCGGGAAAATTTCCGCGTGGAGATTCCCGAGATGACCCTGGGAGGCGGCGTCGCGATTTGCGAACAAAGCCTCTACCCCGGCAGCGTCGTGGATCTGAAACTCACCGCAGCGCAGAAAGCCATCAAGGCGCAGACCATCGTTCGCGACGCGAATACGCAGGCGCGCGCGTTTGAAGTGGTCGATATCGATCTTGAGGAACGCGCGAAATTGCGCAGGTTGCTCGTCCAGCTTGGGAACGCACAAAAAGAAACGACTTCGCAGGAGCGCAGCCGCGGTCCGCGCACGATTCTCACGAACCAGCCCTAGCGTAGAAGGTTTCTTCTATCACAGCACAATTGAAGCGCGCCCGAACAATGGCTTCTTCAAAGGAGCCCTTCCGCCGATAATAAACTGGGGGCGTGGGCTTTCGGTTTCGGTTGCTGTCGAAATATCGCGCAACCGGCTGTAATAACCGGCGCGCGTGCTGTGTTCGACGACGAGCCTGTGCTCGCCAAAGGCTACTTGGGCATTGCCGGCCCCGATTACAAAGAAGCTCGTTGTAACAATTTGGTACACCCCGTAAAAGCTGTGCACATCCTGTGGAATTCCGGCCCAGATGCGTAGAATTACGAGTTTATTTCTCTTGATCATACGCGGTATATACAACCGCTCCACAAACTGAACGATTGGCTCGACCATCGCCGAACCGGCTGGAGCCAGTGTTCAGATAGGGCGACCCATGAAAGTGACCAATGCCATTGGCTGAGGAACGGGCGATGAGTGCTGACGTTACGAGAGGGAGGGAATGTGATACTTCTTTCTGCGGTAGAGGATATTCGCAGAATGCGCGGAGGTGCTCAGTCTCACTTAGTCCGGTGTTCCGACGACCGTTTCTACGTGATCAAATTTCCCAACAACCCGCAAGGCAAAAGGATACTTTTCAACGAAGCATTGGGAAGTATGCTCGCCCACCAACTCGGGCTGCCAACACCCGAGATCGCTGTCGTAGATGTATCCCAGAGATTGGTCGCACTCTCCGAAGAGATGCACATTCAATTGGAACGATGTCGAATACCGTGTCAAGCAGGGCTGTGTTTCGGCTCGCGACATCCTCTCGACTTTCGGCCCGGAATGCTAACGCCGTGCTACGACCTTATGCTCGATTCTATGACCATTGCCAATATGTGTGACTTCGCCGGAATGCTCGTCTTCGATCAATGGACATGCAACGCTGATCCTCGACAAGTCGTGTTGGTCGGTGAGCCAGGGAGCGGCGTACTCACGGCGATCATGATCGATCAAGGATATTGTTTCGGCAAACCCTTCTGGGACTTCCGAAACTACGTTTTCAATGGCATCTTCAGCCATAAGCGCGTCTACGCGGGCGTTCGAGGGATCGATAGTTTCGAACCTTGGCTCGAACGCCTGGAAAAAGAGGTCAGTTTCAATTCGATAATAGAGGCTAGTCGCTGCATTCCCGCTGAGTGGTACGATGACGACCAGATTGCATTACAGGCGCTGTTGGTTAAAATAAACAACGCACGATCAAAAGTGCGAGACCTTCTATTCATGGCGTTGACGGATAAGAAGGACGTATTCCCTAGCGCGAATTTGGGGAAGGGAGCAAGACGAGAGGTCGTGTCCGCTTCACGGACAACCATGACGCAGGGAACGCAAGCTGATAAATTGCTGCGTTCTGCTCTCTGAACTTATTCCAAAACAAAGCTGCCCCGCCCCCGGCGGAGGATGACCGGAAAGACATGAAACGCAGATCAGGTCCTGTCCTGGTTCCTCTCTGATCCAAGCCGAGCAATCTGCTTTTCCAAGCCTTCCGTGCGAGAGCGGTGCGGCGCGAATTCCCGTGCCTTGACTTCATGAGGCCTTTCTCGGATGGAATCTTGGCTTCGCACAGGCGGGCTTGACGAATCTCAGTATCTTGCGTCCCTGGTAAGGATTCACATCTGTCCGACTTCGCCACAATCTGCTCCGCCGCCAATCGTGAAAGATTAAACCGCTGCTGAAGATCAGCACCATTGCTGCAATCGGTGCAATCACAGTGACAAACACCTCTCGAACCGAAGTCAAGAGAGCACCCTAGTAACTCGAATCGTTCTCGTCCTACGGGCCACGCCTGCCCCTCCCATTCCGAGCAGGAGACTTTTATCATCGGCGTCCGATTTTAGAAAGTCGTATTAGTACTGAGTACCTAGGTAATCTTACGACTAGGTACCAGATCGTACTTATATGCACATGGCTTTGCTTAAATGAGTGCAGAAGGACAAGATGAGCTTACTTAATGGGATAGCGACGAACCTCTCAAGATGCTCAGCAAGTGCATCCACGCAGTCCATCGCGGACAAGTGTGGGTGAACAGCGAGCATCTGGGCTACCTGCTCGAAGCCCTGGGTCAAACAGCCCCGTCGCGCCTGCAGCAAGCGCGCCTCAAAGAACATCTCTCGAAGCGGGAAGAGGATGTCGTGCGACTGGTCGCCGAGGGTCTTTCGAACAAGGAAGTTTCGGAAAACCTGGGACTCAGCGAGCACACCATCCGCAACTATCTTTTCCATGTGTTTGACAAGCTCGGCGTGTCCACTCGCGTCGAGCTTGTCCTTTACTGCCTCCAGGAAAGGCAGTCCAGCCCATCGGGCAACAACCACGGAAAATAACCGCCGGCCGCTTACTTGGCGGCGGGCACGGGCCTCGGCACATGCAACGTCATCAGGACCAGCGTGCCATCAATCGCGCTGAACCAGTGTGCCGTGCCCTCCGGAACGAGCATGAAGTCCCCTTTGGAGACATGCTGCGAATTGCCGCCTTCGATGCCGGTGCCGCTCAGATTCGCGGGGTTCGTGCGCTTTTCGTCGACGAGTTTGCCGCCGGTCACCATCGTCGCGCTTCCGTCGATCACGTACATGAACTCAGCTTCGCGCTCGTGGATTGCCGCCGGGCCTATCGAGGCGCGATATTCCAGGTGGGCGCCGTAGGGTGCCAGCTGCAGGATGCTCTCCATCACGTTCGCCTGCCCGTCTTTCCGTTCGCTCTTGGCCTTGGCGATGAGCCCCGTTACGTCCGAAGCGGAGCTGAAAAGCTTGGTGGGCGGCTCGGCGGGCGGTGCTTGCTGGGCTCGAACTGCCGTAGCCATCAATATCAAGGCGAGTGTCATTCCGATTGCGCGCATTAAATCCTCCTCGATTTGCCTTCCGCCCTGTTCGGGCGACGGAATCCTACCACATCCAGCCCTGCTTCTCGTTTTCTTACGCGGCGCGCTAGAATAGCTCGATGCGCATCCGCGTCCTCTTCTTCGGACAGCTCAAGGACATTGTCGGTATCGCCCAAGAGGAAGCAGAACTCTCCGAGGGCGCTCGCGTCGAGGATCTCTTCGAGCGCTACGGCCGCCGCTTTCCGAAACTTGCCGAATTTCGACCGTCGATTGCCGCCTCCGTGAACCAGGAGTATGCCGGCTGGACCGTGCAACTTGCTTCGGGTGACGAGGTCGCTTTCCTGCCGCCCGTCAGCGGAGGGCAAAGCCAAACGGCTGCCAGCTGCGACATTTTCCAGCTGGTTCGCGAACGCATCGATTCGCATCGGATCGCTGAGAGCCTGAAGGCCCCGGCGGACGGCGCACTCGTGGTATTCGATGGGTTCGTGCGCAACAGTTTCAAGGGTCAGCCAACGGAATATCTTGTGTACGAGGCCTACGAACCGATGGCCTACGCCAAGATGCGCGAAATCGGTGCGCAGATTCACGAGAAATTTCCCATTCACCGCCTCGCCATCGTTCACCGCCTGGGCCGGCTTGAGATTGGCGAGACCAGCGTGCTGATTGCCGTCAGTTCGCCGCACCGCGGCGCCGCGTTTGACGCCTGCCGTTATGGGATCGACACGCTCAAGCACACCGTTCCCATCTGGAAGAAAGAACACTTCGTCGGCGGAGCGGTGTGGGCGGAAGGGGAGATACCCGGCCAGGAAGCCATTTCGCCGCAAGATGAATCTACTTCCAGATGACCAAAACGGCCTCTGCGTTGGGCGTGCTCCTTATCGGATCGTTTGCAGCGCTCGTTACAAACGCAGTTCCAGCAAAGCCCCAGAACTCGCAGGAGCGGCGATCGGGCGTCATTCGCATACAGAGCAATCTGGTCAGTATTCTCGTCAGTGTGATTGACGCCAACGGCCAGCCCGTGCCCGACCTTACCCAGGACGCTTTTCAACTGGCCGAAAATGGCGTTCCACAGAAGATCGAACGTTTCGAAGCGGAGACCAACCGCCCTCTCGACCTTGCCCTGATGGTGGACGCAAGCATGAGCACGTTCAAGGACATGAAATTCGAGACCGAAGCCGCCGCACATTTTATCCGCCAGGTCGTGCGGACTCGGGGACACGCTGGGAGTCTTCGAGTTCGCTGAACACGTATCGGAGCTGGCGGAGTTTTCAAGCGACGTTCCGCAATTGCAGGCGGCGGCACGCCGCGTCGCTCCGGGCAGCGGAACCTCTCTGTATGACGCGGTCGTACTCGGTTCGAACGAACTCAAGCGGCGCCCGCAGGGGCACCGGCGCGCCATCGTGCTCGTCACCGACGCCGGGGAGACGACCAGCTACTCCAAATTTGACGACGCGCGCCGCGCGGCAATTGCTTCGGACGCGATGCTTTATTCCATCGTCATCCGCCCAATCAAGAACGAAAGCGGACGCGAGACCGCGGGCGAGCACGCCTTGATCACCATCACCGACAGCAGCGGCGGCGCGGTGTTCATTCTGGATTCGCTCGATCAGCTCGACGCGATGTTCGACAAGATCGATCGCGAGCTGCGCACGCAATATCTGCTGGGATATTATCCGAATCCTGCGCCTCCCCCTGGCAGCGACCGGCACGTTCAAGTTAAAGTGAAGGCTGGCGATACCGTCCGCTACCGGAAGGAATATTTCACTGCAGGCGTTCCGGAGTAAAATCACGCGGGTCTCATGAAAAAATTTCTCGAAGTGGCCGCCGACGCGGCGCGTCAGGCCGGCGCCATCCTGCGAGCCGAATTCGACCACCCCAAAGAAATATCCTACAAGGGCGAAATCGACATCGTCACCGAGTCCGACAAGCGCTCGGAAGCACTGATCGTCGGGCGCCTGCGTTCCGAATTCCCGGATCACGCCATCGTGGCGGAGGAAGGCGGCACGGGAGCCGCAGCGGGCGCCAGGTATTGCTGGCAAGTGGACCCGCTCGACGGCACCACAAACTTCGCCCACGGCTACCCGTGCTTCGCGGTGTCTATGGGATTGCTCGAATACGGCGAGCCGGTCGTCGCGACGGTCCTCAACCCTTTCAGCAACGAGCTCTTTACGGCGATCCGCGGCGAAGGAGCGTTCCTGAACGGAAAGCGCATTCACGTGTCGCCCGTTGAAAAGCTCGTCGGAAAGCCTGGTGTGTACCGGCTTTCCTCCCAAGATGCGGCGAAACAGCGCGAACATGAATCTCTACTGGGAATTCACGTTGCGTTCCCACGGCGTGCGGCGGGACGGGTCTGCGGCGCTCGACCTTTGCTCGGTCGCCTGCGGCCGCTTCGAGGCTTTCTGGGAATTCGGCTTGAGTTCGTGGGACACTGCGGCGGGGATGCTGCTTGTAACCGAAGCGGGCGGAAAAGTTACCGATTTCGCCGGCCAGCCGTATCATCCGGGCGGACGCGAACTCCTCGCGTCCAATGGAAACATCCACTCCGAAATGAAAGATGTGATCGCTGCGGCAGCCGGCAACTCCGCGAAGCCGTAGCTATTCCCAAATTGAGAGCGACGAAATGTTGCTAGCAGAACGAGTTGCGATTATTACCGGCGGCGGCCGCGGAATTGGCCGGGCCATTGCGCGAAAATTTGCGGAAGAGGGTGCGGCCGTCGCCATAACGGCGCGGACAGAGAGCGAAATACTCGCGGTCGTCGCCGAGATTCAAAATGCCGGAGGGAAGGCGGCGGCGATCCAGGCGGACGTTGCACGGGAAGCCGAATGCGAAAAAATCGTCCGGGAAACACGCCGGATTTTTGGCGCCGTCCACATCCTGGTGAATAACGCCGGGATTCTCGGCCCCGTCCAGCCGGTCGAGAAAGTGGAACCGCGCGAATGGGACAAGGTGATCGCTGTAAACCTGCGCGGTCCTTATCTTCTTTCCCGACTGGTTCTTCCGGAGATGTACCAGCGCAGCACAGGAGCGATTCTCAACATTGTGAGCGTTGCCGCCAAGGCTGCCTACGCGATGAATAGTCCGTACGCCGCTTCCAAGGCGGGGCTCATCGGGCTCACCCATACGCTGGCAGCGGAATCTGCCCGCAAGGGCGTCCGTGTGAATGCGTTAAGTCCCGGCCCCGTGTCGGAGACGTCGATGTTTCAAGAGTTGGGGCGCAACCTCGCCGAGCATTTTCACTCGACGGCTGGAGAAGTCTCGGCGCGGATGTTTGGGGGAATCCTGCAGGGAAGGCCGCAGACAGCTGAAGAGATTGCCTCAGCTGCGTTATTTTTGGTTTCAGATCGGTCCAGCGCGATTACTGGGCAGACTCTGAACGTGGATGGCGGAATGGTTTTTTACTGAGTTCTTCCACCTTGGTGTATGCCCTGCGAGCGACCGGTGCGCCGACCCGGACGCCCGTTTCGATCAAATTAAAGCTTCGCTCGCCGATGGCGCCCACGAAATAGAAAATCCCGCCCAGCGTCAGTAGAACTACGAACCCCAGACCAAAAAGAAGCTCCGCGGCAATTAATTCGCGCACGAAGTACAGTTGTAGTACTAAAAGTACCGCGAGAGCTAATGCAACGCGCTTTCGGACCTTCGCTTCTTTGGCGGCTGCCACCGCGAATGCTTTCAGCCGCTCGATGCGTGCTTTCATATGCGTTGATACTCCTACGGCGTTAGATGCAAAACTGCGCCCAAAGGAGCTAATTGTAAGTAATTCAGATTGATGCATTTGCATAAAGCTGATTTCGTCAAAGTGAAAAATTTCAGCGCAATAGGAAAATTAACTTACGATAATTCCTGCGCGCTCTTTGAAATACAGCTCAAATCCCGATTCGGTTTTTCTCCTGGAGTCGAGAACGCGGCTGCTGCGCGGTTTTCTCCGCCGCTAAAACACACTATCCATGTTTCCTCCTTTTACACACCAATAACATTTTCTCTGTATAGATACCGCCACGCGAGCGTAAGCCATTTAAGGCCTCCGGTTACGCAGGCGAATGCGCCAGGGGTCTGCCAAGGGCGGGTTACGCCCTTTCTCGTGGGCAAGGTGGAAATCTAATAATGCGTTGTTTGCGAATTCTAGTTTTCGGTGCGGTAAGCACTTGCTTTCCTTTTCTGCTACTCGCTCAAGCTACCTCGCTGGAAATCTGCGGATGGCCGGTGAAAAGAATAAACCGCAGAGTTACCGCGGTGACAACCGTTTCGACCACTCACAGCATCTGCCAGCGGCCTTCCCTCGGAAGTGTCGTAGGGGAACCCGAGGATCTTCGCAGCGAGAACGGCGTCCTGAAGCTAGCGTTGACGGTCCGCAGTTCCGTCGACGCGGACGGCCGCGTGCGCTACTGCTACCTGGCGAAAGACGGCAGCGAGGCCCCCAATATCCGCGTGAAGCCTGGCGATTGGTTGATCCTGTCGCTAAAAAACGAGATCGAAGTTCCTCCATCGCCCTTGACTAGTTCGATGAAAATGGGCGCTCCCGGCAAACCGGCGGCAGGTGCCTGTACAAAAACCGATATGACCCCACTATCCACCAATCTTCATTTCCACGGATTGACTGTTCCACCCGTCTGCCATCAAGACGACGTGATGAAGACGATGATTCAAGCGGGCGATGTACCCTTCGAATACCGCTTCAAGATCCCGCCCGACGAGGCCCCTGGGCTCTACTGGTATCATCCCCATGTTCATGGACTTACAAGCGCGCAAGTGTTGGGTGGCGCTTCCGGAGCCTTGATTGTCGAAGGAATTGAGCGCGCCAACCGCCAGCTGGCCGGCCTTCCAGAGCGCGTGTTCGTGATTCGGGATCAGGATCTGCTGAACCCAGAGGCACAGCCGGTGCAGTCGGATTCCATGCCGGCGCCCCTGGTGCTGCGCGACGCCGAAGGCGACATCCTCAACAACGGAACCGGGACAGGCAAGCCGGCAAAGGATCTTTCTCTGAATTTTATTCCCGTTTCGTACCCCAGCTATTTACCGGCAGTGATTAGGACAAAGCGTTCCGAGAGACAATTGTGGCGGATTCTGAACGCTTCTGCGATTACCTATCTCGACCTGCAGGTGCTTGCCGGGGACACGCCGCAACTACTCGGACTCGTTTCGATGGACGGCATTCCCCTCGATCAAAATGGAAAGGAGGCCGACCGCATCATTTGGGAAAGCCACATTGCCCTGCCGCCCGCGGGCCGGGCGGAGATTATTTTCAAGGGTCTGCCCGATGGCGCGCGGGGAAGTCTCGTCACGCGAAGCGTCGATACAGGACCGGCCGGCGAAAACGATCCTACGCGTCCACTGGCGATGATTGTGGCGACGCCCGACGCTCCCGAGCCGCGTTCACGGCTGGCTGCGACTCCCGCTCCGCTTCCGCCCCCGGCTACCGCCTGGCTCGGCAACATCCATCCGGCTCACGTCCGGAAATTATATTTCTCCGAGCAACCGCAGGACCCTTCCAATCCAAATAGCCCTACGAAGTTCTTCATTACCGTCGACGGGCAAACGCCCGCCGTTTTCGATCCCAACGCGACGATGCCGAATATCACCGTGCAGCAGGGCGATGTCGAAGACTGGATCATCGAGAATCGCTCGCAGGAATTGCACGCGTTTCACATCCACCAGGTCCATTTCATGTTGGTGGGATGGAATGGCGTGCCGGTCGACGAGCCGTTTCTGCGCGACACGATCAACGTTCCCTACTGGGACGGAAAAAGCCCGCAATATCCCAGCGTCCAGCTTCGTATGGATTTTCGCGATCCGAACGCGGTGGGAACTTTCGTCTATCACTGCCACCTTCTCGAACACGAGGACGGCGGCATGATGGGTTCGATCCGCGTGGTACCCGCGCCCGCAAAACATTAACGACACAAGAACGATGTGTTTCAGCCGCGATGCAAATGCGTGAATCACATTTCACACACGCGTCATCGCGCGATAACAACGCTCGCGTATCCACGTAATGCACGCGTTTGATCCGCGCCCTCCGCGGCCGCATCGCGCAACTTCAGGCGGCGGTTTCTCCGTTCCGGGCGACACGGGTTCAAACCCACGATCTAAATTTCAAGGAGAATCCATGATCAGGGAGCATCTTCGCCGAATGGCGAGTCTCGTTACCGCCACGGCTTTGCTGGCCACTGCGCCAGCGAGCGTTTGGGCAAATGGGAACAACAGTAAAGCCGAAGCAACCGCGCCGACCACCACACCGATCAAGCACGTAGTTGTGATTTTTCAGGAAAATATTTCTTTCGACCATTACTTCGGCACTTACCCGTACGCGACGAACCCTGTTACAGAAACTCCTTTCTATCCGAAGGATGACACGCCGCGCGTGAACAATTTGCTGAGCGGCGGTCTGCTCACTTCGAATCCGAACAGCGTGCAGCCGTTCCGAATGGACCCCGTCATGTCGGTCACCTGCGATCAGAACCACAGCTACGGTCCGGAACAAAGCGCTTCCGACCACGGTCTGATGGACAAGTTTCCCGAAGACACCGGCTCCGGCACCTCCACGTCTTCCCCGTGCAATGACTACGGCAAGGGTCCCGGCGTGGTGATGGGCTATTTCGACGGCAACACCGTCACCGCGTATTGGAATTACGCGCAGCACTATGCCATGAGCGACAACTCTTACAGTACAATGTTCGGGCCTTCCACGGTCGGCGCTCTAAACCTGATTGCGGGAACCACTTCGCTCGCCACGCTGCAACCCTCCGCCGATGGGAGCCACGCAGCAACCACCGCCAACGCCAGCGGAAGCATCGGTGGCTCGCAGTTGACCGGAGCCGCCATCGGCGACCCCCGCCCGTTTTACGACGATTGCGTGGCCACCGATCCCACAACGAGCAAACTCTTCACCAAGATACGCATTAGTGTTACGGGAAAGAATGTGGGTGATTTGCTGAACGCCAAGGGAATTACCTGGGGCTGGTTCCAGGGCGGTTTCGCTCCCACTGGGACCGACGCGCAGGGCCGCGCGATTTGCGGCGCAAATCATACCGGCTTGGCAGGCAACGACGCGGTTACTACTAGCGGCGACTACATTCCGCACCACGAACCCTTCGAATATTTCTCCCAATCGACAAACCAGCACCACGCCCGGCCCAGCCAATCGAGCCTTATCGGGACCGGCAGCGACGGCGCCAATCACCAGTATGACCTCAGTGACTTCTGGACGGCCCTCGAAGAAGGCCGGCTCCCCACCGTCACGTATCTGAAGGCGGCCGCCTACCAGGACGGCCACCCCGGCTATTCCGATCCACTGGACGAGCAAAACTTCATTGTAGATGTGGTGAACGCGCTACAAAACAGCCAATACTGGAAGGACTTGGCCATCGTTATCGCCTACGATGACTCCGACGGCTGGTATGACCACGCGCTGGGTCCGATCGTCAATCAATCGGCGGTTGCAGATGACACCCTGGCAGGCCCGGGGAGCTGCGGTTCGGCCAAAACCAACACCCAGGGGCAGTGCGGCTACGGTCCGCGGCAGCCTCTGCTCGTGATCTCCCCGTACTCCAAGCAAAACTACGTCGACCACACGGTGACAGATCAATCGTCGATTCTGCGGTTCATCGAGGACAACTGGAACCTGGGCCGCATCGGCGGCAATTCCTCGGACGTGAAGGCTGGAACCCTGAATGGCCTTTTCGACTTCGACGACAGCAAGCGCACTCCCAAGCTGATTCTCGATGATTCGACCGGAATCATTCTGCGACAGAATCAGTTTTAGTCGAACAACCCCCGCAACTCCCACCTCACACAACGCCCCCTGGCTCGTCCCGAATCGCCCCCGAGACGAGCCAGAATTTTTTTTGGGGGGGGGATATTGGGAAAGAGAAACGCTTCAAGGACACTGGAGGGACACCGGGGGAAACCGGGGCGTCGCGATGCTGAGTGGACCTAAAGAGAACCGCTTCCCGGCGATCTCTATGCCCCCGCGTATAAGGATCCCGCGCTTCGATGCTGTGGGCGAGGCTGAAGAGCACGCTCTCGGCGTTCTCCAGCTCGTCGGTAAACTGCTTCAAGCGCACCAGCGAGCGGGTTCGCGCCAGCAGTTCGTTAAAATCGATCGGCTTGCTCAGCAGATCGTCCGCGCCGGCGTTGATCCCGCGGATGCGATCTTCGGTGGCGGAAAGGCCGGTAATCAAAACCACCGGCGTGAGCCGCGTTTCCGGCGCGGCTTTGACTCGCCGGCACACCTCGAACCCATCCATTCCCGGCATCACGATATCCAGAAGAATTAAATCCGGACGAAAAGACGAGCAGGCCGCAAGGCGCTCTGGCCGTCGCCTGCCTGGCTCACCTCGAACCCTTCGCGGCCTAACAACTTCGCAAGACCAGTTCGCGAGGAAAGTTCATCGTCAACAATCAGGATTTTTTCAGCCATGAAGCCTGGGTTTTGATCGCCTGAAGAGAGAGTATTTCGAACGATACAGAAGCACTGAGCGTTCTTCCCCGCCGCTTAACGTCTGCGCCTTTCGCTCGGCCCGTGAGCAAATGTATCCTGTCCTCTCTTTTCAAACAACCCGGTATCGTGCACCCTGTTTCCTTCGCACGACATTTGCAATCCCAGGGCGTGCGCAATGAGGTCGCGATGAAAACGTCTCTTCCCCCCGAAGCGCTGCAGGAAATCGGCGCGCGGCTCGATCAGGCTCATAAGGCCTTCGAAAAAAGGTATCCCGGCGCGAGCGCCGGCCGGCAGCCCGTTCATGTCGTATACGGCGGCGCCCACCTTTTCCGCGCGGGCACCACACGAAAGCTGGGGGAGCTCGCGCTCCGCTCCCTCGACGAATTCGCGCCCGATTTCGTTGCCTTCGCAAAGGCACTGGGTTTAGAGGGAGCGGACAAGCTGCCACATTCCCCTGAATCGGTTGCCGCTCTCACGCGTTCCATCGAATCGGGACCCGAGGAGGCGCAGCGCGAAAATCGCGCGGCTTGGTTCGCGCACACCGTTTATCGGCGTGTTCGTGAAAAGCTCCGGCGCGAGCCTGTAGAGGACTATCGAATCGACTTCGAAGATGGCTACGGCAGCCGGCCCGATGAGGAAGAGGACGGCCATGCTTTGGCTGCCGCCGCCGAACTGGCCCGCGCCATGAATGAAGGCGAGCTGCCAGCGTTCATCGGCATTCGCATCAAACCTTTCTCCGAGGAGCTGCGCCATCGCAGCATACGCACGCTGGATATCTTTCTTACCGAACTGGCCGGAAAAACGCGCGGTGAGTTGCCCAGCGATTTCCGCATCACGCTGCCGAAAGTGACGCTGTCTGACGAGGTCGCGGCTCTGGCGGATATCTGCTCCCGCCTGGAGCCTGCCCTCGACCTTTCACCCGGCGCGCTGCGCATCGAGCTGATGATCGAGACGACGCAGGCCATCTTCAACGAGCGAGGAGAAGTCCATTTACTCGCGCTGGTGAACGCGGCGAGCGGCCGTTGCGCCAGCGTGCATTTTGGTCCTTACGACTACACTGCTTCGCGGGGCATTTCCGCGTCGCCTCATCTTCTGTCGCACTTTGCATCGGACTTCGCCCGGGAGGTGATGCAAGTCGCGCTGGCAAGAACGGGCGTCGGCCTTGCCGACGGCCCTACGAACATTCTGCCGATCCCTCCCCATCGAGCCGCGAAGGATAGCGCTCCGCTCAGCCCGCCCCAAGTGGCAGAAAATCGCGCCGTTGTTCATCACGCGTGGAAACTTCATTTCGACAATGTCCGCCGGTCTCTTTCCAACGGTTTTTACCAGGGATGGGATTTGCATCCGGCGCAACTTCCTTCCCGCTACGCCGCCGTGTTTTCGTTCTTCCTCGAAAATGCCGCGACGGCGTCCGAGCGGCTCCGCAACTTCATGGACAAAGCCGCGCAGGCCACGAGGGTAGGCCAAGTCTTCGATGACGCCGCGATGGCGCAAGGACTGGTGACCTATTTTCTTCGCGCCGTCGATTGCGGCGCGATCACGCCGAAGGAGGCAGGGGCGCTCACGGGGCTTTCGGTGGCGGAACTGCGCAGCGGTTCGTTCTTTCAGATCCTGGAGGGCAGGCGGGGAGCCTGATCGCTCGGCCTTGCTAAAACCCTAACCGCGGTTCTGCTTATAGTTTGTCGATTTTTGCGGCCAGGATAAAATCGCTTTCGGTCAGGCCATTGATCTTGTGCGTCCAGATGGTGATTTCAGCCTTGCCCCACGCCAGCAAAATATCGGGGTGATGCCCTTCCGCTTCGGCGATCTCCGCTACCTTGTTCACAAACGCGAGCGCTTCTCGAAAGTCCCCAAACGCGAAGGCGCGGATGAGGTGATGGCCTTCGACCACTTTCCAGGCCGGTACTTGCCTGGCCATGTCTTCCAATTCCTTGCCCGCAAGGGGCGGAACGCCACCGCGGCAGGGTACGCAGGTCTTGCTCGATAACTCGCTCATAGAAAAGCCTCCTCAAAACGAACGCGCATCCGATTATAGGCGCGCGAGCGCTTGAACGAAAACCCATCGCTCGCTTCCCAGCGATGTCGGCGATGAAAATACGCGCTGCTGGCGATGTGATAGCCGTCACTGACACTTTCCGAACGAGATCCAAAAATAAAAACATCAGGAGCCAGTTGCGCCATCCCCTGGAGAGAGTCGGGTGGTGTGACGCAGGGGGGCTGAATATCATGCCAGGGAAACGCCGAGTACTTGGCATGGCAGTGGTCATTGCCAGGATGATAGGATTTGCGCTGATCGTCCTCGCTATCCTCAGCCTCCCGCAGTTTCGTTTTATCGCCGACCGCCTTCGAGAAGGGGTGGACACTCTCTCCTCCGTGGCCCTCGGCGTTGTTGGTGTCCTGTGGCTGGTTGCCGTCGAATCCTTCCTGCGCTTCTTCGATCACTTCCTGTCGCGCAATTGATGTAATTGACCGGCAGCAATCGCGCGGGCGACTGCGTCGCACCTACCCCAAAAACCTCTTCGGAATGCGGCAGATTTCCGCCGGAAAAATTGTATGATGGTGAGCCTCATTTTATTGCGGGACCCAATGTCGCCACATACAAACAAAAAGCAGATCCGGAAGAACGGCAACGCCGCCGATCCCACCCAATACACCGATTGCTACACATACCGGCCTGTGCGACAGGGTTCGTCGGGGGAGAAGATTCTCTATTGCGAGGATACGCCGGCGGCAAAGATCGCCGAGGCCGTGGGGACGCCCGCATACGTTTACAGCCAGGGAAACATCGAGACCCGCTACCGGCAGCTGGATCGCGCCTTTGGCCGGCTTCCCCACGCGATTTGTTACGCGGTGAAGGCCAACAGCAATCTGGCCGTGCTCGAAGTCATGGCTCGCATGGGCAGCAGTTTCGATATCGTGTCGGGCGGCGAACTCGACCGGCTGCGCAGAATCGGCGTTCCCGGCGACCGGATTGTCTTTTCCGGGGTGGGAAAGACGCGTGACGAGGTCCGGGACGCGCTTGCCTACGCCGGCAAGAACACGAAGCGACGCGGAATTCTGCTCTTCAATGTAGAATCCGAGGCGGAGCTCGCCGTTCTGCTGAGCGAGGCGGAGCGGCACGTGAAGGCCGGTGGCGAGCGTCCCGGAGCGGCCATCCGGATCAATCCGGACGTGCTCGCCGGCGGCCACAAACACATTTCGACGGGGCATCACCACCACAAATTTGGTGTGGATTGGGAGACCGCCCGGCGGATGTACCTGGCGCACAAGGATTCGCCGTGGATCGCATGGCGCGGAATCAGTGCGCACCTGGGCTCACAGATACTGGAAGCGCGACCCTACAGGGAAGGCCTCGCACGGCTCGTGCTGCATGTGCGCGATCTCGCCGAGCAGGGAATCCGCCTCGATTCGGTGGATATTGGCGGTGGACTGGGCATTCAATATACCGACGAAAAGCCGCTCGCGCTTGGCGTCTACGCGCGAACCCTCTCCGAAGCGGTGAAGCCGCTCGGCTGCCGGCTGCTGATCGAACCGGGCCGCTGGCTGGTGGGCCCGGCGGGAATCCTGCTCATCCGCGTGATTTACGTCAAAGAGAACCGCGGGAAGACGTTTGTGATCGTCGATGCCGCGATGAACGATTTGATCCGCCCCGTGCTTTACGACGCAGAGCATCCGATCACGCCCGCGACTCGCTCTACAAGCAGTGGCAAGCAGAAAGTGGACGTGGTCGGACCCGTGTGCGAGTCAGGCGATTTTCTGGCGCAGGACTACCCGCTCGACAAGGTAAAGACCGGGGATCTGCTGGCGGTGTGGGCGGCAGGGGCCTATGCGTTCGTGGAATCGTCGAATTATAATGCCAGAAGAAGGGCGCCCGAGGTTTTGGTGGAAGGGCGGCATTTCCGCGTCGTGCGGCGCCGTGAGACATACGACGACCTCGTCCGGGAAGAATTGAGCGCCGCCAAGTAGTGCCGTAAAATGAGCGTGTAGAACCATTCCGGAAAATATCTGGAAATGCGGTCAATCTGCCGCGAAGGGATGCTGAGATGGAAGAGAAATACCACCTCGCAGTGACCGTGGGCTATAGCTTCGTGATTGCCGTCATCGACTCAGTGATGCGCATGTCCGCCCCGGAACATCTGGCTCTTTGGGTCATCGGGGTGGCGCTTTTTGCCACCGTACTATGGCGGATTCGCAAGGGCGCCGAGCCTCGCAAGGAATTCGAACTGCATCCATAGAGCCCTGTCCGCCCGCCTATTGCCTCGCCCCCGCTCATCGCGAGAGCACTACGACCAGCCGCCGCGGGCCGTGCGCTCCCATTACCAGAATTTTCTCGATGTCGGCGGTGCGGCTCGATCCCGTAATCAGGCAGAGCATGGAATTTTTCTCCTGCGCGCCGCGCTCCCGCAAGCGCGCGAAGGCCGCCTCCAGGTCGGGAACCAGCTGATCGAGCGTGGCCACCACGATATGGACGGGCGCGGCCACCGAAGCCCCTCTTCCCCCGCAGGACGAGGACACGAAGACCGATCCAGTCTGGGCGACAAGCGACTCCGCCAGCGTAACGGTCGCTTGCGAGGACTCGAGCGGCCCTCCCTCGCTCGACCAGCGGATTTCGCGGCCCTGCTGCCATAGCGGAACCATGCGCCGGAGTTGGGGCGCGTCCTGCACGAAAATGCCTCCCGCAGGAATCGACGCAAGCACCTCGCCGACGGCCGCGGCGCTCGCGCCCATATCCGAAGTGATGATGCATTCGGTAAGATTCAGCGCGCATTCCTTCTGAAAGCGGTCAAGTGAGTCCGCAATTGGCCCGAAAATCGCCCCGGAAGACGCTGGGGGGGCATGTTTGGGGGCGGTTTGACGCAGCGCGCTACGAACGCGCGCGAGGATGCGCTCGCGGCCCGAATTTTCAGCTTGCTCCACGCTGCTCCTTCCAAAGCTCCCGAAACGATTTCGCTGGAATTTCCGGGGGCGCGTGCATCTTCGTCCATGGTCTCAACGGATCGAGCGGAGTTCGCGCCAGGCCCAACGAATAGGCGGCTCGCAGCAACGCGCGCGCAGCGACCCCGAAAAAAGCGAATCTTCCGGAACCTTTCATGGCCCAGCTCCACAGCTTGAACGCCGCGCGCTCGCCCCGCGGGCGGTCTGCCGACTGGACGGCGTTGCGCCGGTTCTGCAGCAGATGATGATGCAAATCGATTTTCACCGGGCAGGCATCCGTGCACGCCCCGCATAGCGACGAGGCAAACGAAAGATGCTGGAACTTGTTCAGCCCGCCCAGATGCGGCATCAGCACGCTGCCGATCGGGCCGCCGTATACCGTGCCGTAGGAATGGCCGCCGATCTTGCGAAAGACCGGGCACACGTTGAGGCACGCTCCGCAGCGGATGCAGTGCAGCACCTCGCGCTGTTCGGGGTCGGCGAGAAGCTCGCTGCGGCCGTTATCGAGCAGCACTAAGTGAAATTCCTCAGGGCCGTCGGTCTCATGAGGAGCGCGAGGGCCGCCGATCAAAGTGTTATAGCAGGCGATGGGCTGCCCCACCGCTGAACGAGCGATCGCGGGCCAGATAACGGCCAGATCCTCCATGCGCGGAATCACCTTTTCGATTCCCGCTACGGCCACGTGTATCCGCGGGAGGCTGGTGCCGAGACGCCCGTTACCTTCGTTGGTCGTGAGCGCCATCATGCCCGAATCGGCCACCAGGAAATTCGCTCCGGAAATTCCCATCTCGGCGGAGAAAAAGGCCTTCCGCAGCGCGCGGCGAGCGATGCCAACCAGGTGCTGTGGATCGTCGCTCTCGACGCCGCCCAGCTTTTCACGAAAAAGGTCCGCAATTTCGGAGCGCGTCAGATGCATCGCGGGCGTCATCAGGTGATAGGGCGGCTCGTTGCGGAGTTGAACGATCATCTCGCCGAGGTCGGTCTCGTAAACCTTGACGCCATTTTTTTCCAGCGTGTGCGTGAGATCGATTTCCTCGGTGACCATCGATTTCGACTTCACCACCGTGCGCACATTGTTCCGAGCGGCCAGCTCGGCGATGTACCGGCGCGCATCCTCGGCAGTCTCCGCCCAGTAGACGTGCCCGCCGCGCTCTTTCAGCCGCGCCTCGAATTCAACCAAATACTTGTCGAGGTGGTTGATCGCCTCCCACTTGACCTCGTGCAGACGCTGGCGGGCCGCTTCCCAGTCCTGAAAACGCGCGCCCGTGCGCGCCACGGCCGCTTCGTAATGGTCGATGCCGGTGCGAATCGTACGCCGGTGCGCGAGGTCGGCTGATTTGGTGGCGGCATTGCGAAGGAATTCCTGCGCGGGCGTGCTCATCGGGCGCCGTCCCCCACGGCAGCGTCGCGAGAAATATTCTCGGCTGTAGCGGGAGAACCAGTCTGCGCCAGAATGCTGGCCAGATGAATTGTGCGCACGGGCGATTTCCGTAGCCGCAGAACGCCCTGGATGTGCATCAGGCAGCTTGGATCGGTGGACGTGACGTACTCGGCGCCGGAGGCCTCGGCGTTCGCGGCTTTCGTTTCGCCCATGGCCGAGGAGATCATCGGAAACTTCGTCGCGAACGTGCCGCCAAAGCCGCAGCACTCCTCGCAGTAAGGCATTTCGACCAGTTCCATTCCCCGGACGTGCTTGAGCAACTCGCGAGGCTGCTGCTTGATGCGCAGTTCCCGAAGGGCGTGGCAGGCATCGTGATACGCAACGCGATGCGGAAAGCTCGCTCCCACGTCAGGCACCTGCGCGACCTTCACCAGAAATTCGGAAAATTCATAGACGCGCGCGGCAAGTTTTTCTGCCTGAGGAAGCAACGAGCTTCCCGCCAGCAGTTCGGGATAAAAATTCCGCACCATCGTGGTGCAGGAGCCGGAGGGGCAAACGATTGCATCCGCGTCCGATTCGCCGAATATCTGGACGAACCGCTCGGCAAGCGGCCGCGCCTCGTTCCAATAGCCGCTATTGAAACCGGGCTGCCCGCAACAGGTCTGCGCTTCGGGAAAATCGACGGCATAGCCGATCCGTCGCAGAACACGGGCCATGTCCAGCCCCACTTCGGGATTCAGCTGATCGACGAAACACGGAATGAACATCGCGACGGTCTTCATTGGATCAGCTATTGTGCATCCTTCGTGAAAAAGTCCGGGCATGCGCCGGCTTGCGCCTGGCCGTGAAGCGGGGACGCCTCTTCTTGCCGTGGAAGTTTACGCGTAAAAGCCGCGCAGCTTCAGCGCGCGAGCCACACGGTCGATCGAAAGAATGTAGGCAGCGACGCGATTGTCGACGCGGTGCGCCTCGGCATAGTGAACCACCTGATCGAAGCTTTGCTCCATCACGTCGCGCAGGCGCTCGTTCACTTCGCTCTCGCGCCAGAAAAATCCCTGGCGGTCCTGCACCCATTCGAAATAGCTAACGGTCACGCCGCCCGCGTTGCCAAGGATGTCGGGAATAATGAAAATCCCTTTTTCGCGGACGATGGGGTCGGCGTGCCATGTCGTCGGTCCGTTGGCGCCCTCGCAAAGGATGCGGCAATCCAGGCGGTGCGCGTTCCGGGACGTAATCTGATTCTCGGTGGCGGCGGGCACCAGAATGTCGCACGGGCGAAAGAGAATTTCCTGAGCAGGCATCGTCTCGCCGCCGGCCGGAAATTCCGTCAGCGGCCGGTGCTGCGAATAGACCCAGTCATAAAGCTTCGGGATGTCGAAGCCGTTTTCGTTGTAGAGGCCGCCGTCGATATCGGCCACGCCGGTGATCTTGTAACCCGCCGCGTGCATCAGCAGCGCCGCCTGCGAGCCCACGTTCCCGAATCCCTGGATGATCACCCGGGAGGACTCGCGTTTCATTCGCAGTTTGTCGATCGCGCGATTGCAGCAGATCATCAATCCGCGCCCGGTCGCTTCTCTGCGCCCCTGCGATCCACCCAGGTCGAGCGGCTTCCCGGTGACGACAGCCGTGGTCGCCTGCCCCACGTGCATCGAATACGTGTCCATCACCCAGGCCATGATTTGTTCGTTGGTGCCGATATCGGGAGCGGGAATATCGCGCTCCGGGCCGAGCCAATCGCTCAACTCCGCCGTATAGCGGCGGGTAACGCGCTCAAGCTCCGTCTTCGAAAGCTTCGACGGATCGCAGATCACCCCCCCCTTGGCTCCGCCGAAGGGAACGTTCACCACGGCGCACTTCCAGGTCATCCAGGCGGCAAGCGCGCGCACTTCGTCCAGGGTGACGTGGGGAGAAAATCGCACGCCGCCTTTCCCGGGCCCGCGCACCGCCGAATGCAGCACGCGATAGCCGATGAATACTTCCAGATGCCCGTTGTCGAGAGCGACGGGCACATACACCGTAATTTCTCTGCTGGGATATTTCAGGTAGCGGTACAGGCCTTCTTCCAGTTCAAGCTTCTGCGCGGCTGCTTCAAATCGGGCTTCTGCGGACTCGTAGACATTCAACTCATCTTGTATAGCGACTGGCATTTTCAACCTCCAAGAGCCCGGCCGGTTCCATTCAGAGCGCCCGAAAATCACACAGCAGGCGGCCAATGGAGCGGGCCAAACTCCCCTTGGTCAGTATACGAACCGCGTGGAGTGGGGGCAACTCAGGGGCTGTTAAAGCGCGAAGAAAAGCGGGACAAGAAACCCAGGAGCCAAACGCCCTTTCAGCGCCCCGGACGCTGTTTCACGAACTTGTCGATCAGCAGCCGCGTCAGACGCCCCTGATCGTGCCGGACAACGCGCCGCACAACGCCCGCCTCCTGAAGCAGATTACCGGTGACATACCGCAGGCCGAGTTGGTCTAGCTCCTCGAGCGAAGGATCGACGGGCTCGGCGCCCTCCGCGCGGTAGCGGCGTAGAAGGCGCGGCGTCACCGGGCGCCGATTGATCACCACGAAGTCGAACAGCCCCGGCCGCGTGTGGTGATAAATGGCGCGCACGTGGTCCGCGACGGAGTAGTGCTGCGTCTCCCCGGGCTGAGTCATCAGGTTGGCGATGTAGACGCGCGTGGCGCGAGAGTTGACGATCACGTCCACGATTTCTTCCACCAGCAGATTGGGAATAATGCTCGTGTACAGAGAGCCGGGTCCCACGAGGATGAGATCCGCCTGCCGAAGGGCATCGAGGGCTTCCCGAACCGGGCGCACCCTTCGCGGCACGAGGCGCACACGCGATATGGGTTTCCGCGAACGCGAAATATTCGTTTCCCCGGCCACCATAACCCCGTTTTCAAGCTCGGCTTCGAGCGTCACGTTCTGCGCGGTCGAAGGGAAAATTCTCCCGCGAATCGCCAGCACCTGCGCGGACACCTGAATCGCCTGCGAGAAGTCCCCGGTAATGTTGGTGAGCGCGGTCAGGAAGAGATTCCCGAAGCTATGCCCCGCAAGTCCCCTTCCCGCGGGAAAGCGGTATTGAAACAACTCGCCGAGGAGATGTTCATCCTTCGAAAGAGCGACCATGCAGTTGCGGATGTCGCCGGGTGGAAGCACGCTGTATTCGCGGCGCAGGCGGCCCGAACTCCCGCCGTCGTCGGTGACGGTGACGATTGCCGTAAGATCGCCGATGGGCAGGGCTGCGCCGTTCCTCTTGGGGCCGGCGACATACTCCTTCAAGCCCCGGAGCACTGCCGAAAGGCCGGTGCCCCCGCCAAGCGCAACAATACGCGCAGGCCGGGAGCGCGCAGGCCGGGAACGATGCTGCGTGGATTTTTTCACGGGAGATGCAGGAACTTAACCGGCTGAACCTTCTCGCTCCGGATAGAGCAATTCGGTAAAGCGCGGGTCTTCCTGCAGGAAAGAGAAATCTTCGTCGTTCCGAGCGTGGTAGCGATTCTCGGGACGCAGCTGGATGGCGATCTTCAGATTCTCCATCGCGGAGTCCGCCTCGCCGGTGAGGCAATCCAGGGCTGCCATCGCATAGACCACGTGGTCGGCCTTCGGCGCGGCCTTGCGGGCGCGGTCCAGATGCTCGCGGGCTTCGTCCCACCGTCCCAGGTTCATCAGCGCCACGCCCTGCGTGTAATGCTCCTCCGCCGACTTGGCGGTAGGAGCCGGCACGCGGGAGATTCGCTGATCGCAGATGCGCACGTGAACGAGCGCGCGGTCGCGCAATTCCTTGCTGGGACCTTCCAGCACGCGTTCGAGCGACTGCTTCGCGCGCTGAAATTTCTGCTGCTGGAAGAAGCCCAACGCCTCTTCGTACGCCTTGAGCTGAGCCTGTTTCGCGGGGGCTTCGGGGTCTGGGGGAGCGACGACTTTCGCCTTACTGACAGCAGCTAAGCTCTTATTTGACAATTCTTTATGTCCATTCGGGGAAGAGTCCCGGCCTCGGGTTGCTCGACGTTTCACAAGAGCACCTTGTGGATAACGAACCTGGAACATAGCAAACTCCGCAGATTGCGTCAATGCAGGGTCCAGAATAGCCTCCTGTTACTCACCTGCCCGAAGGCTCCCCGCAGGTAACGGCTGCCTCTTCCCGTCGAGCACCTCGCGCACCTTGCGCGCCAGTTCCCGCGAGGAATAGGGTTTCTGGATCACCGGTAGCCCGCGTTGCTCCACTTGGCGGAGGAGCGAACTATCGGCGCTATACCCGGTCGCAAAGATCACGGGTAAATCGGGTCTTTCGACGCTCACCCTTTCATAGATTTCCGGTCCGCTGATTTTGGGCAGCATGACGTCAAGTAGCGCAAGGTCAATCAGATCCCGAAGGCTTCGAAATTCCCGTAGCGCCTGTTCGCCGTCGGCTGCAAGTACCACCCGGTAACCAAGGCTCGTCAGAATCTCGAAAGCAATCTCCCGAAGGCCATCGTGATCCTCCGCCACCAGGATCGTTTCGGTTCCGCCTTGCATGGCGTCGCGGTCGTCTGCTGGAGGGTTCGAAGCCACCGGCGACGAACTCACGGGAAGGTATGCACGGAAGGTGCTCCCCTTGCGGAGCTCGCTCGTAACTTCCACGAAGCCTCCGTGCTGGCGGGCAATCCCGTACACAGTCGCCAGGCCCAGCCCCGTCCCTTTTCCCAGTTCTTTTGTGGTAAAGAAAGGCTCGAAGATGCGCTCGAGCGTTGCGTCATCCATGCCGGTTCCTGTGTCCGCCACCGAGAGCATGGCGTATTTTCCTGGGTTAGCCAGGGGCCTCGGCGCGCACGATTGCTCGTCAAATGTTACATTCGCGGTTTCAATCATGAGCGAGCCGCCGTCGGGCATGGCGTCCCGCGCGTTGATGCAAAGATTCATGATCACCTGTTCCAGCTGCGTGGGGTCTGCTCGCACGACGGCCAGATCGGCGGCCAGGTTGGCCTTGATTTCGATATTGCTGCCGATCACTTTCTCGAGCAGGCTGATCGTTTCGATGACGGATTTGTTCATATCGATATCGCGCGGCTCGAGGATTTGCCGGCGCGCGAAAGCCAGCAATTGCCGCGTGAGAGCCGCGGCGCGCTCGGCTTGCTGGCGCACTTTTTCGAAATGGCGGTGAAGCCGCGACCCCGCTTCGGTTTCGTCGGCGCCGATATCTGCCCACCCGATGATTGCGCCGATCATATTGTTGAAGTCGTGCGCGATGCCGCCCGCCAACTGCCCGATGGCCTCGAATTTCTGCGCCTCGAGCAACTGCTTCTCGAGAGCGATCCGGTCGGTTACGTCTTCCACCATCACCTCAAAGCACGGATCTTTCTGTCCCGGCACGCGAGTCCAGCGGGCGTTGACGCGCACCGTGATCGCCTTCCCGTTCTTGTGCTTCCACTCCACTTTCGATTCCAATCGCCCATCCTGACGGTACCCGGCCAGAAGCGGATCCCGGTCGGATGGATTCGCGTAAAAGGCTTTCGCGTTCGGAACCGCAAGCAGTTCCTCCGCCGAGTCGTAGCCGAGGATTTGCACCAGGGCGGGATTGACGAAAAGCAGTTTGCCTTCGGTGGTGACCCAATAAATTCCATATGTGGCGTTATTGACAAGGCCGCGATAGCGCGACTCGCTTTCCCGCAGCGCCGCCTCCGCCCGCTTGCGTTCGGCGATATTCAGGATGCTGCCCCGCACGAGCCTCCTCGAGGGGGAGGGGAGGCCTACGAGGTGAACCTCGCAGGGAATTTCGTCTCCTTGCGAATTGCGATGCACCCATTCAAAACACGGCGTGCCCCCGTTTAAGGCGTCGGAGACATGCTCACTGGCGGACAGCTCCGAGGGACGCCCGTCTGGCTGGATGGCGGGGCTCAGATCGGCTGGACTTTGCTGCATGAGCTCATCGCGAGTCACGCGAAACAGGCGCAAGGCATTGTCGTTGCAATCGACGAATTTGCCCGAGCCCGCGTCGAAAACCACAATCGCTTCCGGAGCATTTTCCACCAGCGTGCGATACCGTTCCTCGCTCTCGCGAAGTGCGGCGACGGCTTTCTTCTCACCCTCTCGAAGAGACCTCTCCTCTCTCGCCCGGTTCAGCGCAATCGGAAGACGGGCGAGCTGGTGTTTCAGCACGTAATCGGTGACACCCATTTTGATGCAGTCGACCGCAAGCTCTTCGCCAAGCGTCCCCGATAGAAGGATCACGGGAACGTCGGGGCACACCTTGTTTACCATCGCCAACGCGTCGATTCCGGTCCAGTCCTTCATACGAAAATCCGACACCACAATATCGAACGTCTTTTCTTCCAACGCTCTCGCGAAATCTTCCTGCGTCGAAACTCTAACGGCCTGAAAATCCAGCCCTGATTTCTTCAAGCCACTCAGGCACAGATCGATATCATCGGCGTCATCATCCACAAACAACAAACGCAACGGCGGCAGTATTTCGGCTGGGGATTCAGGAATGTTTGCCGGCATGGTTTTATTCTTAACGCGCAAGATAGGCGGAAGCGGGAGGTTTGCTGTTGAGAAGCAGCCAATACATTCCGAGCTGGCGGACCACCTCCTGGAATTCGCTGAAGTTGAGGGGCTTTTGGATGTAACTGTTCACTCCGAACCGATAGCTGGTGACCATGTCTCGTTCCTCTTTGGAAGTCGTTAGAACGATCACCGGGATCGCCCGCGTTCGCAGGTCGCGTTTCACTTCCTCCAGTACTTGCAGCCCGTCTACTTTAGGGAGCTTCAGATCGAGCAGAATCAAGTGAGGAGGCTGCTGAAACTGGCGGTCGGCAAAATTTCCCCGGCAGAGCAAGAAGTCCAGTGCCTCTTCGCCGTCTCTAACGAGCTGGATTTTGTTGGCGAGATTGCTCTTCTGCAGGGCGTGCAGAGTCAGCTCGGCATCCGCGGGATTATCTTCCACCAGCAAAATCTCAATGGACTCAGCTGCGGACAAGTTTCACCTCTCCGTTTGTACCGGCGTGGATCCCTCGCCGGCGGGCTCCAGGGTAAAGAAAAAAGCGGCGCCCTTTCCAGGTGAGGATTCCGCCCACACCTCGCCTCCGTGCCGGTGAATGATTCGCTGCACCGTAGCCAATCCAATCCCCGTGCCCACGAACTCCTCCTGCCGATGAAGTCTCTGAAAGACTCCAAACAGCTTATCGGCATACTTGGGATCGAACCCTACTCCGTTGTCTCGCACCACGAGGGCCTTTCCCTTTTCGGTATCTCGCGTACTTACCTCAATTACAGCGGGTTGGCAGTTCTTGGTAAATTTGACGGCGTTCGATAGAAGATTAATAAGCACTAATTTGACCAGGCCCCGATCGCATTCCGCCTCGGGGAGCGACTCAATTCGCCATTCGATTGGGCGCTCGGAGATTTGTGGCGACAAAGCGGCCATGGCCTCGCGGACCAGATCGTCGAGATTTACCATCTGACGCACCATCTCTTTGCGCCCGATCTTCGCGAGATTCAGCAGATCGTCTACGAGGTGCCCCATATGATTGGCTGCCTCAACCACACGGTCAAGATAACGGGTGCCTTCTTCGGAGAGTTGGGAGGCGTGCTCTTCTTTCAGGATGCGGGCGAAGCCGTCGATGTGCCGAAGGGGCGCCCGAAGATCGTGGGACACCGAGTAGCTGAAGGACTCCAGCTCCCGGTTCACAACGCCGAGTTCGGCGAGTTTCTGGTTCAGATCGGAATTGAGTTTCTGGATTTCCGCTTCCGCGCGCCGGCGCGTGCTCACATCGCGAATAGCGCTTGAAATCAATGTGCCTTCTTCGGTCTGGAGGGGGCTCAGGCTTACCTCCACGGGTATTTCGCTGCCGTCCTTGTGCCGCCCGTACAGTTCCAATCCGGCGCCGATTGCACGTGGATGAGGTGACCGCCCATATTCCTCCCTCGACGTTACGTGCCTGCCCTGATACCGCGACGGGATCAGCATCTCCACGCGCTGGCCACTCAGTTCCGCTCGCGTGTATCCGAAAAGGCGTTCTGCCTGCGCGTTCACCAGCTGGATTCCTCCCTGGCTGTCGACGATTACAATCGCGTCCGGCGCGGATTCCAGAAGATTGTGGAATTTTTCCTCCTCCCTTTTGCGGTGAGTGATGTCGCTATTGCTTTCGAGGATAGAGAGGGGTCTCCCCGAAGCGTCCCTTCGAAGCGCCCACCGGCTTGACACGGTTACCTGCGAACCGCCCCGGCAACGGTGCACAAGTTCTCCCTCCCAGGAACCCGTCCCGACAACATCCGCGGTAATCTCATCCAGTGGCTTTGGAAACTGCGTCTCCAGGGCCTCATGGGCAACCTTCCCGCGGACATCGTCTCCTGTCCATCCGTAAAGGCGCTCCGCGCCACGATTCCAGTAAGCTATCTTGCCGTCGATGCCCCGAACAAAAATCGCGTCGTGCGTCAGATCGAGGGTCTCGGCCTGCTCGCGAAAGATGGCTTCGCTGATCCGGAGGTTCAGTTCCGCCTCCTTCCGCTCGGCGATTTCCTGCTTGAGCGCCGCGTTGGCTTTGATCCACTGGCCGAAGCTGGGAAGGTCGACCGCCTCCGGCATGAACCTTGCCAGCAATACTGCCGTGGGCACAGACGCCGCCGCAGTCAGGGCCTTTATAACGCCGGCCAGCCAGTAATTCCCATGCCACAGGTTCCACACCTCCATCAGATGCGTCGACCCGCACGCCACGATGAATACCCCAAACAGCACGAACATCCATCTGGAGGGCAGATCGTGCCGCTTACGGATGAAGAGAATCAGCACCACGGGAATTACAAAGTAAGCCGCAGCGATCAGCGAGTCGGAGATGACGTGGAGCCACACCAGCCCGGGATTCCATAGGTAGCAGTAGCCATGCGGTTCGAAGTTCCCCGAGCTGAAAAGCTGCCGCATTACCTGCGCCACGAAGCTCATGTATTCCCTCATCGGCTGAACACCGATGTTCTTGCCGGTAAAATGCGCCGACTGGGGAGCGGAGGGCTTGCTGCTCTTACGCGGGCGAAGCTTCAGAAGAGGTGAAATCGTGAGAAGGAGCTAATTTCGGGAAGGAACGCTTTATCGTGCTCCAATGAGGAACATTCGTAGCTACTGAGCGCCCGCGGACTGCGGCGGATGGCTCGCGAAATATTCTCCGAGCTGCGCGGTCAGCTGGCCCAGGCCGTCATGCACATTCTGATCGAGCGCCTGCACCACATCCGCCACGGCCTTACCAGCCACCGGAGCGTCATGCGAGTAAGAACCGTTCCAGAGCGATGCGCCGGTCTTTGAATCCACTAGCTCCAGCTGAATGGAGAATCGCGCCGCGATTTCCGGCTTGTCGACCTCATCGAGAGCATTCAGGTGCCCGCGTAAGATGTATTCGCCCCGCAGGTTGCTGCTGATCGCCGAGACGGAGCGGAATTGCCCCGACGAGCGCAATGACGCAATGAGCCCGTCCTGCACCATTTCCGTGGGAGGTTCGGCCCACCGCTGGTACTCATAGGTGCCCAGCTGCACGGGCCCGGCGCCGTAGACCAGCCGGTCGTCCCGGTACAAGTGGGACGACGTAATCCGGGCTACCAGCAGAGTCACCGGATATTTTGACGGCGCATTCGCGCCGCTGGACGCGCCGGATTCCGGATCGAGCACATAGTATTTCACCGGCCGCGAGGCGCCACATCCCGCCGCAATCCCCGCGACAAAAAGCAAAAGCAAAGCGGTCTGAATACGCTGTGCCCACCGCGTTCGCTTGGAATGGGAGCTCGTTTTCATTTTGGAGGCGCCTCTCCGGGCGTTCGCGGCTTGATTCCGGACGCGCGAATCAGAGTGTAGGGCCGCGTCTTGATCGTCTCGGTAAACGCGTTGAGGTTGTCGGTCACGTGGCGCAGGTTGTCGACAATCTCGTCGAGATTTTCCGCGTTCGTGTTCACCGTTTGATTCAGCTGCTCGGTCAGCACGTTCGCCGACGCCAGCAGCTGCCGCAGGCTCGCCACCGCCTGCCGGAGCTCGGGCCGGTCTTCGGCAATGGCCCCATCCAGCTGACCCAGCGCCTCATTCGCCTGTGCGGACGTCTTGCGGAAATCGTCCAGAAGCGGGCTCACCTTGGCGGTCGCGGTGTTCAGATTGGCGACCGTCGCGCGAATCGCGGGACGATCCTCCTCAAGCATTCCGCGCACGTTGCCCAGGCTCGCCGAGATGTTCTCCCGGTTGCGGTCGCTGAGCAGATCGTTCACGCGATTGAGCGTATCCTGCAAAGCAATCGCACGCGCGTTCAAATTGACCACCAGATTGTTCGCGTTGGGCCCCAGACCGTTGATGACGGCCGCAATGTCGGAAAAGCTGATGAATTCGGTGGATTTCAGAGTCGCCCCGGCAGCCGCTCGGGGCGCCGCCGCGGTTCCAGGTAGGATTCCCAGGTAATTATCGGCCAGCGGACTTGTATTCGTGATGATGGCGGTGCTGTCGATTTTCACCGGCACGTCTTGCTGCACAGAGAAATCAATTTCCATGCGTGTAGGGTCTCGCGGGTCGCTTCGCACCGTCTGCACGCGGCCCACGGGAGGCCCACCCGCATAGCGCACCTGCGTTCCGGGACCCAGCCCCCCCGCATTCTTGAAGTAGGCCCGGTAAGGAATGGCGCCGCTGGTGAGTTTTCCGGAGAGCACGAAAACGGTAACGAACAGCAGGCCAGCCGCTACCAGGACAAACAGTCCGACCAGCGCTAGCTCCCGTCTTTGTTTCATTCGACCGTCCAGCGATTACCGCCGGCTGTGGGACGCGCCGGGCGGACCGCGATAGTGGGCGAGTATAACATGGGCTCTCGCAGAGCACGCCCTACTGCTGCAGTGCCGCAAAGACTTGCATAAAACCCGGATCACTGATGCGGCGGCGGATCTTCTCCGGTGAGCATCTGCAGATAATCGATCTCCCCGGTCAGCTCCGGTTCCGGCACGCGGTCCAGGAACTGCCGCACGCGCGGCTGCTGGCTAGCGCGAAGCTCTTCGGGAGTTCCGGCGGCCACGATGTTGCCCTTATCGATCAGGATCATCCGGTCCGCAATCAGAAAGGCGCTGGCAAGTTCATGCGTGACCACCACAATGGTGATGCGGAAAGCCTTCTTTAGCTTTAGGATCAGCTCGTCGATGCCGGCCGCGATGATGGGATCGAGCCCCGCGGAAGGCTCGTCGAAAAAAAGCATCTCCGGATCCATGGACATGGCCCGCGCGATGGCCGCCCGTTTCTTCATCCCGCCGCTCAATTGCGCCGGCATGTAATTCTCGAACCCGGAAAGGCCCACCTGATCGAGCTTCAGCCGCACCATGATTTCGATGGTCGATTCGTCCAGGGGCGTATGTTCGTGCAGGGGCAGCGCTACGTTTTCTCCCACCGTCATTCCGCCGAATAGGGCGCCGCTCTGAAACGACATACCGAGTTTTTTCCGCAGCGCATCGCGCTCGGCGTCGGACATGGCGGCGAAATTCTTGTTTCCCATCCAGATTTCGCCGGCGCTCGGTTTCTCCAGCCCCACGAGCGTCCGCAGCAGGGTGCTCTTGCCCGACCCGGAACCTCCCAGGATTACCAGCGTTTCTCCGGCGGGCACGTCGAAGCTGATGCTGTGTAGAATCTCGCGCTCGCCGTAATTCACGCGCAGATTCCGCACGGAAATGCCCGGGCCGGAGGGTGTTTCGTCGGAGTCGTCTTTGCGGCGGGCGTCTTTAGCCATATTTTATGAGGGCGCCGTAAAGTAAAAAATCGCCGTGAAGATAAGGTCCACCACGATCACCAGAAAGATCGATTTCACCACCGACGACGTGGTGGACCGTCCCACTTCTTCCGAACCCAGGCCGGTGGCGAAGCCTTCGTGGCACCCCACCGCGGTGATCACGATCCCGAACATCAGGCTCTTGATCAACCCAGTCACGATGTCGCGAAGGACCAGCGCGTCCATCGTGGCGCGGAAATAGCTGCCCCAGGTGAAGCCCGCGCTCATCACGCCGAAAAATCCGCCGCCGAGCACCCCCATGAAATCCGCCCATGTTGTTAGGCACGGCATCATCAGGATCATGGCCAGGAATTTCGGCGCCACCAGAAAATGAACCGGCTCGAGCGCCATGGTCTCGAGCGCGTCGATCTCTTCGTTCACCTTCATGGTACCGATCTCCGCGGCGAACGCCGACCCCGACCGTCCGATCACCATGATGGCCGTCATCAGCGGCCCGAGTTCGCGCGTGATCACAATGGCCACCGCCGCCGCCACCAGCTGCATGGCGCCCAGCTTGCGCAGCTGGTACGCGCCCTGCAGAGCCAGGATCGTGCCTACGAAAAACGAAATCAGGGAGACGATCGGCACCGCCTCCACACCCACCGACATTGCCTGATGCACCGCGCGGCTCAGCCGGAATCGCCGCCCGCGAAACGGATCGATAAAAATCGATCGCGCCGCTCCTGCGATGAGCCTGGCAAGGCTCCCTACATAGGCCAGTCCCTCGATTGTGGCTTCGCCTATATCGTAAGTCAGCGCCATGTTGATCCTGAGCCTGGTGAGTTCCAATTACGATGAATACGCCACGGCAAGCACGCGCCCGCACCGATGCTTGCTCGCAGACTTATTTCGGCACCGAACCATTGCCGCGCAAAGCGTCCGCTTCGTTCTCGTGGACTTCAAACACCTTGATCAGCCGGGTCAGCTCCAGAACCTCGCGCGTCGTTTTACTCAAGCCGTAAAGGGCGAAGCCGGACTTCAAATCCCGTGAAGTTTTGAGCCCCTCCACGAGCGAGGCTACGCCCGCGCTGTCGATGTATTTCACTTTTTCTAGGTTCACGATCACACGGAGGACACGCTTTGCCTTCAGCAGGTCCAGCAGTACGCGGCGCACTTCCGGAGAGTTATAGAGAGTGATGTCGCCGGTGATGTCCACAACTGTGGCGTTCCCGGCTTCACGCGTGCAGATTTCCATGGAGCATCCCTTAGAACGGCACCACTGTTTTTGACAGAGAATCCGTTGGGATGCAACCGTTTTGGAGCGGCGCGCCCGAATCCCGCGGTTCTGCCCGGCGCGGTCACTCGCGCAGGCAGAGGGAAGCGCGAATAAACTCCGTGTGTTGCTAGCCCCGATGGTCCGGCGGTATATAGCTGCGCAAATCGTAGCCGGTGTAGACCTGCCGCGGCCGGGCGATCTTCTGCTCCGGATCGAGCAGCATCTCCTCCCATTGCGCGATCCATCCCGAAGTGCGCGGTATCGCGAAGAGAACCGGAAACATCGTCACCGGGAAGCCCATCGATTGATAAATCAGCCCGGTGTAGAAATCGACGTTGGGGTAAAGCTTGCGCGAAACGAAGTATTCGTCCTCGAGCGCGATCCGCTCGCATTCGAGTGCGATGTCGATCAGCGGGTTCCGTCCCATGATGTCGAAGACTTCATAGGCCATGCGCTTCACAATCTTGGCGCGCGGGTCGTAATTCTTGTACACGCGGTGCCCGAAGCCCATCAGGAGCTTCTCGCCCGCCTTCACCCGCTTGATGTATGCCGGAACGTTGTTCACCGACCCGATATCGAGCAGCATCCGCAGCACTTGCTCGTTGGCGCCGCCGTGCAACGGGCCGTACAGCGCCGAAGTCGCCGCGGCCGTCGCGCAGTAAGGATCGGCGTGCGAGCTGCCCACTCCGCGCATGGCCGTCGAAGAACAGTTCTGCTCGTGATCCGCGTGCAGAATGAACAGGACGTCGAGCGTGCGCTCGAGAGTCGGATTCGGGCGGTATTTGAGTTCGCTCGTCCGGAACAGCATGTTCAGGAAATTGCCCGTGTAGCTGAGTTCGTTGTCGGGATATACGAAAGGCATGCCCAGGCTGTGCCGGTACGCAAACGCCGCAAGCGTAGGCATCTTCCCGATGAGCCGGTAGGTCTGTTTGCGGCGCGACTCCGCGTTGAAAATATCCTTGGACTCGGGATAGAAGGTCGAAAGCGCCGCCACCGTCGAAATCATCATGCCCATGGGGTGCGCGTCGTAGTGAAAGCCATCCAGGAATTTCTTGATGCTTTCATGAATGAATGTGTGGTGGGTGATGTGATACGTCCATTCGTCCAGCTGCGACTTCGAAGGGAGCTCGCCGTAGAGAATCAAATACGCCGTCTCGAGATAGGTGCTCTTTTCGGCCAGTTCTTCGATCGAGTAGCCGCGGTAGCGCAGAATCCCCAGGTCGCCGTCGATGTAAGTGATCTTGCTCGTGCAGGAAGCGGTGTTCGAGAAGGACGGGTCATAGCTCATCATCCCGAAATCCCCGTCGTGGACCTTGATCTTTCGCAGCTCGATGGGACGAATCGTGTCGTTTTTTACCGGAATCTCGTACTGTTTACCGGTCCGGTTATCGGTGATCGTGAGCGTGTCCCGGCGGCTTCCGGTCGCCGTTCCATTCGCAACTGTTTCTGTTTTGGGCGGATTCATTCCTGACCCCTTCGGAGGTTTGTGCTGAAATTTCAGTATACCGAACACGCTAATTTATACCAAGACGCCCCGCCGCGAAATCTTTTTCGCCCCAGCGAACGGTGGCACTGGCGTTCGCTTATCCGATAAGATGGCAACACTGCTTCCAGCGCCCATCGCCGCGGAGCCAAGGAGACGCCGAATGCCCTCATTTCCCGGGGTCGATTTCCTCGACTTCGATTCGCTCCTGAGCGATGACGAAAAGCTGGCCCGGCAAACCGCGCGTCAATTTGTCGACGACGAGATTCTCCCCATCATCGAACAGTGCAATCGCGAGGGCCGGTTTCCGATGAGGCTTGTGCCCGTGATGGCCGAGCTGGGCTTTTTCGGTGCCAATCTCAACGGCTACGGCTGCGCGGGCATGTCCAACGTGGAATACGGACTCGTGATGCAGGAAATCGAACGCGGCGATTCCGCGATCCGCAGTTTCGTCTCGGTGCAGTCCGCCCTCGTGATGTATCCCATCTACACATTCGGATCGGACGCGCAGAAGGAAAAGTGGCTCCCTCGGATGCAACAGGGTAAAGCCATCGGATGCTTCGGATTGACCGAGCCGCAATTCGGCTCCAACCCCGGAGGCATGCTCACGCGCGCTGTGAAACAGGGCTCAAGCTACGTGTTGAACGGCGAAAAGATGTGGATCACCAACGGCTCGATCGCCGACGTGGCCGTGGTTTGGGCGAAATGCGAAGACGACAAGGTGCGCGGCTTTCTGGTCGAAAAAGGTACGCCGGGGTTCTTAACCAAGGACATTCACGGGAAATATTCCCTGCGCGCCTCGGTCACTTCGAGCCTGGCGTTCTCGGATTGCAAAATTCCCGCTGAAAATCTGTTGCCTGGCGTCGAGGGACTGAAAGGCCCGCTCTCCTGCCTGAATCAAGCGCGCTACGGCATCGGCTGGGGCGCCATCGGTGCGGCCATGGCCTGCTATCAATCCGCGCTCGACTATGCCAAGCAGCGGAAGCAATTCGAGAATCGCCCCATCGCTTCGCACCAGCTCGTGCAGGAAAAGTTGGTGTGGATGATCACCGAAATCACCAAGGCGCAGTTCCTGATGCTTCAGGTGGGCCGCCTGAAAGATGCGAATCGCGTGCACCCCTCGCACATCTCCATGGCGAAGAAGAACAACGTCTGGATGGCCCGCGAAACGGCACGAATGGCGCGCGAAATTCTAGGTGCCAACGGCGTGGTGGACGATTACCCTGTCATGCGCCACATGGCGAATCTCGAATCGGTCTACACCTACGAAGGCACCGACGATATTCACAAGCTCATAATCGGCGAGCGCATCACCGGTATCGCCGCCTACGTCTAGTATTTACAATCACTTATCGGAAGCCATAGACGCGCCTTTGATCGTCACCCTGAGCGCAGCGAAGGATCCCTCTTGTTCGTCGGCTAAGGAACCGAGCCCGATTCTCCAGACCTTTGACCCTGGTTCTACATTTGCTCCCCGATGGATTTCTTTTTGGATCGCGTCAAAATTACTCGTAAGGGAGGAACATTCCATGATTCGCAAGCTGAAAAGCGGCTATAAGGTCCTGTCGGAGGACGGTAAGAAGAATCTCGGCGGACCGTACAAGACGAAATCCGAGGCCCAAAAGCGCCTGCGCCAGGTGGAATTTTTCAAGCATCGAAAGGGCTAGAGCCGGTCTTCGCGGTAATACGCAGCGGACCGCCGCGCCCAAAATGCCCCTTTTATCGGGGGAAACGGCCTGTTTTTCCAGCGATCCGCTCGTTTCCACAAGCCCCCCTGAATTCCACAGCAGAATTACCCTAAAAATAATCACAAGGCACTTGACGCCATCCAAATTTCTGATATAGTCCATAAAAGTCGGTGGACCTGTGGCATCTGCTATAGTCTTCTGACGTACCGGGTCTGCCTGCTCATGTAGAGGTGAGATTGGTTACTAGTTCCGGGTAGAAACAAATCGAGCTTCGAGTACATCCGTTCGAGGGGCGCGGAATAAAATGCCCCAAGAAAAGGACGGATTTGCCCGGCGCTCGTTGCCGGGTTTTTTATTTTCCGCGGGTTCGGCTCCAAACTGAACTCGCGCTCCGCCTGGAGCGGAGACGTTTCAACCGGAAACTGATGGTTGAGGCGAACGATCTTTGACAACTGATGGAAGCTGGCATTGCGTTACGCGGATGTCAAGGTTCGCGTAGCGTAATAAAACTGCAAATTTTTGCTCGAGAGTAGCGCAATGTGGAAAGGCGAACTTGCCACACGCGCGGTGTCGGGCGCCTGAACCCGGTTGCGGGGCAGCGTTCGGCGATGGCGACGTGCTGAGTAAGTTTTATGGTTAAGCTACTAAGGGCGTACGGTGGATGCCTTGGCACCAACAGGCGATGAAGGACGTGGTAAGCTGCGAAAAGCCCCGGGAAGCCGCAAACAGGCCTTGATCCGGGGATGTCCGAATGGGGAAACCCTATCTGGTAAAACCAGATAACGGCCCGCTGAATATATAGGCGGGTACGAGCTAACCCAGGGAAGTGAACCATCTCAGTACCTGGAGGAAAATAAATCAATTGAGATTCCGATAGTAGCGGCGAGCGAAATCGGAACAGCCCAAACCGGGGTGCTTGCACCTC
>CAWCQH010000005.1:0-14591 GCA_963797585.1 uncultured Acidobacteriota bacterium
CTCCGTTCGCGTGATCACAATCCTCGTAATCCGCGCCTCCGCCACTCCGGACAGCAGCAAGGCGGCGCTGAACAAATAAACAATTGCGGCGCCTCGCGACAGTTGGCGCAACCGAACGTTCCCGGATACTCTCAGCATGAGGGTCACCTTTCGCGCCTGCATAATAACGCCAATTCACATCCAGGTGGTATCGGCTGGCAGCCGAGAGCATGCTGCAGAAGGAGGTAGCCGCGGTGGACACCGAATTGAAATGCCCGGTAAGCGGAAAGCGCAAATACGAAACCGAAGGCGAAGCGCTTGCAACAGCGGCGCACCAGATCGCCACCACCAACGCCCCCAGAGACCTCCGCGCCTATCGTTGTTCCTGGTGTGACTCGTGGCATCTCACGAAAAACGCCGGAAGAGAGGGAAAGAATCGCAGGTGAAGTAACCGCGCTGCGAGCCGGGTTCGAGTTGACTTCATCCTCACGCGAACGTTCGACGAAACATAGCCCTTACGACTTTTTTACAAGCGCCACAGTATAATTTTTGCTGTTGCTGTTTGTTCCGCAGCGCGTCTCAGGCTTCCAGCTCACCGTGAAATGGATGTCGCGCAGGAACCAAATCACCCGGAGGATGTATCCTTCATGAATCTTTTACTGCGATGGCTCGCGATGGCGCTTGGTGCAATAGCCGCAGCCGGTATTGCCGCCCTCCTGGCGACCGATGCAAAGATACACGTGCCGCTCGCATTTTCCGCGTCCGCTATTTCCGCAGTTTCGCTGTTGCTGATCGGCGTGTCGTTTCTGATCGTCCAGGCGATCCAGCGCCCATCCCTCGCTGAACTCCTGAAAAACGCTCTCCTGGCAGGCGCCTTCCTGCTCTGGGGCGTAGTTCAACTGATGCGGCAAAGTGATTTGTCTAAGAAATTGGGCGACGTGGTGATAGCACTCTACGTCGTGGATCTCGCATGGGTGATCTTCGCCACCTTGAACACCAAACGAGAGGTTCGGCCGGCAGCACCGAAGCACTAGCAGCCGCGAATCCTAGGGCTCCAGTACCTTGCCCCGCGTTTCGGGCAGCAAAAACGCCGCCACCGCCATCGTTCCGTACGCCAGTGCCGCAAAAAGTCCGATCGCCCGTCCCAGCGGAATTTTTGTCGAGAGAAATCCCACCAGCGTCGGGAACAGCGCCCCCGTCGCCCGTCCGGCGTTATACGCGAAACCCTGCCCCACGCCCCGCACCCGCGTAGGAAAGTGCTCGGTAAAAAACGGGCCCATGGCGCTAAAAACGCCCGACGCGAAGAACCCAAGCGGAAATCCGAGAACAAGCATGGCCCCGTTGCCAAATCGAAACATGGTATACGTCACCGCGACCACGCCCGCTCCCACCGCAAAAACAAGAAACGTGAATCTTCTCCCGATCCGGTCGGCGAGGTACCCGCCCGACAAATAACCGCAAAAAGCCCCTGCAATCGATACGGAGAGATACCCCGCGGAATCGAGCACGGAAAGCCCGCGCTCGGTTCGCAGAAAGGTAGGCAGCCACGTCGTCACGGCAAAATAGCCGCCCTGCGCGCCGGTTCCCATCAGGCTGCCGAGAACCGTGATCCGCAACAGCGGCTTCCGGAATATTTCGAAAAACGAAGGCTTGTCGCCGCTCGCGGCCAGCAGGGCGCGCGACTCGAGATAAAGCGCCGGCTCCTCCACGTAACGCCGCACCCAGAACACCATAAACGCCGGAGCCACGCCCACCATGAACATCGCGCGCCAAGCAGTCTGCGCCGGCAGAATCGAAAGAAAAAAGCGTACAGCAAAGCCGCAATGCCCCAACCCACAGCCCAGCCCGCATGCATCGCTCCCAAAGCCTTCCCGCGATGTTGCGGCCGGATCGTTTCGCCCAGAAGCACCGCCCCGGCAGCCCACTCCCCTCCGAAGCCAAGCCCCAGCAGCGACCGTGCCGCAAATAGCTGCCCGAAATTCTGCGCGAGTCCGGAAATGAACGTAAAGCCCGCGAACCACAGGATCGCGATTTGCAGCGTGCGCACACGCCCGATGCGGTCGGCGAACCACCCCGCGAGCCATCCCCCGAACGCCGAGACGATCAGCGCCGCGGTTCCCAGCAGCCCTGCCTGTCCGCGAGTAATGCCCCAGGTAGCAATCAGCGCCGGAATCACAAAGCTGTAGAGCTGCACGTCCATCGCATCCAGCGTCCAGCCGCCGATGCATGCCCCCAGCGCCCGCCGCTCCGCCGTAGCCAGATCGGAGATCCAGCCCAGCCTGCCCTCGGATTTCACCGCAACTCCCGCCGTTTCCATCACGTCTTTCATGACACGCGCCCTGTGATAACTCTGCCATGCACCTTGCGATTCGAACGTGCGTTTCGATCCGCTCTCAATTTCGCGGCGGATTGTAGCACGCCCCACATTCCCATCGAGGTCGTTACTAGGTAGAATGCTCCGACGCACGCAATCCATATTTGTTTCCAGGCTACCCGGTCGCAGGTAGTCCGATTTCTCAGGAGAAAGAGATGCGGAATATGCGCTCAAAGATAGCGGCTATTGCGATTGCCATCGGTTTCCTCGTTCCCTTCTTCGTCCTGAAGGGCCAGGGGATCGCCGATTTGCGCCAGCCTTCCGGAAAAGAATGGCTAACGGTCGGAGGCGACTGGAACAACACGCGTTTCTCCACGCTCGATCAGATCACTCCCGCCAATGTGAAGGACCTGAAGGGCGCCTGGGTGACCCATCTGGGCTCCGGCCTGGGCAGCAAATACTCCCTCGAAGAGACGCCCATCGTGAAAGACGGCGTCATGTATGTGACGACCGGCAACGACGACGTTTTCGCCCTCGACGCAAAAACCGGCTCGCTGATCTGGGAGCATCGCTCCGGCATCGATCAGAACATCTCCACAGTTTGCTGCGGCTGGGACAATCGCGGCGTCGCCGTCGGCGAAGGAAAAGTTTTTCTGGGCTATCTCGACGGCACGTTCGTCGCGCTGGAAGCCGAGACCGGGAAATTGTTGTGGCAGACCCGCATCGGCCAATGGCAGGACGGCTACACCATCACCTCCGCGCCCCTTTATTACAAAGGTGTGGTTTACACCGGCGTCTCCGGCGGAGACATGGGTGCGCGCGGCAAAACTCACCGCCCTCGACGGCAAAACCGGCAAGGAACTCTGGCATTTTTGGACGGCCGCCGGCCCCGGCGAACTAGGGGGCGACACCTGGCCACCGCCAGCCGACGACTCCGCAGTCTCGCAGGATCCCAGCACACTGAAAGATAAGCATCAGGATCGCCATGGCGGTGCGAGCGTCTGGCAGACGCCGGCTATCGATCCCGAACTCGGCCTCCTCTACTTCAGCACCGGCAATCCCGTGTTCGGCGACTCGGGCCATCGGCCCGGCAACAATTTATTCAGCGCCTCCATCATGGCGCTGCACCTGGATGGCACCTATGCCTGGCATTACCAGGTCGTTCATCACGACATGTGGGACTTCGATTGCCCCAGCCCGGTCATTCTCTTCGATCAGGTCTACGGCGGCGCAAACCGCAAGGGCATCGCCGAGGCTTGCAAGACCGGCTGGATCTACATGCTCGATCGCACCAACGGAAAGCCACTGATCGGCATCGACGAAAAACCTGTGGAGCAGGATCCGCGCGTCGCCTCGTCTCCCACGCAGCCGATCCCCCGCGGCGATGCCCTAATGCCGCAGTGTCCGCAGCCGCTGGGCGGCTGGGTAACCAAGTGCATTTTCGCCGCTGTATATGATCATCCCGTCTTGATTTCGCCGGGAGGAAACGGCGGCGTGAATTGGGCGCCCATGGCCTACAGTCCGCGAACCGGCTACTTCTACGCCACCGCTTCCGACCGTCCAAGAGGAGCGATTGGCGCCGGCCTGGCCGTGGCGCCGCCGATAGGCGCGCGCTTCTCCGGCACCTTCACTGCTATCGATTCGCGCACCAACAAAATTGTCTGGCAGAAGAAGATGCCTTACTCCGTCGGCCAGGGCAGCGGGGCCCTGGCGACCGCCAGCGGCCTGGTTTTCCACGGCGATCCGGACGGAAATTTTCAGGCCTACGACGGCAAGACCGGCGAATTGCTCTGGCAATGGCAGACCGGCGCAGGCGCGGACGCCCCCGCGATCACCTACGAAATCGACGGAACGCAATACATAGCCATCGCTGCCGGCGGGGTTTCCACGCAGACCACCTCCGCCAACGGAGACATGATCTGGGCGTTTTCGCTGAAAGGCTCGCCGGGCAACAGGCTGCATCCCTTCGACGCCCCGCCGCCCCCGCAGTCGGTCGTCGAAGTCACCGGGCCGATCGTCAAAACCAACGCCGTGACGCTCATCGATTATTCCTTCACGCCAAACCGCATCACCGTCCCCGCGGGCACGAAAGTGATCTTCACCAATACCGGCAAGCAATTTCACAACGCCGCTTCATCCGAAGATGGCGGCTGGGACACCGGAATGCTCGGCTCCGGAAAATCCTCAGCGGTCACCTTTAACCGCCCCGGAACATATTCCTATGCCTGCCTCCCGCATTCCTTCATGATCGGTCAGATTATCGTGACGGGCGCGGCCATCGAATCCGCTCCTCCCATCGTGGTGGAGAAAAATATTGCGCCTGCCGCAAGCCCGGCGCAGCCGACGCCCAATACACCCGACATGCCGAATATGCCCATGCCTGCGAACAACCCTCACTGAGCCTGATCGAGCGATCAAGGAGAAAACAGATGCCAAATGACTCACATCGTCGCGCCGCGGAGTTTCACGATCTGGCCGCTCACGCGCACCGTGTCGCCGCGGCCCACCACGAAAAAGAAGACCACCTGAGCGCCCACGAACATTCCCGCCAGGCCATGGAGCATTCCGCCAAGGCCTACGAGGCCGCGCAGGAAGCCTTTCGGAAATCGGAAAGCTTCCTGAAGAAGAAATAGGCGCCCGCCGTGTGCTGGCGATAAACGGCCGGCAGCCTGTAGCGCCTCGCGCGGCGTGGCACACACTTTCGACTTCTCCGCTTGCCGCTTTTCGCTTCGTGCTAAGCTTCCCCAGAATCGGAGGAAGCGATGACGCAAACGCAGAACCGCATCGGTCGGCATCTCCTATGGCTGATGCCCGGCATTTTGATATTCGCACTGGCATCCGGCACGTCGGCCCGGCAAAAAAAGAAAAACGGGATCGATGAGAACGCTTCCGCCCAGGGGCTGCCCGCTCTCCCCACATCCACCTCCGAGCAGATCGACCACGCAATCGGCGAAATGCTCGGCGCCTTCCAGGTAGGCAACGTCGAAGCGATGCACAAGTATTATGCCGACAACGCCACCTTCGTCAGCGGCAGCTACGAGCCGCCGGTGGTCGGCTGGAATAATTACGTGGCGCTCTACCAGAAGCAGAAAGCCGCGTTTCAGGGCATGCAGCTGATTCGCCGCAACACCTTCATCTTCGTCCACGGCGACATTTCCTGGACTTCCTACCAGTGGCAGTTCGACGGAATGTACAGCGGCAGGCCGTTCACCGCGCGCGGGCAAACTACGCTGGTCCTAAACAAAGTGGGAGAAAACTGGGTGATCGTCCACAATCACACGTCGGAGATATGCCCGGGCCAAGCGGCCAGCGCCCCACCGCCGCAGCAACAGCCTCAGCAGCAGCTCCCGCAATAGTCTGAGGCGCACACTTCAACCGCGAAGCTCCAGGAAAGACCCTGGCGCGCGTCCGCCGTCGTTAAAAGTTCTGAAAACCTTGCCAGAGCCACAAGCCTGCAACGCCCACCAACAACGCGCTCGATACCACGATCAAAGCCACGATCGGCTTGCTCAGGGCTTCGATGCGCGACACCAGTGCGCGCTGCTCGTTGGCCATCGACTGGGCCGCCGAGTCCAGGAATATCTGATCCTCTTCGCGGTTCTCCAGCATGCTGCGGTAAATCAGCACCAGGATGAGAATCGCAGTCACAACTCCCCAGGCAACAAACAGAGGAAACAACGCAGCGTGAAGCGCTTCCATGGCCACCTCCACTACCCGCAAGCCGCTAGAAGACTGCTCGATTTTCGGCCCGTGCGGGCCCGGTTGGTCTAATGGGCGGGATTATAGCACTCGGGAAATGAAGGTCAATCGTTCTGGCTGTCGTCGGGGAAGGAGATGCCCCAGAAGTTCCGGTTGGGATGCAGGATCTCTACGCCCAGCTCAAACAAGCCGTCCGGCTTCGGCGCGCTCACGCGGACCACGCGAAATTCCCGCGATTCCCGCGAAACGCCATGTTCCACTTCGATACGCGATCCCAGAACGGGAGAAAACGGGATGCACAGCAGTGCCCCGCTTCGGCTCACCGAAGTTGCTTCGGTAGCCGCATCGAGCCGCTGCCCCGGCGCGTCCTGCAATCGCACGCTGACAGGAATGCGGGCCATCACGCGGCTGGAACGCCGACGCTCGATCATTGCGCGCGCAGATGCCATAAGGTGCCCTCCCGCTCCCTGGTACTCCAGGACCCAACTCTGAGCCTCAACTCTAGGTCCCGCCACGCCGGTGGTCAACCCTTCTTCTCTCCGGTGTGTGCTTCGTTGACAAAGTATCGGCCCGGCCGCAATATGGTTGAGCCTCGGTTCGCAACCGGTCATTGCCCAAGTGGCGGAATTGGCAGACGCGCTAGCTTCAGGATTTAGCCAACCAACCTGTTTTCATTGATTTAGCAGGTACTTGCCTTCGGGAACCTTAGACCATTTTAGGGCGTTTTCGGGGCAGATGGTGGGAGTTTTTGGTGGGAGTTTTCGCTAGCTTCGTGCCAAGAAAATTCGCTGTCGCGACTACTTGACTCCCAAGTGTCTGAGGACTGCGGGCACGTTCTCTCGCAAGGCGGTGACAATCGCAACCACACCCAACTCATCGTCTATTTGGCTGATTTCAAGAAGGTCGGCCTTTAGCCGCGCCAACGGTTCCTGCATCGACTGTCTTATGAGCTCTTCCTGTTCCACTGTTCGCTGATTTCGAGGTGCAATCATATTTCCTCACTTTTGATTCGAGCATCCCAGTACTGGGTCTTTCTGAAAAGTAGTCACCCAAATGGGTAACCGAACAGTGAGGATGAGTCACTGAATGGCTGGCGAAAATCCGGGGATGCTCGTTTGATCCGTGCTGTCTCGTGTCGAGTTGCGTCGTGTTTTTCAGTCCTATCCGTCACAGATGGACCCACAAGTTTGAGGATTTGGGCCGGGGTAATTCGAAGCGGGAAAACTGGGCAACGCGGTGGACGAGGCTTTTGGAGATTGAAATTGGAAGAGGCTCGGGACAGATTGTATACTCCACCGGCTCGCAGCGTTGAGACGGAGCGTTAAATCGTTTTGCGTGAGGAAAAAGCATGAGCGCAGCCGTGAACTCAGTCCCGTTTAGAACACAATCTGGCATCGTTCAAGTCAGTCGAGAGCAAGTACTCGTAGGGATGCAGGAATTTGACCTGAAATTTCGCGCCACTGAAAACGATTCAGGGACGCTCTGGGCAGTTGTGGAGAACGGCAGACGCTATCCTCCCAAAAGAGTTCTTGAACTAGCCACGGGAGTCCCAAGGAGTAAGTTCTATGGCGGCAAGCCCTCGAACGACGTTTTCGTGGCTCTCGGATTCCACATCGTAGAAACGGATGGAAGCACAAAGTCTCCAGAACAGGTTGCGAAGGAACAGACACGGCTCAATGGACCCCTACCAGACGTAAATCAGTTGGTGGCAGATTTGTTTGCGAAGACGTGGATAAGATTGGACGACGATTCTGCCACACTGGTTGATTCGCAGTATTCAGGCGTATACGTATTGGCCTATCCAGACGAGAGGTTCTTGGGCCACTCCGTAAACAAAGACCTAACGGGAAAACCAGTCACGGAAGAAGACATTTTCTACGTCGGGGTGAGCCATGCAGGCGTACGAAAACGGCTTAGACAGTTCACCGACGGTCTTGAAGATGGAGGCCACCACAGCGGAGCGAAGAGGTTTTTCCAAACAGTCTCGAAAGGCCCCTACTCCGCGTTCGCAGAGAGAGCCGTTTTTCGTGGCGTCGATTTCAGTGCCGTGTACGAGTTTAAAAGATGCGAGGTCGGCACTAGATTTAAGAAAATTGGGAGTGGTCGCTCAACTCGAATGGTATGTGCTGGCAAAGGTTAAAGAGAAAACTACACGAGAGCCTTGGTTGAATAAAAAATAAAATTTAGCGGAGGCTTTCAGCATAGGAGAGACTCCTTCTAAGGCGTACAGCAGCAATCGTAGTGGTTATCTTACACGGGAGATTGCAAGAACTCCGCAGCAATCACTTCGGCAATTTGCTCAACCGTGAGCCTCTTCTTGGCATCTGTGAGCCGCACGATGCGCTCCGCAGCTAATCTGCTGTGCTTCTGAATCAGTGTTGCCCTAAGTTCTTTGCGGCGCTGTACCAAGGCGTCGTTCGTACTCTTAGCCATGCGGTTTGCTCCTGCTATGATTCTACCCGATGGGTGACATGTCACATCTCGCTGCGAACTATCCGGTCGATTTGGCGCAACTACGGACGAGGCTGGCGCGGATGACCGACGCGGAGTTACTGAGATTCGGAAACGCTGCCAAGTACATGTGTTCACCCCAGGCAAACATCGGGAAGCCGCCGCGACCGGAGTTTGTGATTCAGTTGAGCGAAGCCCGGCAGGTGCCTCTGTATCAACTATGCTCATGTTATAGTCAGTCCTAGAATTAGGGGTTACCACGATGTAACCGGAGTGGGCCTCGAATATGTAGTACGTCTTCCGGTCTCCCTCAGCCTTGCCGACATAACGAACCCCAGCGAAAAGCTCTGAGACTTTCATTCGCACTCTCCTAATTGATCTTTTTCGGCGCCAACCCCGTACACATGTGTATATTGGCACTGCATTATAGCTACTGTTGAATCACTTGTAGAAAGACTTTAGGGGCATTGTCCCAAAACAGCGACTGCGAGCCATCGACGGGTAGTGGGTCGGTTCCGGTGAGGATTGCGTAAATCAGTTATAGTCCGGGGGCGTCGGAGCGTTTCGAGAGTTGGCTTGTCCTGGGCGATGCCATGATCGCCGCGACACGAGCTGCAAGGTTGAATGCGATAGGCCAAATCACATAGAGAAGAACCACCATGTACATCACTTCCATCCCCTCGGAGAAGGCCCACATTCCAGACGAGGCATTCTGAAGATTGACGATCTGAGCAGTGGAAATTCCAGTGGTGGCGGACTGATACAGGATCATCAGATTGCGCTTGAGAACCATGGCCTGATAGGCGAGCAGCCATATGGCGACGAAGATGCCGACTTCGTAGCCCACGCGCACAAACCTGTTCAGGCTCAGCACAAAACGCGTGTGCGGGTCGATTTCCGCGGATGCTTTGTCGCGCAGCCTCGCCAGAATGGCGAACCCTACGGGTCCCAATGCCGCGAAAAGCATCCACCACGAGGATCGCTTCTTGGACCGAATCACCAGAAAACACGCCAGCAGCCACAAGATCCCTGCAACGGCGGCCGATCCCAACGCCAACGTGATCTTCGCCACGCTGAGTAGGTGGTAGTTCCGTACATAGTTGGGACGACCTGCCGCAATTTCGGGATTGATGAGGCTGAACAGCAATCCCCCCAGCATCAATACCATCGGGATTAGCAACAGCAGAACCAGCGCCGCGAACATCTGTTTCTTCATGATCCACATCATGGCATAGCCTTCTCGGCCCCCTGGGTGGGGTCAAAACGTGGTGTGCGTTGGTTGTCAACTCCGAATAGGTGGATTGCCGGAAACTGACCCGACTACGTAGCCCGAACAATTAGTAGGTGCATCCGGCGATTGCTATAATTTGGGCAATGTACGCGCGAAAATTCAGGGTGGAGATTGTGGAGGGCGAGGCGCGCCGGGATGTGCCGCTGGATTGGTTGGACAGCTTCTGCATGAGGAATTTTACGGGTTCGGGGGAGTTCGACGACACGCTGCCTACCGGGGAGGGGACGCTGGAGACGGGGTTGGGGATTGATCCTGCGCGCCTGGCGGCGGCGATGAGTGAATGGTTCAGCAAGCGGGGTAAGGGGAACGGGAAGCCGGTGCGGATTGAATTGCGGCCGGCCGGGTGATTCGAGCGCTTTACCGCAGAGCGGCGTGTGGATGGGGCGAAACGGATTGTGCCGCCCCTCCGGGGCTTCGCGCTGCTTTAATACCGGCTTCCCACCGCTGACGCAGTGGGCTACGCTGTTTCGCCCCTGGCGGGGCTGATAAAGAGAATGAGAAGACCCACCTGATCAAGAAGAAGAGAAGACCCACCCTTACACTACAAAGGGTGGGGCACCCGCAAAGGCAACGTCAAAAGCACGGCAAAGACACCCGTAGAGGCAACATCAAAAGCGTGGCAAGTACGCCCGCAAAGCCAAAAGCAGAGGAAACCGCTGCTGCCTGCCTAACGTAGGAAGGTGCGGCGGTGGCCTAGAGGGGAGTTGCGGCGTTCTTTTACGCGGCGCTCTATGTCGCCCTTTAGGGCGGCCCTTATTCGGGGTAGGGCGGCTCGGGTGGCTTCTTCGCCTGCGGCTACGAGCTGCGGCGTCTTTACGAATTCATCCCACAGAATGTGATGGACGTTGGGCTCGATTAGCACGTCGGTGGCGGCGCGCCAGGACTGCGTTGCGGCTATCTGGATGATCGAGAAGGAGCGGCTGATTACTTCTATGGTGTTGCGCGGCCTCGATTCGAGTAGGCCGGGCTCGAGGTGGACCGAGATTACTACTTCCGCGCCCATTTTTCGGACGGCGGGGGCGGGGACGGTCTCGGTTAGGAATCCGTCTACCAGGATGCGGTTGCGATATTCGACGGGCAGGAAGAGGCCGGGGTAGGCGCAAGAGGCGCGAAGGGCGGGGCCGATTTCGCCGTCACGAAAATGGACCGACTCGCCGGCAATCAGGTCGGTGGCCACGATGCAGAGCGGGAGCTTCATCTCGGCGAATGTTTTCACGGAGGTGAAGCGGTGGAGATAGTGATCGAGGCGCTCGTTGGAGGCCATGCCCATGCGCGAGAGCGTCCAGCGGCCGAAATCGCTGAACTTGGTGAGGGAGCCATGGCACTCCATTTCGTCGAGGGTGGCGCCGCTGGCGTAGCTGGCGGCTACCAGCGCGCCGACACTGGTGCCGGCGATAAAATCGACGGGAATCTGCTCCTGTTCGAGAACGCGCAGAACTCCGATATGGGCGATGCCGCGGGCGAATCCGCCGCCGAGGGCGAGTCCGATTTTGGGGCGCGGGAGATCGCCGCCGTTGGTGTCAGCGTAGGCAAACGACCGGAAACCCTGGATCGCCTTTTTGAACCATGCTGCGCCTGTGCCCATCCGTCACCCTCACTCCGCTGAGGACACTGTAACAAATTTCACCGGGCGGGGCGTTTCCGGTTGACCGGCGCGTACCCGTTTTGCCACCATGACGTGTTTGAATTAGCGGGTTGCGGCGCCGTGTACGAAGGACAAGCTTGATGAGGCGGACGATTGAAAAAGTGGCGGTGCTGGGCGCCGGTACGATGGGCGCGCGGATTGCCGCGCACCTGGCGAACGCAGGGATTCCCTGCTACCTCCTCGACATTGTGCCGCCGGAATTGAATGCCGACGAAAAGCGCAAGGGGTTCACGTTGCAGGACCCGCGGGTTCGCAACCGGATCGTGCTGACGGGGCTGGAGGCTGCGAAAAAATCGCGCCCGGCCGCGTTCTTCACTCCGGAAACCGCGCGGTTGATCACGCCCGGGAATTTCGACGACAACATGGCTTGGTGCGGGCAGGTGGATTGGATCATCGAGGCGGTGGCGGAGAATCTCGAGATCAAGCGGCGGCTGTTCGAGCGGGTGGAGGCGGTGCGCAAGCCGGGAACGATGGTTACGTCGAACACTTCCGGGCTGCCGATCCACTTGATCGCGGAAGGGCGCTCGGAAGATTTTCAGCAGCACTGGGCGGGGACGCACTTCTTTAATCCTCCGCGGTACATGAAGCTGGTGGAGCTGATTGCGGGGCCGAAGACGCGTCCCGAGGTGCTGGACGCGCTCGACGAGATTTGCGACCGGCGGCTCGGCAAGGGCGTGGTGCGGGCCAAGGACACGCCGAACTTCATCGCGAACCGCATCGGCACGTTTTCGCTGGTGAACGCGATCAACCAGATGGCGGCGCTCGATATGACGGTGGAGGAAGTGGATGCGTGCACCGGACCGGCGGTGGGCTGGCCGAAGTCGGCGACATTTCGCACGGCGGACATCGTGGGGCTCGATGTGCTGGCGCACGTGATCCGCAACATTTATGAGAATGTGCCGGAGGACGAGTCGCGGGAAGTCTACCGGGTGCCGGCGCTGATCGAGGCAATGATCGCGAAGGGAATGCTGGGAGAAAAGACGGGGAGCGGATTTTACAAGCGCATCAAGAAGGGCGCGGAGTCGGAAATTCTGACGCTCGACTGGCACACGATGGAGTACCGCGCGCGGCAGAAGGCGCAGTTCGCGTCGATTGAAGCGGGAAAGGCGATCGAGGATACGCGCGAACGCATCCGCATGCTGGTGGCTCCCGCGCTGGAGGGAAAGGGCGGAGACAAGGCCAGCCGGTTCATCTGGACGAACCTGAGCGAGACGTGCGTGTATGCGGCGCGGCGCGTGCCGGAGATTGCCAATGCGATTACCGACGTGGACCGGTCCATGCAATGGGGATTCGCTTGGGAACTGGGTCCGTTCGAGGTGTGGGATGCGATCGGCGTCGAGAAGATGGCCGCGGCGCTCGAGCGCGAGGGGAAGCAGATTCCGGCGGTGGTGAGCAAGGTGCTAGCGACGCCGGAAAAATCGTTCTACGCAAGCGAAAAGGGGACGACGCGGTATTTCGATCTGGCCAGCGGCGCGCACCAGACGGTTCCGGAGCGCGAGGGAGTGATCGTTCTGAAGGCGTTGAAAGACCGGACGCCGGTGGTGCAGAAAAACGCGGGGGCGAGCCTGATCGATCTGGGCGACGGGGTGGTCTGCTGCGAATTCCACTCGAAGATGAATGCGGTGGGAGCGGATATCGTCGCGATGCTGAGTGCGGGGATCGCGCGGCTGGGGACGGAGTTCGAGGCGATGGTGATCGCCAACCAGGCGACGAATTTTTCGGTGGGCGCGAACCTGATGCTGCTGCTCATCAGCGCGCAGGAAGGCGAGTGGGATGAGATTCACATGCTGGTGCGGCAATTCCAGCGGGTGAACATGGCGATCAAGTACGCTCCGCGGCCGGTGGTGAGCGCGCCGCAGGGGATGGCGCTGGGCGGAGGCTGCGAAATCAATCTGCACGCGGCGAGAATTCAGGCGGCGGCCGAGCTGTACATGGGGCTGGTGGAAACGGGAGTGGGGCTGATCCCCGGGGGCGGCGGAACGAAAGAGATGCTGATCCGCGCGAACGAACACGCGGCGGGGGCCGAGGATCTCGATCTGTTTCACGCGCTCAAGCCGATTTTTGAAAACGTGGCGATGGGAAAGGTTTCGACGAGCGCCGAGGATGCGCGCTCGCTCGGGTATCTACGGCCGGCGGATGCGATTTCGATGAACCGGGATCGCCAGGTGGCGGATGCCAAGCAGGCGGCGCTTGCGATGGTGCGAGCTGGGTACCATCCGCCTCCGCCGGCGGAAATTCGCGTGCTGGGCGAGGAGTTTCTGGCGGCGGCGAAGCTTGCCATCCATCTGCTGCTTCGGGGAGAATAGTGTCCGAGTACGACGCGGCGGTGGGGCGAAAACTCGCGTACATCATGGCGGGGGGCGGGATCACGGCGGCGCAAGCGGTGCCGGAGCAATACATTCTGGATCTCGAGCGGGAGGCGTTCGTGAGCCTGTGCGGCGAGCGCAAGACGCAGGAGCGGATCGCGCACACGCTCAAGACGGGGAAGCCCCTGCGGAACTAGCTCTTGCAGAACCAAGGCCGGAAAAACCTCGGCGGGCACGGGCAACTAATTGAGGCCGCAGACGTTCTTAAGTTCGCCGTTTGGAGAATGGGGCAGACCGATATACTCAATTCCCGCTTCAGTGAAATTCATATTCGGTGTCCACTGCAAGATCATGTTCCCGTGGAGAGATTTTGAGGCAAGGCCTGAGAAGACGAGCGATGACGATGCGAATATGCGGTGGCCGAAAGCGCGCCGGGCGAGGCGCTCGCGGATGAGCTGGAGAAGCTTGCGATGTGTCGCTCTCTTTGCGGTTGCGGGCCTGGTGGCGCTGGCGGGTTGCGGACGGCCGAATGCGAATACAAGCAGCAGTTCGAGCACTTCTTCGAGCAGCACGTCGAGCACATCGACCACCCCTAGCGATGTGGCGGTGTACCCGGCTACGGCGAGCGTTCCGGTAAACGGAAAGGTTCAATTCACGGCTTTTGCCGCTAGCCAGCCGACCGGGACGGTGACGTGGAGCGTGGCCGGCGGAGGGAGTATTTCCGCGGCCGGGCTGTTTGCGGCCCCGGCTAGCCCTGCGACCGTGACGGTTACCGCGACTTCGTCCGGGCTGACCGGCACGGCGACGCTTAACGTGACGGCTTCGCAGGGAGTGTCCGTGAGTCCATCCGCGGTGGCTATCCCCGCGGGAGGGACGCAGGCGTTCACGGCTACCGTGAACGGAAGC
>CAWCQH010000006.1:0-154637 GCA_963797585.1 uncultured Acidobacteriota bacterium
GTAGCGACGTTGGCATTGGTCATCCCCGCCACAAACTGGGCTGTCGAATTCACCACGGTTCCAGCCCCAAACCCATACACGGTCCCTCCACGAGTGTCCAAAACCGTCAGGGCTACGCCAGCTCTGGGCTACCGTGACACCCGACAGGTTCCAGCCGCTGGTGAGCCTATCGAGGAAGCCCTGGTGGCTGCCGAAGGGCAGGTTCCAGCTGTAGTTAATGGTAACGCGCTGGGGACGAAAAGCCGGGCTGAGCCCGTACCGCAAAGGAGCGTCAGGGTCGTTGATAGTCACATAGCTCTCGGTATCGACACCGCGGGACCACGTATATGCCGCCTGCATTGTGAACCCATGGGAGAACTGCTTGCGCACGGTGGCCTGCAGGCTGTTGTATTTGGCGTCTGCAAATGGTTCCGTCATCCTGCAAACCGCCCGTTGCGAAGCCCAAATACGGCACGCGAACGGCAGCATTGGCGGTAGTGTTAAAGGTGATGCCGTTGACAGGATTGCTGGGGCTTGCCAGGAGCAGCCTCGTTGAGCGCCCGCTCCTGTGCGTTGGCCACAAGGTTATCGGGAGTTTGATGGATCGCGCGGGTTCCCACATAACCCAACTCGAGCACCCATTGCGGCAGGAACTCATACTGAATGTTGAGGTTCCATTGATACGTCAGCGGAGTCAGGTAAATGGGACCCATCAGAAGATCATTGATGTTGGAGCTTGTCCCGGAACCGGTCGCAGTATTGATGTTTACCCAGCGAGTCTGCCACCCAAGCGTGGCCGGCACATAGGGCTGGGCAAAACTGGAGAAGTAGTTTGCAGCCCCGGACTGAAAGACCGGATACAGATACGGGGGAATTTGAATCGCCCCTTTATCGTATTGGGTGGAGCCAATGCGATCGTAGAAGAATCCCCCTCCGCTGCGCACCACGAAACGGTCGCTGGCAAAGGGCTTCCAGGCGAAACCAACCCGCGGGGCAAAGAGGTGTTTCGAGGGATCGTTCTGGCTGGGGATTTCATGATTGCTCTGGAAAAGGCCTCCCACCGGGGGAGCCGGGTAGATCGAGAAGTTGAAATTGGAGGGCACCACAAACCCGGCGAGCGAACCGGTTGCGAATGTAGTTCCCAGAGTTCCTCCCTGCGTCACAGGAGTGTTGACCAGCTTGATTAGATTGGGCCAGATATTGACGTTGTTTCCGCTGTTATCCGATTCGAGACCAACATACTCCCAACGAAGCCCCAGATTCAATGTCAGACGGCTGTTAACCTTGAAGTCATCCTGTACGAAAGCGTTCGCTGCCGGTATGCGGAACTCCTTCAAGAGACCCTGCGGCGGCTGGACCGAAGAGTTCGTGCCGGTACTGGAAATATTGCTCTGAGCCGTGCCATTCGTAAGGCCCGCTTGCTGACTGGTGAGACACTGCGCCGTGTCGGGCTGCCGTACGTCGCTGGTGGCAGTTGTTCCAGTGCCGGGCGCACAACCGGGCAGGCCCAGGAGGAAATCCTGGAAACTCTGAGAAAGTCAGGTTTCCTACGCCAAGACTACCCAAATGATATTGCTGCTGGTCGCGTTCAATTTCAAAGCCGGTACGAATGGTGTGCTTCCCGTGCGACCAGGAAAGCGAGTCCGTCGCTTCCCAGGTGGTGACGTAGCTTGCGGAAGGACCGGGGCTTCCCCAGGTGAAGAGTCCGTTAACGGTCATACTGTCCAGAATACCGAAGGACGGATTGATGGAAGTGATGCCTACCGAGCTATTGGTGAAGGGCATTTCGTTGATGCTGAACGCGACGTTGCGCTGGAGCGAAAACCGCGCTTCATTCACCAGATTGTTGGTAAGGGTCGAGGTAATCTTGCCGACCACATACTCGGTCGGAACCCGCGCCGCCCCGGGAACCCCGGGCATGGCTTGAGGGACTGTCGTGGCAGTGGTGCCCAATCCTACGGTGGCGTTGGTCAAATCCTCGCTATAGAACCAGCGCCCCGCAATCGTGTTCTTGCGTTGAGCACCCAATCGAAGTTACCCAGGGCCTGGTGCTCGGTGAAATGGGCGGGGCTGCTGTAGGAGATGGTCTGATTCACTCCCGTGCTCGAAGCTTCAATGAAGTAGCTGCCGTCCGCGGTTCTTCAGGTTGAGGATATTGAGGGCCACGGGATTGATGTTCGATCCGTTGCACGCGACCTTCGTGCCGCCTAGCGCAGGGCCGTTGACGCTGGCGCCGCCGCCTATTGTGGCGCTGCCGCCCGGGCAAAATGCCGCGCCCAAGCTGCCGATTTGAAAAGCAGCGGTGGATCGGTCACCAGACGGAATTCCCACCAAGCGTAGGAGTGGCCTGCCCAGCCGGCGAAATTCCGTTTTTCTGGCGTGTCTCCTGATACGACAGGAAGAAGAACAGCTTGTCCTTCTTCACCGGCCCGCCGAATACCCCGCCGAACTGGTTCTGATTCAGAGCCTGGCGGCCGTTTTCGAGGACGCCGTTCACGGGCAGCTGTATCTTGCGGAAAAAGTCGTTGGCGTTGAGATCCGTATTCCGGAAGAACTCAAACGCGGTGCCGTGAAATTGATTCGTGCCGGACTTGGTGACCACGTTCACGCTGGCGCCCGGTTTGCGGCCGGCGCCGGCATCGAACATCGATGTCTGAATCTTGAATTCCTCGAGAGCGTCCGGACTCACCGTCCCGATTCCAGGATTGTTGCCGCCACCAAAAGCGCCGCCACCCGTGCCAATGTATCCGGCGGAACCAATCACCGGCGACACCGGCGCGCCATCCATCTGGAAATTGTTCTGCGCGTTCGTCGAGCCATTCACCGCGATGTCCGTGATGCCCCTTCCCATGTTGGCCGCATCGAACACACCCGCACTGGCCCCAGCCGTCAGGCCCAGCAGGTTGGTGTAGTCGCGCGTTGTCATGGGGATCGAGGTGAGCGTTTCAGAACTCACCACCGTACCGACGGTGGAAGTGGCGGTTTGTATCTGTTCCACCTGTTCCCCGCGAACCTCTACCTGCTGCGACTGGGTACCCACAGTCAAAACCCGGTCGAGCACAGGTGTCTCGGTCACGTTGACGGTAACCGTGGGGACAGTCTCCGTAGAGAACCCTGAGGCTTCAAACTTCACCCGGTAATCGCCCGGCGGCAGGAACCCAACCGTGTAGGTTCCGTTGACGCTCGTCGTGACCACGCGCGCCTGCCCTGTGGCGACGCTAGTCACCGTAACGGTCGCGTTCGGAACAACCGCGCCCGAAGAATCCTTCACGGTTCCCGCCAAGGCGCCCGTCGAAGCCGACTGGGCGGAAAGCCCCGAAGCCATCAAGGAAACAGCCAGTGCAACCAGCGCCATCGCAAAGACACACCTGTAGCAAGCCTTCAAGATCGCTCCCGTCATCGACTGTCCCCTTATGTTGCGGTTTTTATTTCCCCAGCCGAGGCCGCGCTACACCCAACTGCGTCCCCAAGCCAAGCTTTGATTGAATCGTGTAAGGTAGTGCTAATAGCGCAGCGTATAGCGTAAAAAAAAGAACGTGTCAATATTTAATTGCGTTTTTGTGGGGAGCGGCGCCGGCTCTTGCGGCGAGGCTGCGGTAGCCGTTTGAGCGCAAAGAGCGTGATTGCCGCGTCTTCCCGAGTTGCAGGAAGCCCGTCGCGTATAGAGCCTTCTTACGTCCTCGGATGCCGGCGGAAGCCGATCACGGAATCGGCGCAGCCGACGCCGTGTAGCCGTCGGGATAAAAGTGCACCGCCGCAGCGACCTTCTTGCCCCTCGTTCCAAACCAGATCGTATTGTCGTCCGCCACCTGGAATTTAGGCACGCTCTGATGCGGTTGCGGCATCGGATAGAAAGTGAATTTCGCGGTGTTGGGATCGAACTTGATCAACGCGCTGTGCGGCTGATCGCCGATCCAGATATTGCCGGAGCGATCCGGCCAAGTATCGTAAGGATTGGCCCCGCTCAAGGGAATTTTGTATTCGGTCAGCTTTTCCGTCGCCGGATCGAACCTGGCAAGAATCCCGGTGTTATATTCCCCGGCCCAGACGATCCCTTTGGAGTCCACGCTGATGCGGCGAAGCATTCCCCAGGAGTTCGGCACCTTGTATTCCTTCACCGCCTCGGTGTCCACGTCCCACTTGTTGATCGTTCCCTTCTCCCAACCGGCTCCCCACATGTTTCCGTGCTCGTCGAACACCAAGCCCGTAGATTCCGTTGTCGGGCGTCGGCGTGGGATACATGTGAATCTGGTGCGTCTTGGCCTCATACCTGCCAAACTCCGCCCCCCATATCAGCCCAAAGCCGATATTTCCGTCCTTGTCGATCACCGCTTCGTGGATTGCGCCCACCTGTTGTGGAAGGCGATGACGGATCTGAACCCCGGTCGTCGGATCGAGTTCGCCAAGCATCCCGCCTCTTAATTCCGGCCACCATACGCGGCCGTCTTTATCGATGCCGATGCCGCTCGGCTGCACATGATTCTTCCCTTTGATGGGATAGTTCTTCCAACGCTCCGCGGAATCGTAAGCCGTCGGATTCAGCCGAAGCAGCGAATTGCAGCTCCCGCAGCTGATCCACACGTTTCCATCCACGGGCGAAATAAACACTTCCTGCAGGTGGTGAACAGCATATGGCGTGGGCTCTTGCGGAGCGACTCCATCCACGATGTCGGCCAGCAGCTCGTCCTCTCCGGGAGCGAACGCCAGATCTTCGGGCACGTCGTACGAAACATAAATCTGCTTCGAAACCACGCTCTCATCCGGCACCAGCGGATCCAACCGCAGTACCCTGTCCGGCAATCCCGGCCCGAAGTTCTTCACCAGATAATCCGCCATCAGTTCTTTCTGGCTCTTATTAATGGGCGTACGGCCGAGAGCGATCGCATATTCGTTATAACCGGGGCCGGTTTCGGTGGCCCGCTCGATGCCCTGAATAAACCCGTCCTTGGTGTAATGCTTGGAACCAAAGCCTTCGCCATGGCAACCGGTGCAGTTTTCCCTCAGCAGACCCAGCCCCGGCCCGGGCGGAAACATCTCCTCCAGATTGTTGACGTACACCACCTTCCCGTTACCCGGGCGCACATTGCTAGCCGCGTCCACAGCAGCACGAGCCAGGCTGTTCCGGTGGTCCAGATTGCCGTCGCCATTCGCCGCCTTCCATGCCGCGTCTCCCTGATGCTTCACGGCAACGTCGGCCGTCTTACTCTCGCCGGGCCCGAGCTGCAGCGTCACTGCCGGCGAATCGTATTCCGGCTCGTTAACGCTAACTTCGTATCGCCCCGGCAGCGCCTGCGGCACCGTATACCGCCCCTTGCTCGTAAACACCGTGTACCAAAGCCGGCGATCCAAATTGTGCGCGGCCACGCGGAATCCAATCACCGCGCCTTGATCGGCGGTCACGATTCCCGTAATAGTCCCGCGCTCCGCTTTCTGCGCAAGCGCCGGAAAAGAGAGAAGAGCGACTGACGCGATTCCCAAGCTCAAACTGAAAGGTTTTCGCAGCATGGTTTTTCCCTTGATGGCCACTCGCCATCGGCAAGATCAGTTCACTTTTTGCGTCGCAGCTAGCGTAGCGATGGACCGTTTCCGCACCCCTTGTAAGCCGCCCCGCCCCTGTTTGCAAGAACAAAATTGTTGGTCCACGCTACCGGATAATGGCTTCTCAGCAAGGCGGGGTCTGCTCTCGCCTTTGCGGGTGCCCGACCCTTTTTTAAGGGTCGGTCCTCACGGCGATTGAAGCGAGCGCAATAAGGGCTCTCTTCCGGTTTTAGGGAATGGAATCAAACTGATCCACCACCGCACCGAAAGCTTCTTTGCAAATTACAGAGCAAACGGGCAAAATGTTGCCATAAGGAGATTGCCGAACAATGGCCGTCGAACTTGCGAAGGGTGTCACGCTGGAAAGGCCGGGAGACGACGAGAGCTTCCTCAAGGACGAAGGAATCCTGTTCGCGTCCCTCGATAAAGTCGTGAACTGGGCGCGCCGGAGTTCCATCTGGCCCATGTCGTTCGGCCTGGCCTGCTGCGCGATCGAGATGATGTCGATGGCCGCCTCGCGTTACGACATTTCGCGCTTTGGCGCCGAAGTGTTTCGCGGCTCTCCGCGGCAATCCGATCTGATGATCATCGCCGGGCGCGTTTCGCAAAAAATGGCCCCGGTGATCAAGCAGCTCTACGCCCAGATGCCCAATCCCAAATGGGCAATTTCCATGGGAGCCTGCGCAACTTCCGGCGGCGTCTTCAACAATTACGCGATCGTGCAGGGCGTCAACCAGGTGATCCCGATCGATGTCTACGTTCCCGGCTGCCCTCCGCGCCCCGAAGCTCTGGTCTATTCCATCCTGCAACTGCAAAAAAAGATTGACGCGACACGCGGCAGCTTCAAAGGCTCGCTGAATTTTTCCAAGAGCTAAGTCGCAATCACAGCCCCTGAACTAGGCTCCGGCCGCCGCCGTGCCCACGGCTGTAACTTCCGCCGCTCCGCCTTCGAATTCCACCACACTTCCTGTCGCGTTGTGCTCCCGCCGGAGATAGCCCATCCCGATGGCCGCGTTCGCCGCGGGAGAAAACGCCGAGCTCGTCACGAAACCGACGTCGGCTCCGCCCGCCCGCAGCTTTGTTCCAGGTTCGGGAGGCGTCGCCGTCGAAAACTTCAGCGCAACGCGCTTGCGGTTCACGTGCCCGCGCGAGCGCACCCTCTCGACGATTTCCTGCCCCGTGTAGCAGCCCTTGGTAAAGCTGATGTGCGTGTTTTCCAGCACAGCTTCATGCGGAATCATCGCGTCATTGAAGTCGAGCGGAAACCACGGCACGCCCGCCTCCAGGCGCAGAGCATTCAGCGCCTTCATTCCGATCGGCAATCCATGCTGCGCGTGCGCGCTCCCCCGCAAACTCCCCCACATAAGGCCCAGATGCTCGCGCGGAGCGATGATCTGCGCGCCCACTCCGCCGAAATGGGAGCGCCGGATCAGGTGCGAAGGCCACCGCATCGATCTCGACCTCCTTGGTAGCCATCTCGGAAAAACCCGTCAGCGCCAGCCCGGTCGCCTCCGCAATAATCGATGCCCCGTAAGGTCCCCCGACTGCCACGCTGCCGAGTTGCAGCGTCACATCCTCAAATGTTACCTGCGACCCAAGAATATATTTCTTGAGAGTCGCGGCCGTGCGCTCCCGCACCGAAGCGTGCGAAAGCACCAGCAAGCTCTCCTTCAGCGCATACACTTCGAGTTCCGCGAGAATGTGCCCTTGCGGATTGAGCAGCAGCGCGAGAACGCCGTACCCTTCGCCCAGCTCTTTAATGTTGTTGGATGTGATCGCATGCAGGTAGCGGACGCGGTCACGCCCGGTCAGGCGGAAGATCGCGTGCCAGTTCGTATCGAAAATCGCGACGCTGTCTTTCCCCGCCCGATACTCCTGGCTGAAATCCGAAAAGGTCTCCGGCAAAATGCAGCCCGTAAATTCAGCGAGCTGTGCGCCAGCGGCGCGGTGCTGCTCGATCAGTGGCGTTTCCATAATTGCGGTTGGCGTGTCCATGTAAGTCGGGATTACTTCGACGAAGCCTAAGCAGCCTCTCCGAGCCTTCTGAAGAATGCCTCGAAGTCAGGCGTCACCGGATCCTCATCGAAGATTATCGGCTCGGCGCAATTAGACTTCAAGTTCATGCGATTTCCGGCGCCTTTTCAACCGAGGGCGACCCTCCATTACGCGCGAGGAAACATTTGCATCGGCGGTTGACGCCGTTTATGGCTGCGGGAATCCGAACATCAACCACGACTCATTGGCTACCCAATGCGGGTACAGCTCCGTCATCTGATCGAAGAGCTCCTGGTCGGATGTTGCAGTTTTCTGCAACCGGTCGAAGTCCTGCAGGTAACGCTTGGTGTCTTGGATCGTCGAGGGAGAGTCGGGCGCGCCAGGCTTCTTGTGACCGGCGACAGCCCGGAAGGCCTCGAGAGAACATCCGCAACCGTTTAAATCCGAATCCCATCCGGGCCGAGCGCTAACCGTACTTGAGGTCGGTGCTTTGTCCGACTTCGATAATATAACCGTCAGGATCGCGGATGTAGCAGCGAATCTCGCCATACTTGGGGATCGGCTCCGTGATGAATTCGGCTCCCCGGCTTTTCCACAATTCATAGCATGCATGGATATCCGCAACGCGGAAATTCATAAAGCTGTTGATGTGATTCGGGTCGGGGACGCTGAGCGTTACCGTCGGCTTGTCCGGGGTCGGCCCGCCCCCCACGTTCAGAATCATCCAAATATTCGCAAGCTGAAGGTACGGCGGCGCGTTGCCGTCACCCATGGTCAGAATGCGGGCGCCGAAGACCTTCTCGTAGTAGCGAGCCGATCGCTCGACATCGGCGACGGTGAGAAAATGCGCGACGCTCATCCCTTCTCGCGGGGGCATCTCATAGCTCTTCTGTTCCACTTGTACCGCGTTCATTGATGGCTCCTTTCGATACTGTGCTCATTACAAATACGGTGCCCAGGGAGTTCCGGTTTCCACTGGAGGTGAGGGACAGCGATCGCAATGCTCATAGTCGCTCCAATCAGCGGCGCATTGATGAAGCGAGAAGCGCGACGACGAATCTGGGTAAGTATTCGAATGCTTGTCCTCGCGCTCGTTGCTCTTCCCTATCATTTTATCAGACGCGCCCTCGACGGATGCCTCGTGCCCCTCGCCCCGCTTGAGTCTCTTTGTCAACTCCGGTTTTTCGTCACGGAACGGATTCATCCGTGCCGCAAATGCCCCGAAAATCGGTGCGGCTTCACAGGTCGCAAAAAAACTTGGAGCCTTGCGGGTGGCCGCCCCTTCGGTTTTAAGGGTCGTCTTCTGCCTTTGCCTTTGCCTTTGCCTTTGCCTTTGCCTTTGACAGTGCTTTTCGCTGTCATCCTGAGCCCGTACGCGCGAAGCGCGGATGGGTGAGGGACCTGCTTCTTCTTTCCTTCTTCTTCCTTCTAGCCAGTTGCCCGGCAAGCCCCGCTTGCTCCGAATCTCGTCCCACCGATGTCGATTGCCCGATTCCCTGCTGCTATACTTTGGATCGCGATGGCCTCGAATCTCATTCACGAAGTAATACCGGTAGGCATGTTGCAATGCAATTGTTCGATTCTGGGCGACACGGTTACGCACGAAGGAATCGTGGTCGACCCGGGAGACGATATCGAGCGCATTCTCGGCATCCTGAAACGGCACGACCTGAAAATTCGCGCCATCGTCAGCACTCACACTCACATCGACCACGTGGGTGGACTCGCCGCGCTCCACCGCGCCACCGGAGCTCCCGTCCTGATTCACGAGGCGGACCTTGAACTCTACCGCCATCTGGACATGCAGGCCCAGTGGCTGGGCGTACCGACCCCCGCGCAAACCAGCATCAAGGACTTCGTCAAGGAAGGCGACACGCTGCGCTGGGGCAGCTTTGCAGCGGGCGTTCTGCACACGCCCGGTCACACGCCGGGAAGCATCAGCCTAATCGTAAGACCCGGAATTGCGCTGCCTGAAACCGGCTTGAAAGCGCCGCCCGCAAACGCCATCGACGATGCGCGCCTACTCTCGGGAGACACGCTTTTCCACGAAAGCATAGGCCGCACCGACCTCTGGGGCGGTTCCTATCCCCAGATTCTCGATTCGATCCGCGCGAAATTGCTAACCCTCCCTGACGAAGTGACCGTGTACCCAGGGCATGGCGAAATCACCACCATCGGCTTCGAACGCGCCAACAATCCCTTCCTGCAAGACCACTGATTCGCCAAGCGTGGAGCGATTCCGCAGCAATCGCAAGACGTGCCGAGAGTCACACATTCATTAGTGCGACTTTCGAATCACCCGCGAATTTGTCTCTCCGGGCGCCAAAGCTACTGCGGTAACCTATTCCTATATTTGTGCGACCCTGTCGGCTATGCCGTACCCTGATACTTGATTATTGATACTGATACCAGCTCACTATGGCTCATGACGAACAATTTACAGTCCTGGTAGTCGACGATTCGCCCGTGGCCCGCAAGCTGGTGGAATTGACTCTGCCCGGCAACGAATACCTGCTCCTTTTTGCCAAAACCGGCGCCGAAGCCCTCGATTTCTTTGCCCGCTATCACCCGCCCCTGGTAATTACGGACTGGCTGATGCCCGATTTCAGCGGCGTCGAGCTTTGCGAGCGCATCCGCCAGGAGTCGCATGGTATTTATACGTACATAATTTTGCTCACCGGCATTTCCGACAAAGCGCAGGTAGTGCGCGGTCTCCAGGCCGGAGCGGACGATTACCTCACCAAGCCGTTTCACCCGGAGGAGTTGCTGGCGCGAGCCGGAGTAGGGCGCCGCACCGTCGCCCTTCATCGCGAAATCGAGTCCAAGAATCGCCTGCTCGAACAGCTTGTCCTCACCGACGGGCTCACCGGCATTCCCAACCGCCGCGCCATCGAAGACTGGGCCACCCGCCAGTTGAGCGGCGCCATGCGGCACGGCTTCTCCTTCTGGGCGGTCATGGCCGACCTCGATAACTTTAAGGCCATCAACGACACATTCGGCCACAGCGCGGGCGACGTGGTGCTCAAGAAGTTCGGCGAAATCCTGACGGACAACATACGCCGCTGTGACATGTGCGCGCGCATCGGCGGCGAGGAGTTCCTGATCATCCTTACCCACGTCGACCAGGAAGGCGTCGTGCGCGCCGTCGAACACGTTCGCCGCGTATTCGAGGCCTATACGTTTTCCTTCGGCTCCGGCACCACGCGCGTCACGGCAAGCTTCGGCATATCCGCACTGCCCGCCGGCATGCAAATGCGGTTCGAGGATCTGGTCGCCAAGGCCGACGCCGCTCTCTACGCCGCGAAGAATCACGGCCGCAACAAATTCGAAATTGCCCAGGTAGAAGAACCAGCCGCCGGTCCCCGCCGCTAGCCCCTCCGCAGCGTTTCGCCAGCAAGCAGTAATTCTACGGATATTGCCTGTGCTATTCTCAACCGGCCCGAGGCAGCCGGCCGCCGGACGATGAAAGTCCAGTAGTCGCAAGGGGCTCTCCCAGATGGACGAATCGAACGCGTTCCCGCCCGATCCCCCTGCGCCTTCATTGCCTTTGTCCCCTGAGCCTCGCGTCCCTCTTTACCGAACGATTCTGACCGGGCCGCATGGCCCGCGCGCAGGATGGCGCCTGCTGATCTTTTTCGCGATCCTCTTCGCGCTTTTTGCAGGTTCGGCAGGGCTTTCACGACTCGTGCGGCATCACCGACCAGCGCGGGGTGAGGTCCTGACTCCCGAAGTCGTCCTGGTCGGAGAGGGCTTCATGTTTGCCGTGGTGCTGCTGGCCGGCGCAATCATGGCGAGGTTCGAGCGTCGCACGCTGGGCGATTACGGCTTGCCATGGCAACACGCGTTCCGCGCGCCATTCTGGCAGGGCGCGGCCGTCGGCTTCGCAGGCATCTCGGCGCTTCTGGGCACGATGCGCGCCGCGGGTGTGTTTCACGTCGATTCGATCGCATTGCACGGCGGGGCTGTCCTGAAATACGCGCTGCTGTGGGGCCTCGTTTTTCTGGCCGTGGCCCTCTTCGAAGAATTCGGATTCCGCGGCTACGTAGTATTCACGCTCACAACGGGCATCGGCTTCTGGCCCCCCGCCCTGGCTTCCTCGCTCGTTTTCGGATACGTCCATCACGGAAACCACGGAGAGACATGGCTGGGAGCCTTTAACGCGGGAATCGTCGGACTGCTCTTCTGCCTGATGCTGCGCCGAACCGGAGACCTGTGGTTCGCCATCGGCTTTCACGCCGCCTGGGATTGGGGCGAGAGCTATTTCTACGGCGTGCCGGATAGCGGCGAATTGGTCACAGGACACCTGATGAACGTGATCTTTTTGGGTCCGCAATGGCTGACGGGTGGCACCGTAGGACCCGAAGGAAGCTGGCTCTGCACCGCGCTTCTCGCCGTTCTCGGACTGATCCTCCTGGCCTGGCTGCGGCAGGTAAAATACCCACGTGTCAAGGCAGTAGAACCCGCGATGTCATTGAGCTGATAGCACCTGGTTCTAGAACCATCTATTGCGCCCTTAGGAACACAAAACCCCTTGTTTCCGTGGTTTTCCTTTACTCTGCCAACTCCCCAACTGATAATTTAGCCCGGTAGGTCAGCGGCGGACCTCGATTCCCTGCCAGCTCAAGAAATCCCCGTGGGGTGATGGAATATGAGACGTTCAGACTTGGTGCGTAACGCGGCAAAAGGCAAGACGGTGCGGACGTCGCAGATTGTGTTCGGCGAGCGGCAGCATCTTCTGCGGGTGCTCGATTCGGTGGAACGCAGTGCCCTGCCCGCCGCTCGCTTGGACCAGGAACGCCGCGTCATCGAGCAGTTGATCCACGCCAGAACGCAGGAGCTCAACCGTATTAATCCCAATTGGGATGAAAAGATCGGCACGGTGCTCAGCGCGGATGTAAAGCCGGACGTGCTCGACCAGCTTTCCAGGCTGGCGCCCCGGGAAGACTATTACCTCCTGCGGCTGATCAGCGAGCATCCCAAGGTAACCGCCAAAACACTGAACAAGCTCTCGCATCACCCGTATTCGGCGATCCGCGAGAACATCGCGCGCCATCCCAACAGCGACGCAGCCACACTCACGCGCCTCAGCCGCGACCGCAGTCAGCCGCTTTGGTACCTCGTGGCGTTCAACCCCAACGCGCCATCTCCTCTGCGCAAGAAGCTGCAGGAGCGCATGCGGCGCCTGGGCGAGAAATCCGCCACCCAGTAGAAACACCATAGCCAAATTGGCTCTTTTCAAGCTTCGCTCATAAGGTATATTGGCTTGTAGGAACGAGCCAATGCTACCGCTTCATTTACAGCCGGAAAGCCATATCCCGTTGTACGTACAACTACGCGATCAGCTTCGCGCGCTGGTGCACTCCGGAGAACTACGTACGGGAGACCGTATTCCTGCCAGCCGCGAGCTGGCCGGGCATCTGGGAGTTCACCGGACGACAGTCGCGAACGCTTACGCGGAGCTTGAATCCGAGGGCCTGATCCAGGGCCACGTCGGCCGCGGCACGTTCATCTGCAACGCCACAATCAAGCAATTCTCCGCGCCTCCGCGCACGAACGGCAACGGAGGCGCGTTGCGCTGGGAGTCCCTTTTCGCCGACGAGCGCGGCGAAGACACCCTGAGTCGCCTCATGCCGGTTGTCCCTGAAGGCGCGATCGCATTTACAGTTGCCCGCCCGCCCGCGGAGTTGTTCCCCGTCGAGGACTTCCGGCGCTGCTGCAATACCGTAATGCGCGAGGAAGGCCGCTGCGTCCTGCAGCTTGGCTCAACCGACGGCTACGAGCCACTCAAGCGCCAGCTGATCGAAATGCTGCGAGTCGAAGGCCTCGCCGTAGCGGACAATCAACTGCTGATCACCGACGGCGGCCAGCAGGCCATCGACCTCCTTTGCAAGACCTTCCTGCGTCCCGGCGATTCGGTGGCGCTCGAGAATCCGGCTTATCCCGGCGCGATTTCGACGCTGGCGACCGCGCGTATCCGTATATTGCCTGTCCGTGTAAATACGGACTCGCCTGCGGGTATGGACATCGACGCGCTCGAAGGCGTGCTGATGCAGAACCGCGTGAAATTCATTCTCATCACGCCGGACTTTCACAATCCCACCGGCACGGCACTGCCCGTCGCCGAGCGCCGGCGGCTTCTGGATGTAGCCGCCCGCTACCAGGTTCCGGTGGTCGAGGACACGATCTACAGCCGCCTGCGGCTGCGCGGGAGTGTGACTCCGTCCCTGAGGTCCCTTGACCGCACGGGCAGCGTGATACAAATCGACAGCTTCTCGAAGATTGCGTTCCCCGGATTGCGGGTCGGCTGGTGCATCGCGCACGAAAGCGTGATCGAGCGCCTGCGCCTCGTAAAGCAATCGACCGATCTGCACACCGACCAGCTTGCGCAGGCCACGTTTGCCGAGTTCATCCGCCGGGGATACCTGGCGCGGCACGTCGCCAAGATGAAGAAGGCCTACCGCAGCCGCCTCGAAACCATCGAGGAATGCCTCGAAAAAGAGATGCCCGAGGAGACCACATGGACCCGCACGGAAGGCGGGATGTGCGTCTGGGTAACGCTGCCGCCGGGGTTTGACGCCGCGGAATTTCTCATCCATACCCGCGAACGCGGCGTGATCTTTATTCCGGGGCAGGTATTTCTACTCCCAGCATCCGCAGCCGAATACCTTGCGCCTGGGCTTCGCGAGCCTCGGCGAAAAGCAGATCGCGCGCGGCATTCAAATTCTGGCGGAAACGCTGAAGCAGGAGCTTCGCAAGCGCCATCGAGGCGCCAACGGCGTCTCGTCTGCCCGCGTGGCGCTGGTCTAGTGCCGATGCCCGACACAGGCACAAAGCTCCCTGTCGATCCGGCCAACGCCTGCTTTGGGTGCGGCGGCGCGAATGCCCGCGGCATGCACCTGGAGTTCGAGAAAGACGACGCCGCGCGGCGCATTCGCGGCAAGTTTCGAGTAGGCTCGGAGTATCAGGGCGGCCCGGGATTCGTTCACGGCGGCATCATTGCCACGCTTCTAGACGAAGTGATGGGCAAGGTCGGGCGGTTCCGCGACATTCGGACGGTTACGGCGGAGCTTCAGATCGAGTATTTGCGGCCGGTTCCGGTGGACGAAGACCTGGTAGTGGAAGGCTGGGAAGTCGAAAAGCAGGGCCGCAATCTGTTTCACGCGGGCGAAATACGAAGCGCGTTCCGGCGCAGTGCTGGCGCGCGGCAAGGGCAGGTTCGTCGAGATCGACCCGAGCGTCTACTATGGTAGGGGGTATGGTAAAGGGTATGGCAGCCGGCCTGGCAGCAGGGATGGTAACGGGTCTAGCAGAGGGCCCGCGGAGCACAGCCGCAGCAGGCCTGACACTTTCGGCATTCAGCAGCAGCGATTTCCAAGGAGCAAGCAATGGACCTGATGAACAACAATCTGTGGCGCGTCAAGGTGGGCCTGGCGGAGATGCTCAAGGGCGGCGTGATCATGGACGTAACCACCGCCGAGCAAGCCCGCATCGCCGAAGAAGCCGGCGCCTGCGCCGTGATGGCGCTCGAACGCGTCCCGTCCGACATTCGCAAGGAAGGCGGCGTGGCGCGCATGGCGGCCCCGCGCATCATTCGCGAAATTATGGACACGGTGTCGATTCCCGTGATGGCCAAGGTGCGCATCGGGCATTTCGCCGAAGCGCAGGTGCTCGAAGCGCTCGAGGTGGATTACATCGACGAAAGCGAAGTGCTCACTCCGGCCGATGAAGAGCATCACGTCTGGAAGCACGGCTTCAAAGTTCCCTTCGTATGCGGCGCCCGCAACCTGGGAGAAGCTCTGCGCCGTGTCGCGGAAGGCGCGGCCATGATCCGCACCAAGGGCGAAGCCGGCTCCGGCAACATCGTGGAAGCGGTGCGCCACATTCGCGCGATCGTAAGCCAAATGAAGCGCCTCACGACGCTCGGCGAGGAAGAGCTCGTACACGAAGCCAAGGAACTTGGCTCGCCTTTCGAGCTGGTCGCCTGGGTAGCAAAGAACGGCAAATTGCCCGTGCCGAATTTTTCCGCAGGCGGAATTGCCACTCCCGCGGACGCCGCCCTGGTGATGCAGCTCGGCGCGGAAGCGGTGTTCGTCGGCTCCGGCATTTTCAAGTCGAGCGATCCGGCCCAGCGCGCCCGCGCCATCGTGAAGGCGACCACGCACTTCCGGGACGCGAAAGCGGTTCTCGAAGCCTCCGAAGAGCTCGGCGACGCGATGAAAGGCCTCGACGTTCGCCAGCTCGAAGAGAAAGACCTTCTCCAGACGCGCGGCTGGTAAAGCCCGCAGTCAGCGAAGCGAATGCAAGTAACGGAAACAAAATGAAGATCGGCATTCTGGCAATCCAGGGCGATTACGAAGCGCACGCGGGCGTTCTCGAACGGCTCGGCGTCGCGCATTCGTACGTCCGCAATCCCGCCGAACCTTGCCGGCCTCTCCGGCATCATTCTGCCGGGCGGCGAGAGTTCCACGCACCTCAAAGTGATGACCGAAGAAGGCCTCTTCGACGCGCTGAAGCAGTTTGCCGCCAACGGAGGCGCTTTTTTCGGAACCTGCGCCGGCGCAATCCTGCTCGCGCGCGACGTACACGGACCCGACGCAAGCGTCGCTCGGGCTAATCGACATCTCCGTGCTGCGGAACGGCTACGGCCGCCAGCTCGCAAGCGACGTTCACAGCGGCCCGACGAAGCTTCACAAAGAACCGCTCGAAATGGTGTTCATTCGCGCCCCGATTATCGAATCCATCGGCCCAGGCGTGGAAGTTCTGGCGGAAGATGCCGGGCATCCGGTGCTCGTGGAGCAAGGCCGCGTTCTCGCTTCCACGTTTCATCCCGAGCTTACGTCCGATAACACCGTCCACCAGCACTTTCTCGACGTCGCACGCCGCCACTCGCAAGAAATCAATTAACTCACTTTTCTCCCGAACACATCACGTTCATTGCAATTGAGCGGAAAGTTCAGGAGTGGGTCAGTTTCCGGTTAGCGTTAGCCAGGAGTTCTCCTCGTCTGATCATCTTGCTGACGCAATTCGGCTGTTCCTGCTACGATCTTTTCAAATGGACCGCCGGGCATGAAACCGATTAAGAACATTCCACAGCTCGCCCTAGTTTTCCTGCTCCTCTTACTGTTTTTACATGCTGCTGCGGGCCAAATAGCCAAGAGTATTCCTTTCACACCCGAGGGGATTCGTTCGATTACGGGGAAAAATCTGTGTGATTTTTCAGGAGATTTTTCCGAGCGCTTTGGCGTGTATTTGGACGGCAGAAAAGATAATTCCGTTGACTATCGAGAAAGAGACGGAGTGAGCGCGGTATTCCTGCTGAGCGTGCCCACCGACCGGTGCGGCGTGGTCGATGCCGTTCTTGATTTGACGCCCCTCGATTCGTAAAGGCGAGTCCGTCGACATTCAAATGCTACACATCTCGCGAAGGTGGCACGACGTGGGCAAAATGGGGGCGCGTAATCGGTTTGGCCGACACTGAGAACGGTCGAAAACAGTTTGCCAGGCCGCGTTTGGAACTTGGCGAGTGGATATCGCAAAAAGGCGATTCGAGGAGCTACAAGGACAGTCAGTCACGTGCGACACAAACGGATACAAGAATTGAACCGCGTCCTAAATCCTGGTAAGTCTCCTAGCCCAGTACCGGCCCGTTTATCAAGATAGAATCTTTAAGCCCATATATTCTTTTCTTTATGTGCCGAGCTGTATGATTTGCATATGGCTATGGACACTTTTATGGCACCGCTAGGACTCGGGCTGATGTCATTGCCGTTGCTGTTTGCCGCACTAGCGTGGCGGGCGTTCCGCAGAGAGTCGGAACCTCAAGCCAACTGGCGGCGACGAGCATTTCTAATTTCACTCGTGGGCACCACGTCGAGCCTCGTACTGTTCTGGACGAATATGATGATCGTTCCCCGGGGAGTGGGAATGAGCGAGACATCTGCCCGCACCTACGCAACGCTTGGATGGATGGGCGAAGTACTCTCCATGATCTTCTTGGTTTGTGCGCTGATGGGAAGTGGCAATGGAAGAACCTATGCAGCCATTGCGGCGACCGGAGTTCTTCTCCTGTATGTAAGCATTGGATTTTATTAAATCGTCGAAAGTCCTGAGTAGTCGGATTACCGGAAACTGGCCCACTACCGAAAGTTCTAGCGTCCTTCCTTAGCGCATCATAGTATTCGTAGTTCGAACTTTCCCTAGCCCGGGTCCATATGCGTCGCGAAAAAACGAGCGTTTCTCAGGAAGACTATCTGAAGGCCATCTGGGAGATTGTCCAGGAGGAGCAGGTGCCGATCAGCGCGCGCCTCGCGGAAGACTTGGGCGTAACTCCGCCCGCAGTGACCGCCGCACTGAAGCGCATGGCCGGCAGCGGCTACCTGCGCGTCCGGCGCGGCGGCCAGATCGAGCTTTCCGCCAAGGGAAAAGGCATCGCGCAGCATCTGGTGCTGCGCCACCGGCTCGCGGAAAAATTGCTCACCGACGTGATCGGGCTGGAGTGGTCGCGCGCGCACGAAGAAGCCGAGAGCCTGGAGCACGGCATCTCGCCCGAGGTTGCCGATTTGCTCTTGAAACGCTTCGGGCGCGAAAGCCGCTGCCCGCACGGCGTGCCGCTGGTGGGCGGGATGTCCCGGCTGCGGCGCGATTACGGCGCCGTGCGCCTGTCGGAAGCGGAGGTGGGGCATTCCTACGAGGTCCTCCGCGTTTACGAGAAGGATCCCAAATTTCTCGAATTTCTCGATCACCTGTCAGATCCGCCCGGCCGCCCGGCTGCGCGTTCACCAGCGCGAATACGACGAAACCATGTCCATCACCGTCGCCGGCCGGCACGGTTCCCGCGTCCACATCGGGAAGCCCGCCACGCAGCGCATCTGGGTTCGCCGCGCTGCATCTTCCCGCCCCTCTTCCTCCCATTCGTCCTCAGCCAACCCGTCCAAATCCGATTCCAATTAGACTTTCCTCAGATACCCGCGCTGTAAAATCGTCCGCTTGAATTCTGGCCCGCGGGGGAGTAGCTTCGATTTCGCTGGTTAGCCCCCTGGTGCATCCAGGCGCCCCGGGACGTGTCGCGGGCCGCTGCGTCACAACGGCTTTCGCGTCAACCTGGCAAACAAATTCCTGAGTGAGACGAAGAGGAGGACGAGATGGCGACGACAGTATCGACACCGGTACTCGATCAGAACGTTTCGCGCTTCATAGCAAGAACAGCAAAAAATGCTCATCAACGGCAGGTGGGTAGAAGCCGCCTCCGGCAAGACATTCCCTACCTATAATCCCGCCACAGGCGAAACGCTTTCGCAGGTTGCCGAAGGCGATCGCGAGGATATCGACCGCGCCGTAAGAGCGGCTCGCGCGGCCTTTGAAACCGGCCCGTGGAGCAAGATGAGCCCGTCCGGGCGCGGGCGCCTGATCTGGAAAATCGCGGACCTGATCGAGCAGCATCTCGAAGAGTTCGCGCAGCTGGAATCGCTCGACAACGGCAAGCCGCTGAAGGTAGCGCGCGTGGCGGACGTACCGCTCGCGGCCGATCTGTTCCGTTATATGGCGGGCTGGGCCACCAAGATCGAAGGCAACACGATTCCGATTTCGTCGGGCGGCGCCGAGTATCTTGCCTACACCTTGCGCGAACCCATCGGCGTGGTCGGGCAGATCATCCCGTGGAATTTCCCTCTGCTGATGGCCGCATGGAAGCTGGGACCGGCGCTGGCCACCGGCTGCACGGTGGTTCTCAAGCCGGCCGAGCAGACTCCGCTCACCGCGCTGCTGCTGGGCGAAATCCTCCAGGAAGCGGGCATTCCCGACGGCGTCGTGAACATCGTGCCGGGCTACGGCGAAACGGCTGGGGCTGCGCTGTCGGCGCATCCTGACGTGGACAAGGTGGCTTTCACCGGTTCCACGGAAGTCGGCAAGCTGATTCTGAAAGCCGCGGCGGGAAATCTGAAGAAGGTTTCGCTCGAACTGGGCGGCAAGTCTCCCAACGTGATACTCAGCGACGCGGATGTCGAGGCCGCCATTCCCGGAGCAGCCAGCGCGATCTTCTTCAATCACGGGCAGTGCTGCTGCGCCGGCTCGCGGCTCTACGTCGAGAGCGATATTTTCGACCAGGTCGTCGAGGGCGTCGCGGGACACGCCAGCAAAATCCGCATCGGTTCGGGATTGGATCCCGCCAACGACATGGGGCCGCTCGTTTCCGAAGAGCAGCTCAACCGCGTTTGCGGCTATCTCGAATCGGGCCTCGCGGAAGGAGCAAAGGCGGTTACGGGTGGCTCGCGCGAAGGCACCAAGGGCTATTTCGTCAAGCCGACCGTGCTCGTGAACACCAACGAGAAGATGAAAGTCGTGCAGGAGGAAATCTTCGGGCCCGTGGTGACCGCGATTCCCTTCAAAGACCCCGAGGAAATTGCCGCCAAGGCGAACAACTCGATCTACGGGCTGGCCGCCGGCGTGTGGACTCGCGACATCAAGAAAGCCCACCGCCTGGCGAAGCTGCTCCGCGCCGGAACCGTGTGGATCAACTGCTACAACGTTTTCGACGCCGCGCTTCCCTTCGGCGGCTACAAGCAGTCCGGCTGGGGACGCGAGATGGGCCACGAAGTCCTCGAGCAGTACACCGAGGTGAAGGCCGTCTGCACGCCGATCACGTAGCCGGCGTTTACGAAAATCGCACCCGCTTTGCGAAAAGGCCGAAGCTTCCGCTTCGGCCTTTTTTGTTATTGTTATCGTTATTGGGCGATGGGGTCACGAGCGCTTTGCTTCAGAAGCTCCGCAAAAGCGTGATACGCTTTTGCGACTCGCCGATGCTCAACGCTCTCCGTTATTACTGGATCACCGCCAAAGGTTACCGTCTCCGTCCGTGGAAATCGCCCTATATCCAGTGGCGCCTCGAAACGTTCTACGGGAAAGAAGCCGCGAATCTCGACGCCGAAAAGTTCTTCGATTTGATGTGGCGCGAGCGGGCGCGCATGCGGCGGTTTCTCGCCTGGGTCGCGGAACGCCGCCACGATCAGAAGCGGAAGCAACTAGCGTACGGTTCCTCTGGAAACCTTCGCCTTACTTTCGTCATCCAATCGACATAGCGCAAGTCCATACTGAGCTTTCTATATGCAACAGCCAAAGGTTACGCAAACGGGCGGCGAGCTGCACGAGGCTCGCTGGTGGGAGGCCGAACCCGGCGGCAAGGTGCATTGTTACCTTTGCCCGCGGCACTGCCACATCGGCGCCGGACAGGCCGGCTTCTGCTTCATCCGCGCGAACGAGGGCGGCAAGCTCTATAGCCTCGGCTACGCGCATCCCGCGGCCCTGCAGATCGACCCGATCGAGAAAAAACCGCTGAATCATTTTCTTCCCGGCACGCGCGTTTTTTCGATGGGCACGGCCGGCTGCAACATGGGCTGCTTCTTCTGCCAGAACTGGGACATTTCCAAGTCCCGCTCGGATCAGACGCACTCTTCCTACGTGCCACCCGAAGACGTGGTAATGCTCGCCATTCGCAACGGCTGCCCTTCGATCGCGTTCACCTACAACGAGCCGACCATCTGGGGCGAATATGTGATCGATATCTGCGCGGCGGCGAAAGAGCACGGGATCAACACCGTGATGGTCTCGAACGGCTACATCACCTACGACGCCTTCCACGATATTTACGATCACGTGGACGCCGCGAATATCGACCTGAAGGCGTTCACGGAAAATTTCTACGGACGCCAGACGCTGACGCATCTGCAACCCGTCCTCGAAACGCTGCAATGGCTGAAAAACGAAACGAACGTGTGGTTCGAGCTGACCAACCTGATGATTCCGACCCTCAACGACGATCCGGCCGAAACGCGCAAGCTCGCCGAGTGGGTGCTCGAACATCTTGGCCCGGACGTGCCGCTGCACTTCACGGCGTTTCATCCCGACTTCAAATTGCGCGACAAGCCGAAGACGCCGCCCGAGACACTGCACGCGGCTCGCGCCATCGCGCGCGAAGTGGGATTGCACTACGTCTACGAGGGCAACATCTTCAGCGACGGCGCGCACACGTCATGCCCGGCCTGCAATACCTTGCTGATCCGCCGCTCGTGGCACGACGTGCAGCAGAATCACCTCAAGGGTGGCGCGTGCCCCAAGTGCGGCCTCGCCATCCCCGGCCGCTGGACGAACCCCCGCGGAAAAACTCTGCCGAAGCTTTTCGACCATGCCCGCGACATCGCCGCCACCAAGTACGGCCACCTGAACCTGTAATTCCGGGTAACTTGCCGCCGCACTCTCTCGCGCTATGCGTTGACACGCATCCGCGCGCGACGTACCCTTGAAATACCGAGGAAATATGGACTTATTCGAAGAGATCGTGCGGATGCGCAAGGCCGGCGAGCGGGGCGCGCTGGCGACGATCGTCCATACCAATGGGTCGATCCCCAGCTACGAAAGCTCGCGAATGCTGGTCCGGGAAGACGGCTCGATCTCCGGAACGGTCGGCGGCGGATGCGTGGAAGCGGAGGTGTGGGCCGCGGCCAAGGAAGTGATCCAGATCGAGCAGCCCCGCAAAATGACCTTCAATCTGAACCACGACGCGGCCTACGACGCCGGGCTGATTTGCGGAGGGACGCTCGAGATTTTCGTCGAGCCGCTTCTGCCGCCGCCGATGCTCTATCTGTTCGGGGGCGGCCATGTATCGACGGCGGTCGCGCGCGTAGCGGCGCCTGCCGGCTTCTCAATCGGCATCATCGACGACCGCGAGACGTTTGCCAACGCGGAGCGCTTCCCCGCCGCGACAGAAATTTACACCTCCTACGAAGAAGCCTTCGAAAAGATCAAGCCGAACTCGTCGAGCTTCCTGGTCATCGTGACGCGCGGCCACAAAGACGACATGCGCGTGCTGGCCTGGGCGGTCAAGACCAACGCTCGCTACGTCGGAATGATCGGCAGCAAGCGCAAGGTGCTCTCCGTCTACAAGGCCCTGGAGAAGGAAGGGTACGCGCCCGAGAAGTTCGAAAATGTTCACGCCCCCGTGGGCATAGAGATTGGCGCGCTGACTCCCGAAGAGATCGCCGTCAGCATCACGGCGGAATTGATCGCCGTCCGCCGCAATGCCAGCCAGAATCTCGCTCACAAAGCGGTGAAGCGCGCCGAAGTCCCCGCCCTGCACCACGACTAGCCGCAGATGCTCGCCGCCGCGATTCTCTCCGCCGGTGAATCCAGGCGCATGGGCACCCCCAAAGCCCTGCTGCCGTACCAAGGCTCCACCTTCCTCCAACACCTCATCCAAGTAACGCGTCACCCCCGCGTGGGCCTAACCAAAATCGTGCTGGGCGCCGGCGCACAGGTAATCCGCGACACGTTGCACTTAGATGAACCCTCGGTAGTTATCAACGACGAATGGGAAAAAGGGCAGCTATCGTCAATTCAAGCAGCCGTAAGAAGTCTGCGGCCGCTGGAACCGAGGGCATGATTCTGTGCCCGGTGGACCATCCCCTAGTCTCCGCAAACCTGGTAGCGCGATTGATCGAGCAGTTCGATTCCACCGGCAACCTCGTAGCCCTTCCCACGTACCAGGGGCGGAGGGGGCATCCGGTGATATTTCGCGCTGCGCTTTATGATGAACTGCTGGAGGCTTCGGCAACGGTGGGGGCGAGGCAAGTGGTGTGGGCACATCGGGATGAGGTTTTGGAGGTTCCCACCAACGAAGAAGGGATTATCCTCAACTTGAATGATCCGGAGACTTTGCGGAAGGCTCTCGAAGGCAAATCGGTCTAGGAAAGCTTCTTCGCGAGAGCGGCCAAAGCGTCCGCGCAGAGCTGAGCGGCGTGAAAGGTTGCGGGAGGAAGGCTCCCCAGCGCCTCGGAGATTTGATTGGCCGTAATTCCACGCAGATGGTCAGCAGTTTTACCGATCGCGAGCTCGGTAAGCATCGAACTGCAGGCGATCGCCGCCACGCAACCTTGCGTCTTGAACCTGGCCGCCGCAATGACCCCGCTCTCCACGCGGACCGAGAGCCTCAAAACGTCCCCGCAGACCGGGTTGGTCACCTCCACGACTGCGGTGGCTTCGGGCAGGTCTCCTGAGTTACGGGGATTCCGAAAATGGTCGATAATGACTTCGTTGAACATCGGTTCCAGTATAAAGAGGCATCGCAGGGTTGACTATGCCCCATGCAAGGAGCCTTCGATTTTTATTGCACCCATTTGTTTTTCATTTGAATCTCATTGACAGAAGAGGGCTTAGGACGTTAACTTAACCTCGACCAGCTAAAGTTCTCTCGTCAGGGCGCGAGAGAACCCGCCTTTTAACCGCCTACCGACAATCAGGAGAGAATGATGCAGATGCGACGACTCGGATACCTCCTCACCCTGGTATTGGCAACAATTTTTTGCGCCACCAGCGGCTTCGCGCAGGACGGAAAACTCAAAGTTAAGGTTACTCCCAAGCAGGCATATGTATTTGTAGACGGGCAGGCTATTCGTGAAGGGAGCCAATCAATATCGCTCGCTCCCGGCAAGCACACCGTGGTAGTCGTAAATTATGGGTACAAGATGGAGTCCCGCGACGTCGACATCACGGCGGGTAAGTCCACTCCTCTCGAAGTGACGCTGCAGGCGTACGGCAGCCCGGTCGCCGGCCCGTTTGGGGTCGTGATGATCGAGAAAGGCTTCTGGAACTCCCAGGATGCCCGTGCGGCGGTGCTTTCCGAAGGCACGAAACCCGGCTATTTCGTCGGGCACGTCGATGAATTCAACCATGACTGGTGGTGGCACCAGAACCTTCTGCTGCCTCCAGGCACGCACCATCTCACCGTCACGGTGAAGGGCAAGACGCTTTTTTCCGGCGACGTGAATGTCGTTGCTAACAAGAAGACTATCATTCACCTGAACGAGAACGGCAAGCAGACAACCGCCGATTGGCCGCGCGGCGAAAAGATGAAGGACCTCGCCCGCTTCAAGGCCGGAACCGCCACTGCCCAGGTTGTGGTCGCGCCGGTAACAGGCAGCTTCACCGTTTCAAACCCCAACATCAATTGCGGACAGACCTCCACGCTCAACTGGCAGAGCACCGATTCCGTCGACACCACCATCAGCGGTATCGGCGCGGTGCAGCCCAGCGGATCGCAGACCGTCGAACCGCATGCCACAACCTCTTATGATTTCTCGACGACTGGGCCTGGCGGAACCGTCAAGGGCAATGGCACGGTCAACGTGAACACTGCCGTGCAGGCCAGCCTGACGGCGAATCCGACCGAATTGCACTATCACAAGATCGGCGACAAGTTGCTCACACAGGATTCTTCCACGCTTACGTGGAGCACGTCGAACGCAAGCACCATCACCCTCGACGGGATGACTGTTCAGCCTAGCGGCTCGGAAACCGTAAAACCGGATCCTTCGAACACCGCGCAGGTACCGGAAGGGCAGCCCGCTCGCACCATCGACGAAACCAAGACCTATACCCTCCACGCGACGAACGTTTGCGGCGGCGGCAACGGCGGCGCGGGCGGCAACGGCACCCAAACCGCTTCCATACACATCACCGGTACGGTGGAGCCGATTGCCACCGTTACCCTCCAGAGCATCTTCTATCCCACGGATTATCCGGATAAGAAGAATCCGGAGGTTGGACTCGTCAAGAGCCAGCAACTGGAGCTCGCCACCACGGCGGATGGGTTCAAGAAGTATCTGCAGTACGATCCGGATGCCAAGCTCTCCGTCGAAGCCTACGCCGACGTTCGCGGTTCCAAGCCGTTCAACCAGGACCTGAGCGAACGCCGCGTCGAACGGATCAAGCAGTACCTCGTCGAACAGGGCGTCTCCGCCGACAAGGTGGAAACCGCCGCTTATGGCAAGGACCGCCCGCTGCCGAAGGATCAGGTAACGCAGATGGAAAGCTCGAATCCGCAGATGCCGCCGAAGGCCCGCCTGAAGAACAAGCAGGCCGATTGGCTCGCTTACAACCGCCGCGCCGACATCATCCTGCTGCCGTCGGGAAAGAAGTCCGCGCAATACTTTCCGCATGGGGCGGACGATTCCGGCATCATCTGGCAAATGCCGAAACCGCCACTGAAGAAAGTCGAAGCAGCACAGTAAATCGCAGCAGCACAAAAAAGCGCCGGAGAGAAAACTCTCCGGCGCTTTTCTTTTTTTGGCTTACTGTTACCGCTCTGGATAACTCTGTCGCTTGATCAGGCGTGCGTATTCGTCGTGCGTGCCGATCCATACCCAAATGAAGTCACGGCCATCCTCGACCGCCAACGCGCGGTAATTGATTCCAGCCCTCGCCGACCAGACATTTCCAATCTTTTTGAAATGAAGTGAAGGATGTGAGGAGTCCTCTTTAAGCAGTTCGAAATTCTTCCGGGCAACTCGCTGGATGCTTTCAGGAAGGCGCACAAAGAGCTTCCAGAAACGATCGCTGGAGCGATGCATTCACAGGTCCTTAAGCGTCCCCTTGGATTTCTCTTCACCGGCCTCCCTCACAAGAAAGTCAAGTTTGCCGGCCTGAGAGTCGGAGGCGATTTCGCTATCCCATCTTTCCAAATCCCTCTCCGATAACCAGCGAAAAATCTCGGCGACTTGCTCCCCGGGAAGATTCTCGATCTCCGCCTTGAGTTCATCCATTCGAGACATGGCGCTCCTCTCTCGGCCCGTCAACTTCGCTGAGATCCACTTGTTCCACAGATTCACTGCTATTATAACGCCTTCCGCGGTAGCCGCTCCGCGTTTCTGTGCGCGAAGGGAGCAAACGAGAAAGATGTTAATCGTAGTGGCAGCTCTGATCGAGTCCGAGGGAAGAATTCTCACGTGCCAGAGAAAAGCCGGAGACGCTTTTGGACTGATGTGGGAATTCCCCGGCGGAAAGAAGGAACCCGGCGAGAGCCCGTCAGAGGCGCTGTCGCGTGAATTGCGCGAAGAACTCGGAGTCGAGGCACGCATCGGAGCCGAGGTGTACCGCTCGCTTCACCAGTACGCGGAAATGACCGAGCCGATCGAGCTCATTTTCTTCTCAGCCAGCGCCGACCCCGGACAAATGCGAAATCTCATATTCGAAAAAGTGGAATGGCGCACGCCTGAATCGCTCCCCGAACTCAACTTTCTGCCCGCCGACCGCGAACTCATCGCGAAAATCGCCAACGGCGCACTCACCATCAAATCGAATTCGCCAACAGGTTGATTTTCTGCCGCCGAAAGCGCTAGTTTGGACTACGTCGTCTGTGGGAGGACCTATGTGGACAAAAGCGCTGCTCTTCGTCGCGAGCGTTGGCCTGTTCGCTTCCGCCGTTTCGGCGCAAGCGCCTGCCGCGCCAGACCAGGTTCAGCTTCCCGACGGTCCCGGCAAGGAAACGGTGGAAGCCGTCTGCAGCAGATGCCACGCGCTTGACCGCGTCGCCGCCGCGGGCTACACACGCGATGGCTGGCAGCTGATGGTCAATCAAATGATCTCGAACGGCGCGCCTTTGCATACGGATCAGATACCAGCCGTGGTCGACTACCTCGCTAAGAATTTCCCCGAGAAACCCATGCCGGCCGCCGTGATTATCCCCGGCTCCGTGGACGCTTCCATCAAGGAATGGACCGTGCCCACGCCCGGCTCCCGGCCGCACGATCCGATGTACGCGCCGGACGGTTCTGTGTGGTACACAGGCAACGCTTCCAACCTGCTGGGCCGCTTCGATCCGGCGACAAGCGAGTTCAAGGAATATCATTTGAAGGTTCCGCATTCCGGGCCGCACGGCCTGGTTGCCGACAAAGACGGCAATATCTGGTTCACCGCGAATCAGGCTGCTTACGTCGGCAAACTCGACCCCAAAACGGGCAGCATCACGGAGTACAAAATGCCCGATCCCGACGCCCGCGATCCGCACACACCCATCTTCGACCATAACGGCGTCCTCTGGTTCACGCTACAAGGCGCGAACATGATCGGCCGGCTCAGGCCCGGCACCGGCGAAGTGAAACTCGCGAAGGTGCCCACCGCGAGAGCGCTGCCCTACGGAATGGCGGTGGACTCCAAGGGCACCGTGTATTTCGATGAGTTCGGCTCCAATAAACTTGGCAGCATCGATCCCGCCACGATGGAAATCCGCGAATACGTTCTCCCCGACGCAGCCGCGCGCCCGCGCCGGATCGCCGTCGCCAGCGACGACATGGTTTGGTACACCGACTACGCGAGCGGCCATCTCGGGCGACTCGATCCCCAAACGCGCCAGTTCACCGAATGGGTTTCTCCCGGCGGAGCAAAATCGCGGCCCTACGGAATCACGATTGTGGACGGAATCGTGTGGTACAGCGAATCCGGAACGCGCCCGAACACGGTGGTGCGCTTCGATCCGGCCAGCGAAAAATTCCAAACGTGGGCGATCCCTTCCGGCGGAGGCGTCGTCCGCAACATGGTCCACACGCCCGGCGGCGATTTGTGGCTTGCGTGCAGCGGCGTCAACGGCATCGCGGAGGTCGAGATAAAGAAGGCGGGAAAGTCGCCCGGATTCTAGCCGCACTGTAACTCAGAGATCGAGCGGTTTTGAAGGAATCGCGACTGCCTTTTGTGCTGAGGGCTCTTTTAGAGGATCGGATGATGGCTGTGAAGATCGAGGTTACTCGCGTACGCGAAGGGGAATTTCACGTCGTTGTCGTGGAAGGGACGACCCGCTCGAAGCATCAGGTTACGCTGAAGGCGCGCGACTACGCGCGGCTGTCGGAAGGGAAAGTATCGCAGGAGGAACTGATCGCCAAGTCTTTTGAATTTCTGCTGGAGCACGAACCCAAGGAATCGATCCTGCCGCAGTTCGATCTGCTCGACATTGCGCGTTACTTCCCTAGCTTCGAGCGGGACGTGCGGCAGAAGATGCGGCTGGAATAACGTTCGTTTTGCGCTTGCGAAAGGGTTTGTGCTGACGGAGTGGAATGGCGCGCCACATGGGGTCGACGCGCCCCGGTTGGTAGTGCTGATTGTTAGTGCTTGATGTAGATTCCCACGTCGAAAAGGGAGTGATCCCAATCGGCGTGGTGATCGCGGCACCACTGGCGGTCCGCCTCAAGCTTGTCCACATCGTGACGAACCTGGCTGCTGTGCTCGCCATGCCGGGCGCTGTCGCGATCGATTCTTGCGCGGTCGGCCTCCAAACGCTTGTGGCAGTCGTTGGACCAGTCTCTGTCGCCAAAAGTTGCTGTGCCCACTGGCAGTGTGAACATGATCGCGATACATGTGCCAAGTGCCAGCCGAATCCCATTCGTTTTCATTGTTTCCCTCCGGAAAGAGTAAATACGACATGAGCAACCGCTCGTGCAGCCACGATAAGAGTTCTACCGCTCGTCTGCCATACAGGGAATGCCGGAGGTTCGTTGCAGCGTTGATGTAGCCCGTTCTGGAAATCGTTGCTGGAAGGAGAGGGAGTTCTCGGTCATTTTAAAGCAGATGCCGCCGTTTGAGTTTATCTCACCGGCGCTGTCGCCTCGATCAGAATTCCGAAATAGAGTTTATGCAGCTTCGGCGCAGACATCCCCGCTGCATTGATCCATTGCAGAACATTCGCGATCCGATGCGTGCGCCCGCGGGGGACCTCTACGAGCATCATCAGGTCGAATAGCGCCTCGACCGCGTTGCTGTGGCCTTCTTCGCGGACGAGCACATCGAGGATGACGAGTTTGCCGCCCGGTCGCACGAGGCCGGCGGCGCGGCTCACGATGGCTGATGCAGGGGAGGCGTCGAAATCGTGCAGAATGTGCGAGAGGAAGACGCAATCGAACGTCCTGCCGAAAAGACCGCAGCCATCTTTCGAGAAGTCGGCGGGGGTGAGCTCTACGCGAGCCGCGAGTCCCTTCGCCTTCAAATATTCCTTCGCGATCGGGAGCACCGGCTCCAGATCCGCGAGCGTCACCTTGGCGCCCGGCAGCGCGGATGCCAGCGCGGCAGTGTAACCACCGCCTCCACCACCCAGATCGAGAATGGTTCCGGCACCTTCGAAGGCGTGCGCTTCGATCACTCCCGGGGAGGCGAGTTGCGCGAGATCGTTGAGGGCCAGCAGGAATTTCTTCACAGATTCGAAATCGTTTGCCAGGCGGTCGGCGTAGGATGGGAAAAGTGCGTTGCCCGAGGAGACCGCATCGGCTAGGCGGCTCCATGCCGTGTAAAACAAATGCTCCTTCCAGGCCAGCCGCACCATTCCGCCGGCGCCATCGCGCACGAAAGCTTGCGAGAAATCGTTGAGCGCGAAACGCTCGCCGTCCATCGATACATACTTCAGCGCGGCGAGCGCGCCCAAGAGCCTGGCCACTGAATCGGCGGGAGCCGACACACTACGCGCCACCTCTTGCGATGTCGCGGGACCCTTCTCCAGCGCCGCGAACAGCCCCAGCTTCGCGGCAGCCATCAACGCCGCCGATCTTTGATAGAGAGTTAGCTCCTGGTACGGGTCCATGTGGTGTTGTGAGGTTCAGTTCAAAATGCTTCGCAGTCGCCATGCTGCCTTCGCCAAAGTCACGAAGGAAGGCTTGCTCGCGGCGGCTTTCTCGCCTCGCGCGTCCGCCAGCACCGCTGCGGCGGCCAATTTTCCCGGCATTCCGTGGACGCCGCCGCCGGGATGCGTTCCCGCTCCCGAAAGGTAGAGCCCTGGAATGGGCGTTCTATAGCGCGAAAAGCCTGCAGCGGGCCGAAGGCTGAACAGCTGGTCGATGGTCATGTCCAGATGATTGGGATTGCCCGCGGGATTGCCCAGTCTCTGCTCCCAGTCGGATGGTCCGGTAACCTTTCGCTCGACCACCGACGCGGTGATGCCGGGAGCGAACTGCTCAAGCGTTTCAAAGACAGCGTCAGCGGCCTTTTCGTTCGCGGCCGGCCAGGTTTGGCCGTCCGTGAAAATTGCGGGGACGAAGGCCGAGGCCCAGAGCGTCGCTTTTCCGGGCGGGGATTGCGAGGGATCGTCCGCGGAAGGAATCGCGACCATGAGCGGCAGATGGGCGGGGATTCGTCCGCCGGTCACGATCCTCATCGCCGACGCGTATGCGTCCGGCGCGTGCATCAGGTATTTCAACGATCCCGCGAACTCCGGCGTCTCGCCGGCAAACACGGGTGGCCGGTCCAGCGCCACGTCCACCTTGATTTCGCCCATATTGAACAATCCCGAGTGGCTGCCCGCTAATGCCTTGCGCCATGGCTCCGTCAGTAATTCCGGCGGCAGAAGTGTTGCCACGCGCTTCAGGTCAATCGTTGACACCACAGTATCCGCTTCTATTTCCGCGCCGGAATCGAGCGCGACACCTCGTACCCGGCCGGAACGAACCAGAATCTCGCGCACTGAAGATGCGCACCTCACCTCGCCCCCATTCGCAGCGAACGCCCGCACGAGCGCTCGAATCAACTCCCCGGTTCCACCCACGGGCCGCGCGCCCTGTCCTCCGTGCGAGGAAGGAAGAAGGTATGCGAGGATTCCGCTCCCGGGCACCCACGGCGGCATTTGCGGATGGCTCGAGAAAGCGGCGGCGGCGGCGCGCATCTCCGGGCAACTGAGCCACTCGTCGATCACCGCGCACGAAGGTGCGAGTACCGTGTGGATCAAGCCTTCCACATCGCCTTCGAAATCGCCCAGCCTGCCAACCATATCGGCAAGGCCGCCGATGTTCGGCGACTTTACGTGCTGTAGCGACCCGACTGCGGACATCACGGTGTTTGCGAACGCCGCAAAGCGCTCCCACTCGCCGGCCGAGCCGGGACCAAAATCGCGTCGGAATCCTTCCAGTGTCGCCGAAAGATCGCGGTGGAACAGGGCTGTCCGTTCGCCGACATGCGCTGCAAGAAGATGATTGGTGCGGACCCACTTCAGTCCATGGCTTTCGAGCCCGAGTTCGCGATCGATGCCGCTGTGTACAAAACCTTCGAGCTCGATCGCGCCCGTGTTGAATTTGTATCCGGGAGCAATTTCTTCGGTGAATGCGCAGCCGCCGGGAATCGGCGCGCGCTCCAGCACAGTCACCTGATGCTTCGCCGCTACCAGATAAGCCGCGCAGACGAGGCCGTTGTGCCCCGCCCCGATGATTACCGTGCGAGGCATGAAAATTCCGCCAGGCGGCCCGCTTTCGCTAGCACGCGCGCCAGTTCGCGCACCTTGGGAACAATGGACCGCGGATCGAAGCCCTGAAACGCTCCGTCTGCCAGCAATCTGTTCCCATCGACCCACACATCCGCCACCGACTCGGGCCCTGCCCCGTACACGATCTGCTGAAACGGATCGTGTACCACGGCGGCGCCGAACGAGCCGCCGTCGAAGCGGACAATATCCGCGCGCTTGCCCGGTTCCAGAGAACCGGTGATGGCATCGAGACCCAGCGCGCTTGCTCCATCGATCGTGGCCATCTTTAAAAGCTGGCGAGCGCTCGACACTTCAGGATCGTGCCAATGAATCTTCTGCAGGAGCGCGCCGATTTTCATCACCTCGATCATGTTCTGACTGTCGTTACTCGCCATGCCGTCGGTACCAATCCCGAGCGGCACACGCCGGTGCTCGAGCGTCTCGATCGGGCACACACCGGAGCCGAGGATCATGTTGGCGGTGGGATTGTAAATGATGGCGGTCTTTCTTCCCGCGAGCACTTCCATTTCCGCCGTCGACAGCCAGACTCCGTGTCCAGCAACGCAGCCTGCGGCAAGAATGCCTGCGGCCTCGGCGCGCAGCACGGTGCTATGTCCCCAGCGCAACTGCGCCGTGGTCTTTTCTTCGCGCACTTCCGCGAGGTGCGTGTGAATGCCGCGGCCCATCGAACGCGCCAGATCGCTTGAAGCCTCCAGGAGTTCATCGGTCTGCCCAATGATTGTTCCCACTCCCACGCGGAAGCCGACGCGCTTCGCGGACGCGCAGCGTTCAGCCAGAGCGCGGTGCTCCTCGATGATCCGCGACACCGGCAGCGCGGTGGACGTTCCCCAGGCGATATCCTCGGCTCCGAAGCACGACACGCCGCGCAGGCCAAGCTCCTCCAGTCCATCGACGACACCCAGGCTTGCAAAGTCAGAGGGATTTGAGTGGCAGAACATGTCGTTGAACGTGGTGACGCCGGAACGGATCAGTTCAGCGCCGCGAAACAATGTGCCGATGCGGGCCATCTCCCGCGTCAGGTGCGGCATGGTTGGAGCAAGAAGCCTCGCGCCCCACACCCATATGGAAAGCTTCTCGGCCATCCCCGGGAGCAGCGCCTCGGACATATGCGTGTGCGCATTCACGAGACCGGGAATCACAATCCCGTAAGCGTCGCCTACGACGCGCGCGTCCGGATATTTGCGGCTGAGGTCGGCAAACGCACCGACGCCGGCGATCAAGTCGCCCGCGATCGCGACGGCGCCGTCGGCGATCTCACCGAGCGGGCCCATGGTCAGTACATGGCCTCCGCGGACAAGCGTGATTGCCGCGCTTGTGGTGGTAGCGCTCACAGCGTCTCCTTGGCGTAACGCCGCCACGAAATGGTTCTGTCTTCCACCCAGCCTACGAGGAAGAACAAAATGATCCCCATGGCGGTCAGGACGGCAACCGTCGCAAATAGCCCCGCCGTCTCGCCGCGATTTTCAAAGTGAAGCATCAGGTACCCGAGCCCCTTGGTGGCGCCGACCCATTCCCCGACCACCGCGCCCACCACGCTGAGAGCCATGGCCACGCGCACGCCCGAAAAGATTCTCGGAAGCGCCGATGGAAGCGCCGCCATCTTCATCACATCCCACGGCCCGGCGCCGAACGTGCGCAGCAACCGAATCAGCTCGGGATTCACCGAACTGAGTCCGTCAACCGTGTTGACGGCCACCGGAAAAAAACACATCAGCGCCACAGTCGCCGCCTTGGGCACAATCGTGAAGCCGAACCACAAAACCAGAATGGGCGCGACGGCCGGTATCGGAACCATTTGCGTCGCCACCAGCCAGGGATAGGCCGCCTCGCGAAACCAATGCCATACCTGCATCAAAATCCCGAGCGACAAGCCGATGATCACGCCGCTCGCAAAGCCCACCAGAAGCTCCGAGAGCGTTGCAGCGCCATTTCTCACAAATATTCCAGCGTTCTCGACGAGATATTTCGCCACGGCGCTGGGTGGCGGCAGAAGCAGCGGGTCGATGCCCGCCGCGCGAACATACATCTCCCATACTGCGATAATTCCCGCTCCGAGCAGGAGCGGAGGCCAGATTCCCGCTTTCATTGCGGCCTGCCTAAACTTTCGAGCAGCCGAGCCTTGAGCGCGTTGAAGTGAACCGAGGTAACGACCTCGCCGTAGTTTCGCGGCCTGGGAACATCCACGTCGAGCGACAGAACAATGCGGCCGGGGCGGGGGCTCATCAGGTGGACCACGTCAGAAAGGAACAAAGCTTCGTCAATGTCGTGGGTGACAAACACGATTGTACAACGGTTCTCCTGCCAGTAATCGAGCAGCCAGGATTGCATCGACGCGCGCGTAATCGCGTCCAGCTTTCCGAAGGGCTCATCGAGCAGGTTGATTCTTCTCTCGCACAGGAACGTCCGGAGCATCGCCACGCGCTGACGCATCCCGCCGGAAAGCTGGCCCGGGTAAGACAGCTCAAATCCGTCGAGCCCGAAGCGGGCCATGTGCTCGCGGGCGCGTTTGCGGGCTTCTTCGCGACCGCAACCGAGGCACTCGAGGCCGACCGCCGCATTGTCGGTGACCGTCCTCCAGGGCATCAACGTGTCCTGCTGAGGCATGTAACCCACGCGGCCGAGCAATTCGCCCGACCCCAGCGCGGGCGTTTCGATCGAACCCGCGTCCGGCTTATCCAGCCCGCAGAAAAGATTGAGCAGCGTCGATTTTCCGCAGGCGCTGGGCCCCACGATGGTCACAAACTTTCCATCCGGAATGTCGATGTCGGTGCCCTCGAGCGCCTGGACTGTGCGCGTACCGTCGCGGTAGGTTCTGCTGACGCCGCGCACCTTCATGGCTGTCGTCTCGGGCGTCATGGCCTCTTTCCCTGATCCGCGGAAACCGGCGGCAAGAATTCGTTGGTGGCAAACTTTGACGGATTCTCGCGGACGTCCAGCACTCCCATCTCTCTGATCCAGTCGAGGTAGTCTTTCAACACAGCGAGATTCAGCCGGCCGAACGCGGGCGCATCCGCGCGCAGCACCGGCCTCAGCGCGTCGAGATAAGGCCGCAATCCTTCGGCCGTTTCGCCCTCAACCCGCCCCGCCATCGCGGCGCAAGCTACGTCTGGATTCGCAATGGCGTCATCATATCCTCTCACGACAGCTCGCAGAAACCCTCGCACGGCGGCAGGCTGCCGCGCCAGAAAATCCTCGCGCGCAAAAACGATGAGTTCCGGATATGCCGGCACGCCGTAGTCGTAGAGACGCATCACGTTCGCCGGATAATGCGCGGACACCTGCACGCCCTCCTGATTCCAGAACCCGAAAGCCGCGTCCACGTTTCCCGCGATCACTTCCTGCGCGGTGTTAAATCCAATGTTGATAAGCCGCACCGAAGCGGGATCGCCTCCGTCATGCTTGACCATCCATTTCACGCCCGCGTCGTCGCTGAGCACGCCAGTGGTTCCCAGGAGACGCCCCTTGAGATCGCGCGGGCGCGCGATGCCGGATTTTTTCAAGGCTATGATGGCCGCCAAAGGGCGCTGCTCCACGGCCATGACGATCTTGAGCGGCTCTCCCTTTACGCGCACGCTCATGAAATCCAACAGCGACACCAATCCAAATTCCGCCTGCCCCGCGGCCATCAACCGAAGCGTGTCGGAGGACGAGGTCGGTGCATCGATCCTCACGCTGAGGCCTTCGTCGCGAAAATACCCGGCCGCATCCGCTTGATAGAATCCGGCGTGAACGGCGTTTGGAAGGTAATCGAGGATTACACGAACTTGCGGAGCAGACTCGGAAGACGCGCCGGTCTTTCCCTTGCAGCCTGTAAGTGTAAGGGCCGCCGCAGCCACCACGATAACGAGAAATTTGACTGTGCGTGTCATGCGCTCCGTCTGGCGTTTCGTACGAAACATCATCGAGACAAAACCGGAAGTTCAATTGTCGCCGTTACGCTGCAACCGGGAAACCAGAAACTTCAGCAATTCAGGCAGCGCGAGCGGAGTGGCGTCTCCCCCGCCGCGCGAATAGTATCCGCCAATGGCAGAAACGGGGCGGCCGAGCCGTTTGGCCAGGAGTGTTTTTGCCTGCTCGCACTGGTGTGGAGTAGGCAAACACTCGATGCGGTCGCCCGGAGGCAACAGGTCATTCGCTCCAAGCAGACGCAAGCTTTCGCCACCGACGCGCCGCGACGCGGCAACGCCGTTGGCGCTCCGCTGTGAAGCATCGAGAATGAAACTCCTGTGGGTCAGCCCGGGCGCCACCCACGCAACCACCTCTCTGTAATACGGCCTGAGCCTGCCGATCACGTGAGCCAGCGTTTTTGACATCTCGTTGTGCATAGCCGCGTAAGCGCGGCTCTCCGCGGCGCCCCATCGCCACTTCGTGGGGGAAGTGCGAATACCGGTAAAATCCTTCCGCCAGGGGGAAACTGCATTCCCTCGACCCTCAAATAAACCAGGATCGTCGTAGGAGCTTGCCGGCGAAGGTTTCTTTCGGTACGAAAGCACATGCTCGTACGGGACAAACCCCAGCGGCTCCGATATCACGGCGCGATGAACGATGATGTTGCCCTTCCGCAGCGGCGCGATCGACAAAGCCTCCGGCGGAAAACCGGCGGGAAGATGCACCGAAAAGCCATCGCGCAGCGCTTCCTTCGTAGTCGGACGAAAGCCGGCCTTCAGCAGGCCGGCGTTGATGCTCAGGTGCTCCGGGCTCAGCAGGTACGGCTTTGTTTTCGTGCAGGGCAAGAGAAGCAGGATCGAATGCAATTTCTTCCCGCCCCTTTTTGCGGCTGGGGGAACATAGTCCTCGCACACGAATTTGAGCCAACGCCGAACCCGCGGATGTTGCAGGGCTTCGAGATTTTCCTGCGGGCAATAAAAGCAAAGCTCGTCGTAAAGGCGCGCAGGAGAGCAGATCTTCTTTCTGGATTCCAGGATTCGAGCCTGCCGGTCGGTTGTCGCTACCATTCGGACGATCCCAGGTGCCTGAGCCACATCCAGATGCGCTCCACCTCGGCCGGATACCATCGCGCCCGCGCCGCCAGTTCTTGCGCACTGAAGGACACTTGCTGCGCTCCCTGGCGGCCGGCCTGCGCGAAGCGTTCTTCCAGGCTCCACATCCGCGCCGCAGCCTCGCCTATGTTGCGTCCGACCGTGAGCACTCCATTTCCGCGCAATAGCAGAGCATCTGCCCCGCCGAGGCGTCTTGCTGCCCGTCCGCCAAGCTCCGCATCGTGGATCAGATCGCATCCTTCATAAATTGCAACGTCGCGAGCGATGCCTCCGAATCCGTGCTGGATCGACGGAATTTTGCCCTGTGCGGGCCAGATCGAAGCAGAAGGAGCGTGCGTGCGGCAGATGGCCCGCACATCGTCGCGCGAAGCGTAAATCCCGATGTGAAGAAATACCTCGATGGGCCGGGCCGCCGCATCGCCATCGATAACGCGGCCGTCGAAATCCACCTCGAGGATGTCGGCGGCCTGGTGCGTCGCGAGCGGGGGTCGCGTTGGCGTGATGAACAGAGAATTTTCAGCGCGCTGGCTGACGTGGCCAAACGCGTGAACATAACCGAGACGGCCGAAGGCGCGCGCCGCCGCGGCGATATCGTTTCGCAGCTCGTGATTGTTTTGCGGCTCGTGACGGTCCTGAGGCATTTTCTATCGGCCCTGCTAGCTCGAAAAATCCTGCGGCAAGCGGCATTCGGCCACGCGGACGCGCCGCATCCCCGCCGGCGTGTTGCGGCTTTTTCCGACGAAACGCGGCACGCCGTCGGTAATCACTGCGCTCACGGCGGCGATATCGCCGTTCCTGATCGCATCGAGCGCGTCGGACTTAGAGCCGCCGCCGGGTGCATCGATCAAAACAATATCAGCGTCCCGCCCGGCGGCAAGAAAACCGGAATTAAGCCGGTACACACGCGCGTTCGAACCCGTCGCGGCGCAAACGAACCATTCCGGCGGCAGCGCGGTCAGGCTGGCGCAGTGCGCGATCGTATAGAGCATGCCGAGCGGCATCACGCCGCTGCCGGTGGGCGTGTCGGTGGCGATGATGAAGCGGTCGAACACGCCCAGTTCATGCGCGAGATTGGCGCACAGGAGCGTCGTGCGCAAATTCCCCGCGGTGCACACCTGCAGGGCCGCGTCGGTCTGCTCGATGATCACGCGAAAATCCTCGTCCGGCACAGCCGTCGGCCCGCCATTCACGTGGAATGACACGTGCGGCTGCATCGCCACGAGGTGCTCGGCGCGAATCGCGCTCGACCCAGGAATCGACGAGCCACCGGTATGCACCGTCGTAATCATCCCGGCGGCCTTCGCCCAGACGATCATTGGTGCGTAGTCGAACGGTTTTTTAACTGCGCCGAAACCTGCCTTGGCCAGCCACACACCTTGTGCGGCCACTTCCCGAAAGTCGCTTTCCGTAAGTCCCGGCTCCAGGATGATCGAGCCGCCATGCACGCGCATCCCGCCGGGGCGGAAGCGCTCAAAACTCTTGAAGGCCGCCACCGCCAAAGCTTTGACGCCCGCAGGATCGGTGGGCCGGCCTGGAACATGAACTTCCGATGCGGAAATAGCGGTGGTGACTCCGCCATGCACATAGCTTTCGAGAAATCCCACCGTTCGCTGGCGCGGCGTGTAGTCGCCGAACGTGGTGTGTACGTGGCTATCGATCAGCCCAGGAATCGCAGTGGTGCCACCGGCGTCAATCACCACGTCGGCGCTGGACACTTCATTCGAGGAAGCGGTACCCACCGAGAGAATCCGCCCGGCTTCCGCAATGATCGTGTCGCCGCCGGTAAACGGATTGCGCCAATCGCCGCTGACGATGCGCCCGATGTTGACGATCGCAACGCGCATCCGCGTGGCCGGCGCTGTTGCGTCAGACAAGACCATCCTCGCCTTTGATTTCGAGCGCCGCCAATCCGCCGACGCGGTGATTGAGGCGTCCGCGATTGGCGAAGGCAGCGATGATGGCGATTTCATCGGGCAGCGGCGCGTCGTGGAGGGTCACGGTGATCCCGTCATAGTGCGAACGCACGTAGAGCGCGTCCTTGTGCGCCAGCGGGATGTCGATTGTCTGCCCCGGGGCCACCCGTTTGGTCATCGAGGAAATCCAGGCCTTGCCGCCGCCCACCGCTTCGCGCATCACGTTGCCATAAACGGTGGTGAGCATGGCCACGGCGTGTTCCTGCTCGCCTGCCAGCCCCACCAAGCCAGCCTTGCCGTAACTTTCGACCGCCAGATCGCCCATCGCGGCGACTCCAAGTGCGGAGATGCACCGGCCAAGTTCAAAGCTCGCCTGAGTTAGCGGCGCCAGGTCCTGAACGTAACGACCGGTGAACGGATTTTTCACGACCGCCACCACGGCGACTTTGCGCAACGGCGGATCGGCCGGCTGGCCAGCCTCGGCGAAAGTGTCCTCGGCAAACGTCACGATTTTGCGGACTTCCAAATGAGCCTCCCGAGCCGATCTTTCGGCCGCTAATTCTCAGCCCTCGCGCACCACCAGCTTCATCGGCGTGGGATTGAAATCGTTGCACGGGGTCAGGTCCTGCGGACACGCCGAAAGCAGCGCCACCAAATCCATTTCAGCGCGCAGGGTAATCGTCGCGCCGGCCGGATGCGCCGCGGGATCGGTCACCACTTTTCCCTCGGGCGTCACGCGATTATGCATAAAAACATTCCAGGCCTGCTCGCCGCGAATATCGAACGATTCGCCAAGCAGGTCGCGCGCCTGTTCGAGATTGCGCAGGCAACTGGGATGACCGTGCTGCCCGAAATCGCGCGAATAGCGCTCCGGATCGCAACAAGGCACGACAATATCGTGCTTGCCGACGTCGTCGCGCAGAATGGTGAAGATCGAATTGCGCCGGTTGGTGAACAGCTGCGAACCCGCGCCCAACCGGATCGACGCGTTGCACGACACCGTATGCGCCGGGGACATGTATTCGCGCGCGTCGCCGCGACGCCAGGCCACCAAATCGCCCACCTGATGGCCTTCGAGATCGATAATGTCAAGAAGCTGCCCGGCGCGCACGATAACGCCGCGCCCTTCGCGTGCGGGAACCACGATTTCGCTTACGGTGTCCATAGCGCGCGCCTACCGGCTGCCCTCTCGCGCGGCGCGACCCGCTGGCGGATAGCGCTCGTCGAATAATCCCGCTTCAAGCGTTTCCAGATAGCCAAGCACCTCGGCCAGTTCTGTGACGTCCACGTATTTCATGTGCAGATCGAACAGGGCGATCTTGTGGGAAAGTTCTCCGCGATCGAACACGGCCTCCTCGGGAATCGTGACGCGCAGATCGTAGCTCAGCGCATCGACGGCCGAAGCGCGCACGCAGCCGCTTGTGGTGGTGCCGGTAAGAATCAGAGAATCGGCTCCCATGTTGGTAAGGTAGCTCATCAGCGGCGTCCCGAAGAAGGCCGAGGGCTTGCGCTTCTCGATGAGCAGATCGTCCGCGAGCGGCGCGACCTCCGCCACAATATCGTTCCCTTTGTGGCCGAGCACATCCACCTGCTCATCCGAACGCGTGCCCTTGAGCGACCAGATGCCCAGATCGAAGCCGTCCGCGCGGCGCGGATTCGTGGTGTAGATCACCGGCAGCCGTTTACGGCGCGCCACGGCGAGAATCTCGCGGATGGCGTCGATGGCATCCCACGCGCGCTCGCCGCACGAAAAGTGCCAGCGCTTGATCGACTCGAGAATCGGCTCGCGCTTATCGCCGCAGAAATTGTAGTTGACGTCAATCACCATGATCGCCGGGCGCTTCCCGAATCCGGCCCGGCGTCCCCAGCCGGCGGCGGCGAAAATCCGGCGGTCGCTTTCGCCGATCACGTCGTCCCAGACGGCCATTATTTTCCCCGCGGCTTGGTGTATTTCAGCGTTTCGGGACTGAAGCCGGGCCGCTGATACGGATCGGCGAGCCAGCGGTCGGTCCGGCTCACGCGCACCGGGCTGTTCACTTCCATGCTGCCCGGCCTTGGCGTTCCGAGTTCGCGGCGCAGATAACGCCCTCGCGGATCGCCCACCGGCCGCATGCCCGGGCTGTCTTTCGCCCACTCCGCGGTCACCTTGCCGCGCAGGATCGTCTTTACCGGCCAACCCGTGAAAGTATGGCCCTCCATCAGCGACCAGCCCGAGCGCGTGTTGATATGGCCCTTGTTGACCTTGACCTCGCGCGACAGGTCGACTAGAACCACGTCCGCGTCAAAGCCCGGCAGCAGCGATCCCTTGCGGCCCCAGATGCCCGAGGTCTTGGCGGGATTCTCACAGGCCACCTGCACCACGCGCTCAATCGAAAGGCGGCCTTTGTTCACTCCTTCCGACAGCAGCGCGGGCAGCATCATCTCGACGCGCGAGAAGCCCGTGCGGCAGGACCAGATATTCGGGTTGTACATCTCTTCGTAGGAAGAAGGTTCCCACGCCACCACGTGATCCGAGCCCACCACGTCTACGGTGCCGTCGGCCAACGCGACCCACAGGGCCTCGATATTGTCGCGGCGGCGCAGCGGCACATTGATGCGCCAGCCGTACTGCGGTTCCATCCACAGCCACGCCGGGCCGGTCTGCGCGTACACTTCGAGGCCTTCCGCGCGCGCGCGTGCAATCTCGTCGAAGGTCAGCTTCGTCGTGGCGTGCTGCAAATAGAGGCGCACATGGCCGGGCGTCTGGCGCGCGATATAGCTGTAGGCGTGAACGTGCTGCGCCTCGAGAAAATCCGGCGAACGGTCGGTCCACGCTCCGAAATCGTTGCGCCCCGCCTGCCGCAGGCGCTCCTCGAAAATGCGCGCGATTTCCCAGTTCTCCGGGTGGATATGGCAGATCGCGGGGTAGCCAAGATGGGCGACGTTCTCCATCACCAGGTACACCGTGCCGTCGTCGATCCCCGTGCCCAGCCCCGCGCGGCGCGACGGCCAGTTGTTGTCCTGATCGGCGCGCATGCCCTTCATGCCCCGCGTCTGCATGTAGAGTTTGTACGAGGTGACGCCATGTTCTTCGGCGTATTGCGGGATTTCGTTGGCTTGCTCGTCGGTCTCGAGCATGTAGGTGAGATAGCAATCCACCATCGAAACCGATTCGATGATCTCCACCGCCGTGTGGAAGCATTTGTTGAACGAAACCACATCGGCGCCGGTCACCACTTCCTTGAAGGGCTCCGTGCCAAGGCGCGTCGAAGGCGCCTGAATGCCCCAACTGGTGATACCGGCGCACGCGGCGGCGCGCGATTCGGTGGTCATGTCGTATTTAAACGGAACGTAACAGCCGGGATGCGCTTCGCTATCGACGATCCCCGGCAGCACGTGCAGCCCGGTCGCGTCAATTTCCTCTTTGGCCGGCGGCAGAAATTCTTCGCGCCCCAGGACGGCCACCTTGCCGTCCTGGATGCCCACCGCCATCCGGTAGCTTCCGCCGCCCAGCACCAGCGTGCCGTTTTTGATCACCAGATCAAGGCGTTCCGTCATTCTTTATCTCCAATTGCTCAGCTCCGTTGACACCCGGGTCCGCCGCCCGTATTCTGTCTCTTGTCTCAGACACTATAGCAGACGCCAATTCCCCCGCAAACGCGGAAAATCGGAGCAACGGTTGTCGATCCAATCGTACTGGCCGGCGCATACGCCCGCACTTGCCGGGCAGCCATTGCTACAACGGGACGCCGAAAATCCGGTGGATGCGCGCCGCTGCACCGTTCAACTCTCTACGGGGCGCCTCTATCTCGACGCGCTCGCGACACCCGCGACTGCCCTGCTCGGCCACGATCTCCCTCCCCCCCCCGCGGTCGATCCAGCGACTGTGCTGCGAATGGTGTCGTCGCTGGCCCTTGGCTACGTTTGCGTCGCCATGACGCAAAGCTTCGCGGCTGCGGCTGACCTGGCCGCGCACCTTGGCGACAATGACTCCTCCCTGTCGAAATCAACGCAATCGCCGGGAGAACCGGCCATTCCCGGCCGCCCGCTCGTGGCGCTTGAAAACGAGACGCTAGGCCGCAGCGGCCGGTGGCTCGCAAGCACTATTTGGAAACACGCGCCAGAGATGATCGTCGTGGGCGAAGCGCTCGCGCTCGGCTCGCCGTTCGGTGCGGTGCTGGCGCGCGAAGGCTTCGCTGCCGGCCTCGATCTAGCGACCCGTGCATCTGCGCCGGCATACCAATCGGCGCTGCCCGAATCGTTAGCCCGCGTATCCGCAACGATCCATGCAGTCGAAAACGAAGGATTGTTGCAGCAAGGGCGCGACGTTGCGGACTATCTGATGGCGCGTCTCGCTGCGGTGCGCGAAAGCTGCCCGCAGATCGAAAGCGTCGAGGGCGCGGGATTATCCATCCGCGTCGCGCTGGCCTCGCCGCACACAGCAGCGCAAATCCGTCGCGGGATGTGCGAGCGCGGCGTACTCGCCGGAGTGGACGGGCCGCGCCGTCTAGCCATCAATCCCCCGCTGCCGCTACGGATCGCCGAAGCCGACGTGATCACCGGAGCCCTGCGCGGCGCCCTTCTCGGCCTGCCCTTGCCGAGCGCCCCGGTTTGCTGCGCGGCGTGCGACCGCGAGAGCTAGAGCGATTTCTCCGTCGCCGTCGACAGTCCCCACTTCAGTTTTGCGCCCAGGGATGTATCGAGCGCAAAGCGCACGACGATCACGCGCTTCACTCCCCGCACAGCCGCTGCCGCCTCGGCCGCGGACCACACGGCAAACACCACATCGAACCGCGGCGCCAGCTTGCGCAGCTTTTCTTTTTCGCCTTCCGTAATCGCCGTGATCTTCGCGTCGACGTAGTCGCGCACCATTCCCGAGAGCCGCGTCACCGATCGTTTGTTATGCCCCACCACCAGGACTTTCGAGCGCGGTTTGATCGTCAGCAGCGCATCGAGCGTCTCAGCGCTCGGCGATGTGTGAACCGGCACGATGGAAACCTCCTGCCCCACAATCTCCTTCACCTCCGCATAGTGGTAATAGGGCACCAGGATCACCGATTTGTTCTGGCGGAGGCGCGTCAGGTCGAGATCTTCAATCAAGGTGCGCGCAATCGAAAGGCTGGAGAGTTCGCCCGCCAGTTGCTTGCCCAGATGATTGAGATCGTGCGTATTGCATTCCGTGAACACGAACTGCGCCTCGTCCTCGAAGACCCCGGCGACGATCTCCCGGATGTCGCGAAGCAACTCCTTCTCGCCGCCGCCCCAAAGCTTCCACTTGTGCGCGATCGACTTGATGGCCCGCTGAATCTCCGCGTTGCGCACCGGCTTGTGCGGCAGATGGCTCCGCACGCGCACGAACTGCCGTTCCTGCACTTCCAGCCAGCCGTCGCGAATCATCTCCTGCACGGCCCGGCTCACCGTCGAAGGGCTGGTGCCGAATTCGGCGGCCATCGACCGCAGCGGCGGCAGCCGGTGCCCCTGCGCATAGAGGCCCTTGCTGATCCGCTCTTCGATGGCCTCCTGTACTTCCCGCGCTGTCAACGATATCTGCAATGTGTCTCTCCGCTTCTAGGATTATTCTCTACTTCACTCGAGCGCGAAGACGCAAGCGTGTATATACCACAGGCATAGTCGCTTGCGGCCACGGGGCTGTTGTCCAGCCGCGTATTTTTTTGAAATATTTGCGCCTCCCATCCGTTTACATAGGTAGATGAACGAGGCCCTGATCGACGGAATGGCTCACGAGCGAGACCAACGGATAGCCGAGGCGGTCAAGCTCGAAGGGGCCCGGCTCAAGAATTTCATCCGCAGACGTGTGCCCGATGAAAGGGACGCCGAGGACATTCTGCAGGAGGTCTTCTACGAACTGGTAGAGGCCGACCGGATGATGAAGCCGATCGAGCAGTTGACCGGCTGGCTCTACCGCGTGGCGCGGAATCGCATCACCGATCTCTTTCGCAAGAAGAGGCCCGAGGCGCTCGCCGACGATCCCGCGCCAAGCACTACGGAAGGAGAGTCGCAGCGCATTGAGGATCTGCTCCCCTCTCCCGATGCCGGGCCGGAGGCGGCGTACGCTCGAACTGTATTGATTGAAGAGCTCGATGCCGCGCTAAACGAACTGCCTGAAGAGCAGCGCCAGGCATTTGTCGCCCACGAGGTCGAAGGCCAAAGTTTCAAGGAGCTTGCCGAAGCGACCGGCGTGAGCGTCAACACCCTGATTCTGCGAAAGCATCGCGCGGTGGTCCATCTGCGCGAGCGCCTGGAAGCAATCTATGACGAGTTTGAAGAACGCCGAGTTTGAGGAACGCCTGGATAAAAGAGGATAAAAGATGAGATCTCGATGGATATTCAAGGGAATCAAAGTTGCATTGTTCGTATTGTTGGCAGCGGCCGCGCTGAGCTTTGTAGTGATGAGCCTGTGGAACTGGCTGATGCCCGCGCTCTTTGCGCTGCATCCGATAAGTTTCTGGCAGGCGCTGGGCCTCCTGCTGCTGAGCAAAATTCTGTTCGGCGGTTTCCGCGGACGCCGCGGCTCCTCCATGCACTGGCGGGGACGCATGATGGAGCGCTGGGCCCAGATGACTCCCGAGGAGCGCGAAAAGTTCCGCGAAGGGATGGGAGCCCGCTGCGGAGTCTTCAGCTCGCGAGCCGCGCAGCCCAAGGCCTAGTCCGATGAAAATGAACTTCGGCGAAGTACTCGAGATCAAGGACCTGGGAAAACATGCTGCGGCGTCGATGATCCGCCTGGGAATTCTCCTGGCCGGCAGCGTAAACGCTACTCCCGACCCCAAGCGCAAAAACTTCTACGAAGTGGAAGGCGGCGGCACGGTTTACTACATCCACGTGTCGCCCGTCAGCGGCACGATCTTTCTTCTCGCCAGTTGGAGAAACGTGGCGATGCCACCGGCGCCGCGAATCGAGATTGCAAGCGTTGCACAACCCTGACCGCCTGAAGCCGCACCCGCGAGGATTCATCGGACAAGCTACCCGCCGGGGCATATTCCAAAGACCCTCGTTTTTGTTGGGAAAGTGGCGCGCCCGGAGAGAGTCGAACTCCCGACCTTCTGGTTCGTAGCCAGACGCTCTATCCAGCTGAGCTACGGGCGCGTTCCGTAAAGAGATTCTACTATACAGACGAGCAATACCAAGCTGCAAGCACGTCGGCTCGACGGCCAGATTCGCCCGCAAAAACCATTGAGAAAAGCGCCGACGTCTCGTTCCCGGCCCAAGCGGTCACAGGAGAGGGTGACACCCGTCACATCGCCGGGAACAGCCGCAGCGCTATCTAGATGTTGTCAGGAGGCTTCCATGAAAGCACTCGATACGAAAACGCGAGTTCAGCTGAAGAACATTCTATTTGCGACGGACTTCTCCCCGGCCGCCGCGGCCGCGCTTCCCTATGCAGGAGTCCTAGCGAAGCGCTTTGGCTCCAACCTTTTCGCACTGCATGTGCGCACGCCGGTGATCAATCCCATGACCCCTCCCGCCGGCTGGCCCGCACTCGAGAAGGCCGCCGAGCTGGAAGAAATCGAGCGAAGAAAATCCCTGCGCAACGCCATTCCCGGAATCGAGCCCACCGTTCTGATCGAGGAAGGCGGCATCTGGGAAAATCTGCAGGCGGCCATCCGGAAATTTAATATCGACCTGCTGGTGATCGGAACGCACGGCCGCTCCGGCTTCGGCAAACTCCTCCTCGGATCGGCGGCGGAAGAAATCTTTCGAGACGCACCGTGCCCCGTGCTCACGGTCGGGCCGCACGCCCCGGTTGAGCCGAACCGGGCAGGTGAGTTTACGAGAATTCTCTATGCCGCAAGTTTCGGCGCTGAATCGGCCGCGGCCGCTCCTTATGCCGTTTCGCTGGCGCAGGAATATCAGGCCAGGCTGACTCTTCTGCATGTTCTGGAGGATCCAAAGGCCGGCGAATTCGTGGTTCCGCAGGATCTGATGGCGTCTTCGAAGCTGCGCCTGGTCGACCTCGTCCCGCCCGAAGCGGAACTCTGGTGCGAACCCGACTACATCGTCGAGCGCGGCGTAGTAGGCGAAAAAATCCTGGACGTTGCGAAAAACCGGAACGCCGATCTCATCGTCCTGGGTGTGCACCGGCCGGTCGGCGTTCCCGGGGCAGCCACCCACTTGCCGATCTCTACGGCCCACTACGTGGTTGCCAACGCGCATTGCCCGGTACTCACCGTGCGCGCCTGACAGAGCGGCGCCCGCGAATACACGAAGTGTCAGAACTAGTCGTGAATTCGCGGGCGCTCCGCTGCTATTCTCTGCGCGAACAATCCGCTATAGATCGCATCCACATTGCCGATAGCCCGCTGCGCCGCGACTCTGGTAGTGTTGTACGCTGAATCGGGCCTCGAGCGAGCGCAATGCACCTGACTCCCAGAGAAATCGACAAGCTGATGATCGTCGTCGCCGCCGATCTCGCGCGCAGGCGCCGCGCCCGCGGCTTGAAGCTGAACCATCCGGAAGCGGCCGCCCTGATTACCGCCGAACTCCTCGAAGCGATCCGCGATGGCCGCTCCGTCTCTGAAATCATGGAATTCGGCGGCTCGATTCTTCGCCGCGACGACGTAATGGAAGGCGTGCCGGAAATGATCGACGAGGTGCAGGTGGAAGGAACCTTTCCCGACGGCACCAAGCTCGTCACGGTCCACCACCCGATCCGCTAACTGGATGCCAATGAAGATCGCCCTCTTTCAAGGTGTAATCCCGAGCGCAGCGGATCTGAATTGGGGGGTGCCTTTTCGGGTGCCCCACCCTTGTGCCTTTCAAGGGTGGGTCTTTCCTCCTACGGATGCCGCGAATAAGGAGAATCGCAAATGATCCCCGGCGAATATCGCCTCAAGTCCGACCCCGTAATCGCCAACGCGAACCGCCGCGTAATCGAACTCGACGTAGTCAACTCCGGCGACCGGCCCATCCAGGTCGGCTCCCATTTCCATTTCTTCGAAGCCAATCGAGAGCTGCGCTTCGATCGCGCGCAAGCCTTCGGTATGCGCCTGAATGTTCCGTCGGGCACCGCCGTTCGTTTCGAAGCAGGCGACGCCAAGCGCGTCGAACTAACCGAAATCGCCGGCGCAAAAGCGGTCCACGGACTCAACGCACTCACCGACGGCCCCGTGACCGCCGCCGCAAAATCCGCCGCGCTCCAGCGCGCCAAGGACAAAGGTTTTTCGCTCACGTAAATTTCGTTCGCCTGACCCGACAAGGGAGACGCACCCGGGAGACGCACCCAGGAGACACACCCAGGAGAAGCATCGTTGAGCCTGAAAATTCCACGCCGCCAGTACGCTGAACTCTACGGACCAACCACAGGCGATCGCGTCCGCCTCGCCGACACCGAGCTCTTCATCGAGATCGAGCGAGACCTCACCACTCCGGGCGACGAGGCCAAATTCGGCGGCGGCAAGAGCCTGCGCGACGGCATGGGCCAGTCCTCCACCGCCGTACTCGCCGACGGCGCGCTCGACCTCGTCATCACCAACGCCGTGATCGTCGATCACTCCGGCATTGTCAAGGCCGACATCGGCATTCGCGGAAATCGCATCGTGGGAATCGGCAAGGCCGGCAATCCCGATGTGATGGCGGGCGTCACACCCGGCATGATCGTGGGAGCAGGCACCGAAGTAATCGCGGGCGAGGGCAGGATCGTCACCGCGGGCGGCATCGATTCGCACGTTCACTTCATCTGCCCGCAGCTCGTGTGGACCGCACTCTCCGGCGGCCTCACCACGCTCATCGGCGGCGGCACCGGACCCGCCACCGGCACCGACGCCACCACCTGCACGCCGGGCGCGTGGAACATGCACCGCATGCTCGAATCCGCCGAGGCGTTCCCGATGAATCTCGGCTTCCTCGGCAAAGGAAACTCTTCGCGCCCCGCGCCGCTCGGAGAACAAATCGATGCAGGCGCCATCGGCCTCAAGCTTCATGAAGACTGGGGCACCACCCCGGCCGCGATCGACTGCGCGTTGTCGGTCGCCGAAAAATACGATGTGCAGGTCGCCATCCACACCGACACGCTGAACGAAGCCGGCTTCGTCCAGGATTCCATCGCCGCCTTCAAAGGCCGCACGATTCACACCTATCACACCGAAGGCGCCGGAGGCGGCCACGCCCCGGACATCATTAAGGTATGCGGCGAGCCCAATTGCCTGCCCTCGTCGACCAACCCCACCATGCCTTTCACCGTTAACACGCTCGACGAGCATCTCGACATGCTCATGGTCTGCCATCACCTCAGCCCGTCGATTCCTGAGGACCTCGCCTTCGCAGAATCTCGCATCCGCGCGGAAACCATCGCCGCCGAAGACGTCCTCCACGACATCGGCGCCATCAGCATGATGTCGTCCGATTCGCAAGCGATGGGCCGCATCGGCGAAGTAATCACGCGCACCTGGCAGACCGCGGATAAGATGAAGCGCCAGCGCGGCTCGCTTCCCGGCGAATCTCCCGACAATGACAACGTGCGCGTCCGCCGCTACGTCTCGAAATACACCATCAATCCCGCCATCGCTCACGGCGTGTCGCATGAAATCGGTTCGGTTGAAGTGGGAAAATTCGCCGACATCGTGCTGTGGAAGCCCGCGTTCTTCGGCGTGAAGCCCGAGATGATCGTAAAGGGCGGTTTCATCGCCTGGTCGGTAATGGGAGACGCAAACGCCTCCATCCCCACGCCGCAGCCCGTAATCTACCGCCCCATGTACGGCAGTTACGGCCGCGCGGTGCAGTCCACATCGCTGACCTTCGTTTCCAAAGCGGCGCTCGACGCGGGCGTTCCTGCAAAGCTAGGACTCAAGAAGCATTTCTCGGCAGTAAAGAAATGCCGCGGCCTGTCGAAAAAGAACATGATCCACAATGACGCGTTACCCAAAATCGAGGTAGACGCGGAAACCTACGAAGTCCGTGCCGATGGCGTCCTGTTGACCTGCGAGCCGGCCACAATTCTTCCCATGGCCCAGCGCTATTTCTTGTTCTGAGAAGCTGCGATTTTTTGATTTTTTTTACGGAAAGCTAATGCCGAAAATAATTGCCATACGCGCGAAAAAATCATCTTTTAGCAATTTAGCCGCACCCTCTGATCCAACAAGACATGACTCATGCTGATCGTCTACGACCCCGTCGATTCCCTGGCAGCCGAAGACATCCGCGGCAAAGAAGAAGACACGCTCGCCCTGCCCTGGGAGCAGCGCCGCTGGATTCGCGGAAAATTCACCACCGCAAAAGGCCGTAAGGTAGCCCTGGCCCTGCCAACGGGCACTCCCCTTGTGCCGGGAACAATCATCCTGGTAGAAAAGGACTGGTACCTGCGCATAAAAGCTGTCCCCGAACCGCTGATCGCAGTCACGCCAGCAAATTCGCAGGATGCCATCCGCCTAGCCTTCGAAATCGGCAACCGCCACTTCCCCCTGGCCCTCGAAGGATCCACACTGCTAGTGCCCGACGACCCAGCCATGGCGCAACTCTTCGACCGCCTCAACGCCCGCTGGTCGCGCCGCCAAGCCATCTTCTCTCCCCTGGGTATAGGCCTTATCCATGCCCGCTAACACACCCGCTGCCGAACGCGCGTCATCCATGCCATTTATCCACACCGGTGTCATCCCGAGCGCAGCGAGGGATCCGCATTTGCCGTTAGGTTTTCCGGGTGCCCCACCCTTGTGCCTTTCAAGGGTGGGGCTTTCTTTCGACTTTTCTTCGGCCTTGGCTTTTCGTTGTCATCCCGACAGAGCGAAGCGACGAGGGATCTCTCTGCGTTTCCCAAACACAGCACCACCCCTAATTCCATGAACCCTGATCCAAGCGCCTTCATCCATCTCCTGCAATTCGCCGACGGCCTATTCCCCGCCGGCGGCTACGCGCACTCGTTCGGTCTAGAGACTCTGGTCCAATCCAGCCGCGTACAAAACGCCGACGACGTCGCAACATTCCTCCGCACGCATCTGGAAAACTCCTCCGCCCCCACCGACGCAGTCATCGTCCTGGCAGCCCGCGAAGCCGCCCTCAAGCACGACCTGCCAGCCTGCCTCCGCCTCGACCAAATGCTCGAAGCCCTGAAAATCGCCACCGAATCGCGCGAAGCAAGCCGGCAGATGGGCCGCCAAACCCTGCGCATCCTCCGCGACCTCTCTCCCGATCCATTCATCAACCATTTCGCAGCAGAGGCGCAATCACAAGCCTCCCCATGCCATCACCCCGTAGTATTCGGCATCGCCTCCGCCACGTTGAACTGGCCGCCCGAAGAAACAGCCTCGGCGTTTCTGTATTCCACAAGCGCCCTAATCGTAGGCGCCTCGCTGCGTCTGTTACCGCTGGGTCAGCTCGCAGGCCAGCGAATCCTCTGGAGCGTCGGCCCGCTAATCGCGTCGCTAGCGCGCGCGGTCCAGGAGAAAACCGAAGACGACATCTCCAGCTTCACGCCCGAAATCGAAATTGCCGCGATGCGCCACGAATCCCTCGACGCCAGGATGTTCCGCTCATGAGCGCACCCATCGATAGTCTGAACAATAGTCCCAGCGACAGTCCCAACAACGGTGCGGTACGCGTCGGCAAAAAAATCCCCGGCCGTCCGCTGAAGATCGGCATAGGCGGCCCGGTAGGCTCGGGCAAAACCGCGCTCGTCGAGTCGCTCTGCACGCGCCTGAAATCCACCTACGACCTCGCCGTCATCACCAACGACATTTACACCCGCGAAGACGCCGAATTCCTAACCCGCCGCGCCGTGCTTCCGCCCGAACGCATCGTCGGAGTCGAAACCGGTGGCTGCCCGCACACGGCCATCCGCGAGGACGCCTCCGTAAATCTCGAAGCCTCCGCGCTGCTGCAAAAGCGCTTCCCGCAGATGGACATCCTCCTCATCGAAAGCGGCGGCGACAATCTTTCCTCCACGTTCAGCCCGGAGCTGGTCGACGCCGCCATCTTCGTAATCGACGTAAGCGAGGGCGACAAAATCCCGCGCAAAGGCGGCCCCGGCATCACCAAGTCGGGCCTGCTCGTAATCAACAAGATCGACCTCGCGCCCTACGTAGGCGCGAGCCTGGAAGTGATGGACCGCGACACCAAGCGAGTCCGGGGGGAGCGACCCTACGTCTTCACAAATCTTAAGACCGGCGACGGAGTCGACGCCGTCATCGACTGGATTCGCCGCGACCTGCTCTTCGAATCCTAGCCGCTCCGGCCGCGACGGCCTGCTGCGCCTGGGGTTTGAGCGCCGCGCCAGCGCGCACACGCCCGGCGAAGCCGCGAGTCACATCACGGCGCTGCGCCACTGCCGTTACACGCTGCCTCTGCAGGTGCTCTCGCCCCTAACGCTGGACGACGGCACATCCTATCTCCTGCTACTCAATCCCACCGGCGGTGTGCTAGGCGGCGACCGCCTCCGCACCGAAGTCGACCTGGGTGAGCAAGCCTCCGTCTGCCTCTCGACGCCCTCCGCCACCCGCATCTATCGTTGTGGCGGAGACACTGACAGACGCACCGGCGGGGACACTGTCGAGAGCACCAGCGGCCCGCCCTCCGAAATCCATACCGTTCTGCGCCTAGCGGCCGGCGCCACGCTGGAATATCTGCCAGACCATGTGATCCCACACGCCGGCTCGCACCTGCGCCAGACCCTGCGCATCGAAATGCAGCCAGGCAGCCGCGGAATTTTCCTCGACTCGTTCGCCGCCGGCCGCGTAGCCCAAAACGAGCACTGGCGCTTCCGCCAATTCGACTCGCGCACCGAAGTCACCCTCGGCGGAAAGCTAATCTATCTCTCGCGCACAAACATCGCCGGCGCAGCGCAGCCAGCCACCAGCCACTCGCCTCTGTCGTCTCTCGGCTGCACATCCGGCTATTCGTACTGCGCCTCCCTCCTGATCGTAGCCGACGGCTTCCCCGACTGGCGCCCCGTGCTAGCCAGCCTCCGCGCCGAACTAGAAGCCGTCCCCGGCGTGATCGGCGGCGCAAGCCTCCTAACGGAAGCCGGCTGCTCCGCCCGCTACCTGGCCAGCTCCGCCATCGCATTACACCAAGTCATCCGCCGTCTCTGGACCGCCGCCCGCCGCGAAGTCCTTCACCTCCCTCCCTTCGATCCGCGGAAATACTGAGCCGACCAGCAAATTTCATCAGTATTTTTGCGGCTTTAGAGGGGCCCATAAACTTTCAATTGAAAGGATTCGGAGGCTCCAAAATCGATGCGAAATGCTTGAAGTTGATTGTAATTTTTGGGCGGCGAAATGGCGCAAAACTGCGCTTCGCCATGCCGCTGCTGCCCGGCAGACGCGCGGAACCAAAGTTGCCCGCGGCGCGTCCCAACTGGAGTATAGTTTAGGCGGCTGCCGCCTCTACGCGGATCAATCTTTGTTGGAGGAAAAACAGAACATGAAGACGTCGCTACGCGCTGTCGCTCGCGTGCTTCCCTATTTCGCACTGGCACTGGCTCTCATTTTCGTCGCGTCGTTTGCCCGGGTGCAAGCCGCTGACGATCAAACAATGCCCACCGTGGGCGCCATGGCCCCCGATTTCACGCTGAACTCGCAGGAGAACACGCCCGTGAGCCTGCACGACTTCAAGGGCAAATGGGTGGTCCTCTATTTCTATCCCAAGGACCAGACGCCCGGCTGCACCATCGAAGCGCACGGCTTCACGCGCGACCAGGATCAATACGTGAAGAAGAACGCGGTGGTGCTCGGCGTGAGCGTCGACACGGTGGACTCGCACAAGGAGTTCTGCGCGAAGGACGGCATTAATTTCAAGCTGCTCTCCGATACCAGCATGGACGTGGTCTCGAAGTACGGCTCGCTGAATCAGATGAACGGCACGTCCCGCGCGGCCCGCAACACGTTTCTGATCGATCCCACGGGCAAAATCGTGAAGGTCTACGTGAAGGTGAACCCGACGCCCCACAGCGAGGAAGTGCTGGCGGCGCTCGATGAATTGCAAAAGGGCGGCGGCCAGTAAGAAGCAGTAACAACCTTCGCCGCAGCTGAAGTCTCCCAATAGAAAAGGCGGACGCATCGCACGATGCGTCCGCCTTTTTGTTTTGCGCCAGTTTTTACGGCTGACGACGCGTTTTACGCCGTCGCCGCCGATGCCGTGGCGAGCGCTGCGTTCAGAGCGGCCGTATCGGTGAATTCCTGGAATTGCGAGATTTTCCCGTCCTGCACAGTGAAGGCCATCGCCCAATTGCACTCGAAGATCCGGCCGGTTCGTTTGGCCGTCGCGCGATAGTATCCCAGCACGACGACGCGATCGCCCTGCGCGATATACTCGCGCGGCTCGAAAGCCGAGTAATCCGCCAGCTCATCCACCTTGCGAAAGAAATGCGCCACTTCTTCCTTCCCGCGATAGGTTCCGGCCACCGGTTCGACCGGCGCGGCAATCCACTCGACGTTGGGCGTTAGGCTATCGAGAATGCTTTGGATGTCGCCCCGTGAAAAGGCCGCGTAGGCCGCCTGGATCAACTCCACATTCGCCTGCAGATTCGCCTGCTCGCTCATCGTGCGTCTCCTTCGAAGCGGAAGAATTGTGAGAAGGGAGCCCGGGGCCGAAAGCGCCTGGAAGATAGCAGAAATCGCTCCGAATTGGCACACAATGATGGGGAAGGTGACCTTGGAGCGGGGATCGGATTCGTTTCACCGATACATGGCATAAATTTTTTGATTTTGGTAACGCGATTTTAACTTGCTTCCCCGGTTTGGTTGTTCTAAAAAAGATGTCACTAGAAGGGCTGCTACCTTGGTCGGCTAGCAGACTCGGCGCGAAAACCAATTGCTGTGATTGAAGCGGAATATCGCGGGACATCCACAGGAGATAAAAATGCAAAAGGGTGGCTTTAGGGGAACCTGTAACTACACGAGTCTATTCTTCGGAGCTTTGATTCTCGCGCTCGCGGCCCTGTTGAGCGCCGGCTCGCTGGCCGCGCAGACCGCTGGTACCGGTACCATCTCCGGAACGATCAGCGACCCCTCGGGCGCCTCGATCGCGGGTGCCACTGTAGATGTGATCAGCGTCGAGACGGGAATCATTCACACCATTACGACGGACGAATCGGGGCTCTACTACGCGCCCTTCCTGCAACCCGGACACTACGTTGTGGACGCGACGAAAGAGGGTTTTGCGCGTGTCGAGCGGAAGGACATTCTCCTCGAAGTCGGAAGCAAGCTACAGATCGACCTGGCACTACCCCTAAAGACTACGGCAGAGACGATCACCGTCACCGGCGAAGCGCCGCTGATCGAGCCTGACAAGACCGATTTGTCGCAAACCGTCAGCCAGACTCTGGCGGGCAACCTGCCGCTGAATGGGCGCCGGTGGGAAAACTTCGTGCTGCTCACTCCGGGGGTAACCAGCGACGGCAGCCACGGGCTAGTGAGCTACCACGGTATTTCGGGATTGTTCAACAACAGCGCCGTCGACGGCACGAGCAACCAGCAGGCATTTTTCTCCGAAGATCGGGGCCGAACATCGGTGGCCTACACCTACAGCCTGGACGCCATCCAGGAATTCCAGGTGACCTCGAACGCCTTCAGCGCGGAATTCGGACAGGCAGCCGGTGGCGTGGTGAACGCGGTCACCAAGTCCGGTACGAACGATATTCACGGCGATGTCTTCTACTACTTGCGCTATCCCAGCCTTAACGCGCTTGACCCCCTGAGCAAGTCCCAGGGAATTTACACTCAGCCGGAACACCAGCGCCAGCAGTTTGGCGCAAGCGTGGGCGGCCCGATCATCAAGGACAAGCTCTTCTTCTTCGCTGAATTACGACGGCCAGAGGCGCTCGTTCCCCATCATTTACACCGGGCCTTCCAGCGCACTGAATCTGGCAGCCGTAAGTACGGCGAACTGCGCGCCCGCGATTATTACGGGGATCACCGCGGCGCAGTGCCAGGCTGTGGTCAATTACGTTAAGGGAAACATCGGCGCCCAACCCCGGAGTGCGAACCAGGACATTTATCTGGCCAAGCTCGATTACCAGGCGACCACGAACAACCACCTGAGCGTGTATTTCAACTATATGAACTGGAAGGCGCCCAACGACTACCAGACGAATCCGACCTACTTCTCGAGTTCGATCGGACAGAACGGGTCCTATGGCACGCACGAGCGCTTTGTGGTGGCGCACTGGAACAGCGTGCTTTCTTCGACAACGGTGAACGACTTCCGTTTCCAGTATTCACGCGACTTTGAATTTTATTCCGCAAACCAGTCCGGGCCGAGCGTGTCCCTGGGATCTTCGATCGAGCGGAGGAATTTTCTCCTACGGCATGCCCAACGCGCTGCCGCGGCCGGCTTTCCCGGACGAACACCGGCTGGAGTTCGCGGATTCGGTCTCCATGGTTCACGGTAAGCACACGTTCAAGGGCGGCATCGACATCAGCCCGATCCACGAACTGCTGATCAACCTGTTTCAGGGAGGCGGAATCTATAATTATTCCTTCAATGCCAGCAATCCGGCGTTTACGTTTGAAAGCTGGGCCGCCGACTTGTATAACCTTCCTCTTGTAAGCGACGGGGCGAACGCTGCCGCCCGCATCGGCAAGCATTACAACACGTTTGCCCAGGCTTACGACCCGATTACCGGCGAGGGCAAAGACGACTTCTACGATATCGATTACGGTTTCTACGGCGAGGATACGTGGAAGGCGCGATCCAACCTGACCTTCAACATGGGGCTTCGCTACGATATCCAGTGGGTTCCGCAGCCGCCCCGGCCAAATACCACGTCGAACCTAGCGTACTACGCAACCAGCGACCTCAACATTGACCACGCCGATATCGGGCCCCGGTTCGGAGTTGCCTGGCAAGTTGCCAAGAACATGGTTGTGCGGGGAGGGTACGGCATCTTCTACGGCAAGACGACCAACAGCTCGTTCTACGACACGCGCGTGGAAAACGGCGTGTTCCAGCAGACTTACAATTGCAACGCCAACTTCACGGCGTTCACCGGCTCAACCGCCCCCTGCGGCGTGCGCGCCGATTTTCCCGAATATCATCTTCCCGGCTCTGGGGCCCGCTCTCGCAGCGCCTTTTGCGGGAGCCGTCACCCCCCAGTCTGTTAATACGAATCCCACGGCGGCCACCATCGCCTTCCGCGGCCAGGCGCCCGATTACCTGCAGCCCATGGTCAACGAAGCAAACCTCGCCGTCGAGCGGCAACTGCCGGGAGACATGAGCGTGTCGGCTACGTACTCCTTTACTAGAGGCCAGCACCTGCCGGTCTGCACCGACGGAAACCTGGCTCCGCCGACCAGCACGATCACCTACAACGTGATTGCGGGTCCGTTCGCGCCCGCCAGCACGGTTACGGTGCCGCTGTTTACGTCCAGGCTGACCACGGCCAACCCTATCATCAGCGTTTGCCGCAGTATCGTGCACAGCCTGTATAACGCGCTCATTCTCACAGGGAAAAAGCAGTTCAGCCATGGCTTCGAGTTCATGGCGAACTACACGTACGCGCACACCCTGGACGACGGACAGGTTCTGGGCGACACCGGGACGTTCAACGGGAGCTCGGATGCAACTCTGAACCCCTATAACCAGCAGGGCGAGTATGGCAATTCGGATTACGATCAGCGGCAAAGGTTCGTGACCAGCCTGCTGTGGTCGCCGAGGGTGCAAAGCGATAGCCGCATCGTCCGAGATGCCTTGAATGGATTTAACTTCTCCAGCATCGTGACGATTGCCTCGCCGCTACCGCAGAACGCGCTGATGAGTTCCACCTTCACACCACCGGGTGGTATCGACGGCGGCGTTACCGGAGGAGTTGAACAGAATGCCAGCAACGCCGCCGGGCGCGCTCCGAATTTCGAAAAGAACAGCTACCGGGGCCCCACACAAATCCGGGACGTGGATTTCCGCATCGGGCGGGACATCATCATTTTCCGGGAGCGCTACAAGCTGCAGGTCTTTATCGAGGCGTTCAACCTGTTCAACCACCGCATCAATACAACCGTCAACACCTCGGCCTACTCCTACGTGGCGCCGGGCGGAGCCTACACGAACCCGGCAGGAGTGGCGTCGGTGTGTCCCGCGGGGCCAAGCCCTTGCCTGAACCCGGCGAATTCGTTCCTGACGCCTTCGGCAACGAGCAACACCTTGATTGGGGCGCGGCAGCTTCAGATTTCGGGCAAGTTCTTCTTCTGAAGCTACGCAGCAACGGGTGAAACTAGCGACGCGGCAGCTTCGGCTGCCGCGTTTTTTTTTGCCGCTCGCGTTTGCGCCGGGTGACCCGCTACCATCGAGATTGCGGATACTTAGAGCGGAGCGTACTGACGGGCGGACCTGCAACTCTACGATCTGAGCCTGGTGGGAGGAGACCTCAACGGGGGCGCACCGGAAATCGACCAGCTTTTCGCGCGCCCTACGTGGCGGCGGTATCGCACACTCGCGAAGAATGTGTACATCTACTCGTCGTCCACGCCGTCGGGTGCGGGCGCTCACGGCATGTGCGGACACCTCGCGGCGCGTGCGGCGCTCCATGATCATCCCGGGAGAGAATAAAAAAGCCCTGGCGCTCGCTGTTGCGAGCACCAGGGCCGAAGCAATTAATCAAGTAATCTAATCAATCGAGGAGTCTGGCGCCGGAAATTGCCCGGCGCAAAACCAACCGCTTAGAACTACTTGATCAGAACGATGACCAGCGCGTACAGCGTCAGCGACTCGATGAGCGCCACGCCGATGATGAACGCGATGCGGATGGGACCGCTTGCGCCAGGATTGCGCGCCGTGCCTTCGCAGGCCGCCGCAGTGGCGCGTCCCTGACCGAGACCGCAACCCGCCGCCGTGATGCCGAGCGCGATCGCCGCCGCCACGTCGATCCAGTCCGTGGTGCCGGAGGCTGCCGGGCCGCCCTGCGCGAACGTCACGGGCGCCAGAACCAGCGCCGCAATCGCCGCCATCAGAAACCAAACCATTTTCCTTGTCATGCTTTCTCCTTGTTTATGAATTTGCCGCCAGGAGGTGGTTCCCGGCCGCCTTGGGAGGCCGCCGGTCTCACGCTGGAAGCTGTTTAATTCCGCTACTGTTTATTTCTAGTGTTCCTCGGCAGTCGCAAGGCCGAGATACACGATGGAAAGAATCGTAAAGATGAAAGCCTGCAGTACCGCTTCGAAAATATGAAAGAACGTCAGCGCCAGCGGAATCGCCACCGGAACCACCGCCGAAGCATACCCGATCGCACTCAGGTGACCGAGGAACGAGAATAGCCCGATCGTCAGCCCGAGGAACGAAACGAAAATGAGTTCGCTCACCATCATGTTGGCCCAAAGACGAACAGTGAGCGAGAGCAGGCGCGCGAAATGGCTGAACGTCTCGACGATGAACATGATGGGCGAGATTGCCGGGACCGGCCCGAGCAGAGTCTTCACGTAGCCTCCGGCGCCGTGCTTCTTCAGGCCGAAGCTGTTGTAGTAAAAGAACACGACGATGGCGCAGCCGAGCGGAACGGTTACCGCGGCGGTGGGCGACATCAAGCCCGGAACGACCGCCAGCATGTTGGACATGAAAATGAACAAGCCGACCGAGCCGAGCAGCGGGATGTGCTGGTCGGAACCGTGGCCGACGATATCGTCGAGGAGATCCTTGATGCCGACGCCCATGGGGTTCACGAGGAAAAATTCCATGATCTGCTGCGTCACGCCGGGATGATCGGCGCGGATGCGCGCCTTGAGCCACAGGAAGAAAAGCACGGCGACGAGCACGACGAGCAATTCCATCGCGATGAAATTGGGGATGGGATATTCCGGATTTTCCGGCTTGATGTGCAGCAGAGCCAATATCGCGGCCACCGGCTTGCCCAGCACCGCGTTCACCAGCTTCGTGAGACCTAGGACTTCCTCTTTACCCATGCTTCTCCCGTGAAAAGAACTGGGGCCACTGTGAATTTGCGTTTCGGAGTTACTGCTCGTTCCAGCGATGATGTCCGGTTGCCAATTCGTATGCCAATTCCACCAGAATGGCCGGTACCACCGCGGCCAGCCCGCACACTACCGGTATCGCGGGCAGCCTGAGACGACTGAGAATAACATAGGCCGCTACGAGCAGCAATAATAAGCGTCCAAAGAACTTAGCGTGTACGCTGCGAGGAACGTGGACCACCTCCGCTCCGGCCTGCGCCATGCCCAGGCTGATCACGCCGGTGGCTCCGCGCCGCAGCCAGCGGAAATTCAGCCAGCAGATTGCTGCGCCGAGGGCGACTCCCGCGGCGCCCCGGAATCCCCATTTCAGGGAGGCTGCCAGCGCCATTATCCCGCCCAAAATTGGGATGAAGAGTTCGATGCGGCGCTCGATGGCTTCGGAGTCGGAGGGATTCACGGTCTCTTCACGGTTTCTTGTCGTGAATTGCCGCGCTCTTTACGGCGTCTCGAACGCCGACGATCACGCCGAGAATCCCGAGGACGATCAGGAGCAGCGGTTTGGTGTGCAGGCGGCGATCCAGAAAAAATCCCAGGAGGCCGCCGATGACTACCGGACCGACCAGGATGAACGGCAGTTCGAAGGCGAGGGCGATCTGCTTGACTGTTCCGCCCTGGTCTTTATTGGGCGCGCCATTTGGCGCGTCATTCGGTGTGTTGCCCGGTGAAGAATTGCCGGAGGACATTGGAACGCTCTCTTTCAACCGTGCTTGGCGCCGTGAAGAACTGCCGCCGAATGCGGCAGCAGATCGGCCACCGCGTCGAGCGACTGCACCGCGCCTTGTGGGCTGCCCGGCAAATTTACGATGATGGTGGTGCCGCGAATTCCCGCTACTGCGCGCGACAGGATCGCGCGCGGAGTTTTCTTCACGCCTTCGGCTCGCATCTGCTCGGGAAAGCCGGGGATCATGCGTTCGCAGACAGCCTGCGTCGCTTCGGGAGTCACGTCGCGCGGGCCGACGCCCGTGCCGCCCGTGGTCAGGATCAAGTCTACGCCGTTTGCATCGGCGGTCGTCTTCAGAAACGATTCGATCGCGGCGCGGTCGTCCGCGAGCACGGCGGACGAGACAACTTCCCAGCCTAGCGATTTGCAGCGCGCCTGGACCTCGGGGCCGGAGCGGTCTTCATATTTTCCGGCGGAGACTGAATCGCTTACGGTGAGAATGGCTACACGCATGGGTTCGGTGGCGGGGCGGCGAGCTAGCTTTCCGTGGCTTCGGCGTTTTCCGGAGTGGCGTCCCGCTGGCCTTCGTCCATCAGCCGCAGCCCTTCCATCAGCAGGCCCGTGGTGGTGCGGGAAATGATGGTGCGGGTGGGCGCGCTGTTGAAATCGATCTCGAATTCGCCGTCGGTCCAGCGGACGGCCTGGTAGACGGCTTCTTCGCCTTCGATCGATCCGGCGCGAGCGTCCGCGCACTGGCCGGCGGCGAAAAACAGTTCGCAGGTCTCGCCCGCGCGCCGGATGGTCAGCTGGCACGATTTCTGGCCCATCTCGAGCGACTGCATCAGGTCGAGAATGCTCATTTCTTCAAGGCGGCCCTGGATCACGCCGGGGCGCACGGCGCGCTTCTGCAGCTTTTCAAGCTGCAGGCGGTCGATCACTTTTTTGGCGCGCTGCACGAGGTCGTTGAGGAAGAAAGGCTTGCTGATCAGCTCTTCCACGCCATCGGAGAGCGGGCGTAGCTTTTCTTCGATGTCGCCGCGGCTGGCCAGGAAAATAAACGGGATGCTGCGGGTCTGGGGGCGGGCGCGAACTTTTTCGTAGAGCTGGCGGCCGTCGATTCCGGGCATGCGGTAATCGCAGACTACGAGGTCGGGCTGCTCGTCGATAATTTTCATCAGCGCGTCGGCGCTGTCGGCAGCGGCGTGCGCGGTGCAGAGGGGCGAAAGGCCTCGCATGATCAGGTCGAGGATCAGCGGATTGTCATCGACCACGAGCACTTTGACATCTTTCGCGTGCGCCATTGTTGTCTAGAGCTACTTGCGCTTTTGCGGCCTTACGTACAGGCCGCTTCTGCCGCCGGATTTGCTGGTGACGTAAACTTCGCCGATCGTCATGCCGCGTTCGAGTGCCTTGCACATGTCGTAGATCGTGAGCGCCGCTACGGAGGCCGCCACCAGCGCTTCCATCTCGACGCCCGTGGGTCCGGTGGCCGTCGCTTCCGAGGTAATCTCGACTCCATTCTGGCACAGCTTTGCGCTCACATCCACGTGCGTCAAGGACAGGGGGTGACAAAGCGGAATCAGCTCGGAAGTGCGCTTGGCGGCGGTGATTCCGGCGATGCGCGCGATTTCCAGGGGGCTGCCCTTGGGGGACTTGAGGCGTCGCACGGCGGCGACGGTGGCTCGTTGCATACTCACGAAGGCGTGGGCCACGGCTACGCGGGAGGTGGCGGGCTTGGACGTGACGTCCACCATGCGGACGCGACCCTTTTTATCGTAGTGCGAGAGCTTTTTCATTGAGGATGCACAAAATACGAAATTCTAAAAGCTTCCGCGGCGCGGGAGAACGTCCACCCATTCGCCCGCTTCCAGGTGCAGGTGCGGCTGGTCCACGCGGACGAAACAGTTCCCGCGTACGACCGCGCCGATATCGCCCGAGCCTTCCCAGAGCATCAATTCGACGTGCGGTTCGCCGTTGGGCCAGCTGACGCGCGCAGGGAGATAGTGCGCTACGCCGGCCTTTTCGTCGATGGCATGGCCGAGACGGGCCTTGAAAAACGGCAGAGGCTGCGGCTTGTAGCAGGCTAGCAGCTCGATCACCGGGACGGCGAACAGCTCAAACGTGACCATCGTGGAGACGGGATTCCCCGGGAGTCCCAGAACCGGCTTGCCCTTGCACCAGCCGAACACGGCGGGCTTTCCGGGGCGCAGGGCCACCGCATCGAAAAAAAATTCCGCATCGAGTTCGCGCAGGGCTGTTTCGGCCAGGTCGTACTTTCCCACGGACATGCCGCCGCTTAGAAGCAGAAGGTCGGATGTAAGGCCCTTCTCGATTTTCGCTCGGAGCTCGGGCATATCGTCGCGCGCATTCTCCAGCGGCACGGGCTCGCCGCCGGAAAGGGCCACTTGCGCGGAAAGAGAGATCGTGTTGCTGTTGCGGATCTGAAACGGGCCGGGCTTCCGGTCCACTTCCACCACTTCGTCGCCGGTTGAGAGAATCGCCACGCGCGGACGCCTGATCACCTGCGCGCGGACGCGGCCCACTTCCGCGGCCATGGCGAGCTCGGCATAGCTGATGCGCGTGCCTTTGTTGACGACCACTTCTCCGACACGGGCTTCGGCGCCGGCGTGGACGTAATGCTGCCCGGGCTTCGCCGCTTGCTCGAAGATTACGGAGTCGCCCTCTTCGCGCGCGTATTCCTGCATGAGCACGGTGTTCGCGCCGCGCGGCAGAGCGGCACCGGTAAGAATGCGCACGCACTGCCCTGGTTCGACCGCGCCGCTGAAAGCTACTCCTGCGCGGCTTTCGCCCACTAATTTGAGCTTCGCGCCGGGCTGCGCGGCATCGGCTGCGCGCAGGGCAAAGCCATCGCGGATGGAACGGTCAAAGGGAGGGTAATTGCGGTCCGCGACGATGTTCTCGGCGAGGATGCGTCCGAGGGCTTGCGACGGATCGCGCGCAAACTCGACTGTCTCCGTCTTGGGCGGGCATTTGCCCGCTCTTGCGGTGACGACCTCGATTACCTTTGCGCGCGCCTCTTCAACGGAGAGCATTTCAGGCTATAGCCAGGATGCGAGCTTGGTTCCCTTCGGGACAATCGTAGCGTCACGCTCGGGTCCCGTCGAGATCATTCCAATCTCGATCTGGAGATGCTCGGAAATAAAATTGAGATATTCGCGCGCCGGGCCGGGCAGGTCTTTCACCTCGCGCACCGCGGATGTGGGCTTGAGCCAGCCGCGCAGAGTTTCGTAGACAGGCTCGATCTGCGCGAGGGTTTCCACGTCTGGCGGCATTTCCTTCAAGGGGCGGCCCTTGTAGCGGTACGCGGTGCAGACCTGAATCTGCGGCTGCGCGTCGAACACGTCGAGCTTGGTGACTACCAGCGAATCGATGCCATTGAGAATCTTGGCGTACCCCAGGACCACCAGGTCGAGCCAGCCGCAGCGCCTTGGGCGTCCGGTGACCGCGCCAAACTCGTTCCCGCGCGCGCGAACCTCGTCGGCATCGAGATCGACCATTTCCGTGGGAAAAGGCCCGCTGCCTACGCGCGTGGTGTAAGCCTTCGTCACGCCGACAACGCCGACGATCCGCGTGGGAGCCACGCCCAGGCCCGGCGAAGCGCCGCCCGAAGTGGCGTTCGACGATGTAACGTACGGGTAGGTGCCGTGGTCGATATCGAGCATGGTGCCCTGCGCGCCTTCAAACAGCACGCTCTCGCCCTTATCAAGCGCATCGTTCAGAACGATGGTGCTATCCACCACGAACTCGCGGATGTGTTCGGCAATTTCCAGATACTGGTCGAGCAGGCCTTCGGTTTCGAGCGGATGCCCGTAGGCGGCGCTGCTGATGGCGTTCTTCTCGGCGACCACGCGCTCGAGCTTTTCGCGGAAACGGTCCGCGTCCATCAGATCGCAGACGCGAATGCCGCGGCGAGCCATCTTGTCTTCGTAAGCAGGTCCGATACCGCGCGAGGTGGTTCCGATCTTCGCGGCCCCGCGAGCCGTTTCGGCGGCCTTGTCCATTTCGCGGTGATAGGGAAGAATCACATGGGCGCGATTGCTGAGAAACAGGCGCCCGCGCACATCGACATTCGACTTCTTGAGGTTCTCCAGCTCCTTCACGAGCGCGATCGGATCAACCACGGTGCCCGGCCCGATGACGGCTTTCTTGCCTTCGCGCAGGATTCCGCTGGGGATCAACTGCAGCACGTAACGATGCCCGTTGAAGATGACGGTGTGGCCGGCGTTGTGACCTCCGGCGTAGCGCGCCGTGTAGTCAAATGAGGAAGCGAGGTAATCGACCACCTTCCCTTTTCCTTCGTCGCCCCACTGCGCGCCGATTACCGCAACTGCTTTGGTTCGAGCCTTCTCGGTCACTCTGGATACCCCGCGCATACTGGAGTCGCACCTTGCCCATCCCGTTGACAGCACGAAATACTACAGGAGGGTGGGTGAGGCAAAAGCCAAATAGCAATCCTACGCTGTCGCCATGGCCCATGGCAAGGGCTGTGCACGGTCGTGTCTTAGCTCCATAATTCTGTCACCCCTTAACGGCAACGTGAAAATGTCACCCCATGAGACAGGAGACATTCACGTTGAATCAGAAGGAATTGCAGCGAGTGACCGTCATTTCACAATGTGTGCAAGGAAACCTGACGTGTGCCAGAGCCGCGGAGCTGCTCGACCTATCGCCGCGGCATGTCAAACGGCTCAAATCGCGCTATCGGCTAGGCAGCGCAGCGGCTCTGGCACACGTCAGCCGCGGCCGCCCCAGTCCCCGGCGCACGCCGCAAGCCGTACGCCAACGCGCCCTGGAACTGGCGCGCACGCGCTACGCCGGCTTCAACGATCATCATCTCCAAGAGAAGCTCGTCGAAAAAGAAGGCTTCTCTCTGAGCCGGGAAACCTTGCGACGGCTGCTCCGCACCGGCGGCATCGGCTCACCCCGCAAACGCCGGCCTCCTGCTCATCGCCAGCGCCGTCTGCGCTCGGCCCGCGAAGGGCAGCTGGTGCAACTCGACGGCTCCCCCCACGACTGGCTGGAAGGGCGCGGTCCGCTGCTCACCGCTCTGGGTATGCAGGATGACGCTTCCGGCAAAATCCTTGCCGCTCGGTTCTTCCCCTCGGAAACCTCCCAGGGCTATTTCCGCCTACTCCAAAGCCTCTTGCGCCGCTACGGCGTCCCGGTCGCCTTCTATGGCGATCGCAGCGGCGTCTTCACCCGCAACGACGATCACTGGTCGCTCGACGAACAGCTCGCCGGCCAGCGCCAGCCCACGCAGTTCGGTCGCGCGCTCCAACAACTCGGCATCACCTTCATCGCCGCCCAGACCCCGCAGGCCAAAGGGCGCATCGAACGCCTTTGGGGCGTGCTTCAGGATCGCCTCACCAGTGAACTCCGCTTGGCCCAAGCCCACGATCTGGACTCGGCCAACCGCGTCCTGGCTCGCTTCGTCGCCGACTACAACCGCCGCTTCGCGCGCACTCCCCGCGACGCAGCGATGGCCTGGCGCCCGGCTCCGGAAAACCTCGAACGCATCTGTTGCTTCACTCATGAACGCATCGTCAGCAACGATAACGTTGTGCAATGGGACGGCCGCCGGCTGCAAATTCATCCCCAGCCCCGCCGCTTCAGTTTCGCCGGAGCCAAAGTCCAGATCCATCAGGCTCTCAATGGCCGCGTCTCGCTCTACTATCGCGATACCCGGCTCGATCATTCCAACCTTGGCGGGAGGGTGACATTTTTACGTTGCCGTTAGGGTGACATTTTCACGTTGCTACAACAGGGCTGTGCACGGTCGGTAGTGTTTTAATTTGTATTCTGGGTGTGGCTCTATGTCCAAGTATTGTGTTCGGGATGGCGAGGGTCAGGACGTGGAATAGCGAGTTTGCCTTTGAGCGGAAGTTGACTATACAACCATTTGGTCTCATAAGTCCTGACGGGATCAACTCCCAAGGTATTGGAATAACTTATCCTTCCGTGGAAATAGACGGCATAGAATGCGTCTCCCCGCATCAGTTCCAGTCGGTGTTCGTCGCAAAAGTAGACTGTGCAAGTGCCCTTCGGGGGCAGCAATTGCGGCGGAGTGCTCATGACCGAGTTCGCCATCTCTTCATCAGACGGGATTTGCAAAGGTCCGTCCCGGTCGTCCATGAGCATCTTGCTCCAAATCGAATTGATCCTCGCGGGAGTGCGGCCTTCATTCTTAGCAGTAAAAACGAACTGATTGGGAGATGGCGATTCTACGCTAATAACGAGATAGGGGCGTTCCGAAGCAATCAAAGCCTTAGTTTGCCTCTCCATGATGTCAGCTTGCTGTTTGATGGTATTCAAGGTTTTCAAGGCAGCCCATATAGCGCCGATTCCAATAAAGACCAAGAGCATCGTTGGGAGGTTTGCGGCACCAAAAAGGCGGCAGAAGTAGCCATTCGGTTCGCAGGCGGCTGTTATTGCCTCTTGTTCGGATGCTTGCTGATCTACGGGGATACTCCCGGACAATCTTTCAGATTGCGCCTGCGCCGCATAGCTGGTCCTACACTCGTAGGCTTGGGTTTGGCAGCGTTTCTCTTCCCACCCTATTACGAGGGCGACTGCGACAACAAGGCTAATCCACCACCATTTCTTAAGCCGTTTCATAGCGCCGATATTGTATCCCACAAATACTTCTTGACAAGCACTACTTATTGGGATACAGTAATCGGCATAGGGAGAACGCAAATGGGAAACATTCTACCAGCCGAGAAGCAAATCGCAGTAATCAGCGCACTAGTAGACCGTAACATCTAAAACGGTAGTATAATGATGTTCATGGAGAACACGATCGTACTGACCGACGCGGAACGTATGGAACTCAGCCAGCGAGCGACGAGCCGTAGTGGGCGTGCCAATGACGCGCGCCGGGGGCGGTTGATATTGTTGCTGGAGGGCGGCCATACGTGGGCCGCGATTCGCGACAAGCTGGACTGCAATGATGCGTTTATCGATCGCTGGAGCAAGCGATTTCGGGAAGAGCGGCTGGCAGGGTTGTTCAGCAGGCACGCCGGGCAACGGGCTAGCACGCTGACTCCTGCACTGGAGGCGCGCATTCTGGAATGGACGCTCAAGCGAACACCGCCGGACGGGGCGACGCAGTGGAGCACGCGCCGGCTGGGAACGCAGCTCCGGGTCAGTCACATGATGGTGGCGCGGGTGTGGTCCAAGCACGCCCTGAAGCCACAGCGACTCGACCGATACATGGCAACCGACGACCCGAACTTTGAGCAAAAGGCCGCCGACATCATTGGGCTGTATCTGAACCCGCCGGCGCATGCGGCGGTCTTCTGTGTGGATGAAAAGACGGCGATTCAGGCGCTCGATCGCAAGGATCCCGTGTTGCCGCTCTCCCCCGGGCGCGCTGAACGGCACGGCTTTGAGTACTTCCGGCACGGCACGCTGTCCTTGTACGCGGCGTTCGACACCAAGACAGGCGAGGTGCTCGGCAAAACGGCCGCGCGACACACGTCGGCGGAGTTCGTGGCATTCCTGGCGGACATTGTTGTCAAACAGCCACGCGGAAAAGAGATCCACGTGATCGCCGACAATCTCTCGGCCCATAAGACGGGGCACGTCGAGGACTTTCTGGATCGACATCCGAAGGTTCACTTGCACTTCACCCCGACCTATTCCTCCTGGCTCAACCAGATCGAACTCTGGTTCGCCAAGATCGAGCGCGACGTTATTGCGCGAGGCGTGTTCACCTCGTTGGCCGACTTACGGAGAAAGCTCATGAAGTACATCCGCCACTACAACAAGGTGCCAAAAACCGTAAAGTGGCGCTACTTCGATCCTACACGCCACATTACTTCCAGTTCAGCCGTTACAGTCCACTAGCAGAAGGTTCCGGCATCCGGCAGATCGAACGCATGACAGGAGTCAACCGCAATACGATTATGAATCTCGGCGTGCGCGTCGGCCAAGGTTGTGCGGGCCTGCTGGACAGTAAGATGCGGAATCTTACCTGCCAGCACCTGCAATTCGATGAGCTATGGGGATTCATCGGAAAGAAGCAAAAGCACCTCCAGCCAAACGATAACCCTGATTGCGGCGATGTGTGGACGTTCTGCGCGATTGATTCGGATACCAAGCTAGTTCCTTCATTCAAGGTCGGCAAGCGCGATGCGACGACAGCAAATGCTTTTGTTTCCGACGTAGCTTCAAGGCTCAATAATCGCGTCCAAGTCTCCACAGATTCACTCCACGCTTATCCTGGGGCAGTAGAGCAAGCCTTTGGCGCGAATGTAGATTACGCTCAGATCGTGAAGGTGTTTGACGATCAATCTATGGATGCGGAAGTTATCGGAATGAATAAGAGGGCGTTTGCCGGGCGTCCAGATATGAGCCTTGCGACAACGAGCCACGTTGAGCGGTTGAACGGCACAACGCGCCTTCACATGCGCCGATTGACTCGGCTGACCTACGCATTCAGCAAGAAGAAAGAGAACTTTGAGGCAGCGGTTGCCCTGCACTTTGCATACTACAATTTCGTGAAGCGGCATGGCGCACTTCGCATGACTCCCGCGGTGGCGGCTGGAATTGAGCGAGACTTCTGGACGGTGGGAAATTTAGTTGAGGCTGCCCTGTGAGCTACATATCCGAGCTACAGAATGTGATTAGAAAGTTGCACGGCGTGGAGTCGAGGCACGTCCAGAGCGTGCCAGTCAAAGAGACATTCCAGGGCAAGACAGTGTGGGAAGGAATCGTAGAGGTATTTGATCTTGTAGGCCATCCGAAAGCGCCTAAAGTTTACGCATGGTCGCACGACACGGACGATCCAAAAAAGCCACGCCGCCATGTGACGGTGCTCCATGTCGCCCCGATCCTATCGGCAGAGGCAGCAGTCAAAGCGGCAATCGTACAGGAGATTAGAAGCCTTGAGCCAGCAGAAGAATAAGAAGGCGGGGCGGCCACCGCTCCCAAAGGGGACCGCAAAAGTCAGAATGTTGCGTATTCGGGTTACGCTCGATGAATTTCGAGCGATTGAGTCCAAGGTTAAGGCCAGCAAACAGACCGTCTCAGAATGGATACGGAGCACCTTGAATGCCGCAGTGTGAAACTTCTGAAGTTTGAGGAAGTGAAATGAAAATCAACCGAAGGCAAGAGATTGCGATGTGGGTGCTGGGGTTATTTTTGGTGTGGATGCTGTTGCCTCGGTTCTACCCGGATGACGGCATTCCCGAGGTGATTGCGAGGGTGACCAGGAATCCAGTTTCCCTTCTTGTGGAGATCGTGATTGTGGTGTTCCTGATCGTTTTCAGCCTGCGGGACCGCAAGAAGCCAGACTAGCAGCGAGGGCCAAAAGAATCCAATGAGTCAGCAACGCATGAATATCACAGTACCGGAATTTTAAAATTAAGACACTACCGCACGGTCGGTGGATCGCTTGCTGAAAAAATAGAGCCACCAAGTGCCTACCGCAACAAACGCTGCGAAGAAGGTTGTCGCGAATAGGCGGACTTCAACGTTGAAAGTCGGCGAGGTTCCCTCAATCCTTGGCAGTGGAATTACGAGCCATAAAATCATTAGCGGTAGGCAAAAGACCAAGCATAACCAAGCAAAAATCAGGGTCGAGATCCTCGCCCACTCTCGGCGGTGCAGAAGATTGAAGGCAGTAATCAGGCCCCAGACAGCTGCAATTGTTGAGATTGTTGCGATAAACAGCATAGATTGTTTCGAAAAAGGAAGTCGCGACAGCCTGATCGACGACTGTTGCAATTCCCACATCCATAGTGCACCGTAAACTAACGTTACCGAACTTCCGGTGAACGCCGCAACCGCCGCAGAGGTTATTCCCGACCATCGATCTGACGCCGCTCTCGTCATTGTTGAGGGGAATATATACCACGTACACCGCCCGTGGTCGTCGTTCCAGTTAACCGGACTTCCGGGGCGGACAGACCGGCCCAGTACCCCATGTGTCCGCGTGGACGGTATGCTGCGATCGATCCTTGAAATCGTCGGAAGGGCCAAGATCCTGACAAACGCCGCAGCCGGAAACTCCCCACCACCACCCGAAGCTTTACACCTCGCAACACCAGCTGGTTTCGCGCGCGAAGCGGAGCAGGCACGTCGGGTACTATGGAGTGTTGAGCAGAAATTCATTGAAAGCGGAGACGCGTGCGCATGGACGAGACGAAGAATCCCTGGGCGGTGATTTCCAAGGAAACGCGCTATGAGAACGCGTGGATTCGCGTGGATCATCACGAAGTCCGCAATCCCAGAGGCGGACCCGGCGTCTACGGCGTGGTGCATTTCAAGAATCACGCGCTGGGCGTTGTCCCCATCGATGAAAAGGGCCAAACGATTCTGGTGGGGCAGTATCGCTTCCCTACGGACGCTTACAGCTGGGAGATTCCGGAGGGGGGCGGGCTGGTTGGCACGTCGCTGCTCGAATCGGTGCAGCGGGAACTTCTTGAGGAGTGCGGCGTTACCGCAGGGCAATGGCTGCAAATCCTTGGCATGGACCTTTCCAACAGCGTTACCAACGAGCAGGGCACGGCTTTTCTAGCTTGGGATATCAGCGAGGGAATCGCTCAGCCGGAGGAGACCGAGCAGCTGAGGGTTTTGCGGGTGCCCTTCTGGGAGGCGGTTGCGCGCGTGGAGCGCGGGGAGATTCGGGACCTCATGAGCGTGGCGGCTCTGCTGCGCGTCGCGCTCATGGCTTGCCAGGGGCGGCTTCCGGAGGCAGTTGGGCGGGTGCTTAAGCGCTGAGGGAATTACTGCTTACGGCGAGACGGACTGCGACGCGACGGCGAGAACACGGCGCCAATCGGGAGATTGGCGTTCCCAGGGGGCGACGATCTGGCGCGCCGGAGCTTTGACAGGTGGAACGCTTGGCAGGTGAAGAAAAAGCAGGTCCCTCACCCATCCGCGCTTCGCGCGTATGGGCTCAGGATGACAATGAAAGCAAAGGCAGCGGCAAGAAAGACAGAAGATCGACCCTTGACACCGGAGGGTCGGGCACCCGCAACCCCTACGGCGAAGAGAGATTCTTCGGGCGAAAACGGCCCTCAGAATGACTGCTTTAAAGCGAGGCGGACCGGGGCGCAGCGGGTGACTGATCAAAAGCCCTAAGGCCCAGTATAGAGTCGTCAGGCTGGGCGGTGCCAGGATTGAATCTGGGGGCGGCGGAAACAATCCGGGGCGTGGTCGTTTACCATGCCGACCGCTTGCATGAACGCGTAACAGATCGTTGTGCCTACGAAGCGAAAGCCGCGGCGTTTCAGGTCTTTGCTCATGGCGTCCGATTCTGGCGTTCGCGTGATTATTTTTCCCGGGGACCTGGGCGGCGCCTGCGATGCGGTTTTCTTGCTTCGGGCTGGCGCAAATTGCCAGAGGTAGCTGTCGAAGCTGCCGAATTCCTTCACTACCGCTCGATACGCCTGGGCGTTGGAGACGGCGGCGGCGATCTTCAGGCGGTTGCGCACTATTCCGGCGTCGGCCATCAGCTTCCGCGTCTTTTGCGCGTCGTAGCGGGCAATCTTTTCCGGATCGAAAGAATCGAAGGCTTTGCGATAGTTTTCGCGCTTTTTGAGGATGGTTTCCCAACTCAGGCCGGCTTGGGCGCCTTCTAGTATCAGGAACTCGAAGAGTTGCCGGTCGTCATGGACGGGGACGCCCCATTCGCGGTCGTGATATTCCATCATGGCCTGGCTTTGGGCCGGGCTTTGGGCCCAGCGGCACCGGCGCACTTCTTTTTTGGCGGCGCTTTTCACGATGGAAGCTTGACATTCGCGGCGGCGGATAGGCAATGCGGACACAGGCAGTCGCGATACTTGGTGCGCAAACTTGCGAGTATTTCCGGGCCGAGCTTTACGGCGTCGCACCAGCAGGTCACGCCTGAAGCGCCGCACGAAAAAAGAGCGCCGCAGCGCTCGCACGTTTTTTGCGCGGGGGCACGGCGCGGATGGTCTATTCCCGTTCGGTCGGCGTTCACTGCGGAACCGCCAGTCACTCGTTCACGTGCGGAGGAAACGGGCCTACGACGAGGCGACGATGTGGCGCTCGAGGACCTTAACGATCTGTTCCTTGGGAACCGCGCCGACAATCTGATCGGCCACCTGGCCGCCCTTGAAAACAAGCAGCGTGGGGATGCCGCGGATATTGAACTTGCCCGCCGCGTTCATATTTTCGTCGACGTTCAGCTTTACGACCTTCACCTTGCCGGCATGCTCGCGCGCGATTTCTTCCACGGTGGGCGACAGCATGTGGCACGGACGGCACCAGTCCGCCCAGAAGTCCACCATCACCGGCTGGGTCTTGCTGGCTTCGATGACGTCTGCCTGGAAGTTCGCGTCGGTGACTGCTTGAATGTTATCTGCCATGTTTGTCCTTATTTTCCTTTATCGAGCGCGACCGGCTGAGGGGCGGTCGCGGCTCTATCCTTTAGATGTTTTAGCAACCCTGGGGATTCTCGATCTCTTGGCCGCTTCGTACAGCGTCACATAGGACGCCGCCGAAGCCTTCCAGGAAAAGTCCCTGGCCATGCCGTTGGCCCGCACCGCACACCATGCCGCGGGGTCGCGGTAGGTCGCAAGGGCAGTTCGAACGCATTCCAGGAGCGCTGGTCCATTGTACTCTTCGAACTTGAATCCCGTACCTTGTTTCGTGCGCGGATCGAAATTTTGCACCGTGTCGTCGAGGCCGCCGGTGGCGCGAACGATGGGCACCGTGCCATAGCGCAGGCTGTAAATCTGGCTGAGTCCGCAGGGCTCGTAGCGCGAGGGCATCAGGAACATGTCGGCGTCCGGCTTCCACTTTGTGGGCCGTGGCGTTATCGTAGCCGATTTTTACGGCCACGCGCTCGGGATGCCGCTGCGCCAGATGCTGGAATAGCCCCTCGTATTCCGGCTGTCCGGTGCCGATAGCGACGAGGGCCAGGTCTTCGGCCATGAGTTCATCGGCAACCGCGGCTATCAGGTCGAATCCCTTCTGGTTGACGAAGCGCGACACGATTCCGATCACCGGGCGATCCATGTTCCAGGAGGGCAGGCCGAACACGTCGAGAAGATCCTTTTTGCAGGCATGCTTGCCCTTGAGATCGTGCATGGAGTAATCCTGCGCGATCAGCTTGTCCGCTTCGGGGCTCCACTCGGAATAATCGGCGCCGTTGAGGATGCCTACCATGCGATCCGCGCGGCCCTGGACGACGCCGTCGAGTCCCCAACCGTATTCGGGCGTCTGAATTTCCTTGGCGTAGCGGCGGCTCACGGTGGTCAAATAATCCGCGAAGAGCAGGCCGCCCTTCAGAAAGTTGACTTTGCCGTAGAATTCGAGCGCATTCAGGCTGAACAGGCTCTCCGGGAGTCCACACTTGCGCAGCGCGGTTTCCGGGAACAAACCCTGGTAGCCGAGATTGTGGATCGTCAGCACCACGGGGAGCGAACGCACGGCGGGATCTTCGGCGTGCTGCGTGCGGAGCAGCACCGGCACGAGGCCAGTTTGCCAGTCGTGACAATGAACCACGTCGGGCAGCCAGACGCGCTTCATGAATTCGATGGCGGCGCGCGAAAACTCGGTGAAGCGCTCGGCGTTGTCGGGATAATCGCCGCTCTTATCTCCGTAAATATGGGGACGCTCGAAAAATTCCGGGTCGCTGACGAAAAAATAGCGGACGCCGTGGTGCGGCTGGCCTTCGCCGATCATGGGGAACCGCAGGGTATCGCCCAGCGCAATGCTGAGGCTGGAGATCAGCACCGAATTGACCTTGTTGCCGTGGTAGCGCGGGAGCAGGACCGCTACCTCGTGGCCCATCTGGCACAGCGCTTTCGGCAGAGCTTCGACAACGTCTGCGAGGCCGCCTGTTTTTGAGTAGGGTAATCCTTCCGAAGCGACGAAGAGGATTTTCATGGCGCCCCATGGGCGTGGAAAGTCGTGCATAAAAACGTTAACGAATGCCGGAGAACCCGTCAAGGCAATGTCGGGCTGGCCGTACGATCTAATCACACGCGCGGCGAGTCGGCAAATGTCCGGATGGCGTGCGCGCGGATGGACGGCTTGGCGCGCGATTTGTTCAGTGCGCGGGGCGTTGCTACACTGCATCGCACATGGCGCGACAGCGAATGGGGCAGCACTTTCTCGCGGATTCAGGCTGGCAGCAGCGGATTCTGCGAACGCTTCCCCGCCACCCCGGCGATCAATGGATTGAGATCGGCGCCGGCCACGGCGAGATGACACGGCTGCTTGCCGCCGAGGGTTGCCGCGTGATTGCGATTGAGGCCGATCCGCCCCTGGCTGCGAGCCTTCGCGAACTCGTGGAAAGCGATCGCGCCGCGTGGCCCGGCGTCGAAGTGGTGGCTGGCGACGTGCTTACCACCGACATTCCCGCGCTGGCGGATGGGCAATTCCGCGTGTATGGCAACTTGCCTTACTACATCACGTCGCCGATTCTGCACCGGCTGTTCGAGTGCGCCGGGCGGATTGCTTCGATTCACATCGTGATTCAATTGGAGGTGGCGGAGCGGATCGTCGCGCATCCCGGTTGCCGCGATTATGGATACTTATCGACGATCTGCCAGTTCTATACCAAGCCTGCGATCGTGATGCGGCTGCCGCCGGGGGCGTTCAGGCCGCCGCCGAAAGTCACGTCGGCACTGGTGCAGATGACATTGCCGGGAGAGCGCGCTTCTCTCGGCATCAGCTGGAGAAGACGAAAAGCGGTTCCTCGAATTCGTGCAACTGTGCTTCGGTCAAAAACGGAAGACACTGCGGAATAATCTGCGGTCTATTGTCTCCGACGAGCAGATTCGAAAGGCGGTGGAGAGCAACGGCATTCGTCCTGACGCGCGAGCCGAACAGCTGACGATTGCCCAGTTCGCCGCGCTGTTTGCGCAATTGCGCTAGCGCCGGACTGGCGCTCGGCGGTCAGGCTTTCTTGTTGGCCATCGAATCTTCAATCAGGGCGCGGAGCCGGTCCGGGAAGTCGGTCATGATCCCGTCGACGCCGGCCAGCCATCATTGCGCGCATGTCCGCCAGCGTGTTGGCGGTCCAGGTCACCACCTGTAAATCCGAGCGGTGCGCCTTCTCGACCAGTTCCGGCGTCACGCTGGAGACCTTCGGGCAAAGCTGGCGGGCGCCCAGGTCGATGGCTGATTGAATGCAATCCGGCTTGGCGTCTTCCACTAGCAGACCGGTCATGATCGAGGGATCGAGACGCCGGAGCGGTGTCAGCGTCGCCGGGTCGAACGAAATCACGATCGTGCGAGGCGCGCTCTGGGCTTTCTGGAGGGCTGCAACCAGCGCGTGGTCCATCCCCCAGACCGCGGCGTACTTGAGTTCGAGGTAGAAAACGACGTCGTGCTCCCGGGAAAACTCCAGAACCTCTTCGAGCGTGGGGATGCGCTCGCCCATGAAGGTGCGGTCAAACCACATGCCCGCGTCGACCTGGCGAAGCTCGTCGAGGGTGAAGTTGCGCACGTCGCCACTGCCGTTGGTGGTGCGCTCGACGGTATCGTCGTGGATGGCGACGAAACGACCGTCGCGGGTGACGTGCAGGTCCGTCTCGATGAAGGTGCCGCCCAGTTCCACGGCGCGTTGAAAGGCGGCGAAGGTATTTTCGGGAGCGTGCCCCGATGCGCCGCGATGTGCAATCACCCAGGGAGGTCGCATTTGCGTTCGTTATCCTAGCAGATAAAGCAGCGGGCGCTGGCTCACATGGTTCGCGACGTTGTGAGAATGCCAACGCCAGCGATGATGAATGCAATGTAACGCGCAAAACGTTTCCTACTTCGAGCAACCGCTTGCCATGAATCGCAACTGAATCGCCTACGGGATTTCTCCCTTGACAGCGGCACTTCGACACGCCGGGCTGTAAATATTTAATTAGATGAGACTTATTGGGGAGCTGAAATCGCGCGTCGATACGGGTGTTGGTCGGTGGATTGCCAGCTCCGTGGTGGGTTCTGTCGTCTGAAATCGAGCCCGCCGAGTTCGTTCCAGTACTGCCGGCGCAACCGATCACGGTAACCCGCATCTTGGGAGGGCGACGTGGCGTTGTTCGTTCTGATCTTAGTGGGCGTCGTGGTGGTGCAGACGTGGCTCGACTGGCGCGACACCCTCAAAACCTGGGTCTTTCCCAACTGGGCCAAGGGAACAGCGCTGGCAGGCGTGCTTGCCGCTTCTCTTGCCGCTATCACGTCCTTCGCTTCCGTGCTGATTCAAGAACCTGCGTCGCAATCGGGGCCTGAAACGGTCTCAAAGCTGTTCTGGCCGGAGCTGGCGTTTCTGGTTTGCATGATGGGCGTGATTGTCGTGTCCGTGCGCAAGAAGCGCATGCGCCTGATGCTGCTCCTGGTGGCCATGGTCTTCGGTGCATTCTGGCTCGGAGTGATGCTCTCCTCGTAGTACTCGCCGTACTTCCCGACAGCTGACTAACCTGACATAGTCCACACGCTGAAGCTTGCCGCCCGTCGGCCTGCGCGCCATACTCGATTCCATGAGGCTTGGGACTCCGCTCCTCGCTGCGATGGCGCTGCTCGCACCCCTGTGGGCGCGCGCCGACGAGTTAAAACTCAAAGACGGCACCAAGATCACCGGCATGATCGTGGGCTTCGAAGAAAACTCCTTCAAGGTGAAGACGAGCTACGGCTTTGCCGTGGTGCAGAAGGACCAGGTCGCGTCCATCAATATTTCCGAGGGCAAGAACGAAGCCAAGAGCGAAGGCAAGAATGATGGCAAGAGCGACGCCGAGAAACCAGCGCCCGCAGCGGTAGCCAAGCCCGACCCCGCGCCGGTGGCCCTAGCCAAGCCTGTCGAGGCTGCAAAGGCGACCCCGAACAACGCGCCCCCTGCTGCACAGCCTTCTCCGCCAGCGGTACCGCCTGCCAAACCGCCTTCGCCTCCGGAAAAACCAGCTTCAGCGCTTAAGCCGACACCTGCCCAACCCGTGCCGGTCGCAAAAATCGCAAAGCCGGAGGCAGTGACTGCTCCTGTCGCGGCACCGCCAGTTAAACCGGTCGAGAAAACGGCTGTGGTGGTTGCCGAGCCAGCGCCCAAGAGCACATCTGCTAGCGCGAGCGCCCCGAAAACTCCCGAGCCGCCGAAGGCGGTGCCGCCTCCTGCCGCCGAGCCGGGGCCGATTCGCGAAAAAGTGGTCGGCAACACCTACACTAACCAGACCTACGGATTTCAGATGTACAAGCCCCCGGCGTGGGAGGTGATCGCGGGCGTGCCGTCGCTTCTCCCCGGCGCTATTGCCGCGATGGGGACGAACGACCAGACCACCTATCTGCTGGTGGGGCAGGAACTGGCCGCTAATTCCATCGACAGCGTGCGGGACGCTACCGAACGCCGGCTTCGCGACATCATGGACAACTTCCGGCCGCTCGGAGAAACGAGCCTCACCGTTTCGGGCGCTCGCGCGATCCAGATCCACTTTCGCGGTGGCGTCGACGGGCACGATTGGTCGGGAGTGGCGGTGTTCGTCCCGCACGGCGCACGGCTATTCACCATATTCGGGATGACCCTTGCGGATAGCGACCTTGTGCAAATCCAGGAGAACGTGATCGCGCGGGCCATCTCCAGCCTTCAGTTCACTGCGCAATAGGGCTACAGTAGTTTGGATGAAATTGCAGCGAAGCATCCTGGGCGCAATTGGTTTGACGGCCCTGTGCGCGGTTTCGCCAAGCTTTTCGCGGCAAGGCTCGCCACCGCATAGCTCCAGTAGTGCGCCCCCGACGTTCTATCGCGACGTGCTACCCGTCTTGCAGAATCACTGCCAAGCGTGCCATCGCGAGGGTGAAATCGGCTCGATGCCGCTCGTCAACTACGAACAAGCTCGTCCGTTCGCAACGGCCATCGCCAACGCTACGAGTCAGAAACAAATGCCGCCGTGGTTTGCCGATCCGGGCATCGGGCATTTCTCGAATGACCCTTCGCTCAGCCCGCAGGAGATCGCCACGCTCGCTTCCTGGGCGGACTCGAATGCGCCGGAGGGCGATCCGCATGACGCTCCTGCTCCTCGCGAGTGGGCGCATGGATGGATGATCCCGCCGCCGGACGCCGTGATACAGATGCCGAAACCGGTGGCGATTCCCGCGCGCGGCGACGTGCAGTACACCTACGAGATCGTGCACACGGGATTCACCGAGGGCAAATGGGTGCAGTTCTCCGAGGTGCGGCCATCGAGCCGGGAGAATGTGCATCACGCGGTGGTGTACGTGCGTCCGCCGGATTCGCGCTGGCTGCAGCATGCGCCGGTCGGCGAGCCTTTCACCGGCGCGGACATGAACGACGAGCAGGACCGCAACGACACTCACTTCACCACCGCCGATATTCTTCTGGTGTACGCGCCGGGAAGTTCGCCGGACAACTGGACGAGCGGCATGGCGAAGTTCATTCCCGCCGGCTCGGACCTGGTGTTCCAGATGCATTACATGGCGCACGGCCATCCGATGAGCGACCAGACCAGCGTGGGGCTGGTGTTCGCCAAGGAACCGCCGAAGCAGCGCGTGCTCACGCTGCAATTGACGAACGACAAGTTCGTGATTCCGCCCGGCGTGCCGGACTTCCGCGTGGAGGTGCATGGCTCGATTCCCAACGATGCCCTGCTGCTCAGCTTCTTCCCGCACATGCACCTGCGCGGGAAGCGCTTCGAGTACAACATCCTGCAGCCCGGCGGCGGGATCGAGACGCTGCTGCGCGTGAATTACGATTTTTACTGGCAGCTCAGTTACCGGCTCGCGGAGCCGCGGTTGCTGAAGGCAGGGACCGTGCTGCAAGCGGTGGCGTGGTACGACAATTCGAAGGGCAATCCGCATAATCCCGATCCGGAGGCGGCGGTGCGCTGGGGCGATCAGACCTACGATGAAATGATGGTGGGGTTCTTCGATGTGGCTGTGCCGGCGAGCGTGGACAAGGCGCAGTTCTTCGTTCGGCGTGCGAAACCATAAAGGGATTCTTCGCTGCGCTCAGGACGACTGCGAACGGCGACGACGAAAAGCAAAAGCAGCAGCGACGAGCAACGGCAACGGCTAAAGGCAACGGCGAAGAGGGATTCTTCGCTGCGTTCAGAATGACAACGAAAAGCAAAGGCAGCGGCAAGCAAGAGAGAAGCCCGACCCTTGACACCGAAGGGTCGGGCACCCGCAACGGCAAAAGCGAAAAACAACGGCTACAGCGACAAGCAGTGGCTACGGCGAAAAGCGGCGGCCAAGGCGAAGTGCGACGGCTGCGGCGGAAAGCAAAGGCATTGGCGCCGGCTAGAATTTTGTTGCTTCGCTGAAGTGGAAATTGCGCACCTTCATTGCGGGCACTACCATGTCGAAGGATTCTTCGCCGGAGGAGCGCACGGCGGGGCCGAGCATCTCGACGCTGGAGAGCATGCCGATGACGCTTTGATTGAAGCGGAAGTTGCGGATTCCGCCGGTTACGCGGCCGTTTTCGACGAAGAAGGTGCCGTCGCGCGTCATGCCGGTTAGGATTTTGTTGTAGGGATCTACTTCGCGGATGTACCAGAGGCGCGTTACGAGAACTCCTCGCTCGGTGGATGCAACCATCTCGCCGATGGATTTGTCTCCTCCGCTCCACACCAGGTTCATTGGCGCTTCACCGTGCTCGTTGGGAAGCGCGAAGCCGTGGCCGGTGGGCCTGGTCTTCATTTTCTTGGCGGTGGCGCGGGAATAGACAAGGTTCTTCGGGACGCCGCGATCGATCAGCAACACTTTCTGGCGAGGTACGCCTTCGCCGTCGAATGGGTGGCCTAGCTGCAGTGGATGGTAAACGTCATCCCACAACGTGATGTTTTCGCCGAATAGCTTTTTGCCTAGGCGGCCTGTGAGGCAGGAGCGCTTGTCGCGGACGGCAGTGGCTGCAAAATCGTAGAAAAGGAAGCCCACCAGATCGAGGACCGCGGCGGGTTCGAGAATCGCGGTGTAATGGCCGGGTTCGAGTTCGCGCGGGTTGCGCGAGTTTGCGGCTTTCTGGCTGGCGCTTTCGGCGAGGGCTTCCGGATCAATTTCCCGAATATCGTACGACGTGGATTTGGCCCAGCCGGAGGAATTCTCTTCGAGGATGGTTACGGAAAACTCCGCGCGGGTCTGCTCGTGGCGGGCGAATAGTCCCTTCGAATTGGCCATCACTGAGTGGGCCGAGCCGCTCGAAAAAATTCCCGCTGCTGTTTGTTTGGCTCTATCCGCCATGCGGCATACCTTGGTGACGGCGCGGGCGCGCATCTGCGGGTTGGCAGCGGAAGTGGCGCCGGAGAACCGAGCGACTTTCTGATATTTCTGCCGGGTGAGCATGGGCAGCAAATCAGGATTTTTCGGCTGGTTGTGCGCTAGTTGGGCGGCGGAGGCGACGACGCGGCGAAGGGACTCGTCGTCGGTCTTGTTGGTGGAGGAGCGGGCGGTGCGGCCGTCAACCACCGCGCGGACGGAGATTCCCAGGGTCTGCTCGGCGACGTTCTGGTGAATGGTGTTGTTGGCGAAGCGCGTGAGCGCATCGGAGCCGATGTGTATCTCCACTTCCGTTTCATCGGCTTCGCTCAATTTAATGATGCGCTCGGCTAGAGCGTCGAGATCGAGAAGCGGGTCGAGCGGGGCGCGGGGGCGGCGGCGTGCTCTGGCGGGCGTCATTTCGCGAACGCGGCTCCCACTTTGACGTTGTGGAAGCGCGCGGGGGAGGCGCCGTGCCCGGTGCCCATGGTCTGCATCGGCTGGCCTTTGCCGCAATTGGGCGTGCCCCACAGGGTCCAGTAATCGCGGGAGCAGATTGCGTCGCAACTATTCCAGAATTCGGTGGTGATGCCGCTGTAGCTGGGATTTTTCAGCATGCGGCCTTTTTTGCCTCCCTTGATCTCCCAGCCGATTTCGGTGGAGAACTGGAAATGGTAGCGGCGGTCGTCGATAGACCAGGAGCGGTTGGTTTCCATCAGGATGGCGTCCTCGGTGTCGGCGATGAGGTCGTCGTACTTCCACGTGCCGGGATTGATGCTGATGTTGGTCATGCGGATCATGGGCAGACGGTTCCAGCTTTCGGTGCGCACGGTGCCGCCGGAGCGCTTTTCGCCGATGGCGGAGGCGGTTTCGCGGCTGCTGAGATAGCCGGTGAAGAGGCCGTCGGTGATGATCGGGGTACACTGCGCGGGAACGCCTTCGTCGTCGTAGGCAAACGTGCCGAGGCCGGGGCCGTGTTCGAGGCGGGCATCGGCAACGACGTTCACGATATCGGAGCCGTATTTGAGCTTTCGCAACTTCTCGGTGGTGAGGAAGCTCATGCCGGCGAAATTGGCTTCCATGCCGAGGACGCGGTCGAGTTCGATCGGATGGCCGATGGATTCGTGAATCTGCAGGCCGAGCTGCGAGCCATCGAGGATGATGGTGCGCTGCCCTTCGGGGCATTGCGCGGCGGAATGCAGGGCGACCGCTTCCTCGCCGATGCGCTGGGCGTGCGCGGCGAGGTCCAGCGATTCCACCAGCTCGTAGCCGGCGAGCATGTGCTGGCCGCCGAAGCTATTGGGATACGAGCGCTTCTGGATTTCGTTTCCCGAGAAGGCGGTGGCGACGATTCCGGCGCCCGATTGCATCTTGATCTGGTGAATCTGCGAGCCGGCGCTCGAAGCGAAAAGCTGCTCGATGCGGCGGAACGTCATGCAGCCTTCCGCGACGGTGACGCCTTTGACGCGGCGCATTTCCTTATCGGCGGCGAGCAGGAGATCGATCTGGCGCTCTACGGGAATGCGGAAAGGGTCCTTGAGGAAGGGATTCTGCCAGGTATCGACGTAAGAGCCTTCCGGGGCGAGAGCGACATCCTCGCGCTTGGCGAGCGCGGATGCTTTGGCGATGGCTACGGCTTCGGCAGCGCAGGTCTGGACGCCTTCGCGGGTGAGGCGGTCGGTGGAGGAGAAGCCCCAGGAACCGCCAGCAATTACGCGGATGCCGATGCCGAGCGATTCGGTCTCAGAGAGCGTGCCGACTTCGCCGTTTTTGGTGGAAATGTCGCGCTGGCGAATGTCCATCACGCGGACGTCGGCGTAGGTGGCGCCGCGGCGCTTGGCGGTTTCGATGGCCCAGGCCGCCCAATCGTTCATCATGGTCTTGTCGTGACCTGGAGGCTTGAGGCTGGACGCAGAAGGCTGGAGGCTCGCGGAAACTGCACCGCGAGAGGGAGGCGCTTCACGCCGTCGTTTTTATCGGAGCTGAAGCTCCGACCCCCTAAAAGGCGTTGCGCGGCTGAGATGGTGGTTGCTGGAATTGGTGCGCGAAGAGAGATTCCTACTCGCTGTGCTCGCTCGGAATGACAACGAACGGCGAAAGACGAAGCGCTTGCTGCCACGCGGGAGCTGAAGTTCCGACCTCCTAAAGGGCTCAGATTTATGCGCGCGGCGTTGCGATAAGAGTGTCGAGTCGTCACCTTCGTCACTGATTGTTTTCTGTGAGATAGCCCTGTTTCCGTTCGTCTTAGCGTGTCGAGTGACGCGACTCGAAAATGCACGGGTTTTGAGGGCCTAAAGGGTCCGTCCATTCGCCCATTCATCCCTCCCTTAGGCGCACCCGGCAGGCCGGTGATAATGGGGCATCCGTGCGGCATTTCGGGGACTGCATAGCTCGCGGGGGAACGCCACGAGGGACTTTGTTGCAATGCGCGCGTTTTTGGCAAGTTCATCGAAACGATCTTAAGTAGACGCGTTGGCGAATGCAACCGATGGTTGTCGTGGTAAGGCACCGACGCTTCGCTGTCTATTTCCAAGCGGCCAGCGTAACCTTTCCGCCACAGGCGGGTGGCGGCGTGCATCGACAGCCTATTTTCGGGATGTTAGGGTGGTAAAGTTCCCGGTCATATTAACGATTCAGTAGAGGGGCAATTCATGAAGCTGAAGCTCTCGGCGCGAGAGTGGAAACTGATTCTCCAGGGTGGACAGGCGCTTCTGGCCGGAATTCTGGCCGGAGTGCTCATATATGCGGGCGTGCAGATGAGCTCCGCGTATATGAAGGGGTATGAATTCGAGAAAGCTACCCGGAAGGAAGCGCAGCTGGCGGCCGCGAATTTCAGCACGACGGATACGGTTCGCGACGAGATTCTGCAGAAGGCTCAGGATCTCGGATTGGCCGTGGAAGGCCGGGCGAGATCAAAGTAACTGCGGCCAAGAAGGAAGCGCAGATACCGATTGCCGGGGTTGCCGCGATCGTCGAGAGCGGCAATCAGAACGATCTGCCCACTGTGGCGGCGGTGAATATCGATATATCGTATGAAGTGCCGATCGCGTTTCCGCTGTATACCTTCGAGATGCAGTTCCGCGTCCACGCGGACGATCACACCATCTGAATCATGGGGACTATGTAAGACACAGCGCCAAGCGGGAGATTGGCGTTCCCGGGGTGATGGGCCAATTCCACTCGCTGACTTGCACGGCCGTGGCTCTGACACGAAATACCGGCTGAGCGTGGGCCCGCGCTACAGGGATTAACCAGCCGTCGTAGGGACTTTATTGGGTGGGAATTTACAGGCGATCTCCATACAATCAGCTACGATCAGACGGACTTACTCTCGAGAACCAGCTGAGAAACAGTGGAGGCAACGATGAAAAGGGCTTCGATATTAATCGCGGCAGGGCTGCTGGTCTGCCTGCCAGTTTTTGGACAGCAACACGGAGGGAACCAGGGCGGCGGGCAACGAGGCGGGTACGGCGGCGGACATATTCCCGCTCACGGACCTGCGCCCGCGCCACGCGCTCCGGCAGGCGGGGGCGCACAACATCAAGCAGCGCCGCCGGCCGCGGCTCCCGATAACCGCGGGCAGGATAATCACGCACAGGAGAACCGCGCGCCCGCAACTCCACAGGCAGAACACCGCACAGCTCAGAACCCTGGTGTGGCAAGTCGCAGCTTTCGCGATCAGCCGGGACACCCGGAGGCTCCCCACGTCCACCCGAACAACCAGTGGGTGGGGCATGACAGCGGGCGCAACGATCCTCACTATCACTTGGATCGTCCGTGGGAGCACGGGCACTTTACGGGAGGCATTGGGCGCGGCCACGTATGGCGGCTTGCAGGCGGCGGCCCGAGCCGTTTCTGGTTCGGCGGGTTCTACTTCTCGGTTGCGGATTATGACCTGTCTTATTGCGGCGACTGGGACTGGGCTGGGGATCAGATCGTCATTTATGACGATCCGGATCACGTGGGCTGGTACCTGGCGTATAACGTGAGGCTCGGCACGTACGTGCACGTGGAATATCTGGGCGCGTAACCCATACAGGCAGTTTGGCGGGGATCGAAAGGGGCTTCCGAAACGGGGGCCCCTTTTTTGCGTTTGCTTGTCGTGGACAGCGAAGAGGGATTCTTCGCTACGCTCAGAATGACTGCGAAAGGCAACGGCGAAAAACAACAAAGAACAGCAACAGCGAAGGGATTTTTCACGGCGTTCAAAATTACCGCGCAAGGCGAAGCGGGCCGCGGCGCCAAGGTGAGACACAACGCCAATCGGGAGATTGGCGTTCCCGGGGGCGACGGCAAAGGGCCAGGGCAAGAGCGCAAAAAAAGGGCGGCCCAGGGGCCGCCCTTTTTGCGTTTCGGTTGAATTACGAAGGCTGACTGCAACCTGCGACTACGTGCCTTCGGACCACGATGCCAGGTAGTGCTCCTGCTCGGGAGTGAGCTTGTCGATCTGGAAGCCCATGGACTCGAGCTTGAGCTTGGCGATCTGCTGATCGAGGTTTTCGGGAACGGGGTAAACCTGGGCCTTGAGGTCCTTGGAGTTCTTGACCATGTACTCGGCAGAGAGGGCCTGGTTGGCGAAGCTCATGTCCATCACCGAAGCGGGGTGGCCTTCGGCGGCGGCGAGGTTGATCAGGCGGCCTTCGCCCAGCAGGTAGAGCTTGCGGCCGTCCTTCATGCTGTATTCGTCAACGAAGGGGCGGACTTCCCGCTTGCCGCTCGAGAGCTTTTCGAGCGAGGGGATGTCGATCTCGACGTTGAAGTGGCCGGAGTTGCTGACCACCGCGCCGTCCTTCATTTTTTCGAAGTGGTCGTGAGCGATCACGGACTTGTTGCCGGTGACGGTGATGAAAACGTCGCCGATTTTGGCGGCTTCGCTCATCGGCATCACGCGGAAGCCGTCCATCACGGCTTCGATGGCCTTGGTGGGGTTGATTTCGGTGACGATCACGTCAGCGCCGTGTCCCTTGGCGCGCATGGCGACGCCGCGTCCGCACCAGCCATAGCCGGCGACGACGACGCGGAGGCCGGCGAGCAGCAGGTTCGTGGCGCGAATCACGCCATCGAGCGTGGACTGGCCGGTGCCGTAGCGATTGTCGAAGAAGTGCTTGGTGAGCGCGTCATTGACGGCGATGACCGGGAACTTCAGGGTGCCGTCCTTGGCCATGGCGCGGAGGCGGATGACGCCGGTGGTGGTTTCCTCGGTGCCGCCGATCACGTTCTTGATCAGCTCGGTGCGCTTGGTGAGGAGCTGGGTGACCAGATCCGCGCCGTCGTCCATGGTGATATGCGGGGCGTGATCGAGGGCCGCGGTGATGTGCGCGTAATAGGTGGCGTTGTCCTCGCCCTTGATGGCGTAGGTGGGGATGTTGTAGTCCTTCAGAAGCGAAGCGGCCACCTCATCCTGAGTGGAAAGCGGGTTGGAGGCGCAAAGAACGACGTCGGCGCCGCCATCGCGCAGCGTGATGGCGAGGTTGGCGGTCTCACTGGTGACGTGCAGGCAGGCAGAGACGCGCATGCCCTTCAGCGGCTGTTCCTTGATAAAACGCTTGCGGATCAATTGCAGGACGGGCATGTGCTGGTTGGCCCACTCGATCCTGCGTTTGCCCTTGTCGGCGAGGGCGATGTCTTTCACGTCGCCTGTCAGCTTTGCTGTTTCCACGAGATACTCCCTTTTTGAGATTTTGGCGAAAGTCTTAATTCGGCGCCGCAGGGGACGGCCGAAGCCGTAGCGCCTGCGGAATCGGGTGCTGCGAATGTGCTAGCCGCGGACCGCAACGGGGCTGCCTGCGGCAGCTTCCTTGCGGAGCAATTCGGCTTTGTCGGTGCGTTCCCAAGTGAAGCCCGGTCCGGTGCGGCCGAAGTGGCCGTAGGCCGCCGTGGGGCGGTACACCGGGCGCCGCAGATCGAGCGCTTCGATGATGCCCTTGGGCGTGAGCTTGAAATTGGCGCGAATGAGTTCGGTGATCTGGGCGTTCGGAATCGTGCCGGTGCCGAAGGTGTCCGCCATGACGGAGACGGGCTCGGCCACGCCGATCGCGTATGCCAGCTGCACTTCCACCTTACGGGCGAGGCCCGCCGCGACGATGTTTTTTGCGAGGTAACGCGCCATGTAGCAGGCGGAACGGTCCACCTTGCTGGGATCCTTGCCGGAAAGCGCGCCGCCGCCGTGACGGCTGTAGCCGCCGTAGGTGTCCACGATGATCTTGCGGCCGGTGAGGCCGACATCGCCCATCGGACCGCCAATGACAAAGCGGCCGGTGGGGTTGACGTAGATCTTGGTGTTCTTGTCGAACATTTTTTCCGGGATGACGGGCTTGATGACTTCCTTGACGATGACGTCGCTGAGCGCGGCGTGAGAGACCTTCTCGTCGTGCTGCGTCGAGATGACCACCGCATCGACGCGCGCCGGGCGGCCACCGATGTATTCGACGGTGACTTGCGATTTGCCATCGGGACGGAGAAAATCGACGACGTTCTTCTTGCGGATTTCGGAGAGCTTGAGGGTGAGCTGATGAGCCAGCTGAATCGGCATGGGCATCAGTTCGGGCGTTTCGTCGCAGGCAAAGCCGAACATCAGGCCCTGGTCGCCTGCGCCGCCGGTATCAACTCCCATGGCGATGTCCGCAGACTGCGGCTTGACGCAGGACATGATGCCGCAGGTATCGGCGTCGAAGCCGTACTTTGCGCGGGTGTAACCGACGTCGCGAATCACCTGGCGGGCAATATTCTCGTACTCGAGGTGGCCCTGAAATTCCTTCTTGATGGTGATCTCGCCGGCAATCACCACGAGGCCGGTGGAGAGCAGGGTCTCGCAGCCTACGCGACCCAGGGGGTCATGCTTTAGAACCGTGTCGACAACTGCGTCTGAGATCTGGTCGGCAATCTTATCGGGGTGGCCCTCGGTGACCGATTCCGAGGTGAATAGGTATTTTTCGTCGTGAGCCAATACAGTTTCCTCCGGCAGTGTGAAAGGCAATCACGGGACCAAATTGCGCTTTCGTGGGGGTGGATGAACCATTGACGCTAGCATACGGTTCTTTTTGGTGTCAATGAATTGCACCGGAAGGGTTTAAACAACCAGTCACTGGCGCTTAGGAACGGGTGAAATGCGGGCCGTAGTACTGCCGGGACTCTGCCCTGGGCATTCTGTTGCACATAAAGGGCTTCGGGGGAACTCAGGCGGCATCCCGGCGGTACAAAAGATAGGCTCGTATAAACGGGTCGATGTCGCCATCCAGTACTTTCTGCACGTCCCCGCGCTCGACCTTGGTGCGGTGATCCTTTATGAGCTGGTAGGGCTGCATCACGTAGGAGCGGATCTGGCTCCCGAAGCTGATTTCGGGCTTGGAGGCGTCGAGCTTCCGCAGGGCGGCACGGCGCTTTTCGATCTCCTGCTCATAAAGCTGGGACTTTAGGACCCTCATGGCGATGTCGCGATTCTTGTGCTGGCTGCGCTCGTTCTGGCACTGGACGACGATGCCGCTGGGAAGGTGGGTGATGCGAACGGCCGACTCGACCTTGTTGACGTTCTGGCCGCCGTGGCCCCCGGCGCGAAACGTGTCCACGCGAAGATCTTCCGGGCGGACGACGATCTCGATGCGGTCGTCGATCTCCGGGATTGCAAACACCGAGGCGAACGAGGTGTGGCGGCGAGCCGCCTGATCGAAGGGGGAGATGCGGACCAGGCGATGCACGCCGCTTTCTCCGGCTAGCATGCCGTAAGCGTTCTCGCCTTCGATCTGCACCGTTGCGGATTTGATGCCCGCCTCTTCGCCCGGCGTGGAATCGAGAATCGTGGCGCGAAAACCTTTTCCCTCGGCCCAGCGGAGATACATGCGCAGGAGCATTTCGGCCCAGTCCTGCGATTCGGTGCCGCCGGCGCCGGGCTTTACGGTGACGATGGCATTCAGGCGGTCGGTTTCGCCCGCGAGGAGCGTTTTGGTTTCCAGCTCGGCGAGATAGGTATCGGCGGCGGCTAGTTCCTTCGCGAGATCTTCCAGAAGCGAAGCGCGCTGGGCGTCGTCGGACTCCTCTTGCGCGAGGTGGATATAGGTTTCGATGTCGCTGGTCTTGCTGTCGAGAGTTTTCTCGGCGTTGACGCGGTCTTCGAGCTGCTTGCGCTCCTGGAGAACGGCCTGGGCTTTTTCCTGATCGTTCCAGAAATTGGGATCGCTGGTTTTCGCTTCGAATTCGGCGAGCTGCTTGCGCGCGGGTTCTGCGTCAAAGATAGCTTCGCACAAGATCAAGGCGTTTCTTGAGCTCGGCGAAGCGCTGCTGGAGGTCTTCTATGTGTTCGGCCATTATGGATCACTTTACCTTACTAAATTCAGAACTGCGATTTGAGCTCGATTCAGCACAAAAACTTCAGAGAGATTCTTCGCTGCGCTCAGAATGACTGCTTTAAGAGCGCCTTTCCCCAGTGTTCAGTTTCGGCGTGCGGGCGACAAAAATCAAGATTGCTAGCGAGACAATGACGCAGAGCCACGCGAACCAGTCGCCAAAGCGCACGTATGGGCTTAGACCCGTGCGGAAACCGTAAGGCGCGTCGAGTTCGGTGCGCACGTCGGTCGGGAGCTCCGCGATTACCCGGCCGTACGGGTCGATCGAGGCCGTGAAGCCGTTGTTGGTGTCGCGCAGCAGCCAGCGGCGGTTCTCAACCGCGCGCATGCGCGCCATCATCAAGTGTTGCGCGGGGGCCGACGACCGACCGAACCACCCGTCGTTTGAGACGTTGATGAGAAGCTGGGCGCCATGCAGCGTATATTGACGGACCTGCGCCGGAAAAATGGCTTCGTAACAGATGAATACGCCGAAGGTGCCTCCCGGCAACTTCCCTACCCCGTATGCAGTGCCTGGCGTGAAATCCCCGATATCGGCTGTTAGGCGGCCCGCAAACCACAACAGGCGCCTGTACGGAACAAACTCACCGAACGGAACGAGGTGGATTTTATCATAGGTGAAAATTCGCCGGGCGGCGGGGTCGAGGAGCGTGGCTGTGTTGGAGGCTCCCCACTTCCCCACCGAATCGCGCTTCCAATCGACGATGCCCACAAGAAAATCGCTGGCCGAATCGCGGGCAATCTTCAGCGCCCGCTGGGAAAAATTCGGGTCCTGCATGCTGAACGGTGCGGGGACTTCCGGCCACACGATCAGGCTGGGGCGCACAGGGGAATCCTGCGCGGCGCCCACGCTGATGCGCTCAAGCTGGTCGAGCTCGCCGGCGTGAATCTGCATCCAGTTCGAGGGATACTCCTCGGACTGGGGGAAATTCGTCTGCACGAGATGGGCGACTTGCTGCGGGACCGCAACCGGGACGAAGTATTTACCCCCGGCGCCGATCAGGACCAGCGCGCCGGTGGTTGCAATCGCAGCCTTCCAGATTTTCTGTTTGCCGGACAAGATCGCATACACGACGAGGGAACTGTAGCCCGCAATCAGGAAACTCAGGCCATAGACGCCGGTGACGGCCGCCAATTGCAGGAGCGAAAGGCTTTCGGTCGCGGCGTAACCCGTGAGGTTCCAAGGGAAACCGCCGAGAATCAGATGCGTTTTTCCCACTTCGACGGCGACCCACAGGAAGGGCGCGAGAACGCAGGCATAAAGCCTGTTGCGGCCGGGCGGCATCTTCCGCGAGACATACGCGACACCCCACGCGAAGACCGCGGGAAAAATCGCGAACACCACGCTGAGCAAGCCTAGAATGCCCGCGGAAAGCCACGGATCGACGTTGCCATACTGATGCATGACGGTATCGATCCATGGCACCGACAGCGGGTAAAAGACGACGCCGTGCAAAAATCCGCAAAGCAGGCCTTCCCAGGGACCGGCATCGAAGCAGGCGAGCAGCAACATGCCCACAGCGGGCCAGGCGAGAAGCGGTAAGTTATAATTCGGGAACGAAAGAGCAAGGGCGGCGCCACTCGCCATCGCGAGCAGAAGCCGCGCGTACCGGGGCAAAGTCATTCAGCGTTTGATGATAGCTTTGAAACCTGCGTGGTCAAGCGCGGACCTAGCATTGTCGGCGGCGTGCTCGTCATGATAGGGCCCTACCTGCACGCGGTAGAAATGATCGGCGGAAGGGGCCAGAACGAAGGCCGGGAACTTTTTCCGCTGGAGCGCGTCGGCAATCGACAAAGCATCGCCCTGCCGCGTGACGGCGGCAACCTGCAGGACGATCGAGCCCGTCATCATTTTGGCCGGACCCGAACGCACCGGCTGCAAAGAAACACGCGACAGCCGGGTCTGGGTGGGCGGAGGCGCGGGTTGAGAATCCTCCGTCTGCGGAGCGGCGGAAACGGCAGCCGGAACAGGCTTGGGCGCGGGCTCCAGATGATTGTTAGCCTTGTTGGAGTAGAAATCCCACTCGCCCGGAGGGGCAGCGGCGGGAGTTTCCTCCGGCTTCACGCGCTCCTTTATAGAGGCTGGGGCCATGGCGTTCTCCGGCGAATACGCGGCGTGCACCAACCCTGAATACTGCGACTTGCCCATCACGTAGCCGAGGCTGAAAAATACGGCGCACAGCAGCACCACGCCGAGAAACAACCCTACGAGATGACGGCTTTCGAGCACCCGGTCGCCACTGCCGCGCCTTGCATTCCTTCTCGCCATTCGTACCTGCTATTTCGTTCCCAGTGTTTTAGCCCATTGCGCGATCAAGTCGATCGGCAAGGGGAAGATGATCGTTGTGTTTTTCTCGACCCCGATTTCCGTCAGGGTCTGCAGATAGCGCAGTTGAATGGCCGCAGGCTGCTTTTCGAGAACTTCGGCGGCATCCGCCAGCTTAGTGGACGCTTCAAACTCGCCCTCGGCGTGAATAATTTTGGCCCGGCGCTCGCGCTCGGCCTCAGCCTGACGGGCGATGGCGCGCTGCATGTTCTCCGGGATGTCGACCTGCTTGACCTCAACCTTCGTTACCTTGATACCCCAGGGCTCGGTATCCTGGTCAAGTATTTGTTGCAGTTTGGCGTTTACCTTTTCGCGCTCGGAAAGAATTTCATCGAGCTCGAACTGGCCGACGAGGCTCCGCAGCGTAGTCTGCGCCAACTGGGAAGTAGCATACAAATAATTCTGCACCTGCGAAAGCGCTAGATTCGCGTCGATGACGCGAAAATAACAAACGGCGTTCACTTTTACCGACACGTTGTCGCGGGTGATCACGTCCTGCGGGGGAACGTCGAGTGTTTCGATGCGCAGAGAGATGCGCGTGAGCTTGTCGATCGGAAAGAACACCAGGCGCAGGCCCGCGCCCTTGGCCTCCGGCAGCATGCGGCCGAGGCGCAGCACCACACCGCGCTCCCACTCCTTGATCACGTACACTGAGTTGAAAAACCAGATCGCAAAAATGGCCAACACAACTGCGAGACCAATCGTGGAAATGTCCAGCATCGCTGCCTCCTCCGATTCAACCTGCTAATCGCTACTCGCCGACCCGGCGAACGGCACCACGCCACTTGTCAGAATGACGGGTATGGCGCCCAAAAGAAAATGCAGATCCCTCGCTGCGCTCGGGATGACAGAACCGGAAGCCGGGATGACATGGAACTTCTCACGAGGCGATGGATTGCGGCGACGCTACCGGCTCGACTTCGAGCGTCAGCCCCACCACTTTTCGAACGCGTATCCGCGAGCCCTTGGGAATTGCGTGGCCATCCACCGCGGCGGCGCGCCACAACTCGCCGTGTACGAATACCATTCCCGGCGCAGTAGCCGAGGCAATCGGTTCGGTGACCTGGCCTTCTTCGCCGATCAATTCTTCTTTGCCGGTTACCGGCTTCCAGACGTGCGAGCGCAAGACCAGCCGCATCAGAAACACGATGATGATCGCGAAAGGAATGGCCACGGCAAGGGCGGTGAACAGACTCACTCCCTTGCCGGTCAAGGGTGAGCGGATCAGCATCAGCGCGCCCAGAGTCATCGACACCAGGCCGCCCAGGCCCAGAACGCCATGCGTGGGGAATTTGGCTTCGAGCACGAACAGCGCCAGCGCAAAAGCGATCAACGCAATGCCTGCAAAGTTCACGGGCAGCAGGTGCATCGCAAAGAGCGCCAGCAGCAGCGCTATGCCGCCCATCACGCCGGGGGCAAACAGCCCGGGATGCGTGAACTCCACATAGAGGCCAAGCGCGCCCAGAATCAGGAGGATGAAGAAAACGTCCGGCTGGACGATGCGCGAGAGGAACTTTTCGCGACCGGTCATTTCGATGAGAGACACGAGCGGGTGCGTCAGGACAAGCTGCGCGGTCGAGCCGTTGAAACGCGTGATGGTGCGGCCGTTGAGCTTGGCAAGCAAATCTTCGGGCGAGTTCGCGATGAGATCGATCAGCTTGCCGTCGAGGGCTTCCTTTTCGGTGAAGGCTTTCGCGTCGGTGACAGCGGTAGAGGCCAGGTCGGCGTTCCGGCCGCGCTTCGTTACGTAGCTGCGGAGATACGCGTTCGCCTCGTTCAGGATTTTTTTGGCGAGCGTCTGGTCCACCTGGACGGGCTGGCCGCCGATGGCGGTGATCGGCGAGGCCGCGCCGGTGTCGGTGCCGGGGGACATCGCGGCAACGTCCGCGGAAAGAAGGATGAAAAATCCGGCCGAGGCCGCACGCGAGCCGGTGGGATTGACGTAGGTGACGACCGGAACCTGCGAGCCGAGAATAGCTTGAATGATCTCGCGCATCGAGGTGTCGAGGCCGCCCGGAGTGCTGAGCGTGATCAGGATCAGGCTGGCGTGCTGGCGATTCGCCTGGTCGATTCCGTTGACGATGTATTCGGCGAGGATGGGCTCGATTTCATCGTCGATGCGCAGCTCGACGACATTTTGCGAAGCGGCGGAATCGCTGGGAGGCGTGGCGTGAGAAACCGCAACCGGGGCGCCTGTGGCAGCGGCAAGCAGCGCGCAGAAAGCCGCTAAGACGAAGCGCAGTAGGCGGGGGGCCATCTCGGAAGCTAAGTATAGCAAGAATTAACAAGGCACGCCGAAACGGCCGGCGCCGAGCACCTGGACGCACATTGGAAGGAGACTCGTACAGCAAATGAAGAGAGGTCTCTCGTCGCTTCGCTCTGTTGGGATGACAACGAACACCAAGGGCGACGGCAAAAGCAATTCCAGCGACGAATGCAACTGCGTCAGTTGGGGGCGGTTTTCTGCGGCTGGTCCTCGTAGGAGGGCGGGACTTTCAGCACTTCCTGCACGCGCGGGTCTTTGATCACCGAGGCGAATGCGGGATCTTTTTCCGCAGAGCGGAATTCCTTGTAGCCGTAATCGCGGGACAGCTTCAGATAGTGCGCCGCATGTTCGGCATCGCCGGCCTTGGCGTAGAACTTCGCCAGCAAAAAGTTGAATAGCGCCGGGTCCGGTGCGGTGCGCGATTGAAGCACGGAGCCGACGCCTCCCTTGCGCGCGAAGACATCCGGGTCGAGCGCGAGCGCTTTTCCGAAGGCGGCCATCGCTTCGGGATATTGCTTGTTGCCGTAATACGCGTAGCCGAGATTGCTGTAAACGACGGGTTGCTTCTGGTCGCTGGCCAGCGCCCGATTGTAGTGCTTGATGGCCTTGCCGTAGCGGCCCCGCTGATAGTCGAGGGTTCCCCAATTGTTCGAAGCGCTGGACAATTTTTTGTCGGCGGAGAGGGCCGTTCTGTAGGAATGCTCCGCCTTGTCGAGCTGGCCGAGCTGCTGGTAGGCGATACCCAGCTTGTTGAGGACCACGGCGTCTTTCGCGTTGGTTTGCAGCGCCATCTGATACTGAGCGACGGCCTCCGTGTAGTCCTTGCGGGCCATCTGGATATCTCCGCGCGTAAGGGCGAGTTCGCGGGGCGTTGCGGTGCGGGCTGTCTGGTTCGCCGAATCAGAAGGGCTCTGCGAGGGGTCTGGCGATTGCTGCGCGACCGCACCGGCGGCGAAGGAAAAATCGAATAGGAGCGCGACGAGCAAAGAGCGCGTCAGCGCGAGTCGTGCGAGCGCCAGGAATCTAAGGGTCGAGCGAATCACGGCAGGCACCCTTTAAATATCCGGTCGAATACCATTGTGCCGGAACATCGAAGCGGCAGGGGATGGAGCGCCGCGCTTACTGTTGCGGCGGCTTCGATCCGTCCGCGGGCTTCTTGTTCCCGCCGCCAAAGATACCAAATACTTTGCCCAGGAAACCCTTTTTCTTCTCGGGCTGTTCTCCATCGTCCTGCGCGCTGGAGGCCTGCCCCTGCTTCTCTGCCGTGGAGGCATTCGATGAACCGCCGGGAGCAGGAGGCGAGGAATTGTCGCCTTTGCCGAAAAGGCGGGAAAGCCACGAACCGGGAGTCGACTCGGACGCCTGGCCGCCATGCAACTGGCAGTATTGCGTCGGCTGGCTGCCTTCGACGAAGTATTCATTTTGCGTCTGCGGGCAGCTGGCTGTGGCGAGCTGGCCGCTCTGCGGGTCCACGGTGGCTTCCATCACGCCATCGGGAGGCGTGAAGGGCTGCGTGTTGCGATACATGGGCTGGGTAACCGCGCGCTTCATGAACTCGCCCCAGATCGGCGCGGCGGTGGCGCCTCCGGCGAGGCTGAGGTTGCGGTTGTCGTCGAAACCGACCCAGACGACGCAAAGAAGATTCGAGGTGTACCCGGCGAACCAGCCGTCACGCGATGTGCCGGTCTTGCCCGCGGCCGGGGCGTTGAATCCCAGCGCGCGGACGGGATAGCCGGTGCCGTGATCGATCACATCCTCCATGAGGCTGGTGGTGAGAAACACCACGCGCGGATCGAGCACCGGGCGCGACTGCGGCGCGTTCGATTCCACGAGCTTGCCGTCCGCGGTGACAACGGTGCGGATGAAGATGGGCTCCGAGCGGACGCCGTTCGCGGCAAAGGCGGTGTATCCCGCCGCGACATCGACCGGCGTCATCTCATACGCCCCCAGCGCGACTGCCGGGGTGGCTTTGATGTTCGAACCGAGGCCCATCTGGCGGGCCACATCAACCACGCGCTGGTAGCCGATCAACTCCGCGACCTTCACGGTGGCGACGTTCAAGGAATGGATCAGGGCGTCGCGGACGGTGACGGTGCCGTAAAATTCCTGGCCGTAGTTATCCGGCGTGTATTCCTTGCCGTCAAAATCGAACGTGGAGGGGATATCGTCAACGGTGGTCGCCGGCGTGACCACCGGCTGCATGCCCTCGATGGCGTTGTCGAACGCGGCGGCATACACGAACGGCTTGAACACCGAGCCGGGCTGGCGATGCGCGAGGGCGTGATTGAGCTGGCTCTCGCCGTAGTCGCGTCCTCCGATGAGGGCGCGAATTTCGCCGGTGTGGGGATCGAGCACCACGACAGCTACCTGAACCTGGGCGGCAGGCTGGCCCTGTTTTTTCCACGCGGCGTACCGTCGCGCGAGAAGCTTGTCGACGCCCTGGATGCCGATCTGCACCGCTTCGGTGGCGGCGCGCTGCAGGTTGGGGTCGAGCGTGGTGTAAATGCGGTAGCTCTGGCCCGCCAGATCGCTCTCCGAGAATTTCTCGAGGAGATGGTCTTTCACCATGTCTACGAAATAGGGAGAAGAGCTGCTGCTGACGCCGCCGGAGACGAATTTCAGCGGCGTGCTTTTGGACTTCGACTCTTCGTCGGCGGTGATGTACTGGTCCTCGGCCATTTGCGTCAGGACGCGGTCGCGCGCCTCTTGAGCGCGGTCGGGATGGCGCTCGGGGGCGGAATAACGGTTGGGGGAGCGAATCATTCCCGCGAGGAAAGCGGCTTCGCCGGGGGTGACCTCGCGAACGTCCTTGCCGAAATAGGCCTGGGCACCTTCGCCGAAGCCGCGGATCGCGAAGCTGCCGCGATTGCCGAGATAAATGTCGTTGGCGTACAGCTCGAAGATCTGGCGCTTGGAGAAGCGCTGATCGAGCTCGGCGGCCATCAGGATTTCCTTCATCTTGCGGCGCCATTCGCGCTTGGTGGTGAAGAAGAAGGTGCGCGCCACCTGCATGTCGATGGTGCTGGCGCCCTGGGCCTTGCGGTTGCGGGTAAGGTCGTAGAAAGCGGCGCCGAACACGCGGACCACGTCGAGCGCTCCGTGTTCGAAGAAGCGCTTGTCTTCGGCGGCGAGGACGGCGTTGACCATTACTGGAGGAAGGTCGTCGAAGCGGACCACGCGGCGCTTCTCGCGGGAGCTGTCGAAGAGGTTGGTGATCAGCTCGGGTTCGATCTCCGCGAAATCGCGCTGCTGGCCGTCGGAAAGCTGGGCGATGCGGGAGATGCCGACGCCTGAAAACGTGACTCGAAGGGCGTTGTTGCCCTGGAAGTAGGATTCGGCGGAGGGCTGAATCTCGATGGTCGAACCGGTTACGTGGAATTCGCCGGCGGAACCTTCGACGGAGCTTTCCTGATACCCGGCGCGAAGCAGGTAGGTGGCAAGGTCATTCGCGCGGAGCGATTCCCCGACGTAAATCCTGCCGGGAGCGGAGTAGACGCGCGAGGTGTTCTGATATATCTGGCCGGTGAGGCGCTCGTTGATCATGCGCCCGAACTGAATGTAGTAATAGGCGAACGTCCCGGTGGCGGCGAGCAGGAGGGCCAGGATGACGCCCAGCACGCCCAGGCCGAACCGGGAAGACCAGAAGCCACGCGAAAGTCGAACCCGCAATCAGTTGCTCCGATATACCTTGAAAAGCCAGCTCACCAGCTCGAGATGAGGCGCACGTCGCACGCGGCTGGGGTAAGCGCGGCGCTTCCGGGTGACGCCTCCCGGAACCTGCACTTAACTGGATACCTATTCTAAATGCTATGGTTGTCTGCGTGGGGATGAAATTGCAGCGTGAACTGATAGACCGCCAGGTCGATGGGGACTGAATAGTCGAGACCGATCTCCACGCTTCCGTTGTCCATAGCGATTTTGATCGAGTCTTTCTGGGCAGGAATGCCAAGTTCCTTGGCTTTGTTCCAGATGTCATTGCGCACATCGTCCGGCGTTTTCTTGGGATAGCCGGTCAACGCGAAGCGCGACTCGCTCTCGATGGAATCCTGGAATTCGTAGTTGGCGAAGTAAACCGGGACTATTTTGATCATCGCGAAGGCCATCGCGCCCAGCACAAGAAGCGTGAGGAAAAGGCTCGCCTTGGAGCCACCGTGTTCTCGCGATTTGTGCACCCTTGCCATGATAGCGCGGCCTGCTGAGAAGACCTCTTACACTTATAGTGGATTTCAGGCTATCACGGGAGGAGAAGGCAGAAAGCTGGCCGGAGGTACAGGTGTTCGCGAGAGTAAACCCGCGGAGGGGCACTGGAGGCACTACGTGGAGTGTTCCTCGCTTCGGGAGCATCGGAGGGGACTCTTCGCGCAAACCCGGCGCTCGGAATGACTGCCAACTGCGGTGGCGGGGCGGAAGCAGCTGTCGACGGCTAGTAAGAGGAGCTAAAGGCCAAAGAAAGACCCACCCTTCACACCGAAGGGTGGGGCACCCGCAAGAACTACGGCAAAGGCCACGCGATCAGTAGGCCTTGGCGAAGATGGCTTTTTCTTTCGCCGACTTGCCGCAGTAGATGCAATTGCCAGCGCCGCCCGGTTGTTCGATGGGGATGCAGCGCATGGTGGCTTTGGTCTCTTCCTTGATTTTGGCCTCGCAGTCGCCGCCACCGCACCACCAGGAAAATGCGAACCCCTTCTCCACGGCCGTTTTGAATTCGTTGTAATCGGCGGGCTCGGCGGTATTGGCTTTGCGGAACGCCAGGGCACGATCGTAGAGCGATTGTTGGATTTCGGCGAGCAACTGCGTCACGGCCGCACCGATACCCTGCTGCGGCACGAAAGCCTTCCCTTCCTTGCCGGGGCGGTCACGACGGGCCAGCACGACCGATCCCTTCGCGACATCCTTGGGACCGAGTTCGAGGCGCAGCGGAACACCGCGCATCTCCCAGTCGTTGAACTTGAAGCCGGGGCTCATGCCCTCGCGCTCGTCCATCTTGACGCGGATGCCTGCGTCGATGAGTTCTTTGCGCAACTTCTGCGCGTTTTCCATCACGGCGCCCTTTTCGTCGTCGGTCTTGTAGATGGGCACGATCACGATCTGGAAAGGCGCGAGGCGTGGGGGAAGGATGAGGCCCTGATCGTCGCCGTGAACCATGATGATGGCGCCCACGAAGCGCGTTGAAAGGCCCCAGGAAGTGGTCCAGCAATGCTGGAGCACGCCGGTCTTATCGAGGTAGCGGATTTCGAAGGCCTTGGCGAAATTCTGCCCGAGATTATGCGACGTACCGGCCTGCAGCGCTTTGCCGTCGCCCATCATGGCTTCGATGGAGTAGGTCTTTTCGGCGCCGGCAAAACGCTCGGAATCGGACTTTAGGCCGGGGATCACCGGCACGGCGGCTTCGCGCACGGCGAAATCGGTGTAGACATCGAGCATCTGCCGCGTCTCGGCTTCGGCTTCCTCGGCCGTGGCGTGGGCGGTGTGGCCCTCCTGCCAGAAGAATTCGAGAGTGCGGAGGAAAAGCTTCGTGCGCAGCTCCCAGCGGACCACGCTGTTCCATTGATTGATGAGCACGGGCAAGTCGCGGTAGGACTGAATCCACTTGGCGTAGGCATGGCCGATGATCGTCTCGGAGGTGGGGCGGATCACCAGACGGCTCTTCGAGCTTCTCGCCTCCTCCGTGCGTCACAACGGCCAGCTCCGGCGAAAACCCGGCCACATGCGACTTTTCCTTTTCGATGAAGCTGCGCGGGATCAGCAGCGGAAATGCCGCGTTGACGTGTCCGGTGGCCTTGAAGCGGCTGTCGAGCGCCGCCGTGATGTTTTCCCACAGCGCCCAGCCGTAGGGCCGCACGATCATGCAGCCGCGAACCGGGGCGTAATCGGCAAGCTCGGCGCGCAGCACCAGCTGGTTGTACCACTCCGAATAATCTTCCGCGCGTGTGGGCAGCTTCATGTCCGCCATTCGAGGGATTGCTCTTTTCCGCGCCGCGCGTCGGCGACGCCGTAGGTGAATTTTAGTGTGCGCAACAGAATAGCGAATCTTTCGCGATTCCGGCAGCTTTTCGTGAAACGGTCCGGCGAATTCGCGGCTACGTGCGCCGCCGAAAACCGGCTTTCGCCAGCTGCTCGCTACAGGTCCCCTGTTTTGATAAACTGGGCTTCGCCATGACAAACTCAACGCGTGAACTGCAAAGAATGAGCCGCCCGCTCGACGAGGTGGATCCCGACATCGCCGCGGTGATCCGCGACGAAGTGCGCCGCCAGGCCACCAGCATCGAGCTGATCCCGTCCGAAAACTTCGTCTCCGAAGCGGTGCTCGAAGCGATGGGCTCGGTGCTCACGAACAAATACGCCGAAGGGTATCCCGGCAAGCGCTATTACGGCGGCTGCGAATTCGTGGATATCGCCGAGCAGCTGGCCATCGACCGCGCGAAAGCGCTTTTCGGCGCAGAGCACGCCAACGTGCAGCCGCACTCCGGCACGCAGGCTAACGTGGCCGTGTACATGGCGTCGCTGCAGCCCGGCGACACGGTGCTGGGCATGAACCTTGCGCACGGGGGACACCTCACGCACGGGCATCCGCTGAATTTTTCCGGGAAGATGTACAAGTTCATCGCTTACGGGGTGACAAAGGAAACCGAAACGATCGATTACGACGAACTCGACCGCCTCGCGCAGGAGCACAAACCGAAGATGGTGGTCGTGGGCGCGAGCGCCTACTCGCGCATCATCGATTTCGCGCGCATGGCGAAGATCGCGCAGTCAGTGGGCGCGATGCTCTTCGTCGACATGGCGCACATTGCCGGGTTGATCGCGGCGGGAGTGCATCCCAGCCCCGTGCCGCACGCAGACTTTGTGACCACCACCACCCACAAGACTCTGCGCGGCCCGCGCGGCGGCCTCATTCTCTGCCGAGAGAAGTATGCCAAGGATGTGGACCGCAACCTGTTCCCCGGCGGACAGGGCGGCCCGCTCATGCACATCATTGCGGCGAAAGCCGTATGCCTCAAGGAAGCGATGGAGCCGGAATTCCGCGAGTACCAGAAGCAGATCGTCGCCAACGCGAAAGCTCTGGCCGCGGGACTTACCAGGCGAGGCTTCCGCATCGTGAGCGGCGGCACGGATAATCACCTCTTCCTGCTCGAAATTCATTCGCGCGGGATTACCGGAAGCGTCGCGCAGCCCGCCTTCGACCGCGCTGGCATCACCATCAACAAGAACGCGATTCCCTTCGATCCCCTGCCGCCGATGAAAGCGGGCGGGCTGCGCATGGGGACGCCCGCCGTCACCACGCGCGGCATGCGCGAGCCGGAAATGGAGAAAATCGCGGGCTGGATCGGCGAACTGCTCGACAAGCTGGGTGACGCGGCTACCGAGCAGCGTATTCGCGGCGAAGTGGCGGCGTTGGCTTCGAACTTTCCTCTTTACGCCAAGCGGCTTGAGGCCGCCGAAGCCTCAATGGCTACGCTGCACCGCTGACCCTGGGAACGCCCATCTTTCGATACGCGGAAGAAAAGGAGGGAAAAGCGCCATTCAGGAGAATGGCGTTCCCGGGGACAACCGGATCTGGCGGTCCGCAGAACGCCTGAATCATATGGGCGCAGATGTTCTCTTTTGAGGCACAGCCGCAGCGGTCCTTCTTTCCCGGCCCCCTCAAACGCTGCTAACCTCAGTCATTACGTCCTGCGACTCGTAATTCGCACACAGCTATTGGCAAGGGGCTTGCGCTTGCAGTTTGATTAAGCGAAAACGCTCGGGGGCTCAATGAGCTTGCAATCAGTCCTGGAACCACTGCCGCAGAATCCCATCTGGGCGAGCGAGCGGGACGAAGCGCGCGAAATCCAGCAATCGCTGCTGCCCGCGGCAATGCTGGAGGGGCCCGCGTGCGAGGTCGCTTACCGTTTCTCGCCGTTTTTCGAAGTGGGCGGAGATTTCGCGGATTTCTTCCACATGCCCGACGGCAGGATCGGAATCTATCTCGGCGATGTGGTCGGCAAAGGACTACCCGCAGCGATGTATGGCGCGCTGGTGATGGGAATGCTGCGCGGGATTCACAAGACGGGACAGGACACCGGAACCGCTCTTACCATTTTAAATCAGCGCCTGATGGTGCGGCCCGTCACAGGGCGATATTCGGCGACGCTCTACGCCGTGTTTGAGCCTGAAACACTCCGCCTGACTTTTTCCAACGCCGGATTGCCCCTTCCGTTGCTCGTCGCGTCCTCCGGATGCCGGAAGCTCGGGGAGGGAGGCTTGCCGTCGGGACTGCTGCCGGATTCGAGTTACGAAACGCACTCCGTGCAATTGTCGCCGGGCGATTCCGTGCTCTTTGCCACCGACGGACTCCACGAATTGCGCGACCATCAGGACACCGACTTCAGCTGGGAAAAACTGAGCCAAGTCTGGGGTCAATGCCGGTGCAAATCTGCCAGGAGTTCGCTGGGGCTAATTTTCGAGGAGGCCGCGCGATTCTCCCGCAATGGCCGCCAGGACGACGATATGACGGCAGTGGTGCTGAAAGTCCCCGAGCACTGAGTCTTGGCCGCAGCCGACGCTTCCGCTTGTTTCCCGCCGCTGCTACTCCGTAAGACGCTCTAATCAATCATTCTGACGATTGAATCTTTACGAAAAACGGCCCATATTCCAACTTCTCGATCGAGCCGGCAACTTCGTTCCCCGCTTATAGACCTGATATTCCGAATGCCAAAATTAAGCCATTTCAGAGACGGAAACTGTTCCCCCGAGCGTGAAATCGCTTTGTCCTGTAAGCAAGAGCGATTTTCCCAGTGCGCCACGCTGATCTTTTAGCCATCGGGCCTAATGGGAAGCATGGATGGACATGAAAATGGGGCATGCTCCAATTTGTTCTTTATTATGTTGAAGATCAGCTGATGTTCGAAACGTCGCCAGAAGCGAGCTGGGTACAGCGCTCGGCCTTCCCCCACCAGGCGCGCTTCGCAGACGACGCAGATCGCGGGTCAACCTGTCCATTCGTACAGGTAGGCTTTTGGGCAAAAGTGCTATTCCAGCTACTGCCCCGCAATGGAACCATCAATTTACTCTTAAAGGAGACAGCCGCATCAATCCGGTAAGCCTTTTTTCGCTGTGCCTGGAGTCCGTGTCGACAGGCTTGGGAAGACGACAATTTGCGGATCAAGCTTCTTACTCTCACATCGATCTTTGTTCTGTGCCTGGCTGGCAAGGCCACCGCCCAAGTGGCGGATCCTGCGCCGAGTCCTGTTCTGGCATATGAAGGGCGTTTGCTTGAGTCAAACGCTCCGGTAACCGGAACACGTCCCTTCGTATTTTCGATTGTCGATTCCACCGGAAACGAATTGTGGAATTCCGGGCAACAAACGCTGACCGTTACCGGTGGGCTGTATGGAGTTATTCTCGGCGCCGCCGGCATGCCCGCGCTTCCTGCCTCCCTCGAACTTCGAGCCAACCTTCACCTGAGGGTTACTGCCGATGGAGTTCAGCTCTCTCCCGATGTTCCATTGATTCCCGCCTTGCAGGCCAGCACGGCATGGAATGTGATCGGCCCGTTCCTGGGTGACATCAGCGGCACGCAGCAAGCCATGTCGGTTAACAAACTGCAAGGTACGCCCATCGACTTGAGCGTGGCGCCCTCCAGCGGAGAGGTGCTGACTTTCAACGGAACTAGCTGGATTGCTTCAGCGCCTACAGGGGGAGCAGGGAATCAAGGACCAGCAGGCCCTCAAGGAGTGCAGGGTCCGGCAGGACCACAGGGTCCAGCGGGACCGTCCGGTGCTACCGGGGCAATCGGACCACAGGGGCCGCCCGGAGCCGCGGGACCGCAGGGCACGCCGGGCGTCGACGGCAAAACCATCCTCAGTGGAACGACGAACCCCACATCCGCGATCGGCCAGGATGGCGATTTCTATATCAATACGACGACTGAAACGATCTTCGGCCCGAGAATGGCCGGAAATTGGCCGGCGGGTGTTGTACTCGTTGGGCCCGCGGGAGCCGCTGGTCCACAGGGACCTATGGGACCGCAAGGACCTGCTGGGCCTACGGGACCGACTGGTGCAACGGGCGCAACGGGTTTGACGGGGGCCACGGGGCCACAAGGACCAACGGGGGCGACCGGGACAACTGGAGCAACGGGACCGGCGGGGCTGAACTGGCAAGGGACGTGGAGCAGCAGCACGGGCTACGCGGTGAATGACGCAGTCGCCTACAACGGGTCGAGCTACATCAGCATTCAAGCGGGGACGAATCATCAACCCGATACGAGTGCTTCTTTCTGGATGCTGTTGTCGCAAGCGGGAGCAACCGGCGCAACAGGGGCCACAGGCCCGCAAGGACCAACAGGCGCGACGGGTGCGACTGGTCCGACAGGAGCCACCGGGCCGCAGGGTTCGACAGGTGCCACGGGAGCGACGGGTGCGACTGGCGCAACAGGACCGGCGGGACTGAACTGGCAGGGGACGTGGAGCAGCAGCACGGGCTATGCGGTGAACGACGCGGTCGCTTACAACGGATCGAGCTACATCAGCATTCAGGCGGGGACGAATCATCAGCCCGACACGAGCGCTTCCTACTGGACTCTGCTGTCGCAGGCGGGAGCAACCGGCGCGACGGGAGCTACCGGCCCACAGGGTCCGACGGGAGCCACAGGAGCAACGGGCCGCAGGGTCCAACGGGAGCAACGGGGGCGACGGGCCTGCAGGAGTCGACCGGGCCACAGGACTGGGCGCAACAGGAGCGACAGGACCGGCGGGACTGAACTGGCAGGGGACGTGGAGCAGCAGCACTGGCTACGCGGTGAACGACGCAGTCGCCTACAACGGATCGAGCTACATCAGCATTCAGGCGGGGACGAATCATCAACCCGACACGAGCGCTTCTTTCTGGACTCTGCTGTCGCAGGCGGGAGCAACCGGCGCAACAGGGGCCACCGGCCCGCAAGGACCGACAGGTGCAACGGGAGCAACCGGGCCGCAGGGTTCGACAGGAGCGCACGGGAGCGACGGGTGCGACTGGCGCAACCGGAGCGACAGGACCGGCGGGGCTGAACTGGCAGGGGACGTGGAGCAGCAGCACGGGCTACGCGGTGAACGACGCAGTCGCCTACAACGGATCGAGCTACATCAGCATTCAAGCGGGAACGAATCATCAACCCGACACGAGCGCTTCCTACTGGATGCTGCTGTCGCAGGCGGGGGCAACCGGCGCAACTGGCGCGACGGGAGCCACGGGCCCGCAAGGTCCAACAGGCGCAACGGGCGCCACTGGGCCGCAGGGTTCGACAGGTGCCGGAGCCGGGGCGACAGGAGCAACGGGACCGGCGGGACTGAACTGGCAGGGGACGTGGAGCAGCAGCACGGGATATGCGGTGAACGACGCAGTCGCCTACAACGGATCGAGCTACATCAGCATTCAGGCGGGGACGAATCATCAACCCGACACGAGCGCTTCCTACTGGATGCTGCTGTCGCAGGCGGGAGCAACCGGCGCAACTGGCGCGACGGGAGCCACAGGCCCGCAAGGTCCAACCGGCGCAACGGGCGCCACTGGGCCGCAGGGTTCGACAGGCGCCGACCGGGGCGACAGGAGCAACGGGACCGGCGGGACTGAACTGGCAGGGGACGTGGAGCAGCAGCACGGGCTATGCGGTGAACGACGCGGTCGCCTACAACGGATCGAGCTACATCAGCATTCAGGCGGGGACGAATCATCAGCCCGACACGAGCGCTTCTTACTGGACGCTGCTGTCGCAAGCGGGAGCAACCGGCGCAACAGGGGCCACAGGCCCGCAAGGACCGACAGGCGCGACGGGTGCAACTGGGCCGCAGGGTTCGACAGGCGCAACGGGAGCAACGGGTGCGACTGGCGCAACCGGAGCGACAGGACCGGCGGGACTGAACTGGCAGGGGACGTGGAGCAGCAGCACGGGCTACGCGGTGAACGACGCAGTCGCCTACAACGGATCGAGCTACATCAGCATTCAGGCGGGAACGAATCATCAACCCGACACGAGCGCTTCCTACTGGATGCTGCTGTCGCAAGCGGGAGCAACCGGCGCAACTGGCGCGACGGGAGCCACGGGCCCGCAAGGTCCAACCGGCGCAACGGGCGCCACTGGGCCGCAGGGTTCGACAGGCGCCACCGGGGCAACAGGAGCAACGGGACCGGCGGGACTGAACTGGCAGGGGACGTGGAGCAACAGCACGGGCTACGCGGTGAACGACGCAGTCGCCTACAACGGATCGAGCTACATCAGCATTCAGGCGGGGACGAATCATCAGCCCGACACGAGCGCTTCTTACTGGACGCTGCTGTCGCAGGCGGGAGCAACCGGGGCAACGGGCGCGACGCGGAGCCACGGGCAAGGGCCGCAAGGACCAACCGGTGCGACCGGTGCCACGGGCGCGGCAGGTACGAATGGCACAAACGGAACGAATGGGACAAACGGCGCTGGTTACAACGCAACATCGACAACCTCTCTGACCATCGGAACCGGATCGACCTCGTTCACGACGCAAAGCGGACTGGCCTATTCCACCGGAGCGCGGGCACGGGCCAGCTATTCCAGCAACAGCGCTGATTACATGGAGGGCCTGGTCACTTCGTATTCAGGCACGACGCTGGTCATCAACGTGGACACGATCGGCGGCAGCGGAACATTCGCCAGTTGGAACATCAACGTCGCCGGAAATGTGGGCGCGACTGGTGCGACCGGTGCAGCAGGAGCCACGGGGTCTACCGGTGCAACAGGCGCCACGGGGTCGCAAGGACCAACAGGCGCAACGGGATCGACCGGTGCCACGGGCGCCGCCGGTGCCGGCTACAGCCGCAACGTCGACAACCTCGCTGACCATCGGAACCGGATCGACCTCGTTCACGACGCAAAGCGGACTGGCTTATTCCACCGGAGCGCGAGCACGGGCCAGCTATTCCAGCAACACCGCCGACTACATGGAAGGCCTGGTCACTTCGTATTCAGGCACGACGCTGGTCATCAACGTGGACACGATCGGCGGCAGCGGAACCTTCGCGAGCTGGAACATCAACGTCGCCGGAAACGTCGGCGCGACCGGATCGACGGGAGCCACTGGGTCAACGGGGCCGCAAGGACCAACGGGCGCGACGGGATCGACCGGCGCTACGGGCGCAGCAGGCACGAATGGCACAAACGGAACGAATGGAACGAACGGCGCTGGCTACAGCGCAACATCGACAACCTCTCTCACCATCGGAACCGGGTCGACGTCGTTCACGACGCAAAGCGGACTGGCTTATTCCACCGGAGCGCGAGCACGGGCCAGCTACTCCAGCAACACCGCCGACTACATGGAAGGCCTGGTCACTTCGTACTCAGGCACGACGCTGGTCATCAACGTGGACACGATCGGCGGCAGCGGAACATTCGCCAGCTGGAACATCAACGTCGCCGGAAATGTCGGCGCGACCGGTGCGACCGGGGCGACGGGATCAACCGGTGCAACAGGCGCAACAGGGCCGCAAGGACCAACAGGCGCGACGGGATCGACCGGAGCCACGGGCGCAGCAGGCACCAACGGTACGAACGGAACAAATGGCACGAACGGGGCTGGCTATGCGGCAACATCGACAACCTCTCTGACCATCGGAACCGGGTCGACGTCGTTCACGACGCAGAGCGGACTCGCCTATTCCACCGGAGCGCGGGCACGGGCCAGCTATTCGAGCAACACCGCCGACTACATGGAAGGCCTGGTCACTTCGTACTCAGGCACGACGCTGGTCATCAACGTGGACACGATCGGCGGCAGCGGAACCTTCGCGAGCTGGAACATCAACGTCGCCGGAAACGTCGGCGCGACTGGCGCGACCGGTGCAACGGGCGCGACAGGATCTACCGGTGCAACAGGCGCCACGGGGTCGCAAGGACCAACAGGCGCAACGGGATCGACCGGTGCCACGGGCGCCACCGGCGCTGGTTACGCCGCAACGTCGACAACCTCGCTGGCCATCGGGACCGGATCGACCTCGTTCACGACGCAGAGCGGCCTCGCCTATTCCACCGGAGCGCGGGCACGCGCCAGTTATTCCAGCAATACCGCTGACTACATGGAGGGCTTGGTCACTTCGTACTCGGGCACGACGCTGGTCATCAACGTGGACACGGTAGGCGGCAGCGGGACGTTCGCCAGCTGGAACATCAACGTCGCCGGAAATGTGGGCGCGACGGGAGCGACAGGATCAACGGGAGCAACCGGCGCGACGGGAGCGACAGGATCAACGGGAGCAACCGGTGCAACGGGCGCGGCAGGTACGAATGGCACAAACGGAACGAATGGGACGAACGGCGCCGGTTACAGCGCAACGTCGACGACCTCGCTAACCATCGGAACCGGATCGACCTCGTTCACGACGCAAAGCGGACTGGCTTATTCTACCGGAGCGCGAGCACGGGCGAGTTATTCCAGCAACACCGCCGATTACATGGAAGGCTTGGTGACTTCCTACTCGGGCACAACGCTGGTCATCAACGTGGACACGATTGGCGGCAGCGGAACCTTCGCCAGTTGGAACATCAACGTCGCCGGAAACGTCGGCGCGACGGGCGCCACTGGAGCAACGGGCGCTACTGGGGCAACAGGAGCGACCGGTGCTACGGGTGCGGCAGGCACCAATGGTACAAACGGCACGAATGGGACGAACGGCGCTGGTTACAGCGCAACGTCGACGACATCTCTGACGATCGGAACCGGGTCAACGTCGTTCACCACGCAGAGCGGACTCGCGTATTCCACCGGAGCGCGGGCGCGGGCCAGCTATTCGAGCAACACGGCCGATTACATGGAAGGCTTGGTGACTTCCTACTCGGGTACGACGCTGGTCATCAACGTGGACACGATCGGTGGCAGCGGAACGTTCGCCAGCTGGAACATCAACGTCGCCGGAAACGTCGGCGCGACGGGCGCCACCGGAGCGACAGGATCAACGGGTGCAACAGGCGCAACTGGCCCGCAAGGACCAACGGGCGCGACGGGGTCGACTGGAGCAACGGGCGCGGCCGGTACGAATGGCACAAACGGAACGAATGGGACGAACGGCGCTGGTTACAGCGCAACGTCGACGACCTCGCTGGCAATCGGAACCGGATCAACGTCGTTCACGACGCAAAGCGGGCTGGCCTATTCCACCGGGGCGCGAGCACGGGCCAGTTATTCCAGCAACACCGCCGACTACATGGAAGGCTTGGTGACTTCTTATTCGGGCACGACGCTGGTGATCAACGTGGACACGGTCGGCGGCAGTGGCACCTTCGCCAGCTGGAACATCAACGTCGCCGGAAACGTCGGCGCGACCGGTGCCACGGGCGCAACAGGACCTACCGGTGCAACAGGCGCCACGGGGCCGCAGGGACCAACGGGCGCAACGGGATCGACCGGTGCCACGGGCGCCACGGGACCGGCTCCATGCACGACGGCATATTCATTCTTTGTCAATGCTGCGGCCTCTACGCCCGGTTGCATCACCCTGTCTTCCGTGAACGCCCAGACCGCAACCTATCAGGTGCTTGCCGCCGACTTCACGAATTACAAGGCGATCACGGTGGCCTCCGGCACCTTCACGATTACCCTGGTTGCCTCGGGTAGTCAGCCCCCGAATGGCCAGTACATCGATGTCATCAACTACGGCTCAGGCGTGGTCACTATCGCGCGCAGCGGACAAAATATAAACGGCGGCACATCGAATATTACTCTCGCGGCCGGATCGGCGACGGCTCCCACCGCGGCGCATATCATCTCCGATGGCACGAACTACTACGCCGGACTCATGTCCACCGGAGCGACTGGCGCCACCGGAGCGACAGGAGCGACAGGAGCGCAAGGACCCACAGGAGCCACGGGTGCAACCGGTGCAACCGGAGCCACGGGTGCCACGGGCGCCGCCGGCGCCAACCAGGGATTCGGCGCCGCGTTCGGCAGCGTAGCCTCGGGATCGCCCGCGCTTGTGGCCGACACAGCTTACTTCACCGTGCCACACGCCTGCACCATCGCGGCATGGAATATCGCCGTGAACGCGGGAACGGCGACGTTCGATATCTGGAAGGTCGCCACGGGCACCGCCATACCAACTTCGTCTAACTCGATTACCGCATCGGCTCAGCCTGCGATCTCGACGGGAACGGCGATTCACAGCACGACGCTGACCGGCTGGACAACCTCCGTGTCAGCGAACGATATCATCGGCATCAATCTGAAGACCGTAGCCACGGCTACCTTTGCTTCGATTGTTGTGGAGTGCAACTGATGAAATGGCTTTCCTTACTAGTGCGCTTCGCGCTGACCGCCGTTGGCGGCGCTGCAACAAAACTCACTTTCCCGCTGGAGTGCGAATAAGTGATTGGAGGTCAAGCCTCAGTGAAGTTCGCAGCCTGCCTGGCTCTTCTCTGCTGTTCCGTCCCAGCTTTTGGCTACAGCGGATTCCGCCGTTTCACGATCGACCACACACAAACGGGGACTGCCAACTCGACGAACTTCACGGTTCTACTCTCTGGAACGTTCGCCGAGTTCGCCACTATTGCCAACGGTGGCCAAGTGCAAAACACGGTTTCCTGCGGCGTCAACTCGATCACCTGCCCGGCCGATCTGGTGTTTACCAGCGACTCCGGATGCTCTAGTCCGCTAAGCGGCTGGGAGTTTGAATCGTACTCTGCCACCACGGGACAGATCGTCGCGTGGGTGATCGTCCCCACTCTTTCCGTCACCACCGATACGTCGATTTATGCCTGCGTCGGTAACTCGGCCATCACCACTTTCCAAGGAGGTTCCCAGGGTGCGGCCTTCGATTCCAACACTAAAGTGGTTTACCATTTTCCGAACGGAACCACGCTGAGCACCACCGATTCGTCCTCGGGCGGATACAACGCAACCCCAGCCAATTCGCCGACCGCTGTCACTGGAGAAGTTGGCGGAGGCGTACACTTTAATGGATCCAGTCAGGACGTCGAATCCTCTTCGTTTCCCTGGACCGGGACCAGCGCCGTCACCGTTTCCTTCTGGAACTATGTCACCTCGGGCCAAGTGCAAAACTCGTTTGCATTCACCGTCGGCAACAGTGCCACGACCGATCCCCACCGGTTTGCCGTTGCCGCCCCCTGGGGGAGTTCCGACATCATCTGGGACTATGGCGCTAACTCAACGGGTACGGGGCGCGTTAGCACGCATTACACGAGTTATCTGGGGGCTTGGACCTACGTGACGCTGGTGTCCACGGGTTCCGGAAACACCTATCAGGCGATTTATCTCAACGGAGCCGTGGCCGCATCAGCATCGAGCAGTGCGTCTTCCACGGTCACCGGAGACCTGATCGTGGGAGCATATCCTTACGCCAACCAATATGGCCCGCCCTATCACAACGGGAGCGTCGACGAGTTTAGAATCTCCAGTGTCGTTCGTTCAGCATCCTGGGTTCTGGCCGAATACAACAACCAGTCCAATCCCTCCAACTTCTACACTGTTTCATCCTTCGTGCCTTTCGGAGGCAGTCCAATCCAACAGGTCGTATGCGACTACTCCTCCAATTCTCCCTGCAGCGTCAACTCTTCTACGGTAACGATTCCAGTGGCGGCGACCCAACCGGGGGATGCCCTCATTCTGACCTACGGAGGCGGCTCGACTTCTTCCCAAACGATATCCAGCGTATCCTGCACGAGCTGCACCTGGGTCCAGGCAATCACCTGCAACGCAACGCGTGTCGCATCAGTTTATTACGCCCTCAATGTCCCGTCCGGAACGACTACGATTACTGTGGTCCTTAACAGCATCAACAATTGGTGGTTCAACGTCAGCGAGTGGTCGTGGCTGCCATTGTCGGGGACCGCGATCGATAACAGTCAAACCGGATGCAGCAGTGGTACGTCGTCGGCTACGCAGACAAGCGCCAGCGTGACCACCACGAACCGCAACGATCTCATTATTTTCGCGGACCGGGCTACCAATTCGTATTCGTCCGGGCCAACGAACAGCTTTGTCAATATGAGCCAATCCGCAAATCAGCAGCTGTCGTCGGCCTACTACCTGCCAGGCTCGATTGGCACGTACTCTTCATCGTTCACGACATCGGCCGCTTCTATCTATTCCACGGCCATCGTCGCGTTTCTACCACGCCCATTTCAGAGATCCCGAATAGAGTTTGGCCGGTAGCACGCCGGCCTTTAAGATGGGGGCATCATAGAAGCATCTGATAAAGGCTATTCTTCCATCGATTCCGACGGTATTGTCCCTTGAGGCTTCATCTTCCAAGCGCGGGACCGATCCATTGCTGGAAGCGTACTCCTCGCGGGCATGCCTTGACGATGCCACGGAGTTTGAGAATTCAGGAAACGGAGATGGCGATGCAAACCAAAGTGCGACTCGGGACATTCTCGATATTCCTGCTCGCTCTGGGAGCCGCGAACGGTGCGCGCGCACAGGGGATCGAGGGCGTCCGGCCGGCGAGGGCACAAGCTGAAATATTCGGTGGCTACAGTTATCTGGGATCGAACACCACTGCCAATAATGCACCGATTAATCTGAGCGGCGCGAGCGCCGCTGTGGGCTTTTATGTGCGGAGCTGGCTCGGGCTCGTGGGCGATGCCGGCGTCTACCATCAGGGTAGCGTCGCGGCGAGCGGATTCAGCCTCACCGTGTCAACCTTCCAGGCTGGTCCGCGCTTGCGCTGGCGAAATCACACTCCTCTGACTCCCTTCGGGCAGTTGCTTCTGGGCGCAGGACACGCGGGAGGCACACTCTATACGCGTTCGCTCGGCCCAGGACTGTCGCCGCTCGGCGCAAATAACAGCTTCGTGCTGACGGGAGGCGGCGGAGTGGATTGGAAACTGAGCCCCCGAATCGGGATCCGCCTCGTTCAGGCAGAGTATCTCTATTCGCAGTTTCTCAACGGCAGTGGCAACGGCAACCGGCAGGACAATCTAAGGCTGAGCGCGGGAATCGTCTTCAACTTCGGCAACGATTGACCGAAGCGACTTGAGCAGTGTGTGGAATGCGCGAAGAGCCGCTCTCCGGCCAAAGCAGTTGGCATCAAGGCCGCCCACTCCATGCCGGGTGAGGGTCCGGTCGTGCGGCAAGAATCGCCAGCGGTCACGCGGCGTCTGGGTCTTTGCCAACGATTCCCATTGATTCCGGTTGTAACGCAATAGAATGTTCCCCCTGGAACTGCCATGATGCGTCCATTCGCGGACATCTGAACGGGCACGTTCTTCCACTTGCCTTTCATTTTAAACTTCACCATTAGTGAGGTTTTCGAAATCTTTGCCACGTTGCTTCTCCGTTAATGACAATTCCTGAGAGATGGGAAAAGTCAGAGAGAGAGAGAGCAAGAAAAGTGTGACAGCCTGTGTGACAAGCCCAGGAAGTCCTGTAGTTTGAATGGTTGGCGGAGAGGGTGGGATTTGAACCCACGAGCCCGGTTTTGCCAGGCTACCCGCTTTCGAGGCGGGCTCTTTCAACCGCTCAGACACCTCTCCGCAGCAGGCGTTTAGCTTAACAAACGTCGCGTTGCGTCACAACTCGCCGCCGCAAAGCACACCTGGATTGCTAACGTTGTATAGGCGTTTTCAGAATCGCAAAACCTCAACGCTTCGCGCGCTCATTCAAGATCGACGACAGATTGAACTTCCGAAACGCCGCTGTGCTGTCCATTTCCTGCACTTCGAGTGAGATGGCGAGGGGTGTCGTTTCATAGAGCTTTTCGAGATATTTGCAGGCGGCGTCGAAAATCTCCTGGCCGATGCGCTTGCGCTTCTCCGGCGGACGCCCGGGAGCGATGCGGACCCAGATCGCTACGAACGCGTTGTCCCGGTGTCCATCGGCAATCGCGTAGTACTCGCGGCGCGAGGCGCGTGTGCGCACGGCGGCCGTTTCAAACTCGCCCGTTTGCAGAGCGGCTTGGTGGACCTCTTCGACCAGCTTGAGAACGTCAATTTGATTCTCGATGTTCCCGGAATACTCGACGACGATATGCGGCATGGCCCGCCTTTCTCAAATGAGAGCTGTAATGGAATTCCCGCACGTCTTGCCGGCGCGACAAAGCTTCGGCTCAGCGGCCTTCTATACTATATTGCTGGCACGAAAGCGCGCAGTTGATTTCAACCGGCTGCGGAATGCGGAAGCGAAATGCTCAAGAAAGTGGCGGTTCTAGACGACTATCAAGGTGCCGGCCTGTCGCAGCCTCACTGGGAAAGGCTGCGCGGCCGCATTGAATTCCACGGATATCGCGACACTCTTCAAACCGAGCAAGCTCTGATTGAACGGTTGCGCCCCTTCGAAATTCTGGTCGCGATTCGCGAGCGAACGCATTTTTCACCGAGCCTTCTTCGGCAGCTTCCGACGTTGGAGCTTCTTTCCCTAACCGGAAGCCTTTCGGGGCAAGTTCATGTGGCCGACGCTACGTCGAACGGAGTTCTTGTCACCCAAACCGAGGGCGGCGGCCCGTCCGCGATTGAGATGACGATGGCCCTCATACTGGCTATCGCGCACCGAGTTCCCCAAGAAGATCGCGCAATTCGCAAGGGCTTGTGGCAGACGGGAATGGGCTTCGATCTGTCCGGCAAAACCCTCGGTATCGTCGGCCTGGGACGCATTGGTTCGCACATTGCCGCGTTCGGCAAGCAACTGGGAATGCATGTGCTGGCATGGAGCGAAAATCTCACGGAGCAGAAAGCCGCCGCTGTCGGCGCGACTTATACGCCGCTTGACGACTTGCTGCGCCGAAGTGACATCGTCACGCTGCACCTGCGGCTCTCCGAGCGCACCAGGGGGCTTCTCACCGCGCGGCACTTAGCGCTGATGAAACCCACGGCGTGCCTGGTGAATACGGCGCGCGGCCACCTGTTGGACGAAGAGGCGCTCGTGAACGCTCTGCGGGAAAATCGCATCCGCGGAGCGGCTCTCGATGTTTTTAAAACCGAACCGCTGCCCGTCGATCATCCGCTGCGGTCGCTGGAAAATGCTGTGCTGACGCCGCACATGGGATATGTCAGCGAGCAATCCTACGATCTTTTTTTTAGGCAGGCGGTCGACAATATCGAGGCTTATTTGGACGGGCAAATTCCGCCAGGCGCCTTGAATCCGGAAGTTTTGGGAAAACGCGGCTCTGCGCAACGCGCACAAAAGAATTAATCCGAGTCGCTAAGGCGTTCGATGCGGGCGCCAACGCCGCTAAGTTTCAGCTCTATCCGCTCGTAACCCCGGTCGATGTGATAGACGCGGTCGATGATCGTGGTGTTGCTGGCAACCAGGGCCGCGAGCACTAGTCCTGCGCTGGCACGCAGATCGGACGCGGTAACCGGAGCGCCGCTGAGCGGCGTGGGACCCGTCACGATGGCATCGTGGCCGTCGATCATAATGTTCGCGCCCATGCGCATCATTTCGCTGGCGTGGAGATAGCGGTTCTCGAAGATCGTCTCGCGAATGTGCGAGACACCCTGGGACTGTGTCGCAAGCGCCATGAACTGCGCCTGCATGTCGGTGGCAAAGCCGGGATACTCCTCGGTGGTCACGTCGGCGGCAACGAGATTTCTCGCCGCCTTCACGCGAATCGCGCTTTTCCCCTCGCAGCGAACATCCACCCCGCATTCCTTCAGCTTGGCGACGACGGCCGCAAGATGCTGTGGTTCGCAATCGGTGAGAAGCAGGTCTCCGCCCGTAATGGCGCCCGCCACAAGGAACGTACCCGCCTCGATGCGATCCGGAATCACCGAGTGCGTTGCCCCATGAAGTTTTTCTACGCCCTGCACGCGAATCGTGCGCGTGCCGGCACCCTCGATTTGCGCCCCCATTTTCACAAGCAGCGCGGCAAGGTCGGGAATTTCGGGTTCGAGGGCGCAATTCTCAAGAACGGTTTCCCCTTCGGCGAGCACGGCAGCCGTAAGAATATTCTCCGTTCCTGTAACGGTAATTTTCGGGAAGCGAAAGGTGGTGCCGCGCAGGCGTTTGGCTCGCGCCTCCACATAGCCGTGATCCACCGAGATTTCGGCGCCGAGCCTTTCGAGCGCCTGGATGTGTAGATCGATGGGCCGCGCGCCGATGGCGCATCCTCCCGGCAGCGAGACGCGCGCGTATCCGAAGCGCGCTACAAGCGGGCCAAGGGTGAGCACCGAGGCGCGCATCGTTTTCACCAGCTCGTAAGGCGCTTCGGCATGCGAAACGTTTTCCGCCTGGATCGAAATTTCGCTGGGCGGCAGGTCTGGACTCTGGACCACGCATCGCATGTGCGCCAACAGCTTGGCCATGGTGATGATGTCGCGCACATGCGGGATATTCTTCAGGTAGACCGTATCAGCCGTGAGCAGCGCAGCGGCCATCGCCGGCAGCGCTGCGTTCTTCGCTCCGCTGATTCGCACGGCCCCTTCGAGCCTGCGTCCACCCTGAATTTTGAACTTGTCCATCTTGCGTGTGCGGCCTATGCCTCGCCGAGTGTCACCGGCACATTCATTTTCTTTCCGTCACGGATAATCGTGAGCGTCACGGATTCCCCCGGCTGCGCGCGGTTCAGCATCAGGTTCAGATCCGTCTGGTTCGAAATTTCCTTGCCATTCACGTCGACGAGCACGTCTCCGCCGATGCGCAGTTCCTGCAATCCCGCCAGTACCGACCTGTTGCCGCCGCGAATTCCGGCACGCGCGGCCGGACCTCCCGGCATCACCGTCTCGATGAGCAGTCCATGCTGCACGGGCAGGCTCAACGCTTGCGCCAGATCGGGCCAGATCTCGCGGCCCTGGATTCCCAGCACGGCGCGGCGCACGCGACCCTTGGTAATCAGCTCATCCGCGACGCGCCTTGCCGTATTGATGGGAATCGCGAAACCGATACCCGCGGTAGTTCCGCTGGGCGAAAAGATCGCGCTGTTGATTCCGATCACCTCGCCATGAGAATTGAGCAGCGGGCCGCCGGAATTTCCGCGATTGATCGCCGCGTCGGTCTGGATTGCGTCGTCGATAAAGGTGGTATCGCTCGTTTGCACCGTGCGGCCGAGAGAACTCACGATGCCCGTCGTAAGCGTGCTCTGAAATCCGAAGGGGTTCCCAATCGCCAGCACTCGCTGCCCCACCAGCAGACTGCGTGAATCCCCCAGTGGAAGCGGAGTGATCTTGCGGCCGCGCGGATCGATCTGGATCAAAGCGATATCGTTGCGCGTATCCGCCCCGATCAGCTTCGCCTTGTAACGGGATTGGTCGCCAAGGGTCACCTCGATTGTCTGAGCGCCTTCGATCACGTGGTTGTTGGTCAGAATATGACCGGCGGTATCGATCAGAAACCCGGAGCCCGCCCCCTCCACCGGCACAGCGTTGTAGAAGAAGTCGTATTCCACCGTGCGGGTCACGATGTTAGCCACCGCAGGTGACGACTGCCGGTAGATCTTCACATTCTCGGCTTCGGTAGGGTCCAGCTTGATGCCGCCAACCGGCGCGACCTGCAAATCCCCTCCCGCAGGATGCAGCGCGTCCACCGAAGCGGGATTTCTCGGGCCATACTGCGACCCCAGCCAATACGCCGCCAGCCCGATGATCAAGCCGACGGTCAGCAGGCGAATCGAACGTCTCAGGTTTCGCGATCGCGGCACGGGAATTCCCTCTTGTGGTGCGCTGCGGCTGTTAGCAAAGCGGAGCCTTCTCGATATCAATACGCTTTTGGGCCTGCGAATGTTTCATTTCGCCGCGGCCGGCACCTTCAATTTCTCGATCAACTGCGCCACCTGGCGTTCGGTATCTTCGAACGGTCCGGAGCAGTCGATCACTTCATCGGCCAGGCGCTTCTTTTCGCTGATCGGCATTTGAGCCGAGACGCGCCGCTGCGCCTCTTCTTTCGTAAGCCCTCGCGCCTCCAGCCTTTCCATCTGCTGTTCAGGAGTGCACCAGCACACGACCACGCGGTCGAGATCCTTGTTTACGGCCGCTTCATAAATCAGCGCCGCTTCGAGCACGGCAAACTCCGGCCCCCCGGGACGGTCCAGCGCCTTGAACCACTGCCGGATTACCTCGAGAATTTTGGGATGGAGTATCCAATTCAGCTTGGCGCGCTTCACCGGGTCGGCAAATACGACCGCGCCGAGTTTCTTCCGATCGACCTTGCCACCAGGCGCCAGAATGTCTTTTCCAAACTCTCGCAAAACTTCATCGTAGGCCGCCTGTCCCGGTTCGAGCAGCTCGTGGCCAAGGGGATCGGCCGCGAGCACCTGGCAATCCCGGTCGCGCAGCATTCCCGACACCGTCGATTTGCCGCAAGCAATCCCGCCGGTAAGCCCCACGCGCAGCATTACAGCCTCCCTGCCGCCGCAACGGGCACGTGCTCGCCGCGCCGCATCCGCGCCGCTTTCACTGTATTGCTCATCAGAAGGGCAATCGTCAGCGGACCAACTCCGCCCGGCACCGGCGTAAATGCCCCCGCCACATTCACCACATCGGGATGCACATCGCCCACAAGCACCGAACCCTTCGTGCGAAACGACTCAATCTTCTCCGGGAAATTGGCAAAAATCCGTTCCGCCTCTGCCCTGTCGGTAATCACGTTCTGACCCACATCGATCACGGTCGCTCCCGGCCGGATGTAATCCGGCGTAATCATGGCCGCACGGCCCATCGCGGCCACCACGATGTCGGCTCGCCGCGACACGTCTTTCATGTCCCGCGTTTTCGAATGGCAAATCGTCACCGTCGCGCTCGCATGAAGCAGAAGCAACGCCATCGGTTTGCCCACGATGTCGCTGCGCCCCATCACCACGGCATTGGCCCCTTCGAGCGCGATATTGCTACGGCGGAAAATCTCCATCACGCCGGCCGGAGTACATGCCACCAGACTCGGCCGCCCCGCCACCAGCCGGCCCACATTGATCGGATGGAACCCGTCGACATCCTTTGCCGGATCGACAGCGTCGAGAATCCTTTTCGCGTCCACCTGCGGCGGCAGTGGCATTTGCACCAGGATCCCGTCCACGTCGTCGCGCTTGTTCAGTCCGTCCACCAGCGCGAGCAGTTCGTCGGTGGTAATCGAAGCAGGCGGCGTGAGCATGAAGCTTGCCAGCCCAAGCTTCCCGCAAGCGGCGATCTTGCTGTTCACATACAGCTTCGAAGCTGGATTGTCGCCGACAAGCACAGCTGCCAGCCCCGGACGTATGCCCGCGGCCCCAAGCGAAGCGATCTCACCCGCCAGTTCGCCATAAATCTGATCGCGAATCGCGTTCCCGCTAAGAATGCGCGCAGCCAAAAGAATCTCCTCGCATAAGTTCGTGTTCCCGAATCTGTGATGATAACGGTTCTCGCCCCGAGAGGCTAGTGGCACACGCGCCGCCGTTTCGCGGGCCGCGTGACTATCGGAATTCGGCAGGCTCCGAAAGCACACATTCCGTGCGCATCGCAGGCAACAGCCGGTTATAATCCTTCGCCACTCATGCTCGTAAATTCCCGGATGTCGTTTCCATGCGTCTGATCGTACTTTTCCTCGCGTGTGTCGCGTCCGCATTCCCGGCGTGCGCGCAGACGGAAGGCTCGAACCCGGTCTCGTCATTCCTTGCGAATTGGGACCAACGCGCCCTGCAGGCACAGGTCAACCAGCCCAACTGGCTCACGCCAGTGGTGACCTCGACCGCACGCTTGAAGCAGGAAATCCGCTACGATATCTCCTGGCAACGCAACCCGGACGGCACCACCGCCGAAAATTACGGCGGCAGCAAAGGCTTCACGACGATCCCGGTCGACCGTATCGAAATCAGCCTGAACTTCCCTCCCTACATGGCCCATAACGAGCCCAAGGTAAACGACGGTTTCGGCGACTTCTCAATCTTGACGAAATTTCGAATCCTGGCGCGAGACCGCGAAAAAGGGGACTATGCCCTGACGGCGTTCCTCGCCGTCAGTTTTCCCACGGGATCCTATAAAAACGGCTCTCCCCACCCCGTAATCACTCCAACTATTGCTGGCGGCAAAGGAATCGGAGACTTCGTATACCAGGGCACATTCGGCTCGGATCTCCCCAGCGCGCAGACGGCACTACTCGGCCGGCGCCTGATTCTGAATAACGCTGTCCAATACCGCGGCTGGGGAAAGGTCTGGCCCGAAGTGGAGGTGAATTCGAATTTTTACAGCGACGGACCCAATGACGGCAAAAAACAGGTCTATCTCACGCCGGGAATTTCCGCTGGACGCTTCTCGATCTATAAGCACCTGCAACTGAGTATGGGAGCAGGAGTTGAGATCGCTGTCACCCACTTCCATTCTTACACCCATCAAGCCATTTTCACCGTACGCCTGCCCTTCTAAATAAGCATCAGCCCCGTCACCCGCCCTTTTCTGATCTGAGTATTGGTCCGATCCACACGTCACACGCACCGGTGACCATCGTCACTGCGCCCCCACCTCCAGAAGTGGGAACGTGCAAATGGAGTGATGGACTTGGGAATTTCCCATTGCTCATGGGGGTGCCGCCATGAAACGCCGAACCACCAGGAAAACAGATCACAGGGCGCCAGCAAACAGGAAATTTGAGCCTTACCCGCCGCGTAAGACGGCGCCTAAGGGCGCCCGAAACGCGCAAATGACCAATTACCTCCTGGAAGAGCATCCCGAGTTTTGCGAGGGATGATTCGCGGTCGAATATCTCCTTGGCGTGCAGCACGGGATGCTCCGCACTCCAGATTCCTGTAACAGACGGAGGACGCTATGAAAGTAAAGGAAGTAATGATGAGGACGGCTGCCCGGTGCCACCCCGAAACGAACTTGGGCGCCGCCGTCGAGATGATGTGGACGCGCAATTGCGGGATTCTGCCCGTTGTCGACGCGGAAGAGAAGCTGATCGGCGTGATAACGGACCGGGACATCTGCATCGCGCTGGGAACCCGAAACCACTTGCCCGGCGATGTTGCCGTAAAGGACGTCGCCAGCGCGCGTATTTACTGGTGCAAATCGGATGATGATGTCCGCTCGGCCTTGCAGGTGATGGCGGCGTCGAAAATACGCCGCTTGCCTGTAGTCAGTAAGACAGGAGTGCTCGAAGGAATCCTTTCGATGGACGATGTTGTTCTCCATGCAGAAGCAGGAGGTAAGCCCAGCGAACTCCAGGCCGAAAACGTAGTGAAGGCATTGCAGTCGGTCTATTCGTCAGGACTGCTCCAACTGGCGGAGAACAGATTCGCAGTGGCGTGAGCTGAAGAACCGAGTCGATCGCCGAGGGCCGGATTGAATGAGCCGTGAAATCTCAGCATTCCGCACCCCCGGCGACCGAGTACCTCGTTTTTTCCCAGGCCGTGACTCCAGTCACCCCAATAAGTGACCTGCGTCACGTCGCTCCTGCCTTGCCTTGCTTTATAAACCTTCCTCGGAGGTGCGCGATGATGAAGGCGGGAGCCAACATCCAGGTCAAGAAAATCCTTTATCTCACGGATTTCTCTCAGCCTTCCGAGGCCGCCCTTCCGTTTGTCGTATCGATAGCGCGGAACTACGGCGCGTTCGTGAACGCATTGCACGTCCTCATGCCGGTACCGCCGGTCAACGGAAATCCAAAATTACGGGAACAGGCCCTTGCCACCGCCGAAGAAATCGCCCAAGCCGAAATGCAGAAGGTTGATTCTCAATTGGCGGGTTTGCCCCACGACACGAGCGTGGAATGGGGTACAGGTACGACCGTGTGGCCAGCTGTGCAAAAGGCCATTCAGCAGTCGCGTCCCGGCTTGATCGTCGTCGGAACGCACGGGCGCACTGGCACGCAAAAAATCCTGCTCGGCTCCGTTGCGGAAGAAATCTTCCGCCGATCGCCAGTGCCGGTTCTCACGATTGGGCCAAGTGTTTCCCGAGGCACCCATAGCGACGGGCGGTTTAGAGCGGTGCTCTTCGCCACGGATTTTGGATCGGAATCCGACGTCGCAGCTCAGTACGCCATGTCCCTGGCGGAAGAAAACCAGGCTCGCCTCATCTTGCTGCACGTCATCAACGGCCCGAGACAGGGCAATGGCAGCTCCCATATGCTCTCTGCCGCCGAAGTGATGCATCAACTCCACGGGATCGTCCCGCCCGAAGCAGAACTCTGGTGCCGGCCGGAGCCCGTCGTGGAGTATGGCAACCCAGCCAAGATGGTTCTGGCCGCCGCGAAGAATCGCGGTGCGGACCTGATCGTTTTGGGCGTCCACGGCAGCCCCAATTGGCGAGGCCCGGTTTCGCCTCTCGATAGAGCCATCGCTCACAAGGTCGTGGCCCATTCTCCGTGCCCGGTGTTGACGGCCCGCACCTAGAGATCCGGTCTGGCAACGCCGGTTTCTCGTCAGGGCACGGATTCATCCGTGCTGCAAACGCCCGAAAATCAATGCGGCTTCGGCCGCTGAGGGACGATTTAACCAGTTGCCACACGAACTCTAGAAATCAAATGGTCAATCGAAATTCGGTTCCATGCATCGGTGGCCGACGATACAATCTCCCCTCAGAGCATCACTAAAACCCTGACCCCTTTCGCAACCGGCGCGGACGCCAAACATGAGTACCAGCGTGAACAAATTCACTCAGCGTTCATCATTTGACTGCATGTTCGCGCCGCGCTCGGTCGCCGTAATCGGCGCCACCGATCGCGAAGGCACCGTCGGCCGCACGCTTCTGCAAAATCTCCTGCAAGGCGGCCTCCCTGGCGAAATCTACCCCATCAGCCCGAAGCGCGAGAGCGTTCTGTCCTTGCACAGCTACAAGTCGATCGGCGCGGTCCCCGAAAAAATCGACCTCGCCATGATCGTCACGCCCGCCCCGTCGGTTCCGGCCGTAGTCGGCGAATGCATCGACGCAGGGGTGCGCGCCGCCGTGGTGATTTCCGCGGGTTTCAAGGAACGCGGAGCCGAAGGCGCACAACTCGAGCGGCAAATTCAGGAGCAGGTACGCCGGGGCCAGCGGGCTGGCAACCGCATGCGCGTCATCGGACCGAACTGCCTGGGAATCATGACTCCCCTCGCCGGCCTGAACGCCACGTTCGCTCACGACATGGCGCTCCCCGGAAACGTAGCCTTCCTCAGCCAGAGCGGGGCGCTGGAAACCGCCATTCTCGATTGGAGCCTCGAAGAAAAAGTCGGCTTCAGCGCCATGGTGTCCACCGGCTCCATGCTCGACGTCGGCTGGGGAGACCTGATCGACTATTTCGGCAGCGATCCCGACACGCACAGCATCCTGCTCTACGTCGAATCGGTCGGCGACGCGCGCTCGTTCCTTTCCGCCGCGCGCGAAGTGGCTTTGCGCAAACCGATCATTGTGATCAAGGCTGGGCGCTCGGAAGCGGCCTCTCGCGCCGCGAGCTCCCACACCGGTGCGCTCACCGGAAGCGACGAAGTCTTCGACGCGGCCTTGCGCCGCTGCGGCGTGCTGCGCGTCGATACCATCGGCGATCTTTTCTACATGGCGGAAACTCTGGCCCGCCAGCCGCGCCCCCGCGGCCCGCGCCTCACGATCCTCACCAACGCAGGCGGACCCGGCGTGCTCGCCACCGATTCACTCATCGCCAACAAGTGCGAACTCGCCCCGCTTTCGCCATCCGCTCTCGACGCGCTGGGTGACTTTCTCTCGCCTCACTGGAGCCACGCCAATCCCATCGACGTCCTGGGCGACGCCGACGTTAACGCTTACATCAAAGCCTGCGACATCGCCATCCACGACCCCGACAGCGACGCCTTGCTCGCCATCCTCGCCCCGCAGGGCATGACGGACCCGGCCGGCGTCGCCGAAGCACTGAAGCCCTACGCACGCGGCACGGGAAAACCGGTGCTGGCAAGCTGGATGGGCGGAAAGCTCGTCGCCAAAGGCGTCGCCATTCTCAATGACGCCGGCATTCCCACGTTCTCCTATCCCGACACGGCCGCCCGGGTATTCAGTTACATGTGGCGCTACACCTACAATCTTCGCGGCATTTACGAAACTCCCAGCCTTGCTGAAGAGCCCGGAACGGACACCAGCCCGGCTGCGGCAGCCGGAGCGCTCATCGAACGCGTCCGCGGCAAAGGCCGCACCGTGCTCACCGAGCTCGAATCCAAGCAATTGCTGAGCCTCTACGGAATTCCCACCGTCGACACGCGCGTCGCGCGTTCACCGGCCGAAGCGGGACTCATCGCGCGCGCCATCGGCTTTCCCGTAGCGATGAAGCTGCACTCGGAAACGGTCACGCACAAGACCGATGTGGGCGGCGTGAAACTCAATCTCCTGGATGAAACCGCCGTTCGCCACGCCTTCAACGAAATCGAAGCCTCCGTGCGTGAAAAGGCGGGCGCTGATGCGTTCCTCGGCGTCACCGTCCAGCCCATGATCCACGCAGACGGCTACGAACTCATCCTCGGCAGCAGCATCGATCCGCAATTTGGTCCTGTAATTTTGTTCGGTTCAGGAGGGCAACTCGTTGAAGTCTACCGCGACCGCGCGCTGGCCCTGCCGCCGCTCAATACCACCCTGGCACAGCGCCTCATGGAACAGACCCACGTCTACCGCGCGCTGCAAGGTGTTCGCGGCCGCGATCCGGTAGACCTCGATCTACTGAAGATCATCCTCGTGCGCTTCAGCAAACTCGTCATCGAGCAACCGTGGATCAAAGAGATCGACATCAACCCGCTGCTCGCGTCACCGGAAAAGATCCTAGCTCTCGATGCGCGAGTAATTCTTCATGCGCCGGACACTTCGCCCGATAAATTGCCGCGGACAGCCATCCGCCCCTATCCTTCGCACTACATCTGGCGCTGGACCACCAAGAACGGCATTTCCGTGGTTATTCGCCCGATCCGCCCCGAAGATGAGCCTCTGATGGTGAAATTCCACGAGACGGTTTCCGATCGCTCCGTCTACCTGCGCTACTTCCACATGGAATCGCTCAGCAGCCGCGTCGACCACGAACGCCTCTTCCAGAAGTGTTTCATCGACTACGACCGCGAAATGGCCCTGGTTGCCGACTATCTGAATCCCGAAACCGGCGACCACGAAATCCTGGGCGTAGCGCGGCTCACCAAAACAATCGGCGAGCGCGATGCCGAAGTCGCTGTCCTCGTCAGCGACGCAAAGCAAGGCCAGGGCATCGGCACCGAACTCCTGGGCCGTCTCATCGAAGTCGCGCGCGGCGAAAAGCTAGACCGAGTCATAGCCAACATCCTGCCCGAGAACCTCGGGATGCGCTCTCTCGCCAACCGCTTCGCCTTCATCGCCACACCCAGCGAAGAAGATTCAGACATGCTGGTAGGCGTACTCACTCTCTAACTGGCCCATTGCATTCGCTTTTCGCTGTCATCCCGAGCGGGTGAAGCGACGAGGGATCTCTCCCCGAGTGCTGCGTGTGAGAATAAGCCTCAAATCAGCGGGGGTTCGTAAATGTACGCGAGGCCATCCTGGGAGACCGCATAAGCCTTGGAGCCATCCGCGCTCCAGCGCACATGCAGAATTCCTTCGGCGGGATGCTCGTCGTAAACACTCATACGATTCAAGTCGATGAGGAACAGCTGTCCCTTCGCGGAATTTTTCAGCCAAGAGCTATAGCACAGGCAAACCGGCAGATGCGGATGGCACGCACAGAGTTCTGCTGCGGCTGGCAGCGGCTCGGATTCCCGTGTGTTTACCGCAAGCCGGTACGCTTGCCCCGCCGCGCAATAAATGATCGCCTGGCCGTCCGGCGTCCACGCGAGCGAAGTGATGTGCCCCTGCGCCGGAGCAGCTGTTTGTTCGCGCAGATCGGGAACGTCCACGATCAGGATCGAATCGTCCGCCCACTCACCCTGAATCTGCACAACGCTCGCCAGCAATTTCCCATCGGGACTGAACGCCGTGCTTCCGTATCCGCTGAAAGCGCCGTCGTCGCCGAATTCCGCTTCGTACGTCTGCCGCTCGATGCAGCTCGGAACTCCCAGCTCAGCTGCTGCCGATCCCGCAATGGATGCTGAGCCGCCATTCGATTCCCATAAGCGTAGAGACGCCTTTTTCCCACCCGACGCCGCAGCAAAGTATCTTCCATCGTCGGACCACGCCAGCTGCCGCGGCACATGCGCGAAATCGCCGAAAGTGCCAGCCAGCGCCCTCGCCTGCAGATCGAAGCTGTGCAGCTTCGGCTGCCAGCCGCCCCACGCCGCGATCAAATTCTTACCATTGGGAGAACACGCGAGTGCGGCGGACAGATCCGACGGACAAATAGGCGGCTCATTCGGCACCGCCAGCCCGAATCCTGGCGCGCTGTTCTCGATGTCGTACACCGATAGTCGCGGCATGCCGAACTGCGCGACAGAAGAAATCGCGGCGACCTGCCCCGTGCTCGAAATCGCGGCGTGCGCGGTCTGCCCGGTGAAAAGCTTGCGGATGAGCCAGTTTGAGTCGCGCGCCAGATCGCGCAGTCCTCGCGCGACGAGCGCCGCCGAACGCACAGCCAGCGCGCGTCCCGGCGCGTGGACGATTTTCCCCGCCGCGTACTTTTCGTCTGTTTCCACTAGCGGGCTTCCAACCGTCCGTACAACATTGCGGGAACATCCTGGGTGCTTTCGAGGCGGCTCTTCGCCTGTGCAATCTGCTGCTCCACCTTGTCGACCATTTCTTTCAGCACGTCGCGCCCGTGCCGCTCCGCCTCTTCCAGCCGCGACTTCAGCTGGTACAGGTCCGACCGCAGCAGCTCTTCCGCTTCCGCCTCGATCTCCGCGATCCGGCCGCGCACCTGGCTGATCCTACGAATGACGCGGATCAACTCCGCGCCAGGTCCTTCTCCCTGCACCGTTTCCGGGCTGGCCTCGTAGGCGTTCAGAATTTTGTTGAGCTGCGATTCGTCTCCCGCTTCGTAGGCCTTGTTTGCTTCCGCCATAAGCAACTGGCGCCGCGCGCGTTCGTCGCGATCAGAGGTCAGGTCGGGATGGATGCGCTTCGCCACTTCGCGATAGAGCCGCTTCATTTCCGGTGATGCCTTGAACGATTTTGGCGCGGGCGCGTTTTCTTCTTCCTGCGCCGCCGATTTCGTCTCGTCGGCCCGGGCACGCGCCTCGCGAGCGGCCTGCTGCGCGCGATCCGCTCCTGGCTGGCCGGAAGCGGCACGCTCGGCGATCTGCGCCTTCAGCTCGTCGAGTTGCGCATAACGCATTCCGACTTCGTGAAGATAGCGGCGCTCGAACGCCCCGAGTTCCGCCCGCAGGTTTGCGGCGCGCAGTTCTCGGTCGGCCAATTCGCTTTCGAGCGCAGTTTGCTCCTCGCGCTTCCGGAAAAGCTCCTGCTCCTCGGGCTTGGCGGGACGAATGTCTTCTTTAGTGGATGTCATTGTCGGCTTTTTGACCAACCATCGCGATGGGGCCGCTCCTAAGACGATTGTTTCGACGAAATGGCAGCACCCAACACCGACAGCTTCAAATTAAAGTGTACCGTCCTGGAAAGCGACCCCGCGCTTTTCCGTCACCCTGGTTTCCACATTCAAAACGCCCAGCCGGGCCAAATTGGCCATGCCGGGCCTACGGCGGCCCTGAATTTATTCTTAGCTTTTAATTGGGCTTTCTTTACAATGGCCGCATTCGAAAGTACTGAGGAGATCGGATATGGCCGAGACACCCGAGCAATACCGCAAGCGCATGCTGGGCCAACTGGGCGGCAAAGACCCCCTGAAGCTGCAAGCAGCCGCGCCGCAAAAAGTCGAACGCCTGCTGAAGGGTGTTTCCGCCGCAAAACTGCGGAAGCGGCCCGCGCCCGGCAAGTGGTCGATCGCTGAAATCGTCGCGCATATCGCGGACACCGAACTGGTCGGCGGATTCCGCATACGCCTGATCCTCGGCAACCCCGGAACGCCGATCAGCGCCTTCGATCAAGACGTGTGGGTAACCGCGCTGCACTATGACAAGCGCGACGTGCGCAAGTCTCTCGAACAATTTAAAGCGCTGCGCAGCGTAAACCTTGCACTGCTGAAGACACTCACACGAGAACAATGGCAGCAGCATGGAATGCACTCAGAACGCGGCCCCGAGACAGTGGAAACCATCGTCACCATGTTTGCCGGCCACGACCTGAATCACATCAAGCAGATCGAAGCGATCCTCGCTCCGAAAAAATAGCGGCATTCGAAGCAGCGGCTGCTGAAGGCACGCAACTGCGCCTACGCCAGCGGAAGGTTGGCCTCGGCGTTAAGCGAGGAGTCCTCGTACAGGCCAGACAGGAACCGCGGATACCCAGCGGCTGCAATCATGGCGGCATTGTCGGTGGAAAGAGCGCGGCTGGGAAAGAAGACCTCGATGCTGCGAGCCACCGCCTCGGATTCGAAAGCCCGCCGGAGTTCGGAATTCGCCGCTACGCCGCCCGAAACGAGGATCGTGTGCGCGTTATGCTGCTCAGCCGCAGCCAGCGTGCGGGAAATAAGATTCTCCACCACGGAGTGCTGAAAGCTCGCGATCAGGTCCAGCGTGGGTTGCGTCGAGAGCGGACGCAGCGCTTCCGCTTTTCGCTGTCCTCTCGCCAATGCCTGCTGGCGCGCTTCGATTTCGGGCTGTAGCTGTGGATTGCGCTTCAGGTGATAGAGCAGAGCCGTCTTGATCCCGCTGAAGCTGAAATCGTAAACATTCCCCTTCATCTTGGGTTCGGCGAAGCGAATTGCCTCGGGATTTCCATGCGCCGCGAGCTGGTCGATGATAGGCCCTCCCGGATAACCCAGCGCGAGCATGCGCGCCACTTTATCGTAGGCTTCACCCGCGGCATCGTCGCGCGTCCCTCCGATGCGCGCGTAATGAAACTGCTGCGCTCCGTTCATCGCTTCCGACGTCACGTGATAGAGAACCGTGTGGCCTCCCGACACAATCAGGCAGACCGCCGGCAAGACGGGCGCGCGTCCTGCAGAATACGCATCCAGAAACACCGCATGGACATGCCCTTCCAGATGGTTGACACCGATCAGCGGCTTCTTCAGCGCGATCGCCAGAGACTTGCCGTACGTCACTCCCACAAGCAGCGCGCCAATCAGGCCCGGGCCGCGCGTCACGGCGATGGCATCAACCTGCGGCAAAGCAATCTGCGCTTGCTCCAGCGCTTCCCGCACCACGGGGACGATCTGCCGCAGATGTTCGCGCGAAGCCAGCTCCGGCACCACCCCGCCATACTTGCGGTGAATAGCGACCTGCGAGGACACAACGCTCGAAAGGATGCGCCGCCCGTCGGCAACGACCGCGGCCGCGGTCTCGTCGCAGGAGGATTCGATTCCCAGAATTAGGTTCTCTTTCGAAATCAACGCTGTTACCCCGGCGCTGGTGCTTGAAAACGTTATGGTAGCATGAGGTGGGGTGGGGATCGGTTGGCGCGTACGCTTCTGACTGCGCGGATTGAAAGATCAGCCAGACATTCACCGCGATGCCGTCGCAACACAGCCGCTCCGTCACAAATAACAACGAAAGGCAACCACGCGGCGCAAAGCCAGGAAGGGCCTTGCCGCCGCGCAATCAATCCATGACCGAAAAGCCGAAGCGAGTGCGAAAAGCGGTGCTGCCGGTAGCGGGACTCGGGACGCGATTCCTGCCGGCCACAAAGGCCATCCCAAAGGAGATGCTGACGCTCGTCGATAAGCCGCTGATTCAATACGCGGTGGAGGAATGCATTGCGTCTGGAATCGAACACCTGATCTTCGTGACCGCTCGGCACAAGGGCTCCATCGAGGATCACTTCGACTTCGCGCCCGAGTTGGAGCACTTCCTGGAGAGTCGCGGCAAAAAAGCCGAACGCGACCTCGTTCACGGAATCGGCTCCGGCCTGCGGATCAGCTCCACCCGCCAGAGCGAGGCGCTGGGCCTGGGCCACGCGGTGCTGTGCGCCCGGGACCTGGTGGGCGACGAACCGTTTGCCGTGCTACTCGGAGATGTCGTAATGGACGGCGAAGTTCCCGCGACGCGCCGGCTCGTCGAAATTCACGAGGCCACGGGCCAAGGAGCCATCGATGTCGAGGTGGTCCCGCGCGAACGGCTGCATTTCTATGGGATCATTGACGCCTCGCCGGCAAAAGAACCCAAATGGGGCGACCGCCTGCTGCGGATCAAAGACCTCGTTGAGAAGCCCAGCGCCGATAAAGCGCCGTCCCATTGGGGCATTACCGGACGTTATGTGCTGCCTTCGGAGATCTTCGGGTTCCTCGAAAAGACCAATCCCGGAGCAGGCGGCGAAATCCAGCTCACCGACGGCTTGCGTGCCCTGGCACAAGGCACGGGCCTGTGGGCGTACGTGGGTGAATGCAAAACGCATGACGCGGGCGACAAACTCGGATATCTGAAAGCTACGGTGGCGTTGGCGCTCAAAGACCCAAAACTAGGCAGCGATTTTCGTGCCTACCTGAGGGATTTAAAGCTGTAAATCGTATCGTTGCCGCCGAAATCCCCAGCGATCTTGCCGCCGCTTAGAGCGCTACTCAGAGCAATTGTTTTTGCTGTGAGCGAACAGACGAGGGATCTCTCTTTAGGCTTTCATCCAAGCCACGGACGCGGAGCAGCGTTACTTCTTCTTTTTCCCAGTCCCCTTTTCAGATGACGAGCCCTTGGGAGTTTCCGAACTCTTCGACGTTTCCGAAGACTTCGATTCGCTCGGTTTCGAATCGGCCGTCTTATCCTTGGCCTTCGAGCCGTCGCTCGAGCTATCGGAAGATGAGCTGTCGGGCTTTTTCCCCGCATAATCGGTCACATACCAGCCAGTACCCTTGAATTGGATTGCCGATGCGGACAACTGCCGCTCGGCCTTCGCCCCGCATTTCGGGCATTTCTTCACCGCCGAAGCAGAGAAGGGCTCGATCTTTTCGAAGCGGTGGCCACATTTGACGCACTCGTATTCGTATAACGGCAATGCAGACTCCTCTCAAAAGGTGGTGACCCAGCGAAAATATAGTATGGCGTGCCTCCAACCAAAAAGCAAAAAAGGCATACATTAAGCACCTGGAGATGCGTGTGGTAGACTGCGTTCGCAGCAACTCAGCTGACGAAAATGACAAAAACGAAAGCGGACGAAACGGCGCTCGGCTGTTTATACGTGGTGGCGACGCCTATCGGCAACCTCGAAGACATCACCCTGCGCGCGCTGCGCATCCTCAAGGAGGCCGACGCCATCGCTTGTGAAGACACGCGCCAGACTCTGAAGCTGCTCTCCCACTTCAACATTCAGAAGCGCCTGATCAGCTACCACGAGCACAACGAACTCACCCGTGCCCCGGAAATCGTGATCGAACTCGAGCAGGGCGCCAAGATCGCGCTGGTCAGCGACGCCGGGACGCCGGCCATTTCCGATCCCGGCCACCGCCTGGTAAGCCTCTGCGTGCGGCACGGAATCAAGGTGGTCCCGCTGCCCGGACCTTCCGCCTTCGTCGCCGCCCTCGCTGCTTCTGGAATGCCCGTTGAAGAGTTTGCCTTTGTGGGGTTCCTCCCGGCGCGTCAAAGCGCGCGACGAAAAGCCCTGCGCGCCCTGGCCTCCGAGCCTCGCACGCTGGCGCTCTACGAAGCGCCGCACCGGCTGAGCGATACGCTGGACGACGCCCTCGAAATTCTCGGCAACCGTCCCGCTGTGGTGGCGAGAGAGATTACCAAGATGTACGAAGAGTTTCTGCGCGGGCACTTGGAGGATATTGCCGCCGCCGTCAGAAAGAAAGCCGCGCGCGGGGAAATAACGCTGCTGATAGGCGCCGCGGACGGCCTGACGGCGCACGGGGAAAATGCCGCTGGCGCATCGCCGGCTGTTCTCGAGCCTCTGTCGCACCGAGTGGACGCGATCATGAAAGAAATTGGCGTTGACCGCAAAGCCGCACTCAAACAGGCCGCTCGCGAGCGTGGCCTCACGCGGCGCGAGGCGTACAAGCAACTCCTGGTGACGCGCGACGAGTAAACACCTTAGTCGCCGCTTGCTGAAGCCGTGTGAGCGAAGAATTCGTCAACACAATTCAGGATTTCAGCTGTGGTATGCGAGTGATGAACGGCCTGCCGCAGTTCCCCTCCGTTGCGTACCCCGTGCGTGAATAGGGTGGCAAACTGCTTCATTTTTCCGATCGCATCAGGCATCTCGGCTTCGATCAGGCTGCGGAAATATCCGGAAAGCAGCCGGTAGCGGTCCGCCTCGGTAGGTTCGGTGTATGTGCCGGTAGCCAGATAGTCGGCGATCTGGCGAAATATCCAAGGATTCGACGATGCCGCGCGTCCGATCATCACCGCGTCGCACCCGGTCTCTTCGACCATGCGGACGGCATCCTGCGGCGTGCGGACATCGCCGTTGCCAATCACCGGAATCCGCACCGCCTGCTTCACCGCGCGAATCACGCTCCAGTCCGCGTTGCCCGCGTAGCCCTGCATGCGCGTGCGCGGGTGCACCGCGATTGCCTCGATGCCGATTCGCTCGGCCATGCGCGCCACGTCCACGGCAACGATATTGTTCTCATCCCACCCGGAGCGAATTTTTATGGTGAGCGGAATGCGAACCGCCGCCCGCACGGCCGTGAGAAGCTTCTCGAGATGCGGCAGGTCGCGCAGCAAGCCCGAACCGCCGCACTTCACGACTTTCTTCACCGGGCAGCCAAGGTTGATATCCACATGGTCGAAGCCGAGGTCTTCGGTAAGCGCGGCGGCGGAAGCCATCACCTCGGGATCGGAGCCGAAAATCTGTGCGGCGATCGGGCGCTCGTCCTCGTCGAAGTAGAGGTAGCGCAGAGTTCGCGCGCCCTTGCGCGAAAGGCCTTCGGCGCTGGTGAATTCGGTCATGATCAGGCCGCACGCGCCGAGAGAACGAATCACGCGGCGGAAAACCGTGTCGGTGACCCCCGCCATGGGAGCTAGAATCGTCGCCGGACGAATGCTCAAATCGCGAATTTTGATCTCAGGCGGAAACATTTATCGATCCACGCAGCGAATGACGAATCGCCCCTGCATCATAAGCGGTTAACCACAAGAGAAGTTCGCTGTCATTCTGAGCGCAGCGAAGAATCTCTCCCGGTTTTCGTCCGAAAAAGAAGCAAGAGAGATTCCTCGCGCAGAATCGGCGCTCAGAATGACGGCCCGATCTCTCTGTTTATCATAGCGGACCTTCGTCCATAGAGGGGGGCAAAAATCATGGAGAAACGGGCGAATCGATTCGGGGGCGCTTCCGCAATGTCGGTCGCTTGCGATGCGAAGCACATTGCAAAAATTGCAGGCTACTTATTCGTCAGGGCTTCCACCCCCGGCAGCTTTTCCCCCGCCAAGAATTCAAGCGAAGCGCCCCCACCGGTAGAGATGTGAGAAATCTGCCGCGCCACGCCGGACTGTTCCGCGGCAGCAACGGAATCCCCGCCGCCGATGATCGAGGTCGCGCCCTTTGCGGTAGCCGCGGCCACCGCCCGCGCGATGGCAAGAGTTCCCTGCGCGAACGCCGGCCGCTCAAACATCCCAAGCGGCCCGTTCCACACAATCGTGCGAGCCTTCGATATTTCCTGGCTGAAGAGTTCGATCGACTTCGGGCCAATGTCGAGTCCCATCCAACCTTCGGGCGTGTTGGAAATGTCAGCGATTTTCGTGGCGGTGGAATCGGGCGATTCGGCCAGTACGTGGTCCACCGGCAGAAGCAGCCGGAAATTGCGTTGTCCGGCCTCGTCAAGCAGCGCACGAGCCAAATCGACCTTGTCATTCTCGACGAGCGACTTCCCTACCGGCTGGCCCTGCGATTTCAGGAACGTGTACGCCATCGCGCCGCCGATCAGCATAGCGTCGGCGAGTTTCATTAGGTTCTGCACCACCTCGATCTTGTCCGAAACCTTCGCGCCACCCAGCACCGCAACGAACGGGCGCTCCGGATTCGAAATCGCCTTCCCGAGATACGCGAGCTCTTTCTCCATCAACAGGCCCGCAGCCGACTGTCGCACAAACTTGGTGATGCCGACCACCGAGGCATGCGCGCGGTGCGCCGAACCGAACGCGTCGCACACGAAAAGGCCGTCGCAAAGCGCGGCGAGCTGTTTCGAGAAAGCGGGATCGTTCGCTTCCTCCTCCGCGTGAAATCGGACGTTTTCAAGCAGCAGCACATCCTCACTTTTCAGCGCTTTGCTCTTCGCCTCGGCTTCTGATCCCACGCAATCAGCCGCGAATTCCACCGGCTTGCCCAACAAATCCCGCAAACGTGCGGCTACGGGCGCAAGACTGTACTTGGGATTCACCTTGCCCTTGGGGCGCCCGAGATGCGAGGCCAGAACAACGCGCGCGCCGCGTTCAATGGCCAGCCGGAGCGTGGGCAGGGTTTCGCGGATGCGCGTGTCGTCGGTGACGGTAGCGCCGTCCAGCGGCACGTTGAAATCCACACGAATAAAAACGCGCTTGCCGCCGAGGTCGAGGTCGCGAATCGATAATTTGTTCATTTCGCCCGCCCTGCGTTAGAATTTAGCGGCGAAAAATTTGATGAGGTCGCGGCAGCGGCACGAATAGCCCCACTCGTTGTCATACCAAGCGAGCACCTTCACGCAGTTAGTTCCGACCACGCGCGTGTAACCCGCATCGACGATCGAGGAATTCTCGTTGCCGCGAAAATCGATCGACACCAGCTCTTCTTCGGTGTATTCCAGCACACCCTTCATCGGACCTTCAGCAGCTTGCTTCAACGCCGCATTCACCGTGGCCGGCGTCGCAGGCTTCTCCGTAATCACTGTGAGATCGACCACGCTCACGTTCGGCGTAGGCACCCGCATCGCATAACCGTCGAGCTTGCCCTTGAGTTCGGGAATCACCAGATGCACCGCTTTGGCGGCGCCCGTGGAAGTAGGAATCATCGACAAAGCGGCCGCGCGTGCGCGGCGAAGGTCTTTGTGCGGCAAGTCGAGCAGTTTCTGGTCGTTCGTGTAGGAGTGGATCGTGGTCATCGTGCCGATGGTGATCCCGAATGTGTCCTGGAGAACTTTTGCCACCGGTGCCAGGCAATTCGTCGTGCAAGACGCGTTCGAGACCACGTGGTGCTTCGCAGGATCATAGGTCTTGTCGTTCACTCCCAGGACGAGCGTGTGATCGGGGTCGGTCGCCGGCGCCGATATGATCACCTTCTTCACCGGACCGCGAATGTGCTTGCGCGCGTCGGCTCCCGTAGTGAACAAACCTGTGGATTCGATCACGATACTCGCGCCCACCGAGGGCCAGTCGATTTGCGCCGGATCCTTCGTACGGAACACCTTGACGGTCTTGCCATCGACGGTGATCGTGTCGTCGGTATGGCTCACTTTGTTCGGAAGATTTCCCAGAATTGAGTCGTATTTCAGCAGGTGGGCCAGCGTCTTCGAGTCGGTGATGTCATTCACCGCGACAATTTCGATCTCGGGATCGCCCAGCGAAGCGCGAAAAATGTTGCGGCCAATGCGTCCAAAACCGTTGATCCCGACTTTTACCGGCATATATCCTCCAAGGGGATGTGAAGGCGCAAATCAGAACCTGCTGAAGGGTTTGGCAGGTTAAAAAGCTGAACGCTGATGCTAGGGCGCGGAAAGAAAAAAGTCAACGGCGGAGTCAATCATTAAATTCTTTAACACGGATCACTTTTCCGGAGGCAAATGTGACGAAAGTAGTTTTAGCGGGAGGGTCGCCGTAGATCCAATCCTCGGTGTCGTTCCCATCGGGATCGCGCTCGCGCACCTTGTGCTCGGGCCGCCCCAACGCTGCGATCACCATCTGCTCGTCCATCCCCACCGCCGCCTCGTGCGCCTGGATGTCCTTCTTGAATTCAGGAGCCACTGTATCGATCCAGGCCACTGTCGCCGACGACTCACCCGCGAAATCGAGTATCGGAGAGAGCTGCTGCTTCAGTTGATCGGGAGTCATCTCGGGCAGCGGCCGGCCATAATCGAGAATCAGACTGGCGCCCAGCCCCTCGCCGGGGTGAGCGTTGGTGCCGACCGGATTCGTGGCGCCCCCCATCCCGACCTGCAAATGATCGCGGAAATGAAAATGCCGCCCCCCGCCTCCGTTGATCTCGACGACGATTCGTCTCGCCTCAAACGTGAGCCTCGTGATCTGTACTTTGTCGCCGCTGTTTATCGAGGCGCCATGCGTTCTCACCATGTCGTGCAGACGGGCGGTATCGAGTGGCTTGTCCACGCGATAGGCAAACGCATCGCCGCCGCGCGGCAGAGCCAGCACAGCCTTGGCGAATTCCCCGCTTACGTAGCGGATGATCTCGATTTTGGACTGGTCGCCAAGGCGGTCGGAAGAAGATGCGCCAGCCGACGGCTGCGAAACGCCTTGCGCGCGAGAAGCGGAGGCAATCCCGTGAAAGGTTGCAACACCCGGCAATAGTACGCACGTAGCGAATGCTAGGAAAAACGCGAGGGTGTGGCGAGCGTACATAGCCAGCTGCCTTATAGGCACCATCTTAGGACCTTTCTCTGTGAAGGAGAAATAGATTTACAGCGGCGGCAAAAGGTTGCCGCGCGAAAGCTCAGCGGCCAGAAGCGCGATGCACCGCGCTTCCGAAAGCCTTCCAGACACGCAGATTCCCCGCATACTCAGCCAGCATTCGCTCGGGATGGAATTGCAGACCCACCAGAAAATCGGCCTTCGGATCGTAGTAGGCCTCGATAAGCCCGTCCTTCGCATGGGCCATGGGGCGGAAGCGGGAAGCCAATTCGCGAATCCCCTGGTGGTGATAGCTGTTCACGCGAATCGTTTCCGCCCCGTACCAGCCTGCCAGAGGAGTAGAGGGAACGATGGCAATGGCGTGCCGATACGTATCGTAGTTGTGGTAATCGATGTGTCTTACGTGGGATTTCTTCTCCTTCTGCACGTCCACGTAAAGCGTCCCTCCGCACACGACGTTGATTAACTGCGATCCGCGGCAAATACCCAGGATGGGAAGGCGTCTGCGCAGCGCGTGGCGGATGAGGCGAATCTCGATGTCGTCTTTCAGCGGATGCGTTTTCTCGATGTACCGCAGGGCGGCGGCGGGGGGCTTGTAGCGCTTCGGCTCCACATCTTCGCCTTCCACCAGCAACAAGCCTCTCATGCCATCCATGTACTGCGGAAGCAAAGAGGGAGTCCCCTCGACCACGGGAACCATCTGCGGAAAAATGCGCATCCGTATCAGGAGTTCCAGGTGATACTCGCCCACGTAGTCGATGTACTTGTTCTTGCGGACAGTCCGGCGTGTTACGACAACGACTGCGGGATGTTTCATCGCGTCAGAATCTGCAGCGCTCCCACCAGGCGGGCATCCTTTTCGCGGCCTTGCGAGGCCACGCGGATGTGGAAATCGTCCATCCCGATCTTATTCGAGCAATCGCGCACGTACATCTGATGTTCGTCAAGCAGCCGCGCCTGCAACTCGGTCGCGGTCATCCCGTTCTTGATCTTGAAGAGAATGAAGTTCGCGCCGGTGGGATACACGTCGAGCGCGGGAATTTCGCTCAGGCTGTTGTAGAGGCAGCGCACGTCGCCGATCAGGCGCTTGCGGCCCTCGTGGTACTCGGAGTCCGTCGCGGGCAGAAGCGACAGAAAATATTGCGCCAGGGTATTCAGATTCCACGTGGGAATAAAACGCCTCAGCCGGTTCAGCACGAAGAGATTCGCGCTGTAGCAATATCCGAGGCGCAGGCCCGGAACACCGCAATGCTTGCTCATGCTGCGCACGATCAAAAGATTCGAGAACCGGTCGGCCACCTGCAAGAGACTCGGAATCTCCTCCCCCGCGAAGTCGATGAAGGACTCGTCCACGATCACCAGTTCCAGATCGTGCGCCTCATGCATGAAGTCGATCATCTCTTCCAGCGGGATCAACTGCCCGGTGGGATTCCCGGGATTGATCACCAGCAGCGCCCTCATATTGCGCTTATGGACCCAGCGCATGTAGTCGATCGGCCGCAGCTCGTAACGCTGGTTAGGATCGAGCGCGAACATTTCTGCGTCGCGCTGGTCTTTCAATTTTTCGATGTACTCGCCGAACGTGGGAATCGGCAGCGCGATGCGGTCGATCAGCGTCGTGTCGATGTGGGCGATCAGTTCCGTCGCGCCGTTGCCGATCACCAGATTGTCCGGATTCACATTCAACACGGCCGCCAGATTCTGCTGGCTCATGAGCGGGCTGCTCGAGGGATAGCTCTTGATCAGGTTCGGGAAATTGCGCTGCAAATCGTCGAGCATCTCGGGCGTGGGGTAATACGGATTGGCGATAAAGCAGAAATCGATGATGTCCTTGGCGTTCTCGTAGCCCACCAGATCGGACAACGCTGGAGAATGCGAGGTCTCATAGAAGAGATGCCGCCGCGTTTCTGCCGCCGAACCGCTTGCTTTCGCCAAATCACCTATTGCCGTCTTCATGTTATTACCCTCGCGCCGCCCCGGAATACCCGGCCAGCTCCCGCTAAACCCGACACTCGACTGCGATTACGTCCTCAATGTTAGATGCATAATTACGCGCATAGTCGCATCGAGTAAAGGGGCCCTCGATACTTTGTTTGCAATGAGTTAGCTGCGTCGTCCAGGCGCATCGGCACACCTGCACTGCACCCGGCTGAAACAGTCTAAATGTCCCCACATGCCTATATAGACAAGGTGCTGGCTATCTTGTGGTCCCGAGCCGCCCTGGGGGGTCTCTGTTGTGGTGTTTTACGCTGAAATGGCTGTGGTGTCCAGTGTTTTTGGACACCTTCGGACACCGGGGCGGGCTGTGGAAATGTGGGGGTGGGTGGGATTGGATGCGGCGCGGGCCTCCGGGAGATTACGGATGGCTACGCGGTTTTGCGGATGGCGGCGCTTTCGATCCACGCGGCGGCGCGGTCGCGGAGCGGCCAGCGCTCGTCGATGGCGCGGCCTTTGAGGATGATTCGGTAGGTGGGTCTCTCGAGGGATTCTTTGAGGATGGTGGATAGCTCGGGCCGAAGGTGGTGGCTGTTCAGGCGCTTGCGGATGGCGGCGATGCGGCGGGCGTGCTGGCGCTCGATGCAGCGCATACCGGGTTCGGTTTTGCGCCACCTGCGGGTGCGGGCGGCGTCGGTGGCGGCGTCCGGGCGTTTCTGGTGCCAGCCCGCAGCGCGGCGCTCGCGGCGGCGCAGCCGTGCGGAGTCCGCGCAATGGCGCAGATGCTGGCGCTTCCACGCGGCGGTGAGGTGGCGGCGGCTTTCCCACGCGGCGAGCGCGTGGGGTTGTGCGCGTCGCCAGTCGAAGGCGGTTTGTTCTCCGCGACTACGTTGGTAGGACGCTTCGAGCAGGTCTTGGAGGAGGCAGGTCATGGGCGTGGTGTCCTTTCGGTGGTGTCCTTTCGGTGGTGTGCTATCGGCGGCGGGGTTTGTGGGCGTTGACGTCGAGCGAGGTGATCATGCTCTGATCGCCGAGGATTTTGGATAGCACGGCCAGCAGGCGCGGCCTGCCCTTTCTGGCGAGTCCTGCGGCGACGGGAACGAGATCGCGCGCGATGGCGGAGACCTGGCGTCTGGCGCTGGCGCGGTTCATCGCGGCTTCACTCTCCAGTAGGAGGATGTTGGCCTTTAGCTTTTGGAGCTGGGCGAGGAGTTCCTTATCGAGGCGGCGCTTCCGTTTCTTCTTGGCTGGTTTGGCTTCGGGCATGGGCTGGTGTCCTCGCAAAGTGGTGCGCCGCGTCCCTTGGTTCGCTCGGTCCCTCAGGTCGGATTGGGCGCGAGGGGTCCGGTGGCGTGGTCTTTGAGGCGCGGCGCTCCGTGGCGCTGCGTGTAGCTCCCTGCTTGACTACTATACCTTGTGGTGTTTGGCTGGCACTGCGGATCCTCACCACAAGGGGTTGTGTATCGTGGAAGTGAACCCGGTTCACTTCCGTTCGATCTCCGGGCGTGGCTTCGATCGCGAATCGCGATTGGGGTTGGCGCGGATCGCGGCGGCTTCGCGGATCGCGGCGGCGACGGCGGCGGGGCCGGCAAGGCGCTCGATCAGGCGAATGGCGCGGAAGAAGGCGGCGCGGGCAAGGTAGAGCTGGTGGGCGGCCGTGAGCATTTGTGTTTCTCCTTTTCCTTCGCTTCTGCGGGTTGAGGGGCGCAGCCCCTCGACACTGGAGGGTTGGTTCTGGTCACGCGAGGGCCAGCGATTTGCGCTGGCCGTTGACGACGCGCCCGACGAGGGCGCGGCGGCACGCGTGCCGGATTCGGCGCGATTCGTGGATGGCCGGTTTTCCGGGGTGCTGTGGTATCAGGGGCGCGCGCTGTGTTCGCCCTGGGCGACCTGATTCGGGGCGTTTTGGGGTTTTGGAGCTGATTGCGCCCCGGCTGCGAAAACGCGGCCGTTTTTGTTTTTCGGCCTTCTGGCGTGGCGGCGCGCAGCGGCGGCACGTGCCTTTGAGGCGCAGGGGCGCGAGCCGCAGGCTGCGGGCCGGAGCGAAGCGCGACGCGCCGCGCGGCGACCTTCCGCGCGCGCGATACGCGCTGGCCCTGCGAGCGCCCCGACGAGGGCAGCCTGCGGACTGCCCTGCCGCCGCGAGGCGGCGTTGTGGGCAGGCGGCGGGCGCAGCCCGAGACGCGCCAGCGGCCGCGCGGAGCGCGACAATGCCGCTGGCGGCCCGCAGCCACCTGACCCACGGAGCGCCGCTGACAAGCGGGCAGACCAGAGCAGCGATTTCGCGGGCAGGACCGATGCCAGCGGTTTTTGCTGGCAGCGGGCTTGCCTGCGAAACGCCACCACTTTTTTGATACTGAGGGTCGGGCACGGCTGGACACCGGCGCGGGTTGCGGCGCTTTACTGAGCCGCAGCGCCGGGGCGCTGGTTTGCGCTGGCGTCGGCGGTGCTGCTCACGGCGACGCGCCGCGCGGCGACTTTCCGCGCGCGCGATACGCCCGGGCGACGGTTTGCTGTGTGCGGGCCGGGGAGCTGGCGTCGGCTGTGAGTCACCGCGCCGGACTGCGGGCGAGCCACGGAGCTGTGATGGTCTTTCGGGCGCGGTCCGGCTGCGCGGCGTCTTTTGCCAGCGCAGCCGGGTCTTTGCGAAGGTAGCGGCGCTACCGGCTGCGGGAGGTCGCGTGTGGAGTCGCCGGGTTTGGTTGTGGGTGCGGGCGGCGTTAGCCGCCTGCGGGTGTGTCGGTGATTCGCGGAAGGAGTCGCTTCACGAGCACGCGGAGGATGTGCCGCTGGGTGCTTTCATGGAGCATCGCGAGGGTGTGGGCGGTGTCCAGCGTTTCGGCTTCGAAGCGGTCCACGTCGGCTTTGAGGCGGTGGCGCTCGTTGAGTTGCTTGCGGCCCTCGCGGAACTGCTGCAGCTCTTCGGCTGTTGGTGCGGTCGTGCGGCGGCCGCGTTTGGCTGTGGTGGTCATTTTCCGCGCAGCCTTTTGGCGACTTCGTGCAGCACGTCGGATGTCTGGATGTGGTTGGCTCCGGCAACGTGTTGGACGTTCAGCGCCAGCATGTCGAGGTCTGCGTTTAGGCGGCGTGGCGAGCCGGTGGTCGTCGATAGCTCGCCGTGTCCGGGTGTTTTCAGTGGTTCGCGCTTGGCGATGCGGTTGAGGCGGTTGAGCTGGATGTGGGCCTTATGTGTGTTGGACACCGCTCTTTTCTCCTTTGTTTATGGGGTTGTTTGTGGGGCTGGCCGCTTGGCCGGCCAGCGCCCGTTTTGCGCTGTTCCTGCCGGGTGGGGGTGTCGGATTGCGGTTTTGTGGCGGCCCCCTTGGGGGCCCCATGTTCTGGGGTTCGGTTGACCTCGCTGGTTCTGGCTCGGTGTCCAGATTTACGGCCGTTTTTTCGCGCCAGCGCATGAGGTAGTGGCGTGCCTGCACGGCCATCGCTTCGAGGATGTGGTCGGCGGGCAGGCCGGAGTAGCGGGAGTAGGCGCGTGCGAGCGCGGCGATCCAGCGCCCGCGCTCGTCGATGCCCTGAATGAAGGGGCCGCGCTCGATCATTCGTTCTTCGCTCCTTTCAGGCCGCCCCGGCTTTTCGGGGGCGGATAGATGATCTGCGCGTCGATCAGGTTTTGCTCGCTGAGGTGGTGTTTCCACCCTTCCTCGATCAGGAGGCGGCGGAGGTGTCCGGGTGTGATCTCGCCGCTTTCGCGCAGCTCGGTGAGTCTGCGGATGGTGTGCCACATTTCGGCGGGGATGGGCTTCGCTCTTGCTGGTGCGGCGGTGGTGATGGGGTTGGTGTCCACTGGTGTCCTCCGATCAGTTGGGGCGAATGCTGCGGGCGGTGAAGTTGGTGAGGGAGTTTAGGAGTGGCCGCGTGGCTGCGGTGTCGCGGTGTTCGAGGTACAGGCAGGTGGTTTGTAGGTTGCGGTGTCCTAGCAGCTGCTGGACGGTGCGGAGGTCTTTGGTGGCGTCGTACGCGCGCACGGCGAGCGTTCGCCTGAGGTCGTGGATGTGCAGGTGGGGGTTTGCTCCTGCTCTTTTGAGCGTCTTCTTCCATTCGTCGTATATCGGGCGGGCGGTTGCGGGGGCTGGTCGTGGCAGCAGGAGGATGACGGGCGTTGCGGTGTCGGTGTTCGGTGGGAAGGATTCGAGCAGGTTTTGCAGCTCGTCGGTTGCGGGGACCGTGTTGGTGTCGTGTCCTTTTGTCGGGTGGGTGATGCTTTTGGTTTGGCGGCAGTACATACCGAGGGTGAACGTTCTGGCCTCGTTGAATCGGAATCCGTGCGAGGCGGTGAGCATGATGAAGAGGCGCATCCATGGTTTCGCGTTCGCGTAGATTCGTTCGAGTTCTTCAGGGGTGGTGATCGTCGTCCTGGGGCGTGGCGTTTTCATTTTTGCGAGGTCCGCCGCGAGGTCTGGCCCTTTGCTCTTGGCGATGTGGCGGAGTAGGGCGGCGAGTTCGCGCCGGGTGATGGCGGCTGTCCAGTCGCCGACCGATTGCCGGATCGCGATGAGTGCGTTGTTTGCGTGGAGCGCAGTGAGTTGGTGGAGCTTCGGTGCGTTGGCCGATGCCGCGATGAGGTGCTCTGCGGCGCGGGTGCAGCAGTGGCGGTTTTTGAGTTTTGCCCATGCCAGCGCTACTTCCGCCGTGGTCGGCTGGCAGGGGCTTTTTTTGTTGCCGTGGTCTGGCCGCGCATTTTGTCTTGGTGTCGTGTGGCCGCGCGTTGCGTGGTGAAGCCTTTGCGGTGGCGGTTTCCGGCTGCGTCTCGCCAGTCTGCCATCCAGAGGTTTCCTTTTTTGAGCATTCGGTTTCCTCGCTGGGTGTCCTGCGCGGTGTATGTACTAGTCGTTCACGTCGCGAGCAATTGTGGATATTACGGTCCTTCCTGTGCAAATGTGGAAGGCTGCTGCTGGCGTGGCGTGGTGTGGACACCGTGTCGGACACCATCTTTCTAGAGGCCCGGTTTTATTGGGTGTTTTCGGTGTCCACTGCGTTCCGATAGACAATTCTATGCCTCCTGGAAGGGATTGCAAGTCAAGCCTGCCACCCACGGAAGCGGGGCAAAAAGCAGAGAAATTTTCTCCTCGGGGTCGCTTCCATTATAGCTATTCCGGTATTAAGCAGGGGCGCAGGGCTCGGTTTGACTTCAGACACGAAAGAACGAGGGAAGAATTAACGGTCCGCGCCAATTTTTACATTGCGGCGCGATAGTGACCGAAACGCACGTTGGTAGTAAACTGTTGAACGTTCTGGTGGGCGTAGCTCAGTTGGTAGAGCGTCGGACTGTGGCTCCGAATGTCGTGGGTTCAAATCCCATCGCCCACCCCAATTTCCGGCGATAATATACTTGACTGACTAACGGTTTCTTGCTATCTTTGGCACATGAGAACGCCAAAGACACTCCAAGAGGCCATTCAGTATTTCGGGGATTTCGAGAACTGCCGCCAGTTTATGATCTCGATCCGCTGGGTGGACGGCAAGGTGCGCTGCCCATATTGCGGCGCGGACAAAGTTACCTATCTCGAAAAGGCCCGGCTGTATCGCTGCTACGGCAAGCATCCCAAACAGAAATTCTCCCTGAAAGTCGGGACCATCTTCGAGGATTCGCCGATCCCTCTCGAAAAGTGGCTGCCCGCCGTGTGGATGCTGGTCAACTGCCGCAATGGAGTGAGTAGTTACGAGATTCACCGCGCACTGGGCGTAACCCAGAAGTCCTCATGGTTCATGCTCCATCGGATTCGCCTTGCGATGCAGGCCGGATCGTTTGAGACGTTCGGCGGTCCCGGTAACGCCGTCGAAGCGGACGAAGCGTTCATCGGTGGAAAATCCAAGAACATGCACGAGACGAAGCGAGCCAAACTTCGGCAGGCCAGAGCCGCCTGTGTTCATGGCGATACCCGGCTGATCGGCAAGAGTGCCGTTATGGGCATTCTAGACCGCGAACAGCGCAAGGTGCGGGCGACCGTGATTCCCCAGGTCAACCGCGAAGTGCTCCAAGCGGAGATTCTGAATCACGTCGCGCACGGCTCGAAAATCTACACCGACGAAGCCGCGCTCTATCGCTCGCTTCCGCCAGAAACCTACACTCACTCATTTGTGAACCATCTCGAAAAGTATGTCGATGGGCAGGTCCACACGAACGGGCTGGAAAACTTCTGGAGCTTGCTCAAGCGGGGATTGAGTGGTACTTATGTGGCCGTCGAACCGTTCCACCTGTTCCGGTATGTGGACGAACAGGCATTCCGGTACAACAATCGCAAAGACGCGAATGGCGAGAAACTGACCGATGCGGAACGATTCGAGATTGCGCTATCTCAGATTACAGGGAAGAGACTTACTTTCGCGGAGGTAACTGGGAAAGACGCCGAAACGAAAGCAAACTAGGCGCGTTTGGCGACGCGCTTTCGTTGCTTCCGTTTCTGTTCGGCGTCGAGTCTAGCCTTAATTTCGGAGTGCGGAACAGCAACAAGCTTCCGCATGAAAGCCGTGAACCTACCAAACTCACCCGGCTCATTCTTCGCGGGAAGATTCGGGTGGACTGGTTTATCCGGCACGTATACCCCTCCGCGGGTGTAGCGGAAATGAGGGTAGCTATACGTCCGCGAAAAGTCAACCGAGCGTATGCCAACTACAAAAAGTGAATTATGGTTGGGGGCCGTTTCTCCTTTCCTCCGGTGGCTCATGTTGAATCTGGCGTGGGTACTAGTAGGGGTGTTTTGGAAACAGCATTGGAGTTGGGTAATCGCTGGAATGGCTATCACGACTCTAGTGTTAGGAATGGAGTCAGCATTCCGAATCATCAAAGCGAAAGAACACTCTTACGAGACTGTGATTGCTTCCCTCCGATCTGAATTAAATACTAAGGCGGAAGAACGCCAAAAAGAAGCCGCAGAAAAACATCGCTCCAGCATCAAACAGAAGCTTAAAGCGTGCCTACAAAGAGAACATGGGCTAGGCGTAAACGAAGCCGATGCTGTCATGTATACACGGAGCGCTCCAGACGAGATTGAGTACGCGATGGACGAACTCGAAAGGGAAGGGCTAGCCCATCGCGGCACTCAAAATAAGTGGCATTACGGACCTGATCCCCTGTCACGGCAATAAAGACCTTACTATGAATAGTCAGTCAACTATATTATCGCCCAATTTCCTCTCGAGAATCCAGCCGTGGTTCTGAGTGGCAACCGGTCGGAGACCGCTTTAGAATCAATTTCACTCTGTCGGGGCGTAGCGCAGCCTAGTAGCTATATGCGCTACACACTCACAACCGCTCGTTCTAGTACGGCCGTTCCGAAGAATGTTACTTGCCCTGCGCCCGACCAAATTAGACAATGCTCACGCAGAATCCCACAGCTTTTGTCACATCAGGCGTGCGGTGACGGGGTTTCCGGTGCCGCGCTGCCAGGAACCTCAGGAAACTGGGCTCGATCAAAAACGAATTGCAGAGTGGTCTATGCTTGGCCCGCCACGCGAATCGATTCGGAGGGAAAAACGCATGCTACGAATTTCACGGACTTTGAAGATCGCGTTCCTCCTTGCCCCGCTCCTGTTGTTTGCCGGCATTGCCTCCGCCCAGCAGTGTCCCGATAACGATGCCACTCTCCCGGCGAAGCCCCTTATGTATCCCATGGCTTCCGATCAATACGCAGTCCAGTACCAAATCAACGGTGGAGGCTGGACGAACGCCATGGTATTCATCAGCTATTACGGCAAGACGAATGCTTCGCCCGAACGTGGCAATTCCCCCTACGTGCGCGGCACAACATCGATGTCGTTTGTAAGCATTCCAGCTCAGGCCAACGCCTTGGTTCAGCTCCGCGTCACCAAGCTGGCAACGGGCCCTTTTCAGATTGCCGACCACGTCACCGTGCGCCCTACCCCCCTATTGGCCGGCGTTGAAACTCATAAAGACGGCACAGTACAGATCTCCACTTCCACCGCTGGCAGTTTCAACGGAGAGCAGTTCATCCTGATGTGGAATCACGGCGCGGACGGCGGCAGCGTGGAAGGATTGGCCTTCTACCTCAACCCGCCTTACACGCGTCCCGCGGGCAGCAATGTGAAGGTCGTTACATCGTGGGCAGACCTTTCCGGCTTTGCCAATGATCCGAACCTGCTTTCCTACGACACGTTGGACTTCGAGTCCCCCACGCCGGTGCCGGTGGCGATCCAACTCGGAGGGGATGGCACTCTTGCATACGAAGTGCCGGGCAACATCCTTAATGTTTTTTTTGGGCCAAGCGCGTGGGTGCAAGGAAAGCTTCGATTTAACAAGAACAAGGCGACGACGCATATCTACGGCCCGGGTGTGTTGGACACAAGCAAGTTTAACTATCTGAATCGCGATTGCCTGAACCCTGATAAGACCCCCACCGAAGATGGCCTGTATTCTCTGAGTTCCTTGGATCAGAATGGAAACCTTACCAACTTTAACGTCGACGGGATCATTATCTCGGACCAGAATCACGCAGCGGATGACCCGTTTTTTTCCAGCACATTGAACAACGTGAAGACCCTCGGTTGGAATAGTAATAACGCCGCCCTCAGGCTCGATGATTCGACCTCCGCGTCCAATGTGTTTATCCGCAGCAGTGACGATTCCATGATGATGTGGGGCTCCCCCGTCACGGTGACCAATGCAACGGTTTGGCAGGGCTACAACGGCGGCGTCATAAGCCTCGGCTGGTCAGACAACTCGGTTGGCGACCACAACATGGTAGACGGACTGTGGGTTGTGAAGACGGACTGGCAAATGCCGACCGCTCAAAGTTGGGACGCCCTTTCGCAACCCGGGCCGCCTAACCCTCTGAATTCCCAGAACAATGCGGTGATCGCATCGCTGATGATTCCGTCCACCGCGTACGGCAAGAACAGCCCCCCGGTGTTCAGAAACATCTTCGTGGAAGATCCGCCGCAGGTGCTCTTTAGTCTGAAGATCGATCCGTCGGTCAACTGTCCAATTGGTGTTTGCCTGGCCTCGTTTTTAACGAATCCGGTGAATTCGAGCGTGTTGAATCTCAAGATTGAGAATTTGTATTCGCCGCAATCGATAATTGAAAACTCGATCGGATTTGAGACGATTCCAGCGGGTTACATCGCCAATGCCACGGATACGGTCAGCTACTTCCCGAAGAACTACACGTTGAAGGGAACTATGAATATTGAACTGACCAACGTATGGATAAAATTGCCAATCGGCATCGTCTTGCCTCTTACCAACACCTTTGCCGGCGAGTGGTTTGGCAAGATAACAACCAACGGAGCCGGAGTACAAGTGAAGTACGACCTCGGACCACGGCTTTTCTGGTAACAGACTCCTAATGCTCGTAGCGTGAGTGAACGTATCGCTGGTTTACCGGAAACCGCGTCTTCCGTGAAAGTGTCTCAGTACAGGGATTCACTCCAGGAGAGCCGATTCGGCCCGTTGGGAAACATCCCCGTTGCGAAGTCGCGTATAATTAATACGCACAAACGGTCGGGGCGTAGCGCAGCCTGGTAGCGCGCCTGCCTTGGGCGCAGGAGGTCTGGAGTTCAAATCTCCACGCCCCGACCACAGCCCTCCAGTTCAGCAGTTTTACAGAAGCTCGTACAGGTCAGCGTGGTTTTGCGGCATCGATTCGAATTCCCCTCAACGGCTGCGTGTCGGCAGGCAAATCAGTTGAGCCGGCCGGGTACTGGTTCACGCTGAGGATGTAGGCGGTGATGTCGGCGACCGCCTCGCGGGTAAGGCTGCCGGGTTTGTTTTTGGGCATGGTGGTGCGGATGCGTTCGAACAGGTCGCCCAGCGACTGACCCGTCCACTTGTCGATGAAATCGGGACCGGCGAGGGGAGGGGCGATTTCGATGCCCTCCAGGCTCTGTCCATGGCACGAGGCGCATTGCTGTGCGTACTGAGCCTGGCCGCGACCGGCTTGTGCCGCGGTGTAGAGCGGCCCGCTGGAGGCCGCCACCTGCACCCCCGCGGGTTGTGCCGGCTGCATTGTTCGCGATTGTGTCGCGGGCGATCCGGCATTGCCGGACGGCAGCTTGTATACCACCAGCTCGGCAGAATAATTTCCGCCGCTGATCGCAACCGCCAGGTACTGCTGGCCGTTGAGCATGTACGTCATAGGCGAGCCGCTCTGCGGCGCCGGCATGAAGATTGCGCCGACTTCCTTGCCGGTCGCTTTGTCGTACGCCCGCAGCATCGCGCCGCGCTGTCCGTTAGGCGTGGTGAAAAAGCCCGCTTCGCCGATGATGACCAGGGTCTTCGTCACCAGCGGACCCAGCAGGCCGGTGCGTCCGGTGCGCGGAATATTCAGGCCTTTCAGCGCCGGGCTGTTGCGGACATTATCCGGCGTTTCGCCGTGAGCAATTTCCCACGCGAGATCGCCCTTGTCCAGATTGATGGCCGTCAGAATTCCGTAGGGCGGCTTCAGCAGCGGCAAGCCCCGCACAGTAAGAGGTCCTCCGCCACCGGCGGGTGGGGCCGCGGCCGCCGTGGGACGCGGAGCCACCACGGCGCCCATCGGACGCGCCGAAGACGGAATCTGTCCCGCGCGTCCTGTCACATAGTCCATGTCAGAAACTTCCGGCGGAGGATGAATCAGGCTCGAGATCTGGCTGGTGGTCTCCGAAAACACATACAGCAGGTGCGTCTCGGGATCGTAGGCTCCTCCCGGCCAGTTGGTTCCGCCTTGTCCGGCCGGCGATATGACCACGCCGAGCGGGCCTTCCGGCCTGCTGACGACCGGAGGCGTAAACAGCGGCCCCATCTCGTACTTGTTGTCCTTGAGCATTTGAAGGGCTTCGGCGCGCAACTCCGGCGTGAAATCGATCAAGTCATCGACCGTTACGCCCTGATGCCCGTAAGCGGGCGGCTTGCTGGGGATTGGCTGCGTCGGCGAATACCATTCGCCCGGAACGCTGCCCTGCGGGACCGGCTTTTCCTCGATCGGCCAGATAGGCTTGCCCGTTTTGCGGTCCAGCACATAGAGATATGCCTGCTTGGTCGGCTGCGCCACTGCCTTGACGACTTTCCCATCCAGATTGAAATCCACCAGCATCGGCGCGCAAGGAATGTCCATATCCCACAAGCCGTGGTGAACCAATTGATAGTGCCAGATGCGCTTTCCGGTATAGAGATCGACGGCGACAATGCTTTCGCCGAACAATCCCGCGCCGGGCCGATGGCCTCCGTATCGATCCCCGGTGGGTAGCTCGACGGGCAGGTAGGCCAAGTTCAGGTCTTCGTCCACCGAGATCTGCCCCCACGCTCCCGTGTTCCCGGTGTAGGACCAGGAATCCTTCTCCCAGGTGTTGATGCCAAATTCACCGGGTCGCGGAATCGTGTGGAAAATCCATAGGCGCTTTCCGGTGCGCACGTCAAAGGCGCGCACATAACCCTTCACGGCGGTCTTGCTCTTGGGCACGTTGCCGTCGAGCATGGCGGCGCCCACGATCACCACGTTCTTCGCGACGGTGGGAGTTGAATGCAGCCCGATGGGTGCGGTTTCCGGGTCCATCACCTGATCGTCGTCTTTTTTCAGGTCAACCGCCCCGCCGGTACCGAATGTGGGCACCGGGATTCCGGTTCTTGCATCCAGCGAAATCAGCCGGTAGCCAATGGTGACGTAGAGAATTCGCTCGTCGTTGCCGTCGGTCCAGTACGACACGCCATGGCCGGAAAACTGCCGCGGAGCGTTTTCGGCGCGCACGCCTTCGTTTTCGCTGTGCATCCAGATCAGCTCGCCCGTCGCCGCGTCCAAGCAGACGACCGCCCGGCGCGATCCAGCCGTGACGTAGAGCTTCCCCTTCACCATCAGCGGCGTGCCTTCATATTGATACTCCGGCCGCGGGCCAAATATGTCCGTCTTGACGCGCCATGCAACTTCCAGCCGGTTAAAGTTGGAAGCGTCGATCTGATCGAGCGGCGCGTATCGCGTGTACCCGAGGTCTCCCCCGTAGCTGCGCCACTCGCCATCCTTCGTCCCGGACTGCGAGTAGGCTGCGGGAATCATCCCCGCCACGCAAAAAATCAAAACAATCGCGAGAAACGATCGGAAACGTCTGGGCATTTGTTTCTTCTCCCCTGCGATGACAGCCAACGACGAGCAGCCGGGACTTTCAACTCTAATCGACTGTATATGTGGAATCTCGGCAGCGGAATACTACTCTAGTTTTTCTGCTCTGACATAAGAATCCGAAAATTGGGGGAGACGAGGAGCGCGACCTGCTCGTGGGCTCTGGCGGACGTCACTTAGTCATGCTGCGTAACCGGCGTTTCTTGCAAGACTGTCTCTTCAGCCTGCCGCCGGAATGGGTGTAGGAGAATGAAACTGAGCTTCAAGCTTTCGTCATTCTGAATCCCTTTGATCCCGAATAGCATTCGGTCTTGTCCCGCAGCGGGGTCCTTCAGATAGGTCTGGAAAAGATGGTCCCACCAGGGGAAGATTTCCCCGAGATTCCTCCATTGTTCATGGACTTCTTCTGAATGGTGAACGCGATGCATGTCCGGGGTAACAAACACCCATCGAATCGGTTTTTCCAGCCACTCTGGCAGGGACGCATTGGCATGCGAGAAAAAACCCTGCGCGCAGCTGAAAAGTTCCGCGGCCAGCACTGCCGCTGGCGGCGGAGCCAGAATCGCCACGGCAGCAAGATTCGATCCTTGCGTCAATGCCACCTCGATCGGATGAGCCCGCACCCCGGACGATAGGTCGAAATCAGGATCCGAGTGATGTACATAATGAAAACGCCATAGGAACGGCACCGCGTGATAGCTCCAGTGCACGCCGTACCTGGCAAGGTCCAGCAGAAGAAGACCGAAAATAAACCGCAAGGGGTACGGCAGCCAGGGCTTATTCAGCAGGCCAAATCGGCTGTGCGACATCGCCACGGCGACGATCACAGGGCTGACACGGTACACACCCACGGCAACCAGCATGTTTGCATACAGGATGATGCCGTGGCGGCTCCAGCGGCGAGTCACCCCCGAACACAGATTCCGCTGGGGCCGCCGCGATTCCCAGATCGCCACGAGAATGAAACCGGCGACGAACGTGAGCCAGTAAACAGCGCTCTCGATTCGTCCCCAGGGGACCATCGCCCAACCCTCCACAAAGGCCGTCATCGGTATCTCCGCTTCTCGTTTCCCGCCCCTATATATCGCCTACCAGAGATGCCACTGGTGATACCCGAGAACATATATTGCGAGCATCGCATTCGCCGTGGCATGGGCGGCCACCGCGTCCCCGATCCGGCCCCGGCGAATCACCGCCAGCCCGAAGAGAATTCCGGCAATGCTTCCCGCGATCCAATACCCATTATGCAGAAAGCCAAAAGCGGCCGACGAGACCAAAAGTGCAAACCACGAAAAGCGGCTCAACGAGACCGAGTCGAAATCCGGTGAAATCAGACGGCGCATGAGAAACCCGCGAAATGCCAGCTCTTCTGCCAGCGGCACAGTGATCACGGCCGCCAATACTCGGAAACTGATCCACGCCACGCGGGCTACTGTGGAAAAAGCCATCAATTCGCCTGAAACTTCACGATCGACGAGCGGGGCTGAGTTTGAAAATCGGTCCAGCCCCACCCAAATCACAAAAACGATTGCGCCGACTACGGGAGCCAGCCAGTCGCACCTCCAGATCAGCCTCGCGTAACTTCGCCGGAAAACCCACAGCATTCCGGCAACAGCGAAGAATCGCAGCGGATACAGCCATTCAAAGCTGCCCGGCCCTTTGGACGCATTGGCCGCGCTCACAATCATTCCGCTGGCGAGTATCATTAAAAACGGCAGTAAAAAAATGGCTGTGGGATTGTCGGTGACTGCGCCGGGCAATTCCCAGCTCTGCTGTCTCTTCGTAAACCACGGAACGTGCTGGGCGGCGAAGCAGAAACCCACGCCCACAGCGCTAAAAGCTATCCACCCGGCTTGCGAGTGAAAGCCTCCTAATGCGATTTGCCGGGCGCCGGCATTCCCGATGAAGATCAGCGCGGCAATGCGTATCGAGTTCAATACAAATAAGAAGACAACGCCTAAAGGAAGGAGAAGCAGAGCTCGCGGAAAATGGCACTCCTTTCTAAACACCAGGAGCCACAGAATTCCAAATGCCAGGATGAGTCCTACACCCTCCAGACCGGAGCACTCCGGGGCAATCTTCACGTGGAAGCGCTGCGTGCCAATCACCAATGTCGCCGGGTTCGCAACGATTCCGGACACAAATGGACCCAGGAACAGCTTGGTCAGGCGGAACGTGAGGTAACTGGCCGGCTGCCATAAGCCCCGGACCACATTTCCCCCGGCGCAGGCTGAAACGATAGCCAGCGACGAATACGCCCAGAGATAACCGGTACTCTGGATCAAGTGGGCCCAAATCGACCAGGACAGAATCGCTAACCCGGCCAGTCCAATCGCTGAAATGCCCGCAGCGAACCAGCCTGCGGCAAGCAGGTTGGCCCCCGAAATCAATCCCCCTCGGGTGTAGATAAGAGCAGATAGACCTGCGAAGATGCCCATCGCCACGCAATGAGCGGCAAAAAAACTCCAGCGAATAGGCGTTTGCTCGATCTGGCCGGAAATCCTCTCGAGTGCGGGTTTATTCCGAAGGTATGCGAAAGTCAGGAAAATCACCGGCAAGCCGACAGCACACCGGAGAATCCAGGCTCCCCAGGTGTGCATGATTCCGATCAATCCAGACCGCTGCACCAGAGACGCGCCGTCCAGCCACAGCGATACCATGATCGCTTCCGAGACGAAAACAAGCGCAAGAAGCAATATTCGCTGGACGAAGCTGCTTGATGACAATCGAACTAGTGGAAGCGAGGGTTGGCTTTGATGCGAAGCCGATTCCGTGAGAGGGAACTCGATTTCAGACGATAACATAGGCTCATTTCTACGTTGCGCATCCCGGAAGTCTTTGAGGTCGAGGGTCTACGTCTTCCGTCGTCCTCTAATTACCAGCGCGGCGCCGGCAAGCAGAGCCAACGCCGCAACGCCCGTCGAAGGATCCACTTCAGGCGTAGAGGTGACCGGACCAGCCCTCAATACGCTTGGCGTTCCGATGACCAGCATCGCCATGACTCCCAGAACCCACAACGCATCTTGCGCAAGCCTACGCATTGATTGCTCTCGTGCCTTCGACTTTTTCCTTCTTCTTGGGGCGTCCTCGAATAATCAGCGCGGCAACAACCACCAGAGCCAACGCACCCACCCCGTTCTTGGGATCGATCTCAGGCGCCGGTACAAGCATGGAAGCCATCGAAACCGTCGACGTGCCGAGAACCACTAACAGTAACGCAATGAATCTACTCATCGGAATCTCCTCGATCTCAAACCTCTCGGGTGGCCTGTGACTCGTAAAGTAAAGACCTGTAAACTGGGGACAGTGCGCCCCAAATCTCTTCCTCGCAACTCCCAATTAGGCCTACTGCTTATGGGTAGTCCGGTGACGCATCTCGTGCAAGTTTACGCACAAATTCCTTTTGTGCCTTCGGTGCTTTCCTTCTTCTTGCGGCGTCCTCGGAGAATCACCGCGGCAACAGCGACCAGAGCCAATGCCGCAACTCCGTTTTTGGGATCGATTTCAGGAGCCGGTATAGCCATGGAAGCCATCGAAACCGTCGACGTGCCGAGTACCACTAACAGCAGCACAGCGAATCTGCTCATCGGAATCTCTCCGATCTCGATCCTCTCGGATAGAATGCCACTGGTAAGGTCGAGACCTGTAGACCACGGAGGATGCGCCCGTTACCTCTTCCCCGCAATTCCCAATTAGGTTTAGTGCTTATGGGTAGTCCGGACTACGCAGGCTCTTTTCCAAAAGTCTTCATAGCGCTCGTCCGGCGGCTACAGCGGAGGCCCAGGCCCACTGGAAATTGTGGCCGCCAAGATGCCCCGTCACATCGACCACCTCGCCCACGAAGAATAAGCCCTTCACCTTCCTGCTCTCCAGCGTCTTGCTGGAGAGTTCGTTGGTGTCCAGGCCACCCGCGGTGACCTCGGCCTTTTCGTAGCCCTCGGTGCCCGCCGGAGTAAGCTTCCATTCATGGGCTTGGCGTTCGAGTTCCGCCAGCCCCTGGTTCGACCAGTCTGATGACGCATGCAGGTCGAGCCAGCGCGTTGCCAATCGCTTCGGCAAAAACCGCTGAAACACAGAGCGAGCTCCCGCCATGTTTCTCACATCCCCTTCCCGAAGTGCCCCTGCCACTTCAAAACCGGGAGCCAAATCAATTGCGATGGGCTGGCTCTTCTTCCAATACGATGAAATCTGCAGGATCGCCGGCCCGCTCAAGCCCCTGTGTGTGACGAGCATCTTCTCGCGAAAGGACTGGCGGCCAGTCGCTACGATCACCTCCGCCGACACTCCCGCCAAATCGCAATAGCGCGCCCGGTCTCTTGAATCGAGAAGCAGTGGCGTGAGCGCCGGCCTGGTCGGCTCTATCTTCAGGCCGAATTGCCGCGCCAGATCGTAGCCGAAAGCGGTGGCGCCCATCTTCGGAATGGAAAGCCCGCCCGTCGCCACCACGAGCGCCGGAGCCTGGAACTCACCCGGGCCGTTGGGACTTTCCGTGCAAGCAATAAAGCCCGCGGCCTGCCGCACCTCGCGAATTCTGCTGTTGAGAAACACCTTCACCCCGCCCGCCCGGCATTCCGCTTCGAGCATGCCGGTAATGTCTGTAGCCGCACGGTCGCAAAAGAGCTGCCCAAGCGTTTTCTCGTGATAGGGGATGCGATGCTTTTCCACCAGGGCCATGAAATCTGAAGGCGTATACCGCGCCAGCGCCGACTTCGCAAAGTGCGGGTTGGCCGAGATGAAATGTTCGGGCCCGCAATGGATGTTCGTGAAATTGCAGCGCCCGCCGCCGGATATCAGTATTTTTTTGCCGGGCCGGTCCGCATGCTCGATGACGGCCACGCGGCGTCCGCGCTTCCCGGCCTCCGCCGCGCACATCAGCCCCGCGGCTCCGGCGCCGATGACCAGCACATCGAACCTTTGACCCATCACGACATTCTGCGTTGGTCTCTACAAACGAGCAAATGAAAGGAGCAAATCGGCCAGCATCAGCAACCGCCGCCAAGTGAGCGATTTGCCTCCGTTTCTACCACCTGCCTCGGCTATCATTTCAACTGTCGTCCTCAGCGATATGCGGCGTCGATCCTAGCCGCATTTCGCTGGTTCGAGTTTCCTCGGGGGAGACGGTGGTACGTAAATCCGAGACATTCACAGCGCTGAATGGCCTGCGATTCCTAGCGGCGCTCGCCGTCGTCATCTTCCATTACGCACCCCGCGTCGGCGGGTATGCGCGGCTGCCGG
>CAWCQH010000007.1:0-9792 GCA_963797585.1 uncultured Acidobacteriota bacterium
GGGGATGCGGGCGGCGGCGTCTACCGCGACCAGGTTCCGGAGGGTTTGCGAGGCTACCTGGCCGAGACTGTCTCCGGTCAGCAGGGCGAGGGCGTGGTCGCGGCCGGCTAGCACTTGGCTGATTCGCAGCATCATTCTGCGATAGAGCAGGATGCGGCTCTCCTCGGGTGCGTAGCGTACGATCTCGCGCTGGATTTCTTCAAACGGAACGCGATATAGCTTGGCGCGGAATTGATAGCGGACCAGTTGCTTCACCAGGCCGCTCGCTACGTGCAGGGACGATTCGCCCGGCCTTGCGCCCGTGCCGTAAAAGTGAATGAAGCTGAGGTGCGCGCCGCGCTTCATCATGTGGTAGGCGGCGATAGCAGAATCGTAGCCGCCCGAGAGCAGGCAGGCGATGCGGCCGGCGGTGTTGGCGGGCAATCCGCCGGGGCCGGGAATTTTTCTGGCGTAGACGAGCAGCGGGCCCGGAGTGACTTCTACGTGGCAGGTGATCTCGGGATCGGTCAACTGCACTTTCGGGGTGCGGCCTTGCGCGCGGAGCCGGTCGAGCAGGAATCGGCCGATGGCGGCTTCCATTTCCATGGTGCCGTGGGGGAATGTCTTATCGCTGCGCTTCACCCGCACCGCAAAGTTGCTGAAACGCAACGGCTCGATTTCCTCCCAGGCGGCTTCGCAGACGGATTCCATGCTGCGTTCTACGGGGCGGGCGACGGCGTAATAGGCTACGCCTAGAACGCGCTCGACGCGCGCTACGGCCTCCTCCACGGACGCCCCTTCGCGCAACCTGACCAGGAAACGATCGCCGGGCTGCTCAATTCTTTGCACGGGAATTCCCTGAAGAGAGTGGCGCAGGGCGGTGAAAAGCTTTCCGAGAAAAAATCGGCGGTTGCGGCCTTTCAGCCACAGCTCGTGGTAATGGACGACGATGACCGGGGTACTCATGGAATTTTATTGGCGATCAAATAATGCTGTAACGCCGATAGAGTATATCAGGGTATATCGGAGCCTATCGGGCAGCGTGATGCGCAGGCGGCGCCGCGATTTTTCGGTCAGATCAGAACGGCTATAGGGCACAGTACCCGCTCCGGGCTGGCGCGTTCGTAACGTGCGATAACTCTATGGATACATGCAGGATTGGGAGGCGACAATCCACAGGTACGAGGGTTAGAATTTGCCACGGCCTGGGGATTCACAGCTGGCCGAAATATTCATGCTACCCAACGAGCTCGTGTCGCATCCAAAGCACTGAGCGCGAGCACTGAACGCGGAGGAGCCCATGTGGAACCGGCGAGACTGGGATGATTTCTTCCATATCGTAAAGAGGCGCGGGCAGATGAACCGTCCGCCGCGTCCGGTACATCGATCCTTGCGCAACCGGCTGACTCCTGCTGAAGGTTATAGCCTGGCTGAACTGGATGACGCCGGCCTGAGCATCGAACAGGCTGAGATGCTGGGTTTGCCCGTGGATGCGGGCCGCGTGGGCGCTTACGGGCCGAACGTTTCGGCGCTACGTGATTATGTGCGGGCGACGCGTTCGCGGATGTAGACCGTGGCTAATCGTCCCTCAGCGGCTGAAGCCGCATGATTTTCGGGCATTTGCGGCACGGATAAATCCGTGCCCTGACGAAAAACCGGTCGCCATACAGGCTATCTAGCGCGGACTTATTTCGCCGCAAGTTGTGCAAATCCCCGCTTAAGATTTGTTCCAGAACCTTGCTACCGCTGCGTAATCAGGGTCGTCTTTCGATGCTTCTTTGACGGCGCTGTACGTTGAGAATGCGGCGGCGCCTGCCGGCAGTTCAATTCCCGCTTTGCGCGCTAGTTCGAGGGCCAGCCGGACATCCTTGTGCATGAGGCGCAGGGGGAAGCTGGCGGGGTATTCGTTTTTCAGGATGAGGGGTGCTTTCACGTCGAGTAGGGCGGAGCGGCCCATGCTGGATTGCAGGACCTCGCTGAGGCGCTCTCCTTTGATTCCGGCTGAACGGACTAGGGCCATGGCTTCGGAGAGCGCCTGTACTTCGAGAGCCAGGATCAGGTTCATTGCGAGTTTTACTGTTTGCCCGGCGCCGCTTGGTCCGAGGAGGAAAAAGCGCTTGCCCATGGCTTCGAAAACGGGCTTCACGCGCTCGTACACTTCGGCTTTGCCGCCAATCATGAAGACGAGTTCGCCCTTTTCGGCGCCCCAGGTGCCACCGGTTACGGGAGCGTCGAGGAAATCTACGCCGCGCTCGGCGCAGGCGGCGGCTTCGCGGCGCGCGAGATCGGGAGAGATGGTGCTGGAGTCGATGAAGGTGCTGCCGGGGCGCAGGCCTTCGAGCGCGCCGTGGGGTCCAAAGACGACCTCTTCCAGAGCGGGGGGATCGCTGACAATCGTTACCAGCACATCCGCCTGAGCTGCCACTTCGCCGGGATTCGCCGCGAGCTTCGCGCCTTCGCGAACTAGATCGTCCGCTTTGGAAGGAGTGCGATTCCAGACTACGAGCGGGAAGCCCGCTTTCAGCAGGTTTCGCCCCATCGGCTTGCCCATCAAGCCGAGGCCAATCAGTCCTACGGTCGGTGCCATTCAAGCCTCCAGTAATGTTTACTGCGTTTAAGCAGCCTCAAGCGTGAGCTTCAAACCTACAGCTTTGGCGACGGCGTACAACGTGGAGAGGCGCGGATTCCCCTTGGCGGACAACGCACGATACAAGCTCTCTCGCTCGATGCCCGCGGCTTTTGCGACTTTCGCGATGCCGCGTGCCTGCGCCACGTGGCGAAGCGCAAGAAGAAGAACGCGCGGCTCATCGGTGTCGTCCAGAGCCGCGCGAAGATACTCTGCGGCAAACTGCGGGTCCTGACGGATTCGCCGAATCATCGATTCATCGTGCGAAATACTCGTTTTCCCTTTCATAGCTTTTCGGTCCTGGTTTCGTAATCGCCATTGTAATGTCTAGATCACAGGCGAATCAAACGGGCGAGAATTCGACGCGATGGCGCTGCGGGTCGATACGCTCGGCGCGAACGCGGATGCGATCGCCGATGCTGTAGATGCGCCGGGGGCTCGAGGCGCGCGAGCGGCGGTGATGCTCGCAGACGATGGCGTGATCGCGGTCGCGATAGAGGCATTGCTGCCCGGTAAACTCCTCCAGCCTGTCGATGCCGACGAGGCCTTCCACGAAAATATCGACGAGTTCGACGAAGAAACCGAACTTCTGCACGGAGACGATCAGCGCGTCATATTCCTCGCCGAGATGGCTTTCCATGAACTGGGCGGTCTTCCACTGGACGAGTTCGCGCTCGGCGGCGTCCGCGCGGCGCTCCGCTTCCGAGCTTTCCGAGGCGATGCTTTCGAGTTCGGCGCGGCGGTAGGGGCCGAGCATCGGCACGAATTCCTCTTTGCCGGCTTTCACGACTATGGCGCGGGGGGCCTGCGCCGTGGGATTCTCGAGCGCCCATTTTAGGATGCCGTGCACGATGAGGTCGGGATAGCGGCGGATGGGAGACGTGAAATGGGTGTACTCCTGGACGGCGAGAGCGAAGTGCCCCAGTGCATCGGCGGCGTAACGCGCCTGCTTCAACGAACGCAGCATCAGGTAGGAAAGGATGCGCTCTTCGGGCTTTCCGGCGATTTTTTCGGTGAGCCGCTGGTAGTGCTGCGGGAGAATGTCGATTTGTTCAGGCGGCAGTGAGACCGTCATGGGGCGCGTGCGGCCGCGGCCTTTGCGTCCGGCCCGCGCGGCGGCCTGTACCTGGCCGTGCTTTACCGCGATGCGGCGCTCGGCGAGATCGTCCACGCCTAGGGAATAGCCGAATGCGTGGGCGAGTTCTTCGAATTCGAGCACCTTTTTTGGGTCGGGCTTTTCGTGGACGCGGTGCAGCGAGGCGATGCCGCGCTTTTCGAGATATTGCGCGACCGCTTCGTTTGCGGCGAGCATGAACTCCTCGATGAGGCGGTGGGCAATGTTGCGCACGCTGCGGGTGATGCCCTGCATGCGGCCTTGTTCGTCAAACTCGATGATCGGCTCGGGAAGATCGAAGTCAATGGAGCCGCGTTCGCCGCGCCGCTTGTTCAGCAGGAGCGCCAATTCCTTCATGCGGCGGAACGCGCCGACCAGGGGCTCGTAGCGCTGCGTCATTTCCGGATCGCCTTCGAGCACCTTGTGGACGTTGGTGTAGGTCATGCGCTCGACCGAGCGGATTACGCCGGGGGTGAATTCCGAGCGGACCGTTTTGCCGGTCGCGTCCATTTCCATGACTACGCTCATGACGAGGCGGTCGACTTTTGGATTGAGCGAGCAGATGCCGTTGGATAGCTCTTCGGGGAGCATGGGGATGGCGCGGTTCGGGAAATAGACGGAGTTGCCGCGCAGGCGGGCTTCCTGATCGAGGGGCGAGGCGCGGCGGACGTAATGCGCTACGTCCGCGATATGCACCTGAAGTTCGTAGTGACCGTTGGGCAGCGGGGCTACGTGGACGGCGTCGTCAAAGTCGCGCGCGGTTTCGCCGTCGATCGTTACGATGGGAAGATTTCTGAAATCGCGCCGGCCGTCGAGATCGGCTTCGGTTACGTTCTGCGGAGCGGCCTTGGCTTCGGCGACGGCATCTTCCGGGAATACGTGCGGCAGATGATGTTTGCGGATGATGATTTCGACGTCGACGCCGATTTCGCCGGGGCGGCCGAGAATTTCCAGGACGCGTCCAGTGGGCGCGAGACCGCCTTTCGGGTAGCGCGTGATTTCCACGTTCACAACCGCGCCGTCGAGTTCGGGGAGGCGGACGCGCCGATTGGTGGAGGGATCGGCGCCGGATGCGTCGCGCAGCTTCTGGCGGAGATCGGGGCTGAGTTCGTCTCCCGGCGGGATGAGGACTTCGTGGTGGATGCGCGTGTCGTAGGGGAGCACTTGATTGCTGTGCGCGCCGTAGCGAAACAGGCCGACGAGCGTGGGATGTTCGCGCTCGACGACCTGGACGATGCGTCCTTCGGCACGGCCGTCGTTGCGGCGGCGGGCGATGCGGGCGAGGACTTTGTCGCCGTGCATGGCGTCGCCGATGCCGTCGCGGCCGATGAAGAGATCGCCTTCAACGCCTGGAATCGGCTTGTCGGGCACGACGAATCCGTAGCCATCGCGATGCGTGACCATGCGGCCGGCAATCAGGTTCGGGTCGGCGGATCGCTTGGGGCTGCCCGACGCAGCGCGCTCTTCCTGCTGCACCGGCGACGGGCGTTCTTTTGCGGGTCGCGAGGATTGTTTTGAGCCGGTGAGGCGGTAGCGGCCTCCGTGAATTTCTTCTATGTCTCCGGCTTTTTTCAGCTGCTGGATGATTCGCGGGAGATATCGGCGGCCGCGATGCTTCAGCTCCATGGCGTGAGCGATTTGGCGAATGGTGGCGGGGTGCGGCTGAGCTGAGAGGTGCGCGAGAACTTCTTCGCGGCTGACTTCCAACGGGCGTGGTTCCTGGTCTGCTACGGTGTGCTGGCGTCTCATAAGAGTGTGCTTGTGTGCGGTCTCAGGCTAACGGATTTCCGGCTGGGTAGCAAAAACTGAATTGGTTCAGGCGGTTCGTCACGGCGGGGGCGGAGAGGCGATGGGGGCATTGAGGATCACGACTTTGCCGTCCGCGTCGCGCGAAAGAGGCGGCGCGTATTCGCCGAGTTCTTCGCGGCGCCACCACGTTCCGTTCGCTCGTTTCGTTTGCCGGTCGGTGAACCAATATTGATAGATGACGGTGCGGACTTCCTTCGGGGGCGTGGCGTCGAAGGGATTGCCGGCGAAGAGTTCGAGCACGTCCGGCTGGTTCTGCAGGAGGCGCTCTTCGGTCCAGAGGACGAAGCGATAGTCCTGCCAGGTGCCCAGCGAGGCGAACCAGAGATTCCAGTCGAAGCGCGGCTGATAGGGCGCGTAGATCCCGGGTGGCTTGCGGAGGTCCTGCGGCTTGTAGCGGAACGGGTAGGGGAGCCACGTTTTTCCGTCGCGCGAGCCTTGAAATTCGATTTCGTAGCGGGCGTGCGTCATTACGGCGAACAATCCGTACTGGTTGGCGATGCGGAATGGGTCGAGGGTGCGTTCGGGCCACTCGGAGAGCGGGAGCCTGTTACGGAAAAACATCTGGGCGAGCTGGAGGCTTGTTATGTAGAAGACTGTGCCGAGACATATTGCGGCGACCAGTATGCGAAAGGGTCTGAGAGCGAGACTCCATCGCGTTCGCGGGTCGTCGTTGTCGAGTTTCGCGGTTTGGAGGGGATCGGCCTCACGCTTCTCGATGAGGCGGCGGAGAGTCGCTGGAAGAATTGCCGAGACGAAGCGGTCATCGAGAAGGAGGAAGCCGAGCGAGAGCACGATGTAATTCAGGAACGCGTAGTTGGCGGTGAGGATAATGCCGATTTGAAAGGGGGTGAGGATACAGAACGCGGCGATGCGGAAGCGGCGCGGCAGAAATACGAGCCAGCAGAGGACGAGTTCGGCCGCGAAGGTGAAGAGCACGGCGCCGGCGTGAAACCAGTGAGGGAATTGCTGCACGTACCAGCCGATCCAGCTGGGCAGCGGGCCGTTCTGGTAATAATCGTCCATGGCGGTGAGGTGGTGCCAGGACTGGTCACCGCTGGCAAGTTTCACCACCCCCGACTCGAAATAGATGCGGAACCATTCCCAGCGCAGGAGAAAGAGGCTGGCGCGGGAAGGCGGGTGGGCGCGCGCGATACCCGGCCACAGACCGGGCGGGGCGAAGAAGAGGGAGATGAAGCCGGCTTCGAGCAACATGCCATCGGACTGGTAGCTGGAAAAATCCTGCGCGGTGCTTACGAAAGAGACGAAGCAAGCGAAGGAGATTACGAGCATTCCGCGCGGCCACAGGTTGAAGACCAGGAGGAGGGATGCCAGGAGACCCAGCCAGCACACGAGCATGAGCGCGCGGTCGCTCGATCCCAGCCAGAAGAGGCTGGGTACGAACCAGAATCTGCGGCTGTGGAGGACTGCGGCGGCGGCTTGCAGGTAGTCTGCCGCGGGCAAAATTCCATTGGGACCGTTGAGTCCTCTGATTTGAAACAGGAGGGAATAGAACGCGGAGAAATAAATCAGGCCGAGGGCTCGCAGGAAAATCCAGCGCGGCCAGAGGTGTCCCGGGCGCTGGTCGCCGATGGGTTCAGGGCCGAACAGCCAGTTGAGAGCCGCTGTTAGCCGCTTTTCCATTCGGCGCGATTATAGCGGAATCAGCGGTCGCAGCAGCCTTGAACCGATTGTGCGGGACGGAGCTTCGCGATTCGGGTCGGGTTTATGGCTGGGTGTAGTTGCTGGGCAGCGAGCGCAGATAGGCTACGACCGCCTGCGCGTCCGCGTGATTCATGTGGTAGATGTGCATGGGCGGGTGGATGGCGATGCCGTTGGGGCCGACGCCCTTTTCGAGCACTATTTCCGCCTGGGTGTCGGTGAAGCCTTCGAGGCCGGCGATGGCGGGGGCGCGCCAGGCCCAGTTGGTCATGTTATGGACGGGCATGATCCAGGTGGGGGCGCCTTGGAGGTATTTCGAGTTGTCGAGATTGTTGTTGGCGTCGCGCGAGGTGTGGCATTCGGAGCACATGCCGACGTTGTCCACCAGATACTGGCCGCGGGCGACGAGGGCTTCCTGGGACGCCGCGGGGGTTCCTTTTTGGGCCGGCGCAGCCTGGGCTTGCGCGGCCGCGTTATCGCGCGACAGCAGGCTCGAAGCCGCAAACCCAGCCGCCAGAATGATCCCTGCACAAACGATCCAACGGTACATTGCTTTCATTTCAATTCGATCCTGGACCTGATTTGGTGTTGATGCGGCCCTTTGCGTGAGGGCCAATGGAACCGCTCGAACGAAAAAGTATCGCAAAACATAGTTGACGTGTCCATCTGGTTTTCAGAGAAGCACGTGATGTGCCATGAGCAATCGCGAGTGATTGGCGTCACGAATATAAAAGGAAGAAATTTGGTGCCCAAGAGAGGACTCGAACCTCCACTCCCTTGCGAGAACTAGCTCCTGAAGCTAGCGCGTCTGCCAATTCCGCCACTTGGGCACTTGATACTGAAGGACTTACAACGACTCAGGAAATTTCTCCCACCAAACTCCCACCATCCAATCCTCACCGGCTCCCACCACGACGGGCTGAACGCGCAGGCAGTGCGCGACGAACCTTGACGGGCGCAAGACGTTGTACTCGTTGCATGGCATCGGTGGTTTGACTCGTATCGACGATATTATACCTCTGAAACACGCTAGCGTCACGGTGTCCGCTGATTCTCATCGCGACTGCTTGTTGCACCCCGGCGCTCATGAGATTGCGAACAGCAGACCGTCGCAGGTCATGAATCAAGTGACGCCTATAAAGGACGCGACAGAAAGAGCCCGGCTTCTCGTCTGAGGAGCCGGGCCCTTCCGAGTGCCTATTTTTTAGGTGCCTCGGCGAGAAGATCGTCCTTCGTCCGAAGAACGATATTAACTGCCTGAGTCCAGAGTTCTGTGTCCGAACCCAAGACCTGTACGGACCTCGCGGTTCTACTTTTCGACGCGAGCACCTTGTAGAGTTCCTCAGCACAGCTTTTAAAAACTGTTTCCGGCCTTATCTTCCAGACGTATCGGTCTCCCCGCAACTCCAGAAGTTCCCTGAATGCAGCTGCGATTGGCAAAGAAGCAGCCAAATCCATCAGATGCTCCGTCGGATAGCTCGTTCCAGGGCGTGAATAAGACTTCTTTAGAGTTTTTACCGCCCGGAGTCCCCCGAAGCGTTTCCCCTTGAGCACATCTCCCTGGCTGAATTGTGACTGGATAAACTCTGGGAGAGTAATGACGTCCCGAATGACTCCGTAGAGCTTCTCGAAGTCTGACCGGGTAATGTCGTTCGTGAAAAGATCCAGAGCTTTCCCCTTCGACCGGTACATTGAAGTTGGCTGGGTAAACTTCCAACGATCTTTCAGGAAGCAGGCCATCCGTTGGACTATTTCACGAATATCCCACTCTTTCTCCTCATTCTCGCGAAACGCAATCAGGTTCACGTCGAATCCAGAATCCGACAAGGCCTTCTTGAGCGAATCAAACTTGTTCTGATACTCATCCAGAGTATATTGCTGTACCTGCGACGAAGTATTCAGAGCCTCAACAATTAATTCGATTTCGCCCGCAACAACACCCTCACCAGCAAGAAAGTGAACCCTAACAAAGGGCTCGCTCCAGCTAGGAATGTCCCTCAACTCGTTGATTCTATCGACAGTTTGGCGGATAACCTCGTACGTATGGCCCCCGTCCGCTATTCCAAACCGAGGATCGTCTTCAGCAGTCTCAGCGCCTGGCACCGGTAGGTCCGGGGTTGGAACGCTAACCTGCAAACGTTTTTTTGAGTTGTCATATTCAAACTTCTCGCAAAGATAAGTAATACCGCGGTTCTTCTTGTGAAATGAAGACGGCTCATCTTCGACCGTCGCGATCATGTCTTGAAACGGTTTCTTCCTCTCGGAAGGTGGCCGAAGATTCGCATTGCCCTTTTCAAGCTTCACCGCTTCAGTAAACGGAAGAAAAGCCTCAAAATGATAGAGATTGGGACTTGTGGGGTCTTTTAGTCTCTTGCAGTGATCATTGTCGCGGGAAAATACTTCGATGGTGCGGGTAGGGTAAATCATACTGTCCTCCTGTGCAGCGTATGCTGCGAAGCCAAAGTCATTGGAAGCCAAGTAGGTCATCCAACGCTGAGCGGGAGTTTGGGGGGACGCGGGCCAAAAGTCAAGGCCGATTTTTGCTCAGTCCTGAGCGGCTACCACCCTTGACTTGCTAAAGCCCCTCCTACTAGACTTATTTTTT
>CAWCQH010000008.1:0-21743 GCA_963797585.1 uncultured Acidobacteriota bacterium
GACGGAATCTGTCCCGCGCGTCCTGTCACATAGTCCATGTCAGAAACTTCCGGCGGAGGATGAATCAGGCTCGAGACCTGGCTGGTGGTCTCCGAAAACACATACAGCAGGTGCGTCTCGGGATCGTAGGCCCCTCCGGGCCAGTTCGTGCCGCCTTGTCCGGCAGGCGAGATGACGACGCCGAGCGGGCCTTCCGGATTGCTGACGACTGGAGGCGTGAACAGCGGGCCCATGTCGTACTTATTATCCTTTAGTAATTTCAGGGCTTCGGCGCGCAATTCGGGCGTGAAATCGATCAAGTCATTGTCCGAGACGCCCTGATGGCCATAAGCGGGCGGCTTGCTGGAAATCGGCTGCGTCGGCGAATACCATTCGCCCGGAACGCTGCCCTGCGGGACGGGCTTTTCGTCGATGGGCCAGATCGGCTTGCCGGTCTTGCGATCCAGAACATAGAGGTAGGCCTGCTTGGTCGGCTGCGCCACCGCCTTGACGACTTTGCCATCCAGATTGAAATCCACCAGCATGGGGCGCAGGGGATGTCCATATCCCACAAGCCGTGGTGTACCAACTGGTAGTGCCAGATGCGCTTTCCGGTATAGAGATCGACGGCGACAATGCTTTCGCCAAAAAGTCCCGCGCCGGGCCGGTGGCCTCCGTAGCGATCGCCGGTGGGAAGCTCGACGGGCAGGTAGGCCATGTTCAAGTCTTCGTCCACCGAGATCTGCGCCCACGCTCCCGTGTTTCCGGTGTAGGACCAGGAATCCTTCTCCCAGGTATCCAAGCCGAATTCGCCGGGTCGCGGAATCGTGTGGAAAATCCAGAGGCGCTTTCCGGTGCGCACGTCAAAGGCGCGCACATAACCCTTCACGGCAGTCTTGCTCTTGGGCACGTTGCCGTCGAGCATGGCGGCGCCCACGATCACCACGTTCTTCGCGACGGTGGGAGTGGAATGCAGCCCGATGGGCGCGGTTTCCAGGTCCATCACCTGATCGTCGTCTTTTTTCAGGTCAACCACGCCGTCGGTGCCGAATGTGCGTACCGGGATTCCGGTTTTTGCATCCAGCGAAATCAGCCGGTAGCCAGTGGTGACGTAGAGAATTCTCTCGTCCTTGCCGTCGGTCCAGTACGACACGCCATGGCCGGAAAATTGCCGCGGAGCGTTTTCGGCGCGCACGCCTTCGTTTTCGCTGTGCATCCAGATCAGCTCGCCCGTCAAGGCGTCGAGGCAGACGACTGCGCGGCGCGATCCAGCCGTGACGTAGAGCTTCCCTTTCACCATCAGCGGCGTGCCTTCATATTGATATTCCGGCCGCGGGCCGAATATGTCCGTCTTGAAGCGCCATGCAACTTCCAGCCGGTTAAAGTTGGAAGCGTCGATCTGATCGAGCGGCGCGTATCGCGTGTACCCGAGGTCTCCCCCGTAGCTGCGCCACTCCCCGTCCTTCGTGCCGGACTGCGAGTAGGCTGCGGGAATAATCCCCGCCATGCAAAAAATCAAAACGATCGCGAGAAACGACCGGAAACATCTTGGCATTTGTTTCTTCTCCCCTGCGGTGACAGCCAACGACGAGCAGCCGGAACTTTAGCTTTAATCGCCTGAATATGTGGAATCTCGGCAGCGGAATACTACTCTAGTTTTTCTGCTCTGACATAAGAATCCGAAAATTGGGGGAGACGAGGAGCGCGACCTGCTCGTGGGCTCTGGCGGACGTCACTTAGTCATGCTGCGTAACCGGCGTTTCTTGCAAGACTGTCTCTTCAGCCTGCCGCCGGAATGGGTGTAGGAGAATGAAACTGAGCTTCAAGCTTTCGTCATTCTGAATCCCTTTGATCCCGAATAGCATTCGGTCTTGTCCCGCAGCGGGGTCCTTCAGATAGGTCTGGAAAAGATGGTCCCACCAGGGGAAGATTTCCCCGAGATTCCTCCATTGTTCATGGACTTCTTCTGAATGGTGAACGCGATGCATGTCCGGGGTAACAAACACCCATCGAATCGGTTTTTCCAGCCACTCTGGCAGGGACGCATTGGCATGCGAGAAAAAACCCTGCGCGCAGCTGAAAAGTTCCGCGGCCAGCACTGCCGCTGGCGGCGGAGCCAGAATCGCCACGGCAGCAAGATTCGATCCTTGCGTCAATGCCACCTCGATCGGATGAGCCCGCACCCCGGACGATAGGTCGAAATCAGGATCCGAGTGATGTACATAATGAAAACGCCATAGGAACGGCACCGCGTGATAGCTCCAGTGCACGCCGTACCTGGCAAGGTCCAGCAGAAGAAGACCGAAAATAAACCGCAAGGGGTACGGCAGCCAGGGCTTATTCAGCAGGCCAAATCGGCTGTGCGACATCGCCACGGCGACGATCACAGGGCTGACACGGTACACACCCACGGCAACCAGCATGTTTGCATACAGGATGATGCCGTGGCGGCTCCAGCGGCGAGTCACCCCCGAACACAGATTCCGCTGGGGCCGCCGCGATTCCCAGATCGCCACGAGAATGAAACCGGCGACGAACGTGAGCCAGTAAACAGCGCTCTCGATTCGTCCCCAGGGGACCATCGCCCAACCCTCCACAAAGGCCGTCATCGGTATCTCCGCTTCTCGTTTCCCGCCCCTATATATCGCCTACCAGAGATGCCACTGGTGATACCCGAGAACATATATTGCGAGCATCGCATTCGCCGTGGCATGGGCGGCCACCGCGTCCCCGATCCGGCCCCGGCGAATCACCGCCAGCCCGAAGAGAATTCCGGCAATGCTTCCCGCGATCCAATACCCATTATGCAGAAAGCCAAAAGCGGCCGACGAGACCAAAAGTGCAAACCACGAAAAGCGGCTCAACGAGACCGAGTCGAAATCCGGTGAAATCAGACGGCGCATGAGAAACCCGCGAAATGCCAGCTCTTCTGCCAGCGGCACAGTGATCACGGCCGCCAATACTCGGAAACTGATCCACGCCACGCGGGCTACTGTGGAAAAAGCCATCAATTCGCCTGAAACTTCACGATCGACGAGCGGGGCTGAGTTTGAAAATCGGTCCAGCCCCACCCAAATCACAAAAACGATTGCGCCGACTACGGGAGCCAGCCAGTCGCACCTCCAGATCAGCCTCGCGTAACTTCGCCGGAAAACCCACAGCATTCCGGCAACAGCGAAGAATCGCAGCGGATACAGCCATTCAAAGCTGCCCGGCCCTTTGGACGCATTGGCCGCGCTCACAATCATTCCGCTGGCGAGTATCATTAAAAACGGCAGTAAAAAAATGGCTGTGGGATTGTCGGTGACTGCGCCGGGCAATTCCCAGCTCTGCTGTCTCTTCGTAAACCACGGAACGTGCTGGGCGGCGAAGCAGAAACCCACGCCCACAGCGCTAAAAGCTATCCACCCGGCTTGCGAGTGAAAGCCTCCTAATGCGATTTGCCGGGCGCCGGCATTCCCGATGAAGATCAGCGCGGCAATGCGTATCGAGTTCAATACAAATAAGAAGACAACGCCTAAAGGAAGGAGAAGCAGAGCTCGCGGAAAATGGCACTCCTTTCTAAACACCAGGAGCCACAGAATTCCAAATGCCAGGATGAGTCCTACACCCTCCAGACCGGAGCACTCCGGGGCAATCTTCACGTGGAAGCGCTGCGTGCCAATCACCAATGTCGCCGGGTTCGCAACGATTCCGGACACAAATGGACCCAGGAACAGCTTGGTCAGGCGGAACGTGAGGTAACTGGCCGGCTGCCATAAGCCCCGGACCACATTTCCCCCGGCGCAGGCTGAAACGATAGCCAGCGACGAATACGCCCAGAGATAACCGGTACTCTGGATCAAGTGGGCCCAAATCGACCAGGACAGAATCGCTAACCCGGCCAGTCCAATCGCTGAAATGCCCGCAGCGAACCAGCCTGCGGCAAGCAGGTTGGCCCCCGAAATCAATCCCCCTCGGGTGTAGATAAGAGCAGATAGACCTGCGAAGATGCCCATCGCCACGCAATGAGCGGCAAAAAAACTCCAGCGAATAGGCGTTTGCTCGATCTGGCCGGAAATCCTCTCGAGTGCGGGTTTATTCCGAAGGTATGCGAAAGTCAGGAAAATCACCGGCAAGCCGACAGCACACCGGAGAATCCAGGCTCCCCAGGTGTGCATGATTCCGATCAATCCAGACCGCTGCACCAGAGACGCGCCGTCCAGCCACAGCGATACCATGATCGCTTCCGAGACGAAAACAAGCGCAAGAAGCAATATTCGCTGGACGAAGCTGCTTGATGACAATCGAACTAGTGGAAGCGAGGGTTGGCTTTGATGCGAAGCCGATTCCGTGAGAAGGAACTCGATTTCAGACGATAACATAGGCTCATTTCTACGTTGCGCATCCCGGAAGTCTTTGAGGTCGAGGGTCTACGTCTTCCGTCGTCCTCTAATTACCAGCGCGGCGCCGCCAAGCAGAGCCAACGCCGCAACGCCCGTCGAAGGATCCACTTCAGGCGTAGAGGTGACCGGACCAGCCCTCAATACGCTTGGCGTTCCGATGACCAGCATCGCCATGACTCCCAGAACCCACAACGCATCTTGCGCAAGCCTACGCATTGATTGCTCTCGTGCCTTCGACTTTTTCCTTCTTCTTGGGGCGTCCTCGAATAATCAGCGCGGCAACAACCACCAGAGCCAACGCACCCACCCCGTTCTTGGGATCGATCTCAGGCGCCGGTACAAGCATGGAAGCCATCGAAACCGTCGACGTGCCGAGAACCACTAACAGTAACGCAATGAATCTACTCATCGGAATCTCCTCGATCTCAAACCTCTCGGGTGGCCTGTGACTCGTAAAGTAAAGACCTGTAAACTGGGGACAGTGCGCCCCAAATCTCTTCCTCGCAACTCCCAATTAGGCCTACTGCTTATGGGTAGTCCGGTGACGCATCTCGTGCAAGTTTACGCACAAATTCCTTTTGTGCCTTCGGTGCTTTCCTTCTTCTTGCGGCGTCCTCGGAGAATCACCGCGGCAACAGCGACCAGAGCCAATGCCGCAACTCCGTTTTTGGGATCGATTTCAGGAGCCGGTATAGACATGGAAGCCATCGAGACCGTCGACGTGCCGAGTACCACTAACAGCAGCAAAGCGAATCTGCTCATCGGAATCTCCCCGATCTCTCGATCCTCTCGGATAGAATGCCACTGGTAAGGTCGAGACCTGTAGACCACGGAGGATGCGCCCGTTATCTTTTCCCCGCAATTCCCAATTAGGTTTAGTGCATATGGGTAGTCCGGACTATGCAGGCTCTTTTCCAAAAGCCGTCATAGGGCTCGTCCGGCGGCAACCGCCGAGGCCCAGGCCCACTGGAAATTGTGGCCCCCGAGATGCCCCGTCACGTCGACCACCTCGCCCACGAAGAACAAGCCCTTCACCTTCCTGCTCTCCAGCGTCTTGCTGGAGAGTTCGTTGGTGTCCAGGCCACCCGCGGTGACCTCGGCCTTTTCGTAGCCCTCGGTGCCCGCCGGAGTAAGCTTCCATTCATGGGCTTGGCGTTCGAGTTCCGCCAGCCCCTGGTTCGACCAGTCTGATGACCCATGCAGGTCGAGCCAGCGCGTTGCCAATCGCTTCGGCAAAAACCGCTGAAACACAGAGCGAGCTCCCGCCATGTTTCTCACATCCCCTTCCCGAAGTGCCCCTGCCACTTCAAAACCGGGAGCCAAATCAATTGCGATGGGCTGGCTCTTCTTCCAATACGATGAAATCTGCAGGATCGCCGGCCCGCTCAAGCCCCTGTGTGTGACGAGCATCTTCTCGCGAAAGGACTGGCGGCCAGTCGCTACGATCACCTCCGCCGACACTCCCGCCAGATCGCAATAGCGCGCCCGGTCTCTTGAATCGAGAAGCAGTGGCGTGAGCGCCGGCCTGGTCGGCTCTATCTTCAGGCCGAATTGCCGCGCCAGATCGTAGCCGAAAGCGGTGGCGCCCATCTTCGGAATGGAAAGCCCGCCCGTCGCCACCACGAGCGCCGGAGCCTGGAACTCACCCGGGCCGTTGGGACTTTCCGTGCAAGCAATAAAGCCGGCGGCCTGCCGCACCTCGCGAATTCTGCTGTTGAGAAACGCCTTCACCCCGCCCGCCCGGCATTCCGCTTCGAGCATGCCGGTAATGTCTGTAGCCGCACGGTCGCAAAAGAGCTGCCCAAGCGTTTTCTCGTGATAGGGGATGCGATGCTTTTCCACCAGGGCGATGAAATCCGAAGGCGTATACCGGGCCAGCGCCGACTTCGCAAAGTGCGGGTTGGCCGAGACGAAATGCTCCGGCCCGCAATGGATGTTCGTGAAATTGCAGTGCCCGCCGCCGGAGATCAGTATTTTTTTGCCGGGCCGGTCCGCATGCTCGATGACGGCCACGCGGCGTCCGCGCTTCCCGGCCTCCGCCGCGCACATCAGCCCCGCGGCCCCGGCGCCGATGACCAGCACATCGAACCTTTGACCCATCACGACATTCTGCGTTGGTCTCTACAAACGAGCAAATGAAAGGAGCAAATCGACAGATCCATAAGCCAGCAGCTGTCTCGAAGCAACCGCAACTGGCGCGACCAGTGAGCGATTTGCCTCCGTTTCTACCACCTGCCTCCGCTATCATTTCAACTGTCGTCCTCAGCGATATCCGGCGTCGATCGTAGCCGCATTTGCGCCGGTTCGAGTTTCCTCGGGGAGACGGTGGTACGGAAATCCGAGACATTCACAGCGCTGAATGGCCTGCGATTCCTAGCGGCGCTCGCCGTCGTCATCTTCCATTACGCACCCCGCGTCGGCGGCTATGCGCGGCTGCCGGAAATTCTAAAGAACCTGATCGACGAAGGACCCGCGGCGGTCGGCTTCTTTTTCATTCTTTCAGGTTTCGTATTGGCCCACCGACATCTCAACGGTGGGCCTCGCGTGCAGGCGTCCGACTTTTACTGGGCCAGGTTTGCCCGGCTCTATCCCGCGTATTTATTGGCTTTCCTTCTATTTCTGCCGATCGCCCTGCAAAGATACGTTATCAATCCATCGCCGGGAAACACGGGCCGTCACACCTTCGTCCTCAACGCGATTCTTTCCTGTCTCATGCTGCAATCATGGACGCCATTGGCGCAGGCCTGGAACGGTCCCAGCTGGTCCTTGTCGGTGGAAGCTTTCATGTATTTGATGTTCCCGTTTATCGGCTATCGCCTGGCCACCCTCCGCCGCCGAAATTCTATTTTCGTCATGCTGTTGGCGTGGCTGATTCCCTCGAGCCTCGCAGTTGCGTACGTAGCCCGCTGGATTCCCGGCGACACCTGGCGGCTTTACGTAACCAACAATCCGCTCCTGTGGCTGCCTTTATTCGTGATGGGCATTTGCGCCAGCCGGATGGTCGCGGATTGGCGGAAGGTACCAGAGGGCACCGCAGAAGTCCTCTCGACGGCAGCTTTTGTTGCCCTGATTCTATGTGCCTTGGCGTGGCCGCACAAATGGGCTGACGTCTTCGTGACTGGCGGAATCGCGCCGCTAGTGGCGGTGGTAATCCTGTTCTTCACGCGCAGTCAGGGACGGATTGCCAGGACGGTAGGCAGCCCATTGTTGAGCAAACTAGGAGAGGCCAGCTACGCACTCTATATTCTGCAAGCGCCCCTGTGGCATTACTGGCAGGAAATTACGGATTCTCTCAGCGGCGCGCCAACGCAGACCGGCGCTGCGACCCTGTGGCAATTTGTGCTGTTCGTCCCGCTGCTGGTGATAGCCTCCCTGGCTGTGCAGCAATACCTGGAAGTCCCCGCGCGCGCCTGGCTCGTCACCTTAAAGAACAAACCTGCCCTTCAGCAACCGGCAGGCACAATCGAGCGCCCTGTGTTGCAGCCAAACGCGATCCAATCGCAGGGAGATTAATCCACGGAACGCTGCACCCTTCGTGGCTTCCGTGCCTACTGCTGCCATCCCCCGCCCAAAGCGCGATACAGCTCCACGTAGTCGAGCATTTCGTTTAATTGGGCCTGGGCCAGCGTGAGTTCAGCGGAGTAATAGCGGGTATCGGCGTCGATCACTTCGAGGTAGCTCGAAGCGCCGCCCCGATAGCGCAGGTCAGATAGACGGCTGGCATCTTCCGCCGAGTGAGTGAGCAACTCCTGCTGCTTGCGGAATTCCTGATCCTTGGCATAGGCAATCAGCGCGTTGGACACCTCGCGAAAGGCCTGCTGGATCGTCTGCTGGTACGTAAGCGCGGCTTGCTCTCGCTGAGCCTCGGCCAGCTTCACGCCACCGCGCAGGCTCCCTCCGGCGTAAAGGGGCTGCGTAAGCTGTCCCGTGAAGGACCACAATCCCGCCGGCCCCGTGAACAGCTGCGACAGCGCGATGCTCTGCACCCCGCCGACGCCCGTAAGAGTGATGGCCGGGAAATACGCCGCCTTCGCCACACCGATCTGCGCGTTCATCGACATCAATTGCGCTTCCGACTCGCGAATATCTGGCCGGCGGTCGAGCAGCGACGAGGGCAGCCCCGCCGGAACCTCGGGCGGGTGCGGCTGCGCCGTCAATTCCATGCCTCGCGCCACGCCGCCGGGATTTTCCCCCAGCAAAATGCGGATCAGATTTTCCTGCTGCTCGATCTGCTTCTCGATGAAAGGAATCTCCCCCGATGCGTTAAACACGAACTGTTCAGCCTGGCGCACATCGAGCAGCGACGTTCGGCCATGGTCCACCAGCAGTTGCGTGAGCCGCAGCGAGTCTTGATCGGACGCCAGCGTACGCCGCGAAATCTCGATCTGAAGATCGAGCTCGCGCAGCGTGAAATACGCGGACGCGACATTCGCCACCAGCGAATCGATCACCGCCTTCCGCGCCCACTCATTCGCAAGCAGTTGATCCCGGGCCGACTCCGTGGCGCGACGGTATTTCCCCCAGAAGTCGAGGTTCCACTGGAACCCCAGCCCCAGCTCGGTATAGCTGTTGTCGTACGCGTTAAAGAATTTCGACTTGGCGTTCCGGCTGCCATTGCCGATGGCGATCGCCGCAGCCGACGGAAACTCGTTGCTTCGCGTGATGCCCAACTGGGCCTGCGCCTGCAGAATCCGGCTCGCCGCAATGCGCACGTCGTAATTCTGCTGCAGCGCGTTGCGGATCAGCGACTGAAGTTGCGCGTCCTGGAATACGTCCCACCACTTCTCTGTCGCCGAACGAAGCGGCGGCGCCCCCGCTGGAGGCTGTTGCCTCCGTCCCGGCCGGCGCGCCGCGATACGTCTGCGGAGTCACAACCGCCGGGCGCTTGTAGTTTGGCCCCACCGCGCATCCGGCCAGCAGAAGTGTCCCCAAAGCACCAAGCGTCATTCGGGAAGCCGCCCGCCACATCAGCCGCCGCATCAGTCGTCACCTCTCTCGGCATCGTCTGGAGTCGGCAGGCTCCTCAGGTCCATTCCACCAGGCCGAGCCTCATGCATGCGTAGCGCGATGCGCTCAAACAGGACAAACAAAACGGGAATCACGAAAATCGCCAGCAGCGTGGCCGCCAGCATTCCAGCAACGACCACCGTCCCCAGAATCTCGCGACCCACGGCGCCCGATCCCGAAGCCACCGCGAGCGGTATGCAACCCAAAATAAAAGCGAACGACGTCATCAAAATGGGACGCAAGCGCAGCTTGGCCCCTTCCAGCGCCGCGGACACCACGTCGCGCCCCTTGGCCATCTCGTCGCGCGCGAACTCCACGATCAGAATCGCGTTTTTCGCCGCCAGCCCGATCAGCATCACCAACCCGATCTGCGCGTAAATATCGAGGTCGAAGCGCCGCAGGTACAGCCCGGCGAAAGCGCCAAAAATCGCGATGGGCACCGAGAGCAGCACCGAAAATGGCAGGCTCCAGCTTTCATACAGCGCCGCCAGAATCAGGAACACCACCAGCAGCGACAGCGCGAAAATAGGTCCCGCCGTGCCGCTAGCCTTGTTCTCCTGGTACGAGAGGTCCGCCCAATCGTAGCCCATAGTGGCCGGCAGCGTTTCCCGCGCCACTTCCTCGAGCGCCGCCTGAGCCTGCCCCGAGCTGTATCCCGGTGCGGCGGAGCCGATGATTTGCGCAGCGCGGAAAAGATTGAAGCGGTTGGTATAGTCGGGTCCATTAATAGGCTTCGTCGAGACCAGCGTCGAAAGCGGCACCATCGTGTTGGCGCGGTCGCGCACATAATATTGATCGATCGACGCGGCCGACGTCCGGTCTTCCGCCTCCGCCTCAAGAAACACCTTCCACTGCCGCCCGAACCGGTTGAATTGATTCACGTACAGTCCGCCCAGCGAAGTTTGCAGCACCTGGTATACATCGCCCAGCGAAACGCCCTGCTTCAATGCCTTGTCCCGGTCGACCGTCGCAAAAACCTGCGGCGTCCGCGCCGAAAATTGTGAATTGACGCCGGTCAACTCCGGCCGTTTCCGCGCCGCCTGGAGAAATCGTTGCAGCCCCTGGTCGAGATCTTCCACCGAACCTCCCGAGCGATCCTGCAGCCATAGCGAGAAGCCCCCCGCGTTTCCAAGACCCGGGATCGGAGGCGGGTTAAAAGCAAAGGCCACTGCCTCCGGTATTTGCTTGGTCAATTGCCTGTTGATGTTCGCCAGGATCGCCTTCGAGTCAAGGTTTGGAGACCTCCGCTCGGACCACGGCTTCAGAGACACAAAAAACAAGGAATTATTGGTGGTCGAGACTCGCGACAGAAAGCTGTACCCCACAATCGTCGTGAAATGCGCCACGCCCGGCGTGTGGGACAGCACGTTCTGAACCTTGTCCGCGACCGCTGCGGTGCGAGCCAGCGACGCTGCAGGCGGAAGTTGCGCGTTCAGAAAAAGAAAGCCGTAATCCTCGTCCGGCAGAAAGCTGGTAGGCAGCTTCCTTCCGATAAATCCATCCAGGAGCATAAAGCACCCGAGAACCACCATAGCCACCACGGCCTTGCGAATCAGACCCTGACTGATCCACACGTAGCGGTCCTGCAGCTTGCCGAACCCCCAGTTAAAGCCCCGGAAGAATCCTGCCAGAATCCCCGTGGAGGCCTTGCGCGGGCGAAGCAGCATGGCAGCCAGAGCCGGCGACAGCGTGAGTGCGTTGAAAGCGGAAATGAGAACCGAAATCGCCACGGTAACCGCGAACTGCTTGTTCAACCGGCCCTGTATTCCGCTCATGAACGCCATCGGTACAAATACCGACGCAAGAATCAGCGCGATCGCCACCACCGGCCCGGACACCTCGCGCATCGCCTGCAGCGTGGCCTCGCGCGGCGCCATCCCCTCTTCGATGTGGTGCTCCACCGCCTCCACCACCACGATCGCGTCATCCACCACCAGCCCGATCGCCAGCACGAGGCCAAAAAGCGACAGCGTGTTGATCGAAAATCCCAGCGCCGGAAAGAACGCAAAAGTGCCGATCAGCGAAACCGGCACCGCAATCATGGGAATCAACGTGGCGCGCCAATTTTGCAGGAAGATGTAAACAACGAGAATGACGAGCGTCAGCGCGATCAGCAGCGTCACCAGTATTTCGTGGATGCCCTCGGTCACCGGCAACGTCGTATCGAGCCCCACCGTGTAAGTCAGATCGGGCGGGAATGTCTTCTGTAGCTGATCCATCGTTTTGCGAGTGGCGGCGGCAACGGCAACGGCGTTCGCGCCGGGCGTCAAAAATACCGCAACGATGCAGGCTGGCTCCCCGTCGAAGCGCGAGGTTTCGTTATAGCTGAGCGCCCCTAATTCGATGCGCGCGACATCTTGCAGTCGCACCACGGAGCCATCCGGATTCGCGCGCACCACGATCTGCCCGAACTGCTCCGCCGTCACCAGGCGCCCCTGTGTGCGAACGGTGTAGGTCATCGCCGTCCCCGGAGGCGCGGGATTCCCGGAAAGCTGCCCCGCCGGATTCACAGTATTTTGCTGGTTCAGCGCTGCCACCAGGTCGGCGACCGTCATCCCCAGCTTGGCCAGCACCTGCGGCTTGAACCACACGCGCATCGAGTAATCGGTGGCGCCAAAGAGCAGCACCTGTCCCGCACCAGGAATGCGCAGCAGCTGGTCGTTGACGTTGATATTCGCGTAGTTCGCAAGAAAGAGGGAGTCGTGCGTGTGATTCGGCGAGTACAGCCCAAACGCAATCAGCGGCAGCCCGGTGGACTTCCGAATCGTCGTACCGAACTGGTTCACGTCGGGCGGCAGACTCGGCGCAGCCTGCGCCACCCGGTTCTGCACGTTCACTTCATCGGTGTTCACGTCGGTGTCGACATCGAACGTCACCGTGAGCGACATCGAGTTATCGTTCCCGTTGGTCGACTGCATGTACAGCATGTTGTCGACGCCGTTCATCTGCTGCTCGAGGGGCGTCGCCACCGACTGCTCCACGGTCTGCGCGTCCGCTCCGGGATAAGTGGTCGAAACGATCACCTGCGGCGGCACGATGTCGGGAAATTGCGCTTCCGGAAGCCCGCGGATCACCACCAGCCCGGCCAGCACCGTGATGATGGCGATTACGATTGCAACGATAGGCCGGCTAACGAAAAACTTTGCCATGGTTCAGCGTCGCTCGGTAGCCGTCGGAACCAGCTCGGGATGCACCACCGCGCCCTGGCGCGCATATTGCATTCCGCCAACCACCACGCGGTCGCTGGGAGAAAGCCCTTGGTTGACAACCCAGTCCGACCCCACCTGTGATCCCATCTGCAGGTTGCGGATTGTAACGCGGTTATCGCTGCCGACCACACCGACTTGGAACGTCCCCTGAAGTTCAGTCACCGCCACTTGGGGAATCAGCAGCGCGTCGTGCCGCGTATCCGTAACAGCCCGCACCCGTCCGTATTCTCCCGGACGCAGAATGCTGTTGGCATTCGGAAATCCAGCCGCTACGCGAATGGTTCCCGTGCTGGGGTCCACCTGCCGGTCGGTCCACAACACCTTGCCGGGATGCGGATAAATACTGCCATCCGCAAGCACCAGCGTCAGCGGCACTCCATCGAGAGGCAACGCCTGCCGGCCAGCTCCCGTAGCGTGGATTTTCTGTGCCCGTAAGTAATCCTGCTCGCTGATCGGGAAATATACCTTGATCGGATTTACCTGCGACACCGACGTCAGCACCGTCGTCGTCGCCACCAGGTCCCCAATCTGGGCCTGCGCTATTCCGGCCACTCCGTCCACCATCGACGTGATTCTCGTAAACGAAAGATTCAGCTGGGCCTGCTCCACCGCCGCCTTCGCTGCCGCCACTCCAGACTGCGCCGCCGTTACCGCGGCCGCCGCCCCAGCCTTGGCTTGCTGATCGTCATCCAGCTGGCTTTGCGCAATGGCCTTCGCCTCGGCCAGCGGAGTATCGCGCGCCACGTCCTGCGAGGCCTTCGCCAGTTGAGCCTGCGCTTGTATCACCTGCGCCTCGGCCTGAGCCAACTGGCCCTGGGTCTGGTCAAGCGTGGCCTGAAACGGGCGCGGATCGATCTCAAACAGCAGCTGCCCCTTGGAAACGATCGACCCTTCCCGGTAATCCTGGTGGATCAGATAGCCCGAAACGTGCGATTGGATCTGCGCGTTCACGTAGCCGTCCATCGTGGCGATCCATTCGCTGGTTAAGGCGACATCCCGCCGCTGCACCGCGGCCACCTGCACCGTGGGAGGCGTTCCGGCAGCCTGCGGATTTTGTGAATCCGTGCGGCACCCACTCAGGCCCAATATGACAGAGTTAATGAGTAGGAATACGCACGAAAGGGGCTGTCGACCTCGGGGCATTACTGATCCTCCGGTTCCGGGGCACTTACGGCCAATTCACCCCGGACATATCACACTTCGGTTTAAAGGTTTTCGATCGAGCGCGGAGCGAATCTCAGGGGCGCGCCACTCTCATTCTCGCACATCGCCAGCGCAAACGCGCCGAAGCTAAGTCGCCGATAATAGCTAAGTTATTATCGGTCGCTGAGAGTCTCGGTTCCACAAACGCAAACCGAAGCGAGTACGTCGGCGCAGGGCCTACCGCCACCCACCATCTCGAACTAATAGGACGAACTCCTAACCCCTCGCGTTACACGCGCTGCATGCCCTCGAATACCCTGGAATCGCGATTTGAGAGCGTGCCCGTGTGCTGTACACTTCCATTTCTTGGCGCAGTAACTCGTCATGATTTCAAGGGGGTGATTCCATATGGCTTTCCGGCTCTGGAGTAACGATCTCAAAGAGGGAGACAGGCTGCCTGAAGCCCAGGTCTTCAATGGAATGGGCTATACGGGAGGCAACCGCTCGCCCCACCTCGCCTGGGACGGAGCCCCCGAAGGCACCAAAAGCTTTGTAGTCACCATGTACGACCCGGACGCGCCCACCGGCTCAGGCTGGTGGCACTGGCTGGTGATCAACGTCCCTGCCACAGCCACAGAACTCCCGGCAGGCAGTGGCAGCGGTTCGAATCTGCCTCCCGGCGCCATGCAGACGCGTACAGACTTCGGCGCCCCAGGCTACGGCGGCGCGGCTCCCCCGCCAGGGCCGCCCCACCGGTACATCTTCACGGTACACGCGCTCAAAGCCGAGCGCCTCGATCTCGACCCCGAAGCCAGCGGCGCCATGGTCGGCTTCATGATTTACATGAACAGCCTGGGCAAAGCCACCCTGCAAACCACATACGGTAAGTAGCACCAGACACAGGGGCGATAGTGGACAGCATGGGTCCGCTTAGAGCCCGGTCATTTTCTCCAGCCGTTCCGGATACCGAGCCCCCTCCACCTGGATGTTCGCCGCCACTGCGTCGATCTCGTTCAGGTCCTCGGGCGTCAATTCGACCGACGCCGCTCCAATGTTCTCTTCGAGACGGTCCAGCTTCGTCGTACCGGGAATTGGAACCATCCACGCCTTTTGCGCGAGCAACCAGGCAAGTGCGATCTGAGCAGGTGTCGCCTTCTTGCGCTTCGCAATCCTGCCAAGCAAATCGATAAGCGCCTGGTTCGCCTCGAGAGCCTCCGGCGTGAAGCGAGGCAGCGTGCTGCGAAAATCGGAGCTGTCGAATTTCGCGTTTTCGCCGATCTTGCCGGTAAGGAAACCCTTCCCAAGCGGACTGTAAGGCACGAACCCAATCCCAAGTTCCTCAATCGTGGGTATCACTTCCTGCTCCGGCTTCCTCCACCACAGCGAGTATTCGCTCTGCAGCGCGGTCAGCGGCTGGACGGCATGAGCGCGACGAATCGTCTGCACCCCCGCTTCGGACATGCCAAAGTGCTTGACCTTCCCCTCCTGAATCAGTTCCTTCACCGTACCAGCGACATCCTCGATAGGCACGTTCGGGTCAACCCGATGCTGATACAGCAGGTCGATACTCTCCACCCGAAGTCGCTTCAGTGATCCCTCGACTGCCCGCTTGATCTGCTCGGGCCGGCTGTTCACGCGCAATACTCCCGGCCGATTGTCGCTGCCGCTCAGATCGAACCCGAACTTCGTCGCGATTGCCACTTTGCCGTGGAACGGAGCCAGCGCCTCGCCCACAAGTTCTTCATTCAGGAACGGTCAAACAAAGCCGAGCCGCTAGTCCGATTCGTCCGATTCTTAGCCTATTCCTCCTGCCCACAAAGTCGAGCGTCGCCATTTTTGATGGTCCTCGGGCTTTAATCCACGCGAACAACCGCTTGAAACCCGCTTGATTCCGCGCTACGGTGCCGAAGGTATGAAAAATATGAAGAACAGGAAGCGCGCTACCGAACAAACATGGCCATTCGCCGCGCCACCAAAATCAGCCCGCAACAATTCGTCTTTCATTCGCATTTCACGGCCAAACCCCGCCGCAGCCACTCGACACACTGGGACGAACGAAACACAGGCTAAATTGTTGAAAACAGTCAACGGTGGTGCAGCCCACTCGACACTCTTGTGCACACCATGCGCAGCGCATTTCGCGCCCTCACATCGGCCCGCTTTCACGATTTTTAATACCGGAGGCGTCACCGGTCATGCCTGACGACGTCGCCATCGCGGGCAAGGTTCCGCCAGCTCTGACAATGCTCTCCGAAGAGGAGCAGATGTTCCGTGATACCGTCCGCGCCTTCGCCCAGCAGACGATCAAGCCGCACGTGCGCCAGATGGACGAAAAGGGCGAATTCCGCCACGACCTGATCGACGAATTCTTCCGGCTTGGGCTGATGTCGATTGCCGTGCCCGAGGAATATGGCGGATCGGGCGGAACCTTTTTCCAGACCATTCTGGCAATCGAGGAATTGTCCGCGGTGGATTCCTCCGCCGGCGTAATTGTCGACGTTCAGAACACGCTGGTGACCAACGCCATCATCCGCTGGGGCAGCGCCGAGCAGAAGATGCACTATCTCCCGCGCCTTTCGAAGGACACCGTCGGGGCGTACGCTCTTTCGGAGGCCGGCTCCGGCAGCGACGCCTTCGCCCTGGCAACCCGGGCGGAAGATCGCGGCGACCATTTCGTCCTGAACGGACGCAAATTATGGATCACCAACGCCAAGGAAGCAGGCCTTTTCCTGTTGTTCGCGAACGCCAATCCCGAAGCGGGTTATCGCGGCATCACGGCGTTTCTGATCGACGCGGATGCGCCGGGTTTCAAGGTAGGCAGAAAAGAGGACAAGCTCGGCATCCGCGCCTCTTCCACCTGCGAATTGTTGCTCGATGATTGCAAAGTTCCCAGGCAGAACGTCGTGGGCGAGATCGGTAAGGGCTACAAGATCGCCATCGAAACACTGAATGAAGGCCGCATCGGTATCGGCGCGCAAATGTGCCGGCCTGGCGCGAGGCGCGCTCGATCACGCAATCGCCTACGCGCAGGAGCGCAAGCAATTCGGCAAGCCCATCGCCGACTATCAGGCCGTGCGCTTTCAGCTCGCGGAGATGGCCCTCGAAGTCGAGGCCGCCCGTAATCTTACGTACAACGCGGCGCGCCTGAAAGATGCCGGGGCTCCGTTCGTAAAAGAAGCAGCGATGGCTAAGTACTTTTCCTCACAGGTGGCCGAGCGCGTGGCGTCGAAAGCGATCGAGATCTTTGGAGGCTACGGCTTCACGAAAGATTATCCGGTGGAGAAATACTGGCGCGATTCGAAGATCGGAAAAATCTACGAGGGCACGTCCAACATGCAGCTGCAAACCATTGCGAATCTGATTCTCGGCAAGTAGTTAGCGGCGGGATAATGATTTGATCCTATGGCGCGACGATGTGGTTCCTCAGCGCGTAGCGGACAAGTTCGGTGACGGAGTGGATTTGCAGTTTGCGCATCAGGTTCGCGCGGTGAGTGTCGGCCGTCTTCGTACTAATACCTAGCGTGGAAGCGGCTTCCCGGCTGTTCTTTCCTTCGGCGATCAGTTGCAGCAGCTGCAACTCCCGCGCCGTCAGCGGCTCTTCCCAATTGTAGGCCGATGGAGAAAAGTCACTGTGAGTTCTCTTGGAATTCAGCATCAGTTCCGTCGCGCAGATCGCGAAGAACGGCCTGTGATTCTCCAGCGCCTCCACGGCCGCAACCAGGTCGCGATCCGAATCGCTCTTCAGTATGTAGCCTCGGACCCCGGCGCTCAGGAGATCCCGAATCAGCTGGTTGGAATGGTCTACCGTGAAGATCAGCGTTTCTATCTGCAGCGACAGCTTCAGGATGCGCTTGGCCGCTTCCAGCCCATTGAGTTCCGGCATGTTGAAATCGAGGATGGCGATATTGGGCTTGAATTCCTGGCATTTCAGGACGGCTTCATTTCCGTTGCGCGCCTCGGCACATACCTCCCAGCCAGGACGCGTCTCCAGCAGAGTTCCTCACTCCTCGGCGAACCAGATCGTGATCGTCGGCGACAAGTATCTTAAGCGGCGGCACGTCAGCACCTTCCCGAATGGCCAAGCGCCGTTGCAGCGGGCGCCTGAGCGTAACCAACACGAGTCTAGGCCCAGCGGCCAAGCCGTAAGAATGCATGGAAGACAGTAGTTCAATGGTCAGGTTCCTGTAGGAGTTGTGGCCTTCACCTTGCTACAGCGAAGCGGGAGCTTCCACATGAACCGGCGAAATTGCCAGCGCCTAGGTGGTAGTATTTCCGATTCTTCCGGATCAGGTTCCCAACAGGTTCATTTGCAGTTTCTGGTAGCCGTGCTCGCGCGCCCACAAATCGAGAGGGATCGTTGCCAACTCATCGACAACGGGAACCGCCAGCCCGGTCTTCGTCAAATCGATGCACTTCAGGTAGGTGTGGCATGTGTCGCAGACGTCCACGCGCACATGCGCAATTTCAGGCGCCGAGTAGAAAGCCATTTGAGGCTCACGCTCTTCGCCGCACGCCGGGCAGTAAATTCTTCGAAAAGCCCATTCGTACGCGCAGAGCATGCAAATGAGCGATTTTTTCGCGCCGTCGCCCTCGCGCCGCAATACCCCGACGATCGGCCTGGCGCCGCAAAGCGGGCAGGTTGACGGAGTCCCATCCACGGCTTCTATTTCGCGGTGGGCGGCAAGGTATTCCGCGTACGGCTGAAGAAATATCCACGCAAGCAGCCGATCGAAGCCGTGCGAATCCGCCGTCTGCGCCTGCTCTGCGTCGCCCACCGGCGCAACCAGTTCGAGCGCGCCATGCCAGAAATCCTCAAGCGCATTTTGCCGTCCTCCGGGTCCTTGCCGCGCCAATCCTGCGGCAGCCTGGGCAAGCGGCGCCGGCGCAATCTGCTGAACCACCGATAGAAATGGGGAAAAGTGCGGCAGCAAGAGGAAAAGATCGAATTCGTCTCGCAGAGGGCGGTCCGCGGAAATCTTCGGCGAATCCTTCAGGGCTTTCTGCACTTCCGCGTAGAGGCTCTTCTGAAATGTTGCGACTCGCACATAGAATCGCAATCCTTCAGCGGCGAATGGATAGGCCGATGTCAACTCGGAGGCGCGACGGATCCGGCGGTCCCACTCCGCGAGGGTCATTGTTTCGGTTGGGATTTTCCAGTGACCTCGTAATACCAGGTGCGATGAAACGTCCAGGCCCAGGCGCGCGTGACGGTTCCGTGAATCATAGATCCGAAGCTGCCTTCCTCCAGGATCGCGCTCATATAGACGTGAATCAAAAACAGCCCTATGGTGATGAGCGCAACGCTGGCATGGAGAAGGACCGCAGTGTAGCGCACATACCGCAGGCTCCATGGAAGTGTTTCCGTGTACCACAGGACAATGCCGGACAGCAGCAGCAGAATCACGCCATAAAACATTCCCCAGAAGAAGAGCTTCTGGCCAAAGTTGAACCGGCCGACCGGAGGCAGCTTGTCGTCCTCATTCTGGATGTAGTCGGGAATGGCTTTCCCCCAGGCGCGGTCGCTATCGTCGATTTTCATATCACGGCGCCACTCTTTAAATGTCCAGCAAAGCGACGCCGTAAAAATCAGGCCGAACCAGGGATGCCAGGATCGCGCAACGGGGCCGCCGCCTGCGACCGCAGCCATCCAATATAAATAGGGAGACCAGAACGCCAGGCCGGTGATCAAGAGATATATGTAAGCGAGCGCTCCCAGCCAGTGATTTGCACGCTCTCCCAACGAGTAGCGCGGGATCAATTGGCCGCTTTGACTAGCAGCGCCGGGTTGGGGAATGGCTTCGCTGCTCATGGGCGCCTCTCATCGGGCGGAATAGGTTCCTCTTTCTTCGGACCGTATCGCATGTAATGCCAGGCTAGACCGACAAGGCCGCCGATCATCGCCACATTACCCAGCCATTTCAGAGGCCCTTTCCACAAGCGGACCGAGTAAGGAATATGCGGGTCTTTCGGGAGCCCGCCATACAACTCGGGATTCTTGGCGTCGTGCAGAACGTAGATTACGTGGGTGCCGCCTACTCCCGGCGGGTCGTACACTCCTGCGTCCGCGAATCCGGAATTGTCGCGAAGCTGCTCCGCGCGCGTCTCCGCCAACTCCTTCATTTCCGACTTCGTTCCAAAATGCAGGCATCCTGTGGGACACGCCTTGATGCAAGCCGGCTCGAGCCCCTGCGACACGCGGTCATTGCACAGCGTGCACTTAAAAACCTTGCGCGCCGCCGGACTGAATTTCGGAATGTTGAACGGGCAGCCTGTTATGCAATAGCCGCAGCCAATGCAGTTCGCCTCCTGAAAATCCACGATTCCGTTGGCATACTGCACGATGGCCGCATCCGCAGGGCACGCCGCCAGGCAGCCGGGGTCTTCGCAGTGCATGCACTGATCTTTGCGCATCAACAGCATCAGGCTGCCGTCGTCGCGCTCATGTTCGTTGAACTTGATCAGGTTCCAATAGTTCCACGCCGTCTCCGGCATTGTCTGGTAGGTGTTATCGAACTTCGTCTCGCTGAACGTATAACCGTTCCATTCCAGGCAGGCCACCTCGCACGCTTTGCATCCGATGCAGGTGGTGGTGTCCACGAGCTTGCAGACCTGGAATTCCCGGTTCAATCCGGCGCCTGGAACTGTTCCGGCGTGCCCTGAAATTCTGATGATTTCCGTGGACGCCTGGCTCATGGTCCGCTCCTACGCCTTCTCGATTTTCACGAGGAAGCCCTTGGATTCCGGGGTGTGGGCATTCGGATCGGTCACCGCGGGCGTCAGCAAATTCGCCGGGCGTCCGCGCATTTCTTCCTTCGTCCTCGTCAATGCCGCGGAAACCCTGATGAATCGGCAACCCGATCTGATAGACCTTCTTTCCGTCGATCATCATCGGCTTCAGGCGGCGGGTCACGAAGGCTTTGGCGGTGTAGGTTCCCCGCGCGCTGATCACGTGGATCAAATCCGTACCGCGAATTCCCTTTTCATCCGCCAGCTCCACTGGAATCTCCACGAAAGGCTCCGGGATCAGCTGGACGTTCATCGGATTATTTTTCGTCCAGTAGTGATACTGCTCGGTGAGCCGGTAGGTGGTGCAGACGATGCTGTATTCCTCCGGCGATCCAAATTTGTCGTATGGCGTGTTGAACTTCTTGACGAGCGGGTTATTGGACTGCTGGGGATGCAACGGATTCTTAATGGGACTTTCGATCGGTTCGTAATGCTCAGGGAATGGCCCGTCCGCGAGCACTCCGATGGGGGCGAACAATCGCCCGATACCTTCGGGATTCATGATGAACGGCCCCATGTGATCTTTGGGATGAGAATCGGGTTTGAAGTCCGGAACATCGTTGCCGACCCATTTTCCCGACGCTTCGTTCCACCAGATCTGCTTGCGATCGGGATCCCAAGGAGTTCCGGCCGTATTGCAGGACGCGCGATTGTAGAGGACGCGCCGGTTGGCCGGCCAGCTCCACGCCCAGTTGGGATAAACGCCCATGCCGGAAGGATCTTCGGTGCCGCGCCGCTGGATCTGCGCGCCGGCTTCGGTCCACATGCCGGAATAAATCCAGTTGCCGCACGTCGTAGTGCCGTCATCCTTGAGCCACGCAAATCCGGGAAGCTGCTGGCCGGCTTTGATCACCTGGCCCGTGGCATCGTCTTTCAGGTCGGCAAGAGCTCTTCCGTTAAGCTCCATGGCCACTTGTGAAAGCGGCGGATGGGCTGCATCGGCGTACGCCCAGCTCAGGTTCAGAATCGGATCGGGAAATTTCCCGCCGTTTTTCCTGTAGAGATCGCGAACGCGCAGAAAAATCTCCGCGATGATGTCCTGATCGAGGCGCGCTTGCCCCGGAGGCGGCACCGCGGCATATTTCCAGGTGACCCAGCGCGCCGAGTTGGTCATGCTGCCGTCTTTTTCGGCAAAGCCCGCGCAGGGCAGGCGGTAAACGGTGGTGTTGATGTTTTTCTGCTCGTCGGCCGTGATTCCGGGCGCTCGCCAGAACTCGCTGGTCTCATCCTGATA
>CAWCQH010000009.1:0-13494 GCA_963797585.1 uncultured Acidobacteriota bacterium
GGCCGCAACGGTGTCGAGCGCAGGTCCGGCTCCCAGCCGCTCCTGACTTGCGGAAGCTCCCGCCTTCAATTGCTCAGAGGGCCGCGAAGATATGAAAACTCAGGACGCCCAGAATTGCCCCGATCATTGAGCCCGCCAGGACGTCGCTCAGGAAGTGCATTCCCAGGATGATCCGCGATCCTGCGATGAGAGCCGCTACTGCCAGAAGCGGGGCTTGCAATTGCGGGTAAAAGAGCCCGATAGAAATCGCGATGCTGAACGCCGTAATGGAATGCCCCGAAGGAAACGAATACTTGTCGGGCGGCAGAATGCACGACCAGCAGTGCGGTTCGATCTCGCAGGGCCGTTTGCGATGGCTGGCGTGCTTAAGAGCGCGAAACAGAAAGATACTCACCACCGCCGCGGAAACTCCCGCGCCAATCGCTGCGAAGCGGTGTTCTCCGCCATAGAGAGCAAGAATCAAGGCCAGCGCGTACCAAAGCCAGCCGTCCCCGCCGCGCGTTGCCGCGATCATCAGAATGCGGAACCAACGCGGGGCGCGCCAGCGATGCACGTGTTTCATCAACCGGTGATCGTTGGACTCGATCTGGTGCCAGACAGCTTTTGTGACGGTCATACCAACTCCTCCACCGCGGTTTGCGGTGCAGTGAGCCAGCGGCGACGCTTGCTGCGGGTCTCGGGCTGGTTCAAAACCTGCGGCGCCCAACGGCGAAGGAAGGCGCGTTCATCGTAGTAGTTGAGGAGTGTGATGGCGGGGACGAGCACGGCCAGCGGCGCAAGAAGCGTGGTCCAGGATTTTTCGCGCATCATTTCGAACGCGATCAGGAAGACGTCGCGAGTGAGTTTCGTAAAACATCCGGACTCGCCCGCTACCCGGCCCATTCCGGTGCGAAGCGCTGCAAAAAATTCCTCTTTGTTCTTTGCGCCCGGCACTTCGGTGTAGGCGGTTCCCACGGAGGCGAGGGCGTGGGCATCGCTCCCGCCGATGGCAATCTTGTTCCATTGGCGCGCCAAAGCCGCGGCTTTGGTGTTCGCGCTCTCCAGCATGTGGCTGTTGTGGATTTCCACCGCCGGAAAATATTCCTCAAACCATTCGAAATCTTCGAGTTCCCGGCGCCCCGTCACGCTGGAGAACACGTGATTGATACTGAAGAAAAGCTTCCGTTCGCTCAGATACATCAGAAGGGCTACCAGGTCGTTGCGGCGTTGTTGAAGATGGACGTGCTGGCGCTCATGGAAGTCGTACACACCGATATGGACTTCCGTACCGCTGGGCATCCGGCACGTCAGCTCCTCGCTCAGAAAGAAATCCGGGTGGCGTCTGAGCCGCTCGGACCCTTCGATCGCGTCGTGGTCGGTCAGCGTGAATAAGTTCATGCCGCGCCGCTGGAGCTGGGAGTAGACCTGGTCGGGATCGCTGTAGCTTTCACGACAGAACTTGCCGACAAAGGGGGTGGTGCAGGCCCCTGAAAAGTACGAGTGGACATGCATATCGCACTTCACGTTTTCCACAATAAATCCACAAGGTTACTCACAGATGACTGCTCTGCTAACATTCTGAAAATACAGCCACTTAATTAGTTAGACACAAAATTTACGCTTTTAACACTCCTGAAATATTCTTCGGCCCTTACAGTGCCAGAATGCCCCGCGAATGCCACGTATCGAGTTTGTTTTCTTCGACGCCGGAGGGGGGCACCGCGCAGCTGCCACGGCGCTTGAAATGGCCATCCAGGCGGGGCGGAAGCCCTGGGAAGTCCGCCTGACCAACCTGCAGGAACTCCTCGACGAACTCGATATCCTGAAAAGATACTTCAACATCCGCATCCAGGACTTCTACAACGAGATGTTGCGCACCGGCTGGACGCTTGGCAGCCCCCAGCTCATGCGCGTGCTGCAACTGGTGATCCGGGCCTACCACCGCCCGACGGTAAAACTACTCGAAAAGCACTGGAAGGAAACCAATCCGGACATGGTGGTTTCCTTCGTGCCGCATTTCAATCGCGCCATGGGGGAAAGCTACGGCCGTGTTTTCCCGGAGCGCCCCTTCGTAACAACACTTACGGATATTGCCGACTATCCTCCCCATTTCTGGATCGAGCGGCAGCTTCAATATCTGGTCTGCGGCTCGGACCGTGCCGTCGAACAGGCTCATTCCATGGGACATACCGATGACCGTATTTCGCGTGCCTCGGGAATGATTCTCCATCCCAGATTCTACGAACCCCCTGTGGAAGACCGCCTGGCTGAACGGGCGAAACTCGGGCTGCGGCCCGACTTACCGACGGGGCTCATACTTTTTGGAGGGCATGGATCGAAGGCGATGCTCGATATTGCCGATTGTCTGGATCGCTCGAATCTGGAGCTGCAGCTGATCTTGATCTGCGGCAAGAATGACAAGCTCAGAGACGCGCTCCGCGCGCAAAGATCGCGCCTGCCGCGCTTTGTGGAGGGTTTCACCAGCAAGGTGAACCATTACATGCAGCTCGCCGATTTCTTTATCGGCAAGCCCGGGCCCGGCAGCGTAAGCGAGGCCCTGGCCATGAAGCTGCCGGTGATCGTCGAATGCAATGCCTGGACTCTTCCCCAGGAGCGCTACAACGCGGTGTGGATTGTGGAGAAGGAAGTGGGGATTGTACTGAAGAATTTCCGCAGGATCGACGAGGCGGTCGCGCAACTTATTCAGCCGGCAACCCTTGCGCGCTACCGGGAGAACGCGGCGGCGATGCACAACCGCGCCGTGTTCGAAATTCCCGAAATGCTGGAGAAGATTCTCAACGAAGCGCGATCCGTATCATCCGCAGATGCCTCCGTAGTTTCCGCAGGACATCAATAGCCGCTCGTTTGGGATTGTTCAATCAGGGACGCTGGAAATAAGCAGTCAACAGTATTCCAGCGATGGCGGAAATCGCCATTGCTAATACGAGGATCCAGGCGGCAGCGCGGCGCTCACGCGATTGTTCGAGTTCGCGGGCGGCGTCGGCGGCAGGCGTACTTTTGCCTGGTGCAGATCCCATGGGGCCATTCTAGCTCACTTCTTCGGAACCGGTGCAATGCCGGTAATCCGGCCGAGAGCCGCTACGTCCCCACCCGCAGCGACCGCGTAAGATTCGCTAGCGTAGCGAGCGCCGAGAAAGCCGCCAGCTGGGAAGTTCGCGGATTGTCTTTCGAAGGCTCGTTCTCGACGTCCACGGAGAGGCGTCCGAACTCTCCCTGCACGCGAATCTCATGCACATTCTTGCTGCCGCCGGGAACGGCAACAACCCTTACGCAGACAGGCACCGTGCGGTCGACGGCCAGGCGCAGGGAGGCCGCTACGTTGGAGGTTGTCGGGAAGGCCCGGGCAGCTTCTTCCGCGGTTCCTTCAAAGATAACGGTCTCCTCGTGGAACGTATCGAGCGGAATATTGTTGTCGACCACGTATTTGGTCCCGCGGAGCGCCGCGATGGGCTTGCGGCTGGTGAGCACGGCGGATTGCACGTAGCCCATCGAAGCCGACTTGATTCCGTCGAGCCCGGCGATTGCGCCGGAGGGCACGTAGATGCGGCAGCCTTTCTCGCTGGCCTGGCGAAACCAGTCCTCGTGGCCGAGAAGGCCGCCCACGCTCATGATGAGCATGTCCCGGCCAGCCGCGAATGCTTTCGGAACGAAATCGAGCAGCGCACTTTGGCTGGCCGCTTCGACCACCAGATCCGCGCGCTGAACGAGTTCGTGCAGCGAGACGACGCGAGGCCGCGTCGTGAGCGCTGCGGCAACCGATTCGGCTCTTTGCTCGTCCTGGTCGGCGATGGCAACGAGGTCCGCGTCGATGCGCTTGGCATCGAGAGCCGCTGCCAGCGTCCTCCCGATCGAACCTACGCCGAGAATCCCCACCCGAAGACGGATCGCTGCGTTCACGCGAGCTCCAGCATGCGATCGATGGCCCGGCGAGCCCTGACGGCTATTTCGGGCGGCACGGTGATCTGCGGCGACATCGTTTCGAGCGACTGCAAAACCTTGTCGAGGGTGATCGTCTTCATGAAAGCGCAAATGGCGCGCGGATTGATGGGGATGAAATTCTTGTCCGGGAACTTCTTGCCGAGCTGATGCATGATGCCGATTTCCGTTCCCACGGCGAATTCACTCGCGGACGATTCTCCGATGTGCCGCAGCATTCCTTCGGTGGAAAGGAAGAAGGTTCGATCCTGGGGCAGCGAACCGTCCGCCGCTTTCGCCATGCACGAACTCACGCAGCCGCACTCGGGATGGAGCAGAAGCTCGATATCCGGATGCTCGTCCATGATTTCGACTACATCGTCGGGCCGGATCGTCTTGTGTACGTGGCAGTAGCCCGGGTAAGCGACGATATTGCTCCGGCCGGTCTGCCGCGCGACCACGGCAGCGAGAAACTTATCGGGAAGAAAAAGGATGGGACGGTCAGCGGGGATGGCGGAAACCACTTTCGCCGCGTTGGCCGACGTGCAGCAGTAGTCGCTCTCGGCTTTCACCGCCGCGGACGTATTGATGTAAGAGACGACTACGGCGTCCGGCAATTTCGCTTTCCATTTCAGCAGCTCTTCCGGGGTTATGGCGGCGGCCAGCGAACAGCCCGCGCGCAGGTCCGGCAAAAGCACGATTTTGTCCGGACACAAAATCGCGGCTGTCTCGGCCATAAAGTGAACGCCGCAGAAAACAATCACCGCCGCATCGGTCTTGGCGGCCGCCTGGGAAAGCTTCAGCGAATCGGCTACGGCGTCCGCTACCTCCTGCACTTCCGGGCGCTGGTAATGATGGGCGAGCAGAATCGCGTTGTGCTTGGCGCAGAGCTCCCGGATGCGCTCCTGTTTGCGGCGAATCTCTTCGGGTCCGTCGGGGATGGTCTCCACTTCCGGAATCGTGTAGCGAGTCTCAAGGCTATCTTGCAGAAGTTCTGCTGGCATTGAATTCTCCCTATGGTTGCGTCCGAATTGAATTATGAAATTCTTAGGCAAAGGTCGAGCGCTCGCACCGAATGAGTCAGTGCCCCTACCGATATCGCGTCCACGCCCGTGTCCGCGTAGGCCTCGGCGTTCTTCTCAGACACGCCCCCGCTTGCTTCGATGAGCGCGTAATTCCAGAAATGCTCGCGGCGGAGCGAATCGAGAATCGGGTTGATCTCCCTGGGCGGCAGGTTATCGAGCATCAGCAGGCAGGGGTAGCGCTCTCCCGATTGCTTTTGGAGCCTGCGGAAAGTTCCAGCTGCCGTCAGCGCCGCCCATTCGCTTCTTACTTCGATCTCGATGAATGCCGCTTCGCCGCGATGATGCCAGGCGCGCTCGAGGGCCAGCGGCGCGGCATCTTCCTCGCGCCGCGCGATCAGCGCGAGATGGTTGTTCTTGATCAGGATCGCGTCGCCCAGGCCCAGCCGGTGCGTTCCACCGCCGCCCAGGTGGACCGCTCGCTTGTCGAGCAGTCCCCACAAGGTTTTTCGGGTGGCCACCACGCGCGTGGAAGGGCAGCGCTCGCGAACCCGCTGCTGGATGCAGCGGGTCGTCGTTGCAATGCCGCTCATGCGCTGCAGCAGGTTGAGGCCGGATCGTTCGAGCGAGAGCAGGGTGTTGTGGTCGCCCTCCAGCCGCAGGATCACGTCGTCTTCGGCGAAGACCTCGCCATCCTTTTTCTCGAAGCGAACGGAAATCCCGCGGGACTCGAACAGAAACGCAAATTCCTCCAGGCCCGCCGCCACACCGGCTTCCCGGGCCAGCACCACTGCGGACACTGGCTTGCTTTTGATCTCCAGGGCCGCCACGGTCAGATCCCGGGGAGCGAGATCCTGCCGGAGCAGTTCTTCCATCAGGGTGCGGACCTCGTGCTGATAGCCCGGATTTTGCAGGGTGAGGCTGCCGCCCCGGAACAGGGCCTTTTCGAGTTGTTGCTCGCGGGTAAGGGTCGGTTCCATCGGCGTGGCCCTACTTCAGGAGGAATCCCCGGGCGCGCAGCTTCGATTTGGCCCGCGAGATCATTTCCTCCCGCGAGGCCTCGACCGTGTGCAGATGAACTCCCTGTGTGAGCGAGGAGAGCAGCGCCGCCTTGGTGCTGCGGATGTTGCCCAGAAAGTCCTGCAAGTCGGCGCGCGATTCGATCATCAGCGAACCGCGAAGTTCGCCGTAGACGGGGTGCTCCACCAGCACGTCCAGAATCCTGACGCCGTGGTCCACCAGAATCTGCAGCTCCTCTTCGGTGCGCTCGGGCGCGTGTCGGCAAGCCAGAATCGCGCGAAAGGCGCGTGAAGACTGCTGCGGCAGGCGGTACCCCTGCGGCGTGGCGAGAATCTCGTTTCCGGCGGCGCGCAGAATCGCGATGTCCTGCACCACGCATTGCCGGCTGACGCGAAAGTGCCGCGCCAGCTCGCCACCCTGTGCCGGACCGCGCTGGGTCCCCAGCCATGCCAGCATCCGGCGGCGCCGTTTTTCGCCCGAATCAAGCCGGGAAGCCTTTGCGTCCGCGCTGTGGATTGAACGAGTTGCCATGGAGGTAATCGCTGTCTTGTCAGCTCTCTAGTCTAGCGTAAAGTCTAGCATAAACTGGCGAGATCTGCCGGGCGACTGACCGGCATGGGGATGAAACTGTGGACGGTACCGTGGTATTTAACCTGTGTGCTTCTAGAAGTCTAAGAATTCGACAATTTGATACACGCGGGCGTGCTGAGGGCACACTAAACTGGGGCTTCTCTTCCGAGTTGCGTAACTGACTTCCTGACAGAGTATTCCTGATTGTTCAACCATGCCTTCGCTTCGAATTCAGCCTCGCCGACCGATGCCGCAATTCCACCGTGGGCTACGTATGCACATGCGGGGCAATACTCAATAGAAAAGGCTAGAACGAAATCGTCCGGATTGAGGATTCCCCTGCCTTCCTCGCTGAATTTGAAACATCGCCGTGGCGCATTCGGCGTACCGCGATCTTCGGAGGGGTAGTGGGCTTCCCAATGGTTCAAGAATTCACGCGGGATCCATAGTCTCCCGTTGAACTCCGTGAAGCGCTGACTGGTATTGTTGAAAAGCTTTAAGTCTAATTTTCTTATAGGATGATCGTCTTGGCGCCGTACTGCAGCCGATTCCATGCGCAATTCAATGGATGAATTAACGGCCTTCAGTTTCAAAAGGTGTTCGGGCAGCTTGGAGATTATGTCGGCTTCGTTGCTAAAAGATATCGGATTGAGGTGCAACAACGTGCGGATCCCTTCGAGGCACACCTCCTCGTGTGCGAATGCGATTACTGGTAACGCGCGTTTCTCGATACGTTGAATGTAGGCTGCAATCGCAATTTCTTGCTCAATCCATACGGACGATCGAGTCACCACTGAGTTGTCTGGGCGCTGGATGTTGCCTCTCGGGTGAAGAACGGTAATGAATGCAGCGCAATCGTGCAAAGCACGAAGAATATTATCGTCTAACCCGTTCAAGTCATGGACATCTTCAGCAAAGAATGGTTGCAGGTCGAATGAGCTTACAATTGCAGCGATTTGCTTGCCGAGCTTCTTTTCTTCCGCCGTGAATTGCCCGCAGGAGATGAAGACGATTGGTTTATTCACAGAAAAATCCTAACGTAGCGAGTTTCTACCACTGAATACAGCGTGTGAGATTCTGTCAAAAGATATCTCGGCCTACCGCCCGCCGTCACGTTCGGCGAGCGAGGACGTCTCAGTCGCGTCGGACCACGTGCCGAACACTTTCTTAAGAGAAGGGTCGCCACGACCATTCGGGAGCCTTCACGTCGTAGATATCGATCAGTTTCTTTGTAAAACATGGTGCCCGGGGCGGGAGTTGAACCCGCATAGCCCTAAGGCCAAGGGATTTTAAGTCCCCCGCGTATGCCATTCCGCCACCCGGGCATTGCTCATGTAAGGCTAAACTACCGAAAGACTTACTGCAATATCGGCTGCACAGGCGGAGCTTGCGCGACACTCTCGGTGTCGGTAGTGGTTTCGGTTTGCCCGGCTCCGGCTCGTCATTTGCGATAAAATCCGCTGCGACCAGTGGGAATAAATATGAGCGATGCGCCAGAAGTACCGTCGAACGCAAAATGTGCGTGCGGCCATGACGGCTTTCATCACCGGCGCGCCGATGGGGTGTGCTTGTACCAGCGGCCGGGCGGCTACCAATGTGGCTGCCAACGGTTTCAGCTCGTGCCTCAGACTAATCAGCAACCAACGGGCACGGCGGAATATTCTGACGATTCCGAAGGTCGGCTAGACGAGATCGAACAGCGACTGGGTGAGCTTGAGTCGAATCATGCCAGCGTAGGCGGTGCTTCCGACGACCGGCTAGACGAAATCGACCAGCGGCTCGATGAGCTTGAGTCCGACGACCAGCCCGAAGAACTTGAGTCGAGTCGCACCACCGAAGGCGGTGTCATTGGTTATAGCCTCGGTATGTGTATCGCTGTAGTCCTCTCATGGTCTCGAAACGGAAGCATACTTTGGTGTCTTCTCCACGGCCTTTTTAGTTGGGGGTATGTCATTTACTTCGCCCTCACGCGGTGAAAAGGTTTGCGAGGCGCGGATTCGCAGTTCCGGCTCCGATGGGAATACTAAAATCTGCGAGGCTTCAAGTCTTAAAAGGAGTGCCAATGATACTGGATGTTGCGGCAGGAGTCGTCGTGGGTTACATCCTGTTAGCGCTGTTGAAACGCCCAATCGATGTCATCCTGAAATGGCTCTGGAATGTCGAACCCGTGTTCGCGCCCCAACCTAGAGAGAGGAGTCACACACGGTTACTCTCGACAGTTAAGGGCGGGAACCAGATGTACGATCCACAAGACTGGATTGACTTGTGGGTGGCGCTCCCTGATGCGGCGAAGAATGAATGCCGGAGGATTCTGGACGATGATGATTTGAGGCGGCGCGTCCAACAATCCGATGAAGATCTGGGTTTGTGGCCTTATCTGTGGTCATTTGCCTCGGACGACACTAAGGCGCTAATCCAAAATCGCTGGCTGGAACCACAGAAAAAGTCCGCCGTCGCTCGCCGCTGATACCTACGGCTCCCTCAAAAACCTAGAGCCCTACCGCCAAACTTACGTCGCCTTGCCAAGAAGCCCTTTGCCAAGGGAGCGGTGCGGGGACATAATAGCGCCCGCTCAATTCACGAACGCGTGCAAGGGCGTTCGGGCCGCGAAATTGTTGCGGAAACATCGTAGATGGTGCTCGTGAATAGCGTCCGTGAAGTGGCGTCGCGAATCATTGTGGGGGAACTATGCGCAGCATGAACCGGTGGGGGATTGCGGTAGCGGGCGTATGTCTGCAGATGTCCCTGGGAGCGGCGTACGCGTGGAGCGTGTTCCGGATTCCGCTTTCGAAGGAATTTGGGTGGACGATTTCGCAGGTCACGATTACGTTCACGATCAGCTGGTTTTTCCTGGGGTGCGCGGCCGTGCTGGGCGGGTTGTGGCTGCATCGAACGAGCCCGCGCGTGGTGGCGATGACGGCGGGGTTTCTGTGGGGATCCGGGGTGTTTCTGGCGAGCTTCTCGGCGCACAAGCTGTGGTGGCTGTACCTCACGTATGGAGTTCTCGGAGGAATCGGCCTGGGGATGGGATACATCGTGCCGATCTCGGTGCTGGTGAAATGGTTTCCGGATCGCCGGGGGCTGATCACGGGGATCGCCGTCGCGGGATTCGGGTCAGGATCGCTCATCTCTGCGCCGGTCGCCCACCGGCTAATTGAACGCGTCGGGGTGCTGACGACGTTCGCTTACCTGGGGATTGCGTACGCTATTGTCGCGATAGCTTCGGGGTCGTTCATGCGGCTTCCACCGGAGGGCTGGACGCCTGAGGGGTGGACGCCGTCCGCGGCGCAAATCTCGCAGCGCTGCGACCGCGACTTCACTTTGGGCGACGCCCTGGGAAAATGGCAATGGTGGGCGCTGTGCCTGCTGATGTCGATCAACACGATGGCCGGCTTGTCGATCGTGTCGCAGGCGGCGCCGATCTTTCAGGAGATGGGGAAGGCCAGCGCGGCGGCAGCGGCGGGATTGGTGGGGGTGATCAGCATCGGAAACGGGCTGGGGCGCATCTTCTGGGCGTGGATTTCCGATGTGACCACGCGAAAAACGGCGTTCTTCCTGATGTATCTGGCGGAGGCGATTCTTTTCTGGACGTACCACAGCATTTCGTCGCTCACGATTCTGGCGGTGGCCACGTTCGTGGTGGTGATGTGCTATGGCGGGGCGTACGGGATCACGCCGGCGTTTACGGCGGATTATTTTGGGCCGCGCCACGTGGGGCCCATTTTTGGATTGATGATGCTGCCGTGGGCTTTCGCGTCGGCATTCGGGCCGTCGCTCTTTGCCTATCTGCGGCAAGTCACGGGTACGTATACGCAGGGACTGTATCTGATCGCGGGGATGATGACGGTGTCGCTGATTCTTCCGATTCTCGTGTCGCCTCCGCGCAGCCGCGATCCGGAAAAAGCTGCGCCGCCGGAGGGCGCGTTTCTTGAGGCGCTCGAAGCAAACGATGCCTCACAGTAAGGAATTACGACAAGCACGGGCTCGCAGGGGAGCTAACAGCGCGTTTGGCGAAAAGAATGCCGTCGTCTTTATGCGAGCGATTCGATTCGCCGGTCAGGTATGAACCAGACAGCCGCGACCGCCACGTATAGCAGTAATGCGATCCAGGAGCGCACGAAGGCGAGGGGGATTGCCAGCGCATAAATGAACAGCGACACTTTGCCTTTCAGATCGCTGCCGACGGCTCGCGCCAGTTTCGAGTGGGGACCGTTGCACGCAATGATGGATCGTTCGAGAAGGATGTACGCGACCGCGGACATCGCCAGCACCACGCCGTACGTTGCGGTGGGCGCGGCGGCGAAGTGGGTGTCGTCCACCCAGCGAATCGCGAACGGAACCAGCGAAATCCAGAACAGCAGAAACAGGTTGGCCCACAACACCATCCCGTTGATGCGTTCGGTCACGTGGAGCATGTGATGGTGGTTATTCCAGAAGATCCCGACGTTGGCAAAGCTGAGCGTGTAGGCCAGAAGCACCGGGATGTCGGAAGCCAGCGAAGCGAAAGTTGCGCCGGGCGGCACCTTCAGATCGAGCACCATGATCGTGATGGCGATCGCGATCACGCCGTCGGTGAACGCTTCGAGACGTTGCTTGCTCATGGCCGCTCGGCCCCTTTCACTCTCAGAAGTGCCCTTCTTCCGGACAGCGTCACGCGAGTCTAGCGATTCTATGTCTGGAAGCACAGCAGCTTGTAAAAGCTCGGTCTCAACGGCAGGCTCGTTGGGTAGTGGGTCAGTTTGAATTTTTATGGGCCGGGGATGGCAGTGGAATTGTTTCGGGTGCGGTAATCTCGACGCGGAACGCACAGCCCACATTGGGAAGTTCGGTCGCAATGTGCTTCATCGCCTGCCTTAGTGTGTCGAGAGTCGTGAACACGGAGGAATGGGCGCGGCTATTTTCATTCACGACCCAATTGTTTCCGCATCCTCGGCATCCGTGCGGTAGCACTCCGTCACCGAACAGCGGAACGATAACTTTGACGTGACACCGCGAACACTCAAACTGGAATCCCAAAACTTCGTCCAGTGTAATCACTAATCTCTGTTCGATTGTCATTCGCCAAACGTAAGCGGGATTGCCGGAAGGTGTCAAGAATTTAAGCGGCTTGCTCGTTTGTGGATGCTGCGTCCAGAATGGCGACCATTTCCGAAATCGTCCAGACGTGATCGGACACTCCGGCTTCCATCGCAGGCGTCACACGTAGGGTTTGATGTACGCGGCAGAAGTTATAATGCATGTAGTGAATCGCAATCGAGGCGATATGGTTATCCAGCTTTTTCGAGAAAGCGTTCGTCAGGCGGGTAAAGCGACGCATTCCCATACGCATCGTCAGGTTCTGGCGTTCGATGAAGCTGGTCGAAATATGCTTCGGGTCTGGACGCCCGGAAATAACCACCTCACGGAAACCGATGCACTCTGCCGGGCTGTATCGCGTATCGTTCTTCGGATCGTTACCGTAGAGCTTGACCAGCATTGCGTAGTCAATATCGCTTCCGAATGTCCCTTCGACCGCTGAAACATAGGCTCGGTGTCCATCTGTGGTAAGTTGGACCCGATGAGCAAGGCGCTTTGCCAAGTCCTGAATAAAGCCGTAGGCGGTGCCCGCATCGCGCCCGCCAACGAGCCAAGACGCGATCAGCTTCGTGTCGGCGTCCATCGCAACCCAGGTCCACACGTCACCGTAGCCGAATGTGCCGCGCAACTCTTCCGGCACGTTCTTTTCCTTTGCGTAGCAGAACGACCACGTTTCATCGCACTGAATGCGTTTGCAGTTCAGATTCACAAGGGCTTTGTCGAGGTAGTCGGCGCACGCCGCGCCCAACTCCACGAGCAACTTGGCAATCGTGTTCTTGGAAACGCCTGTCATTCGGACCGTCGCCCGGATGCTGTTTCCTTCGACAAGGGCCGCTACCACTTGGCTCCGCTTCTCTGTGCTCAGCTTGTTCATACAGATAGTGTATGAGCGGTCAGGCATAAAGTCAAGTAGAAAGAACGGCACATTAGATGGCGGAAAAAAAGCAGTCCGAGGGGTTTTGCATGGAAACAATTCCACATGAGCCACTTGAATGGCTTTATGGAACCGCTGAAAATAAAAGCACTTACGAGCTAAATCTCGCGAATGCACTCGACGTCAAGGGAGGCATTCTGCTGGCCATAATCACGCTTCTGGCGAGCGACCCTCTTCGTTTGTTTTCAGTTGCGACTAACGCCATCATACCAAAAGGATTGGAAATCGGGTTCGAAGGGCTGTTGTTTATTGCGGCGATTCTCGCTGTAGCTGAACTGTGGCCACGGAAATATAATTCTGATCCGCAGCCGGACGCGACCGGAGCCTGGATTGTAAGATTGACCAAGCACTACGAGAAATACCCGGAGGACGCGGAGCTAGGCCATTCCGTAAGAAGGCAGGCGGTTCTTGCCATGTTGAAACGACTCCAAGATCGCACTCCTAAAAACGCAGCCCTCAACGCATCTCGAATGGCTTTTCTTTCTTGGTCTTTTCGTTTCGGCGTTATCTCCATAGCTTTTTATCTTATAGCTGCACTGACTTTGAAGGGGCTCTAGAGACCGCGTTCTTCAATCGTGTCCGGAGGCGGTGGTGGTGGCGGAGGTGGTGGCGGATTGGGGTCAAGATCGAGATTCATTCACTTTTTCCCCCATCGCGCCTTGGCCGCCTTCTTCCCAATCTGCGACAGCTTCTTGTGGCTGAGCTTTTTGGCCCTCGCGTGGCCGCCTTTAAGTCCGCCTAGACGCCCCAGAGCAACGGCGGCGGGGTTTTTAGCTGGTTCTGCTGGCGGCTCGTACTTCGGCGCTTGGCCGGTTGATTCAAGCATTACCTGGTATGCGAGTTGATTCGGGTCACGCGGGCGCTTCTTTGAGCGGTCAGGCATACCCAAAGACTACGGCAGTACCGGGACGAAGCGCAAGGGCAAGAATTTCAAACTGACCCACTACCGCTCGTTGG
>CAWCQH010000010.1:0-12177 GCA_963797585.1 uncultured Acidobacteriota bacterium
GGCGATTCCACTAAATAAACCGGCGTTTGTGCGCGACCTTCCCTTCCATATTTTCGGTGGACGTGACTGCCGCGCCCTGCCGGACAAGAGCAACGAACGCCGAGGCCGACCGCGGAAGCGTGCGATCCCGGCGATACACGATCCCGAGTTCGCGAAACAACTCCACGTCGGAAATGGGAATCAGCTTGGCCTGTCCGGCCTTCACTTCGTCGCGCGCAAACGTCTCGCTGATGATCGAAACGCCCAAACCGGCGGCCACGAAACGCTTGATCATGCCCACGCTCGGCAGTTCCATCGTGACGCGCAGCCGCGAGCGGTAAGGACGAAACTGCTTATCGAGCACCTGCCGCATGAATCCCGTCTTCGGGAAGATCAGCGGCTGCTCGGCGATATCGCTGGTGCGCACGCTCTTATAGGCGGCAAGCGGGTTGGCCGGATCGACCATCAGCATCAACCGGTCGCGAAAAATCGAATGAACCTTCAGGCTCGGCGACTTCACCGGCATGCGTGACGATGCCAAAATCCACCGTGCCGTCCTCGACCTTCTCCAGCACCTTATGGCTGAAGTTGCGGTAGATGCTGATCTGCACCGACGGGAAAGCGGCGGTTGTATTCGGCGAAAATATCGGGCAGCACGTAAAGGCACGTGGCCTCGTTCGCGCCCACGGCAAGCGTGCCGCGCGGCGTGCTGGCCTGGTCCGCGACGGCGCGCAAGGATTCGTTGCGCAGCGTGAGCAGCCGCCCGGCGTATTCGAGCAGCATTTCGCCGGCCAGCGTGAGCCGCACCGATTTGCCGACGCGGTCGAAAAGCTTTTGTCCGTACTCCTGCTCCAGTTGGCGGATCTGCGCGCTCACGGCAGGCTGGGAGCGGTAGAGTTTCTGTCCGGCGCGCGAAAAGCTGCCCTGCTTGGCAATCTCAACGAATGTGATCAGGTGATCGAAGTCCATAGTATGGGGACGGATTATAGCAAACGAAGGGACGAATAGGGCGCTCAGGTGCTTGTTTTGTGCGAAATTTGACCTCCCGGCCCGTTACCAGGGGTCGCACTCGCCGGTCCGCTGCGGCGAATCAGGCCAGCACCTCGTCGACAAGACCTTCGACCACGGAGATATTCTTCACCAGGTCGCCGGGAACATTGTGGCGTTTTTGCAGGTACGCGGGATCGTTGAAGCTGATCCATGCCTTGCCGTCGGCGTCTTCCCAAACAATCACCTTGAGCGGCAGGTCGATGGCAATCGTAGGCGCCGCCAGCATCACCGGCGTGCCTCCTTTGGGATTGCCAAAAATCAGCAGCTTGGTGGGCGGCATCTTCAGCCCGGCTTTCTCGGCTTCGCCGCTGTGGTCGATCAGTGCGAAGAGCGTAATTCCCTTGGCCTTTAAAAGTGCAGCGAAACGCTCTGTCGTCGCCACGACGGAATCCTTGCACGCCTTGGTGATAAGCCCGTTCGATGCATCTCCGGCATACCATCCTCCTTACCCGCGCTACTCGCGGCGCTTCTGGTATGCCGGGAGTTAGCCGCCTCCGCGCCTCTACGGTACGATATATTCCCTGCGTGAGAACACGGTTAAAAATCGCGGCCACTTCCCTTCTCCTGATTCTGCTCGTGGCGCTGGGAATTCGCCTGACATACGCCTGGCACGAAATAAATGTGATCCCCCGCCAGGCGCTGCAGGCGGTTCCCTTTCTTTATGAACCCGGCGATATCGCCTATTCGCTTGCCGTCGGAAAGGGTTTCGGGTCGCCGTTTCGCGTCGACACCGGGCCCACCGCCTTCACCACACCGGTATATCCGCTGCTCGTGGCCGGCGTTTTCGAGATTTTCGGGACGTTCAACTTCCATGCGTTCCTCGCGACGATCGGCCTCAACATTCTGTTTTCAACGCTCACGTGCGTGCCGATTTTTTATGCCGGTAAACGCATCGCGGGCGTGCCAGTGGGAGCGGGCGCGGCCTGGATGTGGGCCATTTTCCCGAACGCCGCCATCATCCCGTTCCAATGGGTCTGGGACACCTCTCTTTCAGGATTGCTGGCCGCGACGATCCTGTGGGCCACACTTGCAGTCGCGGACTCAAAGCGCGCCCGCGATTGGTGCGCGTACGGAATTTTGTGGGGCGTGGCACTGATGACCAATGCGACGCTGCTCGCTGGATTGCCCTTCCTGCTCGGCTGGATGGCGTATCGCCAGTGGAAGCGCGGGAGCGAACATTTGATTCCCAGACTGGCAGCCACGGCCGCCGTGATCGTTCTTTGTTGCGCTCCCTGGACGATCCGCAATTACGCCGTCTTCCACAGCTTCATCCCGCTGCGCTCCGCCCTGGGTCTGCAAATGTGGCTCGGCAACAACGACCAGTACCGCGACAGTTTCCCAGGCGGGCTGCATCCCATCGACAATAGCGCCGAGCGCGCAAAATACGTGCGTATGGGCGAGGTTGCCTACATGCAGGAAAAGCAAACCGAGGCAATTCGATGGATTGCCAGCCACCCCAGGCGGGAATTGACCCTCTTCAAGGACCGCTTCATAGCCACCTGGGCCGGCACGCCTCATCCCCTGAAGGATTTTCTGCGGACTCCGTCTTTCTTGATTCGCAGCGTCTTCGTGTGCAATGTTCTCGCCGCGATGGGCGCCCTGGTGGGAACCGTGATGTTTTTTGCGGACCGAAAGCTCAGGCCCTACGCTGTTCCCGCGACGGCATTCCCTATCGTGTTCCCCTTCGCCTCCTACATAAGCCAAGCGCTGTTTCGCTATCGTTATCCGATCGATCCCATGGTGCTGCTGCTTTGCGGAGTCGCCGTGGCAGGCCTGGCAGCGCGGGCCCGCGCGCGTCTGGAAAAGCCCGATCCCAAGTAACCTTACCGGCGAAAAGTCCATCTATGCAGGTGTATAGTACCGGTCGGACGGAGAACCACCTTGGATACCCTGGCGCTCAACCCGCTGGAGGCAGCGGCTTACACGATCGGCGATCAACAGCGGATGAGCCATGCGAAGAACTATTTCGCGTGGCAGGCGCGTCTCGTAACGCGCGAAATCGGCCGGCGCGTCATAGAAGTGGGCTGCGGGGTCGGAAATTTCACCGGAGCGCTGCTGGATTGGGGCGCCATCCTGGCGCTGGATAAAGAACCCGGTTGTATCGAAGAACTCCAGAGACGCTACGCGAACCATCCAAACTTGCGCGCCCTGATATGCGACATTGGGAACTTGGACGAGAAGCGCTCGGAATTGGCCGGCTTTGCCGCGGACTCCTGCGTGTGCCTCAACGTTCTTGAGCATCTCGCGGACGATGCCAGAGCGCTGTGCGCCATCGCGTCGCTTCTGGCTCCAGGCGGGGTGATCGTGCTGCTAGTCCCCGCGTTCCCCGCTCTGTACGGGCCCATCGATAGAAACCTCGGTCACTATCGCCGCTACACGCTCGATTCCCTCACGCGCCTGGCGACCGAGACGGGATTGCGCGTCCGCAAAGCGCACTACGTGAATTGCGCCGGCTTTTTCGGCTGGTGGCTCAACTCCCATATCCTGAAACGCGAAAGCCAGTCCGCAAAACAGATCGCAGCGTTCGAAAGGCTCGTGCCGGCGCTCGCCTGGCTGGAAGGAATCGCGCGCCCGCCCTTCGGGCAATCGCTGTTCGCCGTGCTCGAAACACCATGCTGATTTCCATAATCATTCCCGTCTACAACGAATTTCGCACCTTCGACCAGGTGCTCGAACGCGTGCGCCAGGCGCCCCTCCCCGACGGCTGCTCGAAGGAAATCGTCGTAGTGGACGATGGATCCACCGACGGTACCGCGCAGATTTTCAGCCAGCACGCCCGCGCGGGCATCATCGTGGGGCAGCATTCCGAGAGGAACTTAGGCAAAGGGACGGCGCTTCGCATCGGAATCGCCCTGGCACAAGGGGAAGTCATCGTAATTCAGGACGGCGACCTCGAATACGACCCCAACGATTACGCCCGGCTACTCGATCCCATAGTGAACGGCCATGCCGACGTGGTTTACGGCTCACGCTTCCTGGGAAACGCCACCGGAATGGAATTGAAATACCGGCTGGCCAACCGCATCCTCACCAAAAGCGCGAACCTTCTCTTCGACGCCCGCCTCACCGACGAGGCCACCGCCTACAAGGCTTTCCGTGCGTCCGTGCTGCGCGAGTTGCGCCTCGAATGCGAACGCTTCGAATTCTGCCCCGAAGTAACGGCCAAGCTGCGCCGCCTCGATTACCCCATCCACGAAGTCCCGATCCGCTATAACCCCCGAGGCATAGCCGAAGGCAAGAAAATTCGCTTCGCCGACGGCATCGAAGCCGTCTGGACGCTCCTGAAATACCGCCTGGCCCCACGCGAGAGCCTCGTCCGCACCAGCCAATCCGAGCCAGCCGCAGTCCCCAGTCATTCCTATTAGCCCTTGCCGCACGCGGACCATACGGTAGTTCTACTGAGCACCACGGTGTCATGGCATACATCGGCAACCACGACAAAGAGGTTCTTGACATCTAGATACGTGAATAATAGAGTTGTTGGCTGTAAGCGGAGTCGCAAGGCAAAGGACCCGAGAAACAGTGGCTCAATCCTTCAGACACGAGAGCGCGAGTGGCCAACTTAGTGTAGTAGGCCTTAGGGTAGTAGTAGGTGTACCCGCCTCGGTCTGTGGTTCCAGAGCCAGCTGAAACAAGGAAATCTGAAAGGCTCCTGCAACCCACCGACCGAAACTGGTTAGGTGGGTTTTTTGATTTATGATCTCTTGACGGAGGAAATATGGGCGGCCAGAAGGCAGAGCAGAAGACACCCGCGCAGAAGGCAGCCGCGGACAAAACAACGATGACAGGCGCAAGGATCCTCTGGGAATGCCTCGAGCGCGAAGGCGTGAAGCAGGTGTTCGGCTATCCCGGCGGCGCGATCCTCCCGGTCTACGACGCCCTGCGCCACAGCTCCATCCACCATATCCTGGTACGCCACGAGCAAGGCGCCACGCACATGGCAGACGGCTACGCGCGCGCCACAGGCGACGTGGGAGTGGCGATCGCCACTTCCGGCCCCGGCGCCACCAACATGGTCACCGGCATCGCCACGGCCATGCTCGACTCCGTGCCCATCGTCTGCATCACCGGGCAGGTCGGCAGCAAGCTGCTCGGCTCGGACGCCTTTCAGGAGACCGACATCACCGGCGTCACGCTGCCCATCACCAAGCACAACTACCTGGTGACGCGAGCCGATGAAATCGCCCACACAGTCCGCGAAGCCTTCTACGTCGCCAAATCCGGACGCCCGGGGCCGGTGCTGATCGACATCACCAAGGACGCGCAGCAAAGCTCCTGCGAGTTCGATTGGGAAGCGGCGGCGCCCAAGATGCGCGGCTACCGCCCCGACCTCTCCCCCGCGAAGGATGCCTACGACAAAGCCCTCGACCTGATTCACGCGGCCAAGCGGCCGATGATTCTCGCCGGCCACGGAATTTCAGTCTCCGGAGCCGAACACGAAGTCCAGTCATTCGCCGAACGCGGTTCGATTCCCGTGGCGATGACTCTGCTCGGCCTGGGGCACTTCCCTTCCACGCACGTGCTCAATCTCGGAATGATGGGCATGCACGGCGAGGCCTGGGTCAACACGGCGATTCAGGAAGCCGACCTGCTGATCGCGCTGGGAATGCGCTTTGACGATCGCGTCACCGGCAACCTCAAAACATATGCCCCCAACGCGAAAAAGATCCACATCGACATCGACCCGTCGGAGATCAACAAAAACGTCAAGGTGGACGTGGCGCTGGTCGGCGACCTCCGGAAAGTCCTGCACGAATTGCAGCCGCGCATGGAGATGAAAGATCGCCGCAAGTGGCTCGAGTTCGTCCGCAATCTCAAGGGCGATTCGGCCGTGCGCGACATCCAGAATCTGCCGGACAACGGGCACCTCTACGCCGCGCACGTGATCAACGATCTGTGGCACGAAACGCGCGACAGCGAAACCATCGTCGTCACCGACGTCGGGCAGCACCAGATGTGGGAAGCGCAGTATTACAAGCATGACCGCCCCCGCTCGCTGATCACCTCCGGCGGCTTGGGCACCATGGGCTTCGCGCTGCCGGCCGCGATCGGCGCGAAGGTTGGCTGCCCCGCATCGGACGTTTGGGTGGTCGCCGGCGACGGCGGCTTCCAGATGACCATGGCCGAACTCGCCACCATCGTGCAGGAAAATCTGAAGGTAAACATCGCCATCATCAACAACGGCTATCTGGGAATGGTCCGCCAGTGGCAGGAATTCTTCTACGAGCGGAATTACGAAGCCACTCCGCTGCTGAGCCCCGATTTCAAAAAGCTCGGCGAGGCCTACGGCATCCGCAGCATCATTTGTAACAAACGCGGCGACGTGGTTCCCACCATTCGGGCGGCGCGGGAGCACAACGGTCCCGTGCTGATCGATTTTCAGGTCGAGCAGGAAGACACGGTCTACCCGATGGTGGCAGCGGGCGCGTCACTGCACGAAATGATCCGCCGGCCCAGCCCGATCGTTGAAACCGCGGGAGACGAATAGGAAAAGACATGCTCCATACATTTATCGTTTACGTGGAAAACAAGCCGGGCGTGCTGTCGCGCGTCGTGTCGCTTTTCCGGCGCCGCGCCTTCAACATCGATTCACTCACCGTGGGGCGCACCGAAAAGCCCGAGGTCTCGCGGATGACCATCGTCCTCGATGCCGACGAGGACCAGGCGCGGCGGATCGTCGCCAACGTCTACAAGCTCGTGAATGTGCTGCTCGTGGACGACGTGACCGCGCAGCCCGCGATTGTGCGGGATCTCGCGCTCATCAAAGTGGAAGCCACGCCCGAATCCAGATCGCACGTGCTGGAGCTCGCCAACGTGTTTCGCGCGCGCGTGATCGACGTCGCCCACGACTCGCTCACCATCGAGATCACCGGCACCGAGGACAAGATCGACAGCCTCCTCGAAGTCCTGCGCCCGCTGGGTTTGATCGAGGTCGTACGCACCGGCCAGGTGGCCATGCGCCGCGGCACAAAGGCGACCGTGCCCGCGTCCAAAGAGAAGGCCGCCGCAGTAATTGACGACGAGAACGTCTCTTACTCCGTCTAGAAAGCCCAAGCATAAGGGGGCTCTAGAGTTTCAAAATGCGCGAGGCATTCTCGCCAAGGATCATTTTTCTCTCGGCGCTCGTTAAATTGATCTGCTCAAGAAACTCGAGCGGACGGTCGTAACCCATGTCGTAGCAGTAGTCGCTTCCGATCATCACGCGGTCGGCGCCGACCTCCTGGATCACGAATTCCATAATCGGCTTGGAGTGCACCACCGTGTCGTAGGTAAACCGCCGCAGATAGTCGCTCGGCGGCCGCGGCACATTCATTTTCTTGATCTCCGGACGCACCCGGTAGCCTTGATCCACGCGGCCGATCAGAATAGGCAGCGCTCCGCCGCCATGCGGCAGGTTGATCTGGAGCCGGGGGTGACGGTCGAGCACTCCGCCGAAGATCAGCTTGCAGGCCGCGATCGCGGTGTCGAAGGGATTGCCCAGCAGGTTGGAGAGGTAGTAGTCCTTCATGTGTGCGCCGCCGTAATTCGGCAGCGGGTGCAGAAACACCGGCAGGTCCAGCGCTTCTATGCGGCTGTAGATAGGTTCGAAGAGCGGGTCGTCCAGATCGTGCGTGTCGTCGATGTGCGTCCCTATGTAGACGCCGCGCATCCCCGGCAATTTGCTCGCGCGGTTGAGTTCCTCGATCGCGCGGTCCGGATACAGCATGGGAAGCATCATCAGCGACACGATGCGCGTGGGATACTGCAGATGAGCCGCGCTCGCGCCGTCGTTCCAGGCCACCGCCATGCGGTGCGAGAAATCCTCGTCGCCCCAGTAGACCATGGGGTTGCTCATCGAGACCGCCTGAATCGCCACTCCCTGCCGGTCCATATCCGCGATGCGCAGCTTCAAATCCATGAATTTGGCTTCCAGTACGTTGCTTCCCGCGGGCGTCTTGAACGAAAAGCCGGTGTCCGTTTTGTGGTATTCGGCGTCGAAGCGCTGGCCATCCGCCACGATCACGTCAAAGAACGACTGCGGGTAATAGTGCGCGTGGATATCGATCGGGCGAACGGAGGAAGCCGCAAATATCTCTTTGCTTCTCGTCATAGCCGCGACTGCGGCGGCCGTTAGCCCTGCTTTTAGCACCCTCCGGCGCGAGATTGCACCGCAACAGGTGGAATGTCCCATGGTGAGTTCCTGCCCCCTTTTAAGCAGCTCGTCACGAGCGGCAGCCGTGAAGAATACACCCGTTACGAAATCTGGATAGCCTGACGTGCTCGCGGGCGAAATCGGTTCATCGGCGCTCCGCCGAGTTCTCGTAAATTGACTAAGCAGAATGACAAATTGTGTCCGTTTGCCGCCCGCCAGACTATAACTTCATTGTAACGAAAGCCAGCAAGTCGCAATAATTCAATAGCTTAGAGCTATCGTACAGCTACTGCAATTTGGCACGCAGCTTGCTTAACCGATATTGGGGTAATTTATATATTTCTCATGCATTCCTTATAGCCGAGTGAATCTGATGGCCGCGCCGAGTCCGACACAAACTCAATTGTTCCCCGATAAGAAAGCTCGCGCCTTAGCAGTATGTCAAAGCCTCACTCTCGCTCTCACTTTTGCCGTCCTTCTTTGCTCTCTACTGGCGCGCGAATATCCGGAACTGCTCACGTTGACGGATTCCACTTGCAACGATTACACATTGCTGAGCGCTTCTTCCAGCTGCAAGGCCACGGCGGTAAGCAAGGAAACCGACCATCTCGCACCGGCTTCCGCCGTTTACGCTCGTGTCCCGGTCCGCTACGAAGAGCGCGAGATTCAAATTGTGCTTCCTTCCCGCCCGGTCAGGTCAAACGCGCGGCTGCGTTTGATAGGCATCCTCCGCACCTAGCCGCCTCTCCCGCAAAAAAAGCTCGTTCTTGCATTCGCTCGAAATCGTTTTGCAGCGTCGCACTGCGCAAACAAATCACTCATCATTTCCGGGAGATTCAAAATGAATCGGCACGAAAAAGGATTCTCACTGATTGAGCTTCTCATCGTCGTAGCGATTATCCTGATCATCGCGGCCATCGCGATCCCCAATCTGCTGCGGTCGCGGATGGCGGCGAACGAAGCCTCGGCGGTCGGCTCCATCCGGACGGTGAACACCGCGGCCATCACGTATAACTCAACCTATGGAAACGGCTTTCCGCCCAGCCTCACCGCCATCGGCACATCCACGGGGGCGGTAAGCTGCACGAATGCCCAGCTGGTCGATAGCGTGCTCACCGGGGGAACCAAGAGCGGTTACACCTTTGCCCTCAACCACGGCGCCACCGTGCTGACCAGCGCCTCCAGCTCCTGCTCGGGGGGTTACGGCTATTCCGACGGCTACGTGGTCACCGCCGTTCCGATTACTGTCGGCACCACGGGCCAGCGCGGCTTCTGCTCAGACGCCACCGGGGTGATCCGTTACAATACGTCGGGCACTGCGGGTTATACGGCTCCTTACTGCACTACCGCCCAGAATCCCCTTCAGTAAAAATACGGATTCTTACTAACTCCTCCCTGCACAAGAAAAAAGGGGCCGCAAATCGCGGCCCCCTTTTTCAAACCAATCGCCTTCCAGCCAGACGCGGACTAGAAAACGTACTTTAGAGCGAACTGAATCAACCGCGGGTTGACCGCCGAGCTGGTGATTTGCCCGAAAGTAGACGCGGAAACGTCCGTGGATACGGGTGTGTTGAACTGGGCATGGTTGAAGGCATTGAAGAACTCCGCGCGAAACACGAGAGCCGCGTCCTCGTGGAGGCCTCCCACCTTGGTCGTCTTCTGGATAGTCGCATCGAAGTTAAACTGGCCCGGGCCAAGAATGGTGCCCACACCGCTGTTTCCCCAGCCAGTTCCGTTGCCGACTACCGGGGTGGTCCCAAAAGCTGCTTTGTTGAACCATCCCGGGCCACCGTTCGTGCCGCCCAGCCGAGCTTCATCGCCCCCTGGGTTACCGACATTGGCGGCAGACATTCCCGCGGCGTACTGGGCCGTGGATGTGTCAACCTTTCCGAAGATGGAACCGCCACGGGTATCAGTGATGGTCAAGGGCAGCCCGTCCTGGACTACGGTCACACCTGCCAGGCTCCATCCATTGGTGACCTTCCCGACGAACCCATCATGCTTGCCCAAAGGCAGATCCCAGCTGTAGTTGATCGTCAAACGCTGCGGACGATAATAGGACGATCGCCCGTAGAGAGTTGGAAGGTGAGGATCGTCATAACTGTAGTGATCCGCAGTCGACAGGTCCTGAGCCCACGTGTAGGCCGCCTGCATCTCGAGACCATGGGACATGCGCTTACGCACAGTAACCTGCATACTGTCGAACAGGGTTCTTCCGCCGTTTATGAACGTGTTCAGACCAGTCGGAGAAAAACCGAGGTAAGGTACGCGCTCCGCCGTGTTGCCAGTCGTGTTGACGGTGATGCCGTTGACCGGAGCGGCCGCTGAAGCAAGGAGCGGCTCGTTAATCTGAAGGCCTTGTGAGCCTCCACCGGTGAGGGCCACGCCGCCCTGGAAGATCGAGTGGCTGCCTACGTAGCCCACTTCGAGCACCCAACTGGGCAGGAACTCATACTGGACGTTCATGTTCCATTGATACGTGGTCGGGTACTTGAATATGGGATTCATCACGTTGACGGCCAGGTTGGAGCTTGTTCCCGTGTTGGTCGCCGTATTGATGGTGATGAACCGGGCCCCCGACGCCCATCCTACAGAGGTCGGTACGTTAAAATACGGATTGCTTTCCATAGACTGCTGGTTAGTGGCGCTTGATGCCTGAAAGACCGGAACGGCGTACGGCCAAATCTGCACGGCGCTCGAGTTATAGGCAGCTATGCCCTGGCGGTCATAGAAAATCCCAGCTCCGCCGCGTACAACAAAGCGGTCGCTGGATAAAGGCCTCCAGGCAAACCCTGCACGGGGGGCAAACGCATCAATGGGCGGATTGTTCTGAGTGGGCACTTTATGGTTGCTCTGGAAAATGCCACCCACCGGCGGCGCTGGATACAGCGAAGCGTTAAAGTTGGACGGCACCACAAATCCAGCCAGTGATCCGGTGGCTTGCGTGGCTCCCAGCGTCCCACCCTGCGATACCGGAACATTGACAGTCCTGATCAGGCTCGTCCAGGTGTTGGTGGTGTTCCCGGCAGCGTCGAAGAACAGCCCGTTGTATTCCCACCGAAGTCCCAGGTTAACGGTCAGCCTGCTGGACACCTTGAAGTCATCCTGGATAAAGGCGCTTGCAGCGGGTGACCGGAAGAAGTGGTTATCGCCCCCCGGCTTTGTGAGCGAAACGGAGTTGCCTGTGTTGTCGATATTGCTAAAACCGCTGCCGTTGGTCTGCCCCGGCAGGACAGGCCCGACGCCAGACGACTTGGTTGCCAAGCATTGCGCAGCGGTAAGGTTGGTCGCGCAGCCGGCCTCCCAAGCAGGAAATCCGCGAACGTGTCGAAAGTCTCGTTCGCATTGCCTCCGCCAGCCAGGGCCGGGAAATACCAGTTCAGGCGGTCGCGCTCGATTTCGAATCCCGAGCGAATGGTGTGCTTCCCGTGCGACCAGGAGACCTGGTCAGACACTTCCCACGAGGTGTTCAGTTTGCGGGCAACGGCGACACCGGTGCCGAAAACGAACAATCCTTTGATCGTGTACCGGTTGCTCACATCGTACGTCGGCTCGACAGGAGCCACGCGAACTGGGTGTTGGTGACGAGAGAACCGTTCGGATTAACAAATCCGGGGTAGTCATATACTACGGTGCGCTGTACCGAACCTTTCAGTTCATTCGCCACGTTTTCGAGACGATTGTGGTGAGCTTGCCTGTCGTGTATTCCGTCGGGAACGTAAAACTGCCAGGTGCGCCAGGCAAACCCTGGGTGATCGCCGAGCCGGTGGCGCCGATTCCGATCGGGCCGACCGTATGAACGGAGCTGTAGAAGAACCGTCCCGAAATGGTGTTGCGGCTGTTGAGCACATAATCGACGTTGCCCGTGCCCTGATTTTCAAAATAGTGCGCGGGATCGCTGAACGTGGTGGCTTGAGTTCCAGGGCGGTCGCCGTTCCGGGAACGGCACTTTCACCTGCAACGTAATACGTGCCATCGGCGTTCTTGAAATTGAGGTAATTGAGGGCCACCGGATC
>CAWCQH010000011.1:0-21722 GCA_963797585.1 uncultured Acidobacteriota bacterium
ACCACAAAGCCCCCCTTTTCTTGACGGAACATGGCGAAAACTGCTACAAAAGAACGTCTGGGAGTGTGTGGCTTCTGCATCGCGGGTTCCTGTTCAGGGAACCTTGTTCCGAAGGAGACAGAGTTCGCGAAGTTTATCGGTGTCAGCATGCCGGAAACCGCCCGCGCCTGCTGTTTTTGGCGGCCGGTGCTGACAAAGAGACGGGACGGTTGTGTGTAGCGGCCGCGATTCCCGCCCATCGAATCATTCCCGGCCCATTCCAAGCCTTTAAAATTTCAACCGCTGGCGCGGGTAAGGCCAGTGGACGCGCGTTACAGGAACGAAAATCGACGGTGGAGGAAACTGATGCAAGAAAGTTTCGCGGGCAATGGATGGCTCCGTTGCCGCCTTTCCAGGATATGCACGGCCGGTACGGCATTGTTGTTGACGGCGCTGCTCGGAGCGGCAGCGGCTCGCGCCCAGGATAAAATAGCGCTGGCAGTAGCGTTGGCGGCGAGGCCAATCTCAAGCTCCCCGACCTCTCCTCGGTGCCCTTCTTCGGCATCGACGGCCACAAGCTGCTGACCTTCGGCCTCGTCTTCTGCGTCTTCGGGCTGATCTTCGGCATGTCGATTTACGTAGGCCTGAAGAATCTGCCGGTGCACCGCACCATGCGCGAAGTTTCCGAACTGATCTATGAGACCTGCAAGACCTACCTAATCACGCAGGGCAAGTTCCTCATGCTGCTGTGGTCGTTCATCGCGGCGATCATCGTGCTCTACTTCGGCGTGCTGCTGAAATACGAAGCGTCGCGCGTGATCATGATCCTCGCCTTCAGCGTCCTGGGAATCGCGGGCAGCTACGGCGTGGCATGGTTCGGCATTCGCGTGAACACCTTCGCCAACTCGCGCACCGCCTTCGCCGGCCTTCGCGGCAAGCCTTACCCGATCTACCAGATCCCCCTCAGCGCGGGCATGAGCATCGGCATGATGCTGATCAGCGTCGAGCTGCTGATGATGCTGGTGATTCTCCTCTTCGTCCCCGGCGACTACGCCGGCCCCTGCTTCATCGGCTTCGCCATCGGCGAATCGCTCGGCGCGGCTGCGCTGCGCATCGCCGGCGGCATCTTCACCAAGATCGCCGACATCGGCTCCGACCTGATGAAGATCGTGTTCAAGATCAAGGAAGACGACGCGCGCAACCCCGGCGTGATCGCCGATTGCACCGGCGACAACGCGGGCGACTCGGTCGGCCCCAGCGCGGACGGCTTCGAAACCTACGGCGTCACTGGCGTCGCGCTGATCACCTTCATTCTGCTCGGCGTAAAAAGCCCCACGGTGCAGGTGCAATTGCTGGTGTGGATATTCGTGATGCGCATCGCCATGCTGGTTTCCGCGGCAGGCGCTTACTTCCTCAACGGCGCTATAGCCAAAGCGCGCTACGCCAACGTGGACGAAATGAACTTCGAGAGCCCGCTCACCTCGCTCGTATGGATCACCTCCATCGTTTCGATCGCGATGACCTACATCATTTCCTACTACATGATTCCCGATCTCGGCGGCGACTCCACGCAATGGTGGAAGCTTTCGACGATCATCTCCTGCGGCACGCTGGCCGGCGCCGTGATCCCCGAACTCGTGAAGGTGTTCACCTCGGTGGACTCGCGGCACGTGCGTGAAGTCGTCAGCTCGGCGCGCGAAGGCGGAGCATCGCTGGGAATCCTCTCCGGGTTCGTGGCCGGGAATTTCTCCTGCTATTACCTGGGCTTGACGATGGTCGGCCTGATGTCGGTCGGCTACATCTTCAGTTCGATGGGGCTGGGCGCCATGATGATTGCCGCGCCCGTGTTCGCGTTTGGTCTGGTGGCCTTCGGATTCCTGGGAATGGGGCCGGTGACCATCGCCGTCGATTCCTATGGACCAGTAACGGACAACGCGCAGTCGGTCTATGAACTCTCGCTGATCGAGCAGGTGCCCAATATCGAGCAGGAGCTGAAGAAGGACTACGGTATCGACGTGAACTTCCACCGCGCCAAGGATCTCCTCGAAGCCAACGACGGCGCGGGAAACACCTTTAAAGCCACGGCCAAGCCCGTGCTCATCGGAACCGCCGTGGTCGGCGCCACCACGATGATCTTCTCGATCATCATGGCGCTCACCAACGGAATCACCACCAACGTCGACAAGCTCTCGCTGCTGCACGCGCCGTTCGTGCTCGGCCTGATCACCGGCGGGGCAATGATTTACTGGTTCACCGGCGCGTTCACGCAGGCCGTGACCACCGGCGCCTACCGGGCCGTCGAGTTCATCAAGGCGAATATCAAGCTCGAAGGCATCGACAAGGCTTCCATCACCGACAGCAAAAAGGTGGTGGAAATCTGCACGTTGTACGCGCAAAAGGGCATGTGGAACATCTTTTTCGCGGTGTTTTTCGCCACGCTGTCGTTCGCGTTCGTCGAGCCGTTCTTCTTCATCGGCTACCTGATCTCCATCGCGATTTCCGGTCTCTATCAGGCCATCTTCATGGCCAACGCCGGCGGCGCATGGGACAACGCCAAGAAGATCGTCGAGGTGGAGCTGAAGCAGAAAGGCACGCCGCTGCATGACGCAACCGTCGTGGGCGACACCGTGGGCGATCCGTTCAAGGACACCTCTTCCGTGGCCCTGAACCCCATCATCAAATTCACCACCCTCTTCGGACTGCTCGCCGTCGAGCTGGCGGTGGAGCTAACCTCCAAGAATCCGCAATTGACGCACATACTGGCGGCCGTGTTCTTCCTCGTGTCCTTCCTGTTCGTCTACCGGTCGTTCTTCGGGATGCGAATCAAGGCCGAAGCAGCGCATGCCGCGCCGGGCCGCGAGGGCGTCGAAAGCGCCTAGTTTTCTCAACCGCAGGGGCCGGGTAATCCAAAACAAAAAGGGAGGGCGAAATCGCCCTCCCTTTTTGTTTCCGCCTCTAATTCTTTCGCCGTTCGATTTTTCGCAGTGATCTCAGGCGTGCAGGCCGTTCGTTGTAATCCCAGCAGAGCGAAGCCACTGCCGTGGCAATTGCAGTTCCGGGTGCCCCACCCTTCGATTTTAAGGGTGGGTCTTTCTTTCGATGTTGCTCGCGCCTTCGCCTTTCGTTGTCATTCAGAGCGAACGAAGCAACGAGCACTCCGTCTCGTCCCCGAACCACCCCACACGTGTCATCCTGAACGAAGTGAAGGATCTGCTTTGGTTTCCCGGTTTAACTTTTGGTCGTCATCCTGAGGAGCGCAGCGACGAAGGATCTCTCTTGGGTTCTCGCTGACACTCGGCGACCCGCTGCGAAGCACTACGTCTTCAGCAACCCCAAAAACTGCCGCGGATCGTTCGCATACCCCGGAAACACCTTCTTCAGGTCCTTGTCGCCCAAGTGCGTGGAAATAATCTCCCCCAGCACGCTGCGATAGTCCGTCGTCATCGCCAGGTCGCGCCCCTGATTCAACTGACCCTCGCTCAACCCAGGCCATCGCGTGTAGACCTTGCCGCCCTTCACGTCGCCGCCCATCACGAACATGCAGTTCGCGTGCCCATGGTCCGTTCCGCGATTGCCGTTCTCGTGCGCGGTCCGGCCAAACTCGGACATGCTCACGAACACGACGTCCCCCATGCGATCGCCCATATCCTGGTGAAACGCCGCGATTCCCTGCCCCAGATCGCGCAGCAGGTTCGAGAGCTGTCCCTGCACGCCGCCCTCGTTCACGTGATGATCCCAGCCGCCGCTATCGAGGAACGCAACCTCCAGCCCCACGTCGGCCTTGAACAGCTCGGCAATCTCCATCAAGCTCTGGCCGAAGCGGCTCTTGGGGTACGCCGCGCCGTTCTCGGGCTCGTACAAGTCGGGATTGATCTTCTTCAGCTGGTCGATCGCTTCGAATGTCTCATGGCCAACTCCGCGCAGGGCCTGATCGACGGTTTGCGCGTACATCGCCTCGAAGCCGCCCTGGGCGCTATCCTGCGGGCCATTCATCTTGAACTGCTTCAGGTCGGGGATGGCAACCGCGGAGACGCTGCCCTGCAAAGTGCGCGGCAGATACGGGCCAAACGCCACCGCCCGGAAGGGCGACGGGTGATCCTCCGGAATCGCCTGCAGCGCGCGATTGAGCCATCCATCTTCGGTCGACTTCACGCCGGGCGTGCCGGACTCCATAAAGTCCTGCGCGTCGAAATGCGACCGCGTCGGGTCGGGCGAACCAACCGCCTGCACGATGGCCAGCTCGTTCTTCTGAAACAGCGGCAGCAGCGGCTGAAGGCTCGGGTGCAGGCCGAAGAACCCGTCGAGATCGAGAGCAGCATCGGCACCGCCGCGCTGCGGCTGCGGAATGGCGATCGTGGGGCGCATCTGGTAATAATTCGGCTCGGCAAACGGAACCACCACGTTCAAGCCGTCCATCGCGCCGCGCTGGAAAAGCACGACCATCTTTTTCTTGTTGGGCGAGACGGTGGAAGCTACGGCGCGCTGCAGAAAAGACGGCAATGACGCCATCCCCAGCATCGCGATTCCGCCGCTCTTCAGAAAATAGCGCCGTGAAATTGCCATCGTACTTCTCCTCACCGCGGGCCGTTGGTTGCGCGTGCTACGAGGCGAACTCGGTGTTACCGGAAACCTACCGCCGCTGAAATTCCGGCGCGCCGAGAACCAATCCCGAGATCAGCCCTTCGTTCACCTGCTTCACCGGATCGTCCAGCTTCGCCTGCAGAATCTGCGGATCCTTCAAGCGCTCCTCGAGCGTATCGCGCGTGCCGGGAGCCACCTGCCCGTTGAGGAAGACATCCAGGGCGCGCGACAGCGCCATCTCCGCATCCTTGGAAGCGTCATCGCCCAGCATGATGCCCAAGTCAACGGTCGCGCCCAGCATGTGATCGCTCGCAAACGACAACGCGAAATTCAAGCGGTTCAGCAGCGCGCCGGTGTTCACCCAGGTTTCCGACTTGTCGGAATAGCCCGTGGGAGGCTCGCACAGGAACAGCGGTTCGCCCATGCGGCCCACCCATTGCGCCACGGGCAGCGAGACGGCAATGTCCGCATCCAGGGCGCGCGCGGTGCTGGCTACCAGCTCGAACGGCGTTTTCACTTTGGCGCGATAGGCTTGCTTCGACCAGAACTCGGGCGAATAGATCATCGCGCGCAGCACGTCGCGGATGTTTCCGCCGCTCTCTTCGTACTCCTTGGTCATTCGATCGATCAGCGATTGCGGCGGGTTGTCGGAAACAAAATGCCGGGCGATTTCCGTCGAGATAAAGGCCGCGGCGCGCGGGTCGTTGGCGAGCATGCGCAGCGCTTCCTCGCCGTCTTTTTCGCCGCCGTAGTCGATCGTATGCCCCATCACGATTTTCTTGCCCTGCGTGTGGAACTCGGGCTTGAAGACATATTCGGGATCGCGGCGCGGTTCGCGAATCGTCCAGCCGGTGAGGCACTTGGCCATCTCGATCACGTCCTGCTGGGTGTAGCCGGCATCCACGCCGATGGTGTGCAGCTCCATGACCTCGCGGCCATAGTTTTCATTCAGGCCGCGCTCTTCTGGGCGCTGCTGCTGTTGCCCGGCCGCTGGAAATCCCGGCATGTTCGCGCCGGGGCGCGGAAACTCCCCAGGCATGGGTGGCGTAAAGCCGCCGCGGAACATGCCCTGAAAGCGGCGCCGGCCTTCCATCTGTTGGCGCCATTTCTGGAAAGCCTCGGGATCCACGCTCTGCCAGTTATCCAGGAAAAAGAGCATCGCCGGGCTCTTGGCGGTGGCGATGAGCAGGTCGTCAAACTTTCCCAGCGTGCGGGGACGGATGGTGTCGCGCACATAAGATGTCAGAAACCACCGGTCCGCGCCCTTGTTCGCATACACGTTGAAATGGTTGAACCAGAAATCTTCCATCACGGCTTCCATCTGGCGCTGGCTGTAGATCGCGCGGTCGACCTTCGCCATCGAAAGCTCCGCGACGATGCGGCCGGGGCCCTGGATCATCGCCAGCTGCAGTTGCGCCTTGTCCAGATTGTCGTCGCCGGTCACCAGCACCGAGGTCATCGCCTCGCGCCGCTTCTCGCGTTGCTCTTCCTGAATTTCTTCCTTGGTGACGCCCTGCTGTTTCGCCGCTTGAGCGGGCTGTGGGTATTCCTGCAACAACTCCTGCGAAGTCATCTTCAGCGTGGGATATTTTTTGAGGCGCTCATCGAGAGCCGAATCGTCGATGGAGTCGGGATTCAGCTGCTGGTCGATCCACTTCTCCAGCCCGATCTCGCGGATGCGCTCGACGTCTTCCGGCCGCGGCCCGTAGGCGAGGCGGTTGAGGGCGTGATCGATGGCCTCGTCCTCGGTAAGTTCGGTGATCGGAAGCTTGCCCTTGAACTTCTTGCTGAGAGCGATGGCGTCGGTGTTTTTGTTTTTGTCGCGCTTGCCGGCGCTGGCGGCGGGCACGATCGCGCTGCCCAAAAGCGAGAGTAGAATCGCGATTACGCCGGCAACAAACGCCGCTTCCACGGCAACTGGACGACGCCCGACTGTCGTCGCCGTCTTTAGCCGGGCTGCAACGCTGCGCTTTGAACGAGTTAGTTTCATGGCTCCTTCGATACAACCCAGGAATACCACAAAAGTTGCTCGTGCTTCAGGAGCCTGAAGGGACGCTATTGCCTCTTACGCGCAGCGACGGCGCGCGAGAGCAGTCACGGGCGAACACAGGGGCCGCGTCATAGAGGAATGACGCTTGAGTCGAGGACTATTCCCACGCTGGCGGGTTCCACGGATTGCGGCGGTTGAGAATTGCTTCTACGCCTTCCGCGAAATCTGGATCAAGGACCGGGGCCTTGCCGGTTTCCTCTTCGTGCGCTTTGGCCAATGCGATGCACTCGGAGATGGTGCGGCGCACCGGCTCGGCGGCATGAAGGACAGCCACGGGCCGCGCGCCATTCTCGATGATGACCCTCGCGCCCGCACGCACACGAGCCATCAGAGCAGCAAAGTCGCTGGCCGCTTCCGCCTCCGAAATGTGGATCACATTCTCGGCCATAAAGTGATTATAAGCTTCGCGAGCTTCCGGTCGGCTGACTCAGAAAGTTCAACGCTCCAAGCCATGGCGTTTCAGAGAGACTTTGAGCGGAATGGCACGCTCTTCGCCGCTGCGGACGCGCTCCAGCGCATCTTCGGCCAGATACAGGTTCTCCCGATCGTCCAGGTATTCGAGGATCGCTTCGCGGGCATAGTAAGTCTTGGTGCGCCCGGTGCGCCGGGCGAGCCGCTCCAGTCGTTTTTCGATGGACCGCGGCAGGCGGATGGCCAACATGAGCACCTCGCGATACAAGTATGGCATACGAGGTTCGGGCCTGGTCACGCACGCGCCGTCAGGGGGTGGTTTTTGTTCCAGGCCGGAGGGCGATTCTCCCTCCGTCGCGCGGATTCAAACGACTACCGGGCAGCCCGGAAACCGTCGAGCGTCCAAACATCCTGTGCTTCATCGTGGCGCAGCACAGGTTTTCGCAGCGAGGGATGCGCGGTCATGGTACCGTCACCAGATCTTGCGCAGCGCGGGGCTGGTGACCTGCTCTTCGGCTTCACCGGCCGCCTCGCGCACTTCCGCGTTGTACGCCGCCCCCAGGAAAACGACGATCGCCGTCAGAAACATCCACAGAAGCAGACCGATCGCCGCAGCCAGCCCGCGGTAGACGAAGTCGTAAGGCATCTTGCGCATGTAAAAGCTGAAGGAAATATCGACGGCCCACCACAGGACCGTGGAAACCGCCGCTCCGGGGAACAAATTGACCAGCCCCCGATGGCCCGGCCGGCCGATGCGGTAAAGCAGCACGAGTGTGCCCATCGCCAGCGGGAATATGGCGCCGGCAAAAATAGCCACCTCGAAAATGCGCGCAACGCTCACCGATCCCGTCTCGAGCATCAGCCACTGGCGAATCTGCCTGCCATACACCGTGAGGATGACCACCGAAAGCATCGGCACGATCGTCAGGCAAAGCAGGCTCAGCGCGCGGAGTTGCCGCCGCCAGTACGTGGGGCCAAGCAGGTCTCCTTCGATGATGCGGAAGCCCTCCATGTAGCCGGCCATCACCTGCGTGCCCGCGAGCATCGTTCCAAACAGTCCAAAGATCATCCACCGCCAGGGACGCAGCACGCGGCGCACGAAATAAGCGGCGACCACCGTCATGCTCCCGGGCGGCAGGATCAGGCTCAGCCGGTCGGGGATTTCCCGCACGGCGTCCACGAAATGCGACGTTATCGCCATAAACCCCAGCGAGAAAAGCAGCAGGGGAAAAAATGCCAGGAACATGTTGAACGCGATGGCCTGGCAAAGCGTGACGCAATCCGGGAAAATCCGGGCCAGTGGCGCGAATCACGTTTTTGAACACGCTGTCCATTCTTGGGGCAAATTATACGGGAAGCGGCGAAAGCGCCACACCGTTCTTCGCAAAGGCGTTGCCGGTTGTTCTATTGCCGCCGAAAGCACAGCAGGTTAAACTGCGGCAGGCAATGAACTTGCGGGATCGGGGCGCGCGGGTTGCCGGCACGCCAGCTGTAAAGGAAGTTCGGGGAGATTCTTCTCGTCCAATGGACACGCCAGCCAAAGCCTTAGCCAGCCGCAGCGAAGAGGTCATCCGCAAGCACAAGGAATATCTGTGGCCTGCGGTCACGAATTACTATCAGCATCCGCTGGTGGCCGATCACGGCTCGATGCAGTATTTGTGGGACATCGAGGGCAACAAGTATCTCGACTTCTTCGGCGGCATCGTCACGGTAGGCCTCGGGCACTGCAACCCGAAGGTCACCTCCAAGATCAAAGCCCAGGTCGACAAGCTCCAGCACACCTCGACGCTTTTCCCGAACGAAGCCATCGTAGCCCTGGCCGAAAAGCTCGCCGAGATCACGCCCGGGTCAGCTGCAGAAAAGCTTCTTCACCAGTTCCGGCACCGAGGCCAACGAAGCCGCCATCCTTCTAGCGCGCATGGCCAGCCCCAGCTACGACATTGTCGCGCTGCGTCATGCCTACTCAGGCGGGTCCGCGCTCGCGAAAAGCGTGACGGCCCAGGCGCCCTGGCGCAAGAGCGGAGTGATCAGCGTAGGTGTATCGCACGCGCTCAATCCTTATTGCTACCGCTGCCCGCTGCACCTGAAATATCCCGAATGCGGCGTAGCCTGCGCGAACGACGTGGAGAACCTGATCCAAACCGCCACCGGCGGTTCGATAGCCGCATTTATCGCCGAGCCGATTCAGGGCGTGGGTGGCTTCATCACTCCGCCGCCCGAGTATTTCAAGATCGTCTACCGCATCGTGAAAAATTACGGCGGCCTCTTCATTTCCGACGAAGTGCAGACAGGCTTCGGCCGCACCGGCCGAAAATGGTTCGGCATCGAGCAGTGGGAAGTTACTCCCGACATAATCACGTGCGCAAAGAGCATGGGCAACGGCGTGCCGGTGGGCGCGACGATCACCACCTCCGAACTCGCCGGCAAATTCCAGGGCCTGACGATCTCCACGTTCGGCGGCAACCCGGTAACGTCGGTGGCCGCCCGCGCGGTGATCGAAGTAATCGAGGAAGAAAATCTCCTCGAAAACACCTACGTGGTAGGCGGCTATTTCCGCGCCAGGCTCGAAGAGCTGAAGGAAAAGTATCCACTGATCGGCGACGTCCGCGGCATGGGCATGATGCAGGCGCTCGAACTCGTGCGCGACCGCCAGACAAAGGAGCCCGCCCCCGCGCAGGCAACCCAGCTGATGGAACGCGCGCGCGCCAACCGCCTGCTAATCGGCAAAGGTGGCCTGTACGGCAACGTGATCCGCATGGCCCCGCCGATGAACATCACCAAAGCCGACGTAGACGAAGGCATCCGGCTGCTCGACAAATCTTTCGCGGAGATCCCTGCGTAACAACAGACGTTTCGGCGAGCCGCAGCCGTTCCGATCGCGCTCATCAGGAGACAATTTATCCCCCTCATCGCCAGGCACGCCACGCGAACCGCCTCGCGCAAAATCGCGACGACCACGACGACCGCCGCATTCATCTGCCTCGTTGCGTTTACGATTGCATCGGGAGCGCACGCCGCCGATCGCTACCGCTGGAAATCCGTCACCGAAGCGCAAGTGAAGATCGACGACAAAATTCCCCTCACCTGGAATGTCTACCAGCCGGATAAAAAGAAGGACGCCAACCTGGTGCTCGTATTGCTGGGTCACCGCTGGCTGATGCTCGACATCAAAGCCAGGCTCGTCTATCAGGTAATCCCAGGCGACCTGCAAAAGCAGGGAGACGACTACGAGACCGGCGATCTCGCGCAGCCAGAAAGGCTCATCCCCAGCGGCAACTGGACCGATCGCGATGTAGGCCCCGCCGAAGACATTCACATCACGCTGGGCGATTACGGGCGCATTCTAGAAGTGGAATTACCGCACCTGATGGATTTGCGCCGCGGGCTGCACTAGCAAACGCCGAACCGCAAAGACGCCCCGCGCAACCAACTAGCGCAGGCCAGCTTGACGGGACTGCGCCTGCGGCTGCCTCGATTTCGCTCGCAGGCTGCGCCAAACCATCCACGCAACCGTACCCAGCATTCCCACCCAACCGATGACGCGCACCGCGTGCGCGATCTGCGTGTCATGGTCAAGCACGCCAAGCCTGTCGAACAAGTAATTCCAGTCGTGGATGACGTAGTCGCTATCGCCGACCGTCAGCAGCGGCAATTCCTGCGCCCGCGCATCCGCCATATACACCGATATCGGCAGAAACTGCTCGAAAAAGAAAAATACGCAAAAGGTCGCGCCCTGCACCTGCCGATGAAAAATAAAATAAGAAGCCAACATCAGCGGAACGCCCAACTGCAGCAGCGTGCCGCCCGCCACAGCAATGAACTCCCCGAAAAAGCGGAACAGCAGGTGCCCGCCCTCGTGAACCGGAATGAACACCAGGTCCATGAACTGCGGAAACCCGCTTCCGCGCGCCAATTGAAACAGAAAGATTGCGTAGAACGACGCCGCAATGTAGAAGACAAGGCGCGGGACAGGCTCCCAATCCTCTTCGAGAGCCACAAGAAAAGGCAGGCGTTCGGTCCACGAATCCGGGAAGTTCACAGCAGCCTCTCCCATCCGCCGCAACAGAAGCGATGAAGCCTCGGGGAAACGTCTATGTTACCAACCGCTGGCGAGGGAAAAGTCTCAGGAGAGCCAACAGAGTTCGAGAGCAGCAACGAATCGCTTGTTCTGTAGTTGGTGTTGCGGAGCGCCGCGAGCGGCTACTGCTCGCGGCAAAGGTACTGGTCAATCGCCTTCGCGGCGCTGCGGCCCTCGGCAATGGCCCACACAACCAGCGACTGTCCGCGGCGCATGTCGCCAGCCGCAAAGATGCCGGGAACCGAACTCATGTAATTCCCTTTCGTAGCCACGTTGCCGCGCGAATCGAGCTCCAGGCCGAATTGCTCGATCATCCCCTTCTTCACGGGCCCAGTGAAGCCGAGGGCAAGCAGCACAAGATCGGTATCGATCACCACATCGGTTCCGGGCATAGGCTCGAACTTCGGCGGCGGCCCCACGCGAACGCCGTGCAGCTGCTTCACATTCCCGTTTTCATCCCCGACGAACTTCGTAGTGCCAAGCGCCCAATCGCGCAGGCCGCCTTCTTCGTGCGCGCTTTCGGTACGCAACTGCAACGGCCATAGCGGCCAGGGCGTGCTGGCATGGCGCTCCGCGGGAGGCATCGGCATGATTTCGAACTGGCTCACCGACGCGGCCTTGTGCCGGTGGCAAGTGCCCAGGCAATCGGCGCCCGTGTCGCCGCCGCCGATAATCACCACGTGCTTGCCGGTGGCGAAAATCTGCCCTGGCACATCGTCGCCCGCCACGCGCTTGTTCTGCTGCGGCAGGAAGTCCATCGCGAAATGGATGCCCTTGAGCTCGCGGCCCGGCACTTTCAAGTCGCGCGGACGCTTCGGCTCCGCCGGTGAGCAGAATCGCGTCGAACTCCTTGCGCAGCGCTTCTATCGGAACGTTGTGGCCCACGTGCGCGTTCGTCTGAAATGACACGCCTTCGGCGGCGAGCTGTTCGAGCCGCCGGTCGAGGACGCGCTTCTCCATCTTGAAATCGGGAATGCCGTAGCGCAGCAACCCGCCGATGCGGTCGGCCTTCTCGAAAAGCGTGGCCCAGTGGCCCGCGCGATTCAGCTGCTGCGCGGCCGCCATTCCCGCGGGCCCCGAACCGACCACAGCAACGCGCTTCCCGGTGCGCGTGGCCGGCGGCTCCGGCTTGATCCAGCCTTCTTTCCAGGCGTGGTCGACGATGGTCTTCTCGATCACCTTGATCGTCACCGGCGGCTCGTTGATGCCAAGCACGCAGGCTGCCTCGCAGGGTGCCGGGCAGATGCGGCCGGTAAACTCCGGAAAATTATTCGTCGAGTGCAGAATGCGAATCGCATCCTTCCACTCGTCGTGATAGACGAAATCGTTCCAGTCCGGAATGATGTTGTTCACCGGGCAGCCGGTGTGGCAGAACGGAATGCCGCAATCCATGCAGCGCGCCGCCTGCGTGCGCACGCTATCCTCCGGGAACGGCTGGTAGACCTCGAAATAATCGTTCACCCGCTCCGCCACGGGGCGCCGCGTCGGAGTTTCCCGGTTGTATTCCTTGAATCCCGTGACTTTACCCACCGGTCACCTGCCCGCGAGTCTTCTGGCCTGCCTGCCCCACCAGCACGCCCGCAGGAACGCGCGGTATGCCCAGAACCCGCTTGTACTCGTGCGGGAACACCTTCACGAATTGCGGCAGCGTGGCCTCCCAATTTTCGAGGATCCACTTCGCCTGCGGACTGCCGGTGTACTCGCAGTGCCGCGAAATCAGCTTATGCAGCAGGTCGATGTCTTTCTGGTGGACCACGGGTTCAAGGTCCACTTCGGCGCGGTTGCAGCGCAGAGCGAAATCGGCGTCGCGATCGAGCACGTACGCGTTACCGCCGGTCATGCCTGCCGCGAAGTTCCGCCCGGTCCGTCCCAGCACCACGATCAAGCCGTTGGTCATATATTCGCAACCATGATCCCCGACACCTTCCACAACGGCGGTGGCGCCGGAATTGCGCACCGCGAAGCGTTCGCCGGCCATGCCGCCGAAATAAGCTTCCCCGCTGGTGGCGCCGTAGAGGCACACGTTGCCGATCAAAATGTTTTCTTCGAGCACGAACTCGGACTTGCGGGAGTGGTAGACAATCACTTTTCCGCCGGAGAGTCCCTTGCCGACGTAGTCGTTGCCGTCCCCTTCGAGCGTGAGCGTAACGCCCTTCGCCAGAAACGCGCCAAAGCTCTGCCCCGCGCATCCGGTGAACTGCACGCGAATCGTATCCTCGGGCAATCCCTGCGAGCCGTACTTGCGCGCGATTTCGCCGCTCAGCATGGTGCCAACGGTGCGGTGAATATTGCGGATGGGCATGCTCAGCGACACGGGCGTGCGGTTCTCGATCGCATCCTGCGTCATTTCGATCAGTTTGCGATCGAGCGCCTGGTCGAGGCCGTGATCCTGCGCCTGCATGTGGCGCCGGCCGATCTTGCCGGGTACCGGTGGATTGTAGAGAACCGCGGAGAGATCGATTCCCTTCGCCTTCCAGTGCTCGATATCGGTGCGCTGCGTGAGGCAATCGACGCGGCCAACCATTTCATTCACGGTACGGAAGCCCAGCTCGGCCATGATGCGCCGCAGTCCCTCGGCAACAAAGAAGAAGAAATTGATCACGTGCTCGGGCTGCCCATCGAACTTCTTGCGAAGCTCCGGATCCTGCGTCGCCAGGCCCACCGGGCAGGTGTTCAGATGGCATTTGCGCATCATGATGCAGCCCATGGCAATCATCGGGGCGGTCGAGAAGCCGAATTCCTCGGCGCCCAGCAGCGCGGCAATCGCCACGTCGCGCCCGGTCTGCAATTTGCCGTCAACCTGCAGCCGCACGCGGCTGCGGAGATCGTTCAGCACCAGCACCTGCTGCGTCTCGGAGAGTCCCAATTCCCACGGAATGCCCGCATGGCGGATCGAGCTGATCGGCGAAGCGCCGGTGCCGCCGTCGTAACCGCTGATCAGGATCACGTCGGCGTGGGCCTTGGCCACGCCCGCGGCCACCGTCCCGACGCCCACTTCCGCCACGAGCTTCACCGAAATGCGCGCCCGGGGATTCGCGTTCTTCAGGTCGTGAATCAGCTGCGCGAGATCCTCGATGGAATAAATGTCGTGGTGCGGGGGCGGCGAAATCAGGCCGACACCGGGGATCGAATGGCGGACGCGGGCAATCACGTCGTCCACTTTGTGGCCGGGCAGCTGTCCGCCTTCACCCGGTTTTGCGCCCTGCGAAATCTTGATCTGCAGGTCGTCCGCATTCACCAGGTAACTGGTGGTCACGCCAAAGCGCGCGGAAGCCACCTGCTTGATCGCACTGCGTCGCGAATCGCCGTTGGCGTCGGGCGTAAAGCGCGCCTCGTCCTCGCCGCCTTCGCCGGTGTTGGACTTGGCGTGGATGCGGTTCATGGCGATCGCGAGCGTTTCGTGCGCTTCCTTGCTGATCGATCCGAACGACATGGCGCCGGTAGCGAATCTCTTGACGATTTCAACCGCCGGCTCCACGTCTTCCAGCGGAACCGCCGGCCCGGCCGGCTTGAAATCGAACATGCCGCGCAGCATCAGCAGATTGCGATTCTGCTCGTCGACAATTTTCGAGAACTCTTCGAACGTCTCGAAGCTCTGCTGCCGCACGGCGTGCTGCAGCTTGCTCACGGTGGTCGGATTCAGCAGATGCCGCTCGCCGCGCACCCGATATTGGTATTCGCCGCCCACGCGAAGTTCGGTGTCCGATTCACTCACCGAGCGCATCGCGAACTGGTGCTTCATCAGCGCTTCGCGCGCCAGCACTTCGATGCCCACGCCTTCGATGCGGGAAGCGGTGCCGGTAAAGTAGCGGTCCACAAGCTCGCGGTTCAGGCCGATCACTTCGAATATCTGCGCGCCCTGGTAGCTCTGCAGCGTGGAGATGCCCATCTTCGAGAAGGTCTTGAGCAGCCCCTTGTCGGTGGCCTTCATGTAGCTTTTGAAGACCTTGTCCCAGGTGTAATCCGCCGGGAAATGGCCATCGCGGTAGAGGTCTTCGAGCGTTCCGATGGCCAGATAAGGATTCACCGCGCTCGCGCCATAGCCGAGCAGCAGCGCGAAGTGCATCACCTCGCGGGGCTCGCCCGATTCCACAATCAAAGCCACCTGATTGCGGGTCTTCTCGCGGATCAGATGATTGTGAACAGCCGAAAGCGCCAGCAGGCTCGGGATCGGCGCGCATTCGTCGTTCACGCCGCGATCGGACAGGATCAGCAGCGTGTTCCCGGCCTTGATGGCCTTCGAAGCGGCGCGGCAAAGCTCTTCGACGGCCTTCTCGAGAGCAAGCTCGCCCCCTTCCACGCGGAAGAGCGCGGGAAGAGTGGTGGCCAGAAAATCTCCCCATTTCACGTTGCGCAGCTTTTCGAGGCGCCAGTTGGAAATAATCGGATGGCGCAGCTTCAGCGTGTGGCAATTCTTCGGCGTTTCTTCGAGGATGTTGCCCTCGCGCCCGATGTAGCTGTTGAGGGACATCACCAGGTCCTCGCGGATCGGGTCGATCGCGGGGTTGGTCACCTGCGCGAACGTCTGCTTGAAATAATTGAACAGCAGCTGCGGCTTGTCCGAAAGGCACGCGAGCGGCGTGTCGATTCCCATCGATCCGATGGGCTCTTCGCCCTTGATGGCCGCCGGGTGCAGGATCGTCTTGAGGTCTTCGTCCGTGTAGCCGAAGGCGCGCTGGTGCATCAGGATCGTTTCGTGATTGGTGGCATGCACGTTCGCGGGGCTGGGCAGATGGTCGAGAGTAATCTGATTTTCCCGCACCCACTGCGCATAGGGCTGCCGCGCGGCCAGCTGCTTTTTCACTTCTTCGTCTGAAATCAGGCGCTTCTGCTCCGTATCCACGAGCAGCATGCGGCCGGGCGCGAGTCGCCCCTTCATCCGAATGTCTTCCGGCTTGATCGGCAGCACTCCCGCTTCGGAGGCCATCACCACGAGGCCGTCCGCCGTCACGAGGTAGCGGCCGGGACGGAGACCGTTGCGGTCAAGCTTGGCTCCGATCACGCGCCCGTCGGTGAAAACCACCGCTGCGGGCCCGTCCCACGGCTCCATCAGCGACGCGTGATATTCATAGAAGGCTTTTACGTCGTCGGGCATGGACGCATCGTGCTCCCACGCCTCGGGAATCAGCATGGACATCACATGCGGCAGGCTGCGCCCGCACAATGTGAGCAGTTCCACCGCATTGTCGAGCATGGCGGAATCGCTGCCGCCCGGGACGATAATCGGCAGAAGCTTTTCGATGTCGGAGCCGAACAGCCCGGAGGCCAGCACGGACTGGCGCGCGTACATCCAGTTGGCGTTGCCGCGCAGCGTATTGATCTCGCCGTTGTGGGAAATGTAGCGATACGGATGCGCAAGCTTCCAGCTCGGGAACGTATTCGTCGAAAAGCGCTGGTGGACCATACAGAGAGCGCTGGTGAGTTCGCGATCCGACAATTCCTTGTAGAACTGGCTGATCTGCGGCGCGAGCAGCAGTCCCTTGTAAACGATCGTCCGCGAAGAAAGCGACGGAACGTAGAAGAAGTCCTTTTCCTCGAGATCGGACTCGGCGATCAGCGCCTCGGCCTGCTTGCGCACCACGTAGAGCTTGCGCTCCAGCGCGTCCTGATCCATCTCCGGACCGCGCCGCACGAAGAACTGCTGGATGTAGGGCTGGGTGTTCCGAGCGACGCGTCCGATCATGTCTCCGTTGATTGGTGTATCGCGCCAGCCAAGCACCGTGAGCCCGTGCTCTCGTGCAATCTTCTCGAGAACGCCCTGGCAGAGGATCTGCTCCTGGGGGTCGACCGGCAGAAACACCATTCCCACGCCATATTCGCCGGGGGCCGGCAAAGTGAAGCCCAGGCGGGCGCATTCGCGCTCGAAAAACGAATGGGGGATCTGGATCAGGAGGCCAGCGCCGTCGCCGGTCTGCGGATCGCACCCGCAGGCTCCGCGGTGCGTCAGGTTGATCAGGATCTGAATGCCCTTCAAGACAATATCGTGAGACTTGTTCCCCTCGATATTGGCGACGAAACCGACGCCGCAGTTATCGTGTTCATTTTGAGGATTATACAGACCCTGCGCGGGCGGCAGGCCCCGATGCGGCAGGCCCTGATATGGATAGGCGGCGGACTTCTTTCCCCGGTTGTTCATGCCCAAGTCTGGCTGGCGCTCACCTGCACCATTGCTTACGCCTCGGCCAAGCCTCCGATAAGGTACTTTCCCGGCCCGCGATAGACTCATCAGGCAGAGCCCGGACGTTGTTTCTGGAACACTTAATATACAACGGATGTTGCGGATTGGTTACAGGCAGAGGCCCGTTTTGAAGATCAGATTTTTGGATGCAATGTATTTGCGCCAACAATGAGACTAGCGCAACAAAAAAACTCCCGGAAGCCATAGCTTCCGGGAGCCTGAGAGCGAAATTTGGCCGGTTATACGGTGCCAGGTTATACGGTAAAGGAGCTGCCGCAGCCGCAGGTGCTCTTGACGTTCGGGTTGTTGAACTTAAAGCCCGAGCCTTCGAGTGTTTCGATGTAGTCAATCGAAACGCCTTCCAGGTACATCTCGCTCATCTGGTCGACGAGAACCTTCAGGCCCTGGAATTCGTACACGTTGTCGGCGTCCTTGTTGACTTGGTTCTCGAAGGCCATGTGGTAGCTGAAGCCCGAGCAGCCGCCGCCCACGACGGCGACACGCAAGCCGGCGGGTTCCGGGGTCTGCTGCGACAAAATCTCTTTTACCTTCGTGATTGCGGTCGGCGTAAGTTGAACCATTTCATCCTCCTGCGGATCGCGTGCGGAAACTCCATCGGCCACGCGCCATGAATCCAAAAGCATTATAACAGATTTGCGGTGTCAGCTGAAATGCGATGTGACGTGTGTCACGCGGTCAACCTTACGCGTCACCTCGCCGTCGAACGGCTATGCCTTTGGACGCGCCTCCCCTAGAATAATACCGATGACCCATACCATTACCCTCATTCCCGGCGACGGAATCGGACCGGAAGTCTCCTCAGCGGTACAACAGATCATCCACGCCGCGGGCGTCAGCATCCAGTGGGAAGAAATGGCCACCCGGCCCGACACCGGCCGTCCCGGCGCGGATTTCATGCATTCGGGCGTAGTCGAGTCTATCCTCAAGAATAAAGTGGCGTTGAAAGGCCCGCTGGCCACGGCCGTGGCCGGCGGCGCGCCCAGCATGAACGTAGGCTTGCGCAAGGCCCTCGATTTGTACGCCAATCTCCGGCCGGTGAAGAACTTAGAGGGCGTGAAGACGAAATACGACAACGTGGACATGGTACTCGTTCGTGAAAACACGGAAGACCTTTACTCCGGCCTCGAACACATCGTCGCCCCCGGCGTGGTGGAAAGCCTGAAAATCATTACCGAAAAAGCCTCCACGCGCATCTCCCGCTTCGCTTTTGAATATGCCAGGAAATATGGGCGCAAAAAAATTCATGCGATTCACAAAGCCAACATCATGAAAATGTCGGACGGTTTATTTCTCACTTCGGCACGGGCGGTGGCGGCGCAATATCCCGAGATCGAATACAAGGAATTGATCGTCGACAACGCGTGCATGCAGATGGTACTCAATCCGAACCAGTTCGACATGCTGCTGCTGACCAACCTGTATGGCGACATCATGAGTGATCTCGCGGCGGGACTCGTTGGCGGGCTCGGCATGGTGCCCAGCGGAAATATAGGAGACGGCGTGGCGCTTTTTGAGGCGGTGCACGGAACAGCTCCTGATATTGCGGGTAAAGGCATTGCCAATCCCACCGCGCTGCTGATGAGCGCAATTATGATGCTCGACTACATCGGCGAAACGGCTGCCGCACGGAGCGTCCGAAACGCGCTTTTTCAAGTGTATCGCGAGGGCAAGACGCTTACGCGAGACGTCGGCGGAACGGCGACCACCTCCGAATTCACCGATTCCGTGGTGCGCGCCCTGGAAAACTGACCCGCGGCAGCCGTAAAGACGCGGCGGAAAAATCCATTCAATTCGCCCCCTGATTCGACAACATACATCCGTAAATGCTGCGCACATCTCCTGTACCTGGGGGCAGTAAGCATTTCGCTACGCGCGGCGCCGATGCCCAATCCCGCGTTCTCTCCCCTGCTAAGCTTTCTGCGAGGGAGATTCCATGGCGGACGCCACCGTACTCAGGAAGATCTATCAAGTTTCTACGCGGCTCAGCTTCGCCGGTCTCATCGTGGTGATTCTGCTCGTTCTGCACAAGTCTCCCGCGCCTGCTGTTGCCATCGATCCTGCGGTCGCCAAGCGCGTGGAACAGAAGTTCGCGGCGGCGGACCAGGCCAAAGCTGCCGGGCAACCCGCCCAGGTGCAGATGGACGGCACGGAGTTGAACTCCTACCTCGCGCAGAACCTGCAGCTGGCAGGCTCCGCGCCGGCGACGCAGTCCACCGATGCCGGTGCGGCAATGCCGGCTGCGACTATTGCGAACACTTCGGCTTCGGCTGCGCCTGGGAATAATCCCGCGAGCGATGCGATGGCCGCGCTGTCCAGCTCCGATCCGCAATCGATTGAACGGGTGCAATCGTCGGTGAAAGACGTGAAGGTGGATATGGACGGCGACCTCGTGAAGGCTTACGTGGTGTTTGATTTTCATGGGCGGGATATGTCGCTCGAACTCGACGGGCACATGGGCACGCAGGACGGATACGTGAAGTTCCAGCCGGTTGCTGGGAAGCTTGGTTCCCTGCCCTTGCCGCAAGCCACGCTCGATGCGGCGGTGGAAAAGATGATGGCTTCGCCGGAAAACAGAGAGAAGCTCAAGCTGCCCAACGACATCAGCGATATCAAGATCGAGGATGGCAAGGCTGTACTGTCCTACAAATAGCGCTTTCGCCCGCCCTCATCGCTGTTCCCCGGCGTCGTCCTTCCGAGCGCTGTCTGCGCCTTAGCGCAAATCAAGATTGATTCATCGCGCGAAAGGCGGGCCATGGAGAGCCGCACTTCGCGTCGCTGGCTAACCAGGACGCGATCGGAGTCCTGCGTAGTTTTGCGTAGGGCGTGCGTAGAAATTCAATACTTAAAGTTGATGATAATTTCCGGAACGCGAAATCGGGCGTAAGCCTTCAGAATCCAGCGGATTACAGAAACTCAAGCCATCAGAAGAATGCGTAAATCCCGCAAATTATTGCCGGTTGGGCCCGTAATTACCGCATCGCCCAGCCGTTCGAAAAAATTGTAAGCGTCGCTGCGCCGCATAAACTCATCCGGATCAATGCCCTGCGCCCGCGCGCGCGCCAGCGTCTCGCCATCCGCAATTGTACCGGCCGCGGGACTGTTTCCGTCGATGCCGTCCGTTCCCGCGCTCAGCACCGTAATTCCCCTATCCGCAATTTTACGCACGCACGCAAGCACGAAAGCCGAGTTCCGTCCGCCGATTCCATTCCCCGTCACCGGGCTGCTCACTTCGCCGTCCGCCAGCACCGCCACAGGCCCCCGGTTAGCCATCTTCTGCGATTCCAATAGCTTAAGCAGGTGATCCGCAGCCTTCTCGATCGGCCATCCGTCCGTCAGGTTGTCGCACAAACAGACGTACCCTTCGGCCTCGCAAGCCCGATGCGCAGCATGCAGCAACTCATGCGAACTTAGCAGCAGTTCGAAGCGTGACCGTAGAAATGCGGAGTCGCCCGCCTTGGGCGTTTCAACCAGCCCGCGCTCAAAGGCCGCTCGCACAGTGGCCGGGAACTGACTGGGGAGATTATATTTGCGCGCAATCTCCTGCGCGTCCTGCACCGTAGAAGGATCGGGCAGCGTCGGCCCCGACGCCAGCGCCGACTCCTCTCCGGGTGGCACGTCGCTGATCGCAAAGGTCACCTTCATCGAGTTCGGCGCGGCGGCGGCGAGTCGTCCGCCTTCGGTGGCTGATAAGTGCTTGCGAATCACATTGATCTGCTCGATGGAAGCGCCGCAGGTGACCAGCGCGGAATTAAGCTTCTGGAAATCCGCCAGCCTCAGGGCGGAGTCGAGCGGTTGCTCCACCAGCGCCGATCCGCCTCCCGAAATCAGGAAGAAAACCAGAGTCTCTTCGCCGCATCTTGATAACAGATCGGAGTTGCGCGGCCGGCGGCGAAACTTTTTTCATCCGGAATTGGATGGCCGCCGATGAATGTTTTCCAGCCGGGCAGCTCTCGCGCAGGTGCTGCGGGAACCACCAGGATTCCCTCCGGCGCAAAATCGGGAGAGAGAATTCCGGCGAGGCCTTCCGCCATCGCGAACGCGGCTTTGCCTAGCGCGATGGCTACTATTTCGCGGTAGTCCCGCAGATCGATCATGGCGCTCGCTTCTTTTCCTGCGCGAATGCGCGTGCCGCTGCGGGCTAGCGCTTTTTCCAGCGCAGCGGGAATATCGATGGCTGCGAGTGTCTCGCGGAAGATGCGCTCGGCGATCTGCTTCATATCAGCATGTGTCCGGGAAGCGAAAGTCGCGGGAAATGCGCCGCGAAAAGAAGGCGCTGCGCGCCGCGTTGTTGCCGTGGTGGAAGCCACGGCCTGCATGCCCAGGGCGGATGCGGTGTCGTCCGGGGTGCGCGCTTTGTGTTCGTCATCATGTGCCCGAAGTTAGGTTTAGCACGAGGCGGGGCTGTTTCAGGGTGGAGTTCACGT
>CAWCQH010000012.1:0-82420 GCA_963797585.1 uncultured Acidobacteriota bacterium
GCCACGGCTTAAGATCGTGCCCGGATAATGGTAAGATAATCGGCGCTTGGCGGCTGAGGTCGGCTGAAAGGCAGCGCTGTGGCGATATCGTCTAAAGGTTAGGACGGAGCCCTCTCAAGGCTCAAATCCGGGTTCGAGTCCCGGTATCGCTACCAAGACCGGAAAACCCCGATACATCGCTAAAAACCCTCTTTTTATCAAAAGCGGCAGACTTGTGCCTCTTGCCGCACGCATTCGGCGCATTCGGAAGATGTCTTCAGTCCCAATTTTTGGCAGCCTCTCTGGTTGTGGAGAACTAATTAGCCCGCCATTTTATTCGTCCTTTACAGGCCGGTGATAACCCTCGCGGGTTGCTGTCACGTAAATAATTCAGTGAGTCATTCCATAGATGACGTAGTTGATGCCGATGCGATATGCGAGCGACGCAGCGCGTTCGGGATATTGGGGGCTGTCGGCCCATTCCCATGCGTCGCCGACATCGGAATTGTGACAGATGGCGACCACGATGCGGCCTTTATCGTCGCGAATGGCACGCCATGCAGGAATGGCACTATCCGGAGTGTACGAGCGCCGTCCCCAGATATAGCGCGTCCCGGGAATTTGAACGCGGTCATCCAAATCGTAAACGACATGGAAGATTTCATCCTGGTTCTCCACATTTTCAATGGGGCGGTCAGGGAAAACCATACGCATCCCGGCGAGAAAGCCTTGCCACTCATTGTCGCCGTGCGAATCATCGACCATCAAGAAACCGCCCCGAAGCAGGTAGTCCCGCAGGCGGCCCGCTTGTTTTTCCGACAGATGCCAGGCGCCCGCATCCTCGACGTAGAGCCAGGGCCATTCGTATATTTCGTCGTTGTCCGCATCGATCAGATGCTCGGTGGAGCGCGCCCGTACCCGCGTTAAACGGCGCACACCCGCGACAAACTGGCGGTCCGATTTCGGGTAGTCCGCCGCCCATCGCCGAAAACGAAACTGCCCGAACTGATAGTCGAGATCGTAACGAAAACGGGCGAAAGTCCATTCGGCCTTTTCGTGAGGATCTTCGGGAGAGAATCGCTCGCCGTCCATGTCAATGATGCCATTGCTCTCTTGAAAGGCTTGTGCCATCACAAAAAGGGGCAGGGCCAGAAAGACAAGCGGGAGAAACTTCACACAATGACGCAACCAATGAAAACACTGGCCGGACTTGTTCTCCCCTTCCACAAGAGCAAGTTAACATGGCAGGTCCAAGGATTTTAGTTCGGAATAATATGGCGGCTCCCTTCGAATGCAAGTTCTTGAACGCGGCTCAGCATCCAAATAGATTGCTTGTTTTCAGAAACTGGATTATATGCATCGTGGGTGGGACGCATCTGACAAAGTCGCCGTTCGGTGGCTGATTTTTGTGGACTTCGAGGTGGGCAGCAGATTTAGTATTCCAAAAGCGATCCGGAGATAACATTTGGCCGTTCCCGAGATTCTTCACACGATTGAACAGACAGCCCTCAGTACGTGGATTCGTGAATCACCTTCGTTTTTTGGCTTCTATTTCTTCCTGACGCTGCACACCATGGGAATGTCATTGTTGGTTGGCGGGAATGCGGTGATTGATTTGCGGATTCTTGGCGCTGCGCCCTCGATTCCCCTTAAGCCGCTCAGAGGCCTCTTTAGCATTATGTGGGCCGGTCTCGGCATCAGTGTGACGACGGGAATACTGCTCTTGCTCGCATACCCGACCAAGGAACTTACGAATCCTGACTTTTACGCGAAGTTGACGTTTATCACGCTGGGCGTGATCACCATGCGAAAGCTCAGCATTCGGGTCTTCGGAGACTCCAGCCTGAACGAATTAGCGATGATCGCAAAGGGGAAGGTATTGGCCAGATGGTCGCTCTTCTTTTGGATCGGAGTTGTAACACTGGGGCGGCTCCTGCCGGACACAGCCATATATGGCACCTTCGGCCATCCCGCCGGTGGTTAGCTCCCCCGCGAAAAGGCTCTGTTGAGTTTCAGTGGCGCTGGGCTTACCGGACCTGAGACAGCATCCTGGAAAGATTTTGGGGAGTAACTGATGAATTTTTCGCACCTGCACCTGCTACTGAACCACTTCCCCATCATTGGAACGATCGTCGGCCTCGGCCTGTTCCTGGTTTCTTTCGCCGGGAAAAACGAGGACCTGCGGCGAAGCAGCTACCTCATTTTCGCAGGCGTTGCTCTTTTGACCATTCCCACCTTCTTGAGCGGCTACGGCGCCATGCTGATGATCCAAGGGCCGGGCGTCTCCGACGCTTTGGTTCAACGGCACCAGGGATCGGCGATGCTGTCGTTCTGGTTTATGGAAGCAACCGGCGCTTTCTCTCTAATCGCTTTGTGGCACTCAGGACTGAGTTCGCGCCCTAAAAATTGGAATGTCGCCGCCGTCCTGCTGTTTTCGCTCGTGACGGCAGGCCTGATGGCGAGAACCGGCAACACAGGTGGCGATATTCGGCATCCGGAGGTACGGGACGAACATGAACTATCAGCGAACGGGAAAGTAGCGGAAGGTCCTGTGGGCTCCCTACTGTCCGCGATCGAGCCGACACCGGACAAGTTTATGCAAGCCGTGGTTTTCAGCAAATGGTGGTGGACTTTTATGATGATCATGCATTTCTTGGGGCTGATCCTGATCATCGGGACGGTGGGACTTTTCGACATACGAATCATGGGATTTTTTAAACGACTGCCGATTGGCCCCCTCCACGAGCTTCTCCCCTGGGGAATTGCCGGACTGGGCGTCAATATTCTGACGGGTATGCTGGGCTTCATCGGCCAGCCTACCAATTACATTTACAAAGGAGTTTTTTGGTTAAAGATGCTTTCCCTGATGTTGCTGGGAGTGAATGCGGCGGCTTTTTACATGACCGGTATTTTTGAAGGAGTTGAGCGTGTGGGATCCGGGGAAGACGCGCCGGTCTCCGCCAAGCTCGTCGCGGCGAGTTCTTTGCTCCTGTGGTTCGCCGTGATCACTTTCGGACGCTACATCCAGTTTTCGCTTGATACGCTGGGGCCGGCTGGCAACTGAGTCGCCAGGGATCCGGGCAAACAGCGTTTGACTTCACTTGACTGGTATTGTAGTAGTTGGACTAACTAAAGTGGGATGAGTAGCGAATTAAGAGAAACAGACTACAGGATTCAGGGAAGCTGCTCACGGGTTAAATATGAGAATCCGTCATTTGTGTTCCTTCGCAGTTCTGTTTGCGTTAGTTGCCATTTCGGCGCAGCTGAATGCGCAGTCCCCCCAGAGCACCGAGAAGCCGGGTGCAACAGCGAATCTGCCGTTTGACCCACATGACTTCAGTGGGAATTGGATCGGTGACCCTCAAAATCCCAAGATTGGCCGACGAAACTGGGCTAGCTACGACCAAAAATTACCGGAACCTCCTCTGACGGATTGGGCAAAGAAAAACCTGCTGATGAAATCGATCTCGCACGACCCCATGCCGGGCGGAAAGACCCTGCCAGGATGGGATCGCCCGGGACACCTTTGCCCGATGAACCAGGATCCGTGTTATGCCACGGACCCCAATGGCGTCACCGCTAACGACCCCGAGGGCGAATATCCCGGCAAGGATTGCGAACCTCTGGCTGCGCCGGCCATGTATGACTATCCCAGTTTAGGCATGTTGACGTTTTTTATGAGTCCTGAGCGAATCGTTCAGCTGAACAATTATCATCGCGAATGGCGCATCTTCTGGCTCGATCGTGAGCATCCCAAAGAAATCGACCCCACATTTGAGGGAGATTCGACGGCCCATTGGGAGGGAGACACGCTGGTCGTCGATACGATCGGTTTCAACGGAAGGACCCAGATCACTCAGAGCCTTGGCCAATGGAAGAGCGACGCCTTCCATCTTGTCGAGCGCTATACGCGTGTGGACCATGACCACATGGTGCTGGATATGACGTATTACGATCCGAAAGCGTGGGGCGACAAGTCCTGGCCTGGCTTCAAGAGGTATTACCACCTGGTGCCCATTGAGAAGGTGCATGACAACACTTACAAGTTTGACCAATATACGGAATGGATCTGCAGTCCCGAGGACAACAAGAACTTTGATAAGCGGGTAACCGAGTATTACAAGAAATGAACGGAAGCAATCCTGGGAGGGTGAGCAGTGAGGTCTATTAAGAGGAGCGGTCTGTTGGCCGGATTCATTGGCCTGGTGCTGGTCTCCACGCCGGCACTGGCACATCACGGGTACGCCGCGTATGACATGACCACGACGCTGTCGGTGAAGGCAACGATCGTAAGCCTATTGATGGAAAACCCTCACTCATCTATTGCCTTTGACGTAAAAGATGCCAACGGAAATGTCGAACATTGGTTTTCCGAAAGCGGGAACCCGCGTAACATGAGGGCGGATGGTTTCACTCCGGACAGCGTTAAGGCGGGCGATCAGGTTACGATTTATTATCATCCGTCAAAGAACGGAGCGCACGTAGTCGTCTTGACACGGGTGGAATTTCCTGACGGTCGAGTACTTCCCCAGCACGACAGGGGACAGAATAATCAAGATCAGTAGTTTTGGAATTGCGAGACGGGTCCCTCGTCGCCCCCCGAAAATGTCGTGGGTAAGTTCTAGGCCCCGATTCTAAGAATTTTAGCCGCGTTCTCCCCGAGAATCGCTCTCTTGTCGCCAGTGCTCAGTCCCGAGTTCAGCACGAAATCAGCCTGGAGGTCTTCGCCAAAGAGCGGCTGAGGATCGTACTGATTCCCCGCCAAATCACGCTGAAAGGGCTCGTCGGCCGATACCGGCTCATTCACGGATGCCGGAAAATCTGTCCCATACACCACGTGGTTGGCCCCAACCTCGGCTACGAGGTGCCTCAGACCCTCTGAGCTGTACACCACCGTGTCGCAATAGATTTGTTCTTTGAAATATTCACCGGGCAATTTTTTGACCGGCTTGCAAACCGTGGGAATCTTTTCCGCACAGTGATTTGATCGCCCCAGGTAGGACGGCAGATAGCCGCCACCATGTGCCGCAACAATTTTCACTCCCGGATAGCGGTCCAGGGTTCCCTCAAAAATAAGATGGGAGAGTGCGACCGTCGTCTCCAGTGGATTGCCGATGATATTGCCGAGCCCGCCGTTTCCCTGAAACCGCTTCCCGGCTTCTGGAAAACCAACGGGATGAATGAAAATAACGATCCCCAATTTCTCGGCTTTCGCCCAAAACGCATTAAATTTGGGCGCGGACAACTCTTCTCCGTTCACTGTCGCGCCGATAACGAATCCGCGGAACCCATACTTGGTGACACCCTCCTCCATCTGCTGAACCGTCAGATCGGGATGTTGTAACGATACCGGTCCCAAGCCAACGAAGCGGTCGGGGTGATCGGTGCACAAAGCGAAGAGCTGTTCGTTCTGGCGCTGGGCAAGGCGGGCGGCCAGGTCTCGATCCGCCCAATAGTTGTATCCGGAAAACAGGCTCACCGCCTGAACATCGATTCCATGTTCATCCATATTTCGCAAACGATCCGCGATCTTGTCCGGCTCCAACATCGTGAACCGCCGGTGCGGATTCAGGAAGCCATTGTCCTCCTTGGCCTCTTCCTCGTGGCCCTTTAACAGATCGCGAACATCGGGGAAACAGTGAGAGTGAATATCAACCGTTTTTAAGCGGCGCCCTCCCACGAAGATCTCGCGGCGTTTCGCCCGACCAGCGGATTGTGGAAGCTCGGCAGATGCGTCCCTAAGATCACAGGCGCCTAGCAGAACTCCAGCTGTCGCAACCACCATGTTTTTCAAGAACTCTCTGCGATTAGACATTCCACGTTCCCACGAAACAACTTTGGCGCCATTGTTGCGTCGTACGGTACCTCCGCCCATCGTTTTGTGTCAATGTTCTGCCCGGTGTTCGCGCTGATCCGGTGGCGGGGTTGGCTCAATGGGACATACCTGGACATTCAACCTGTCTTCGAAGAAGATTCCAAAACAAGATTCCAAACCGTGACGCATTCCGGCGGCCGTTTGACGATGAGGCAAACAATTGGAGAAGGGAAAAGCGGATGACGGCTCACGCCTTAGTTGCGACTGTGCAGCCTTCGTCTTCGGTTTGCGCAGATTCCAGAGAATTTTTAGCTCCAGATCGGGGTGTGGCATGAATGAGGGTCCACTGATTTCGAAAGTATTGACGATCACATTTAGCTTTGCCCTTAGCCTGATGCTTCTTTTTGAGCCGCAGGGCGCGGCGGCCCAAAGCGAGTGGTTAACGTGGGGCCACGATCAGCAGCGCACGGGCTGGAATCAGTCTGAGACGACACTCACCCAGGACAATGTTTCCCGTCTCGAGTTGAAGTGGAAATCCCAGTTGTCCACTTCTCCGCAGGATATGGTTCTCTCAACGCTGACGTCTCCCTTGGTCGCTACAGTGGACGGCCCAGCGGGGCGGACAACTCGCGTATTCGTAGTGGGAAGCGACAACACCGTTTATGCGATCGATTCCGAAACAGGTGAAGTTACGTGGCAGAAGCGGTTCCCCAACCAGATGACGCCGAAACAAGCAGCCACTTTATCCTGTTCCAACACCCAGAATGCCACCCCTGTAATCGATAAGGATGCGGGAATCATTTATGTGTCGACCAGTGACGGCAAGCTGCGCGGCCTGAGTCTCCAGAGTGGTGACGAGCGCATGCCTCCGATAGATTTCACCACTCCCTTCGCACGTAACTGGAGTCTGAATCTCATCGATGGGGTTATCTATTCACCGACGGCGCGAGGCTGTGGCGGCGCGATCTCTCACTTTACCGCGATCGATTTGAAGGATCCGGCCCGGAGAGTTGTTGAGTATTACACGAGTACAGGCAGAGGAGGTGGTGCCTGGGGGCGCGGCGGCCTCGTTTCCGGCCCGAAAGGTGTATACACGCAAACAGCCGACGGTGCTTACGATCCGGCGGCCGGTAAGTTCGCCCATACCCTGATGTTTTTGAGTTTCAAGGACCTCCGGCTGCTCGATACATACACTCCTGCGAATTGGGAATTTCTTGAGGAGAAAGATCTCGACCTCGGGGCAACCAATCCTACGATCTTCCCCTTCGAGAAATGGACCCTGCTCGCTTCCGCGGGAAAGGAAGCGGTGGTTTTCCTGTTGGACGCCAACAGCCTCGGCGGCTTTGACCATCACACCCCACTCTACCAGTCACCCCGATGGGGCAATGATCAGGTTCTGCATGACGACCGCGGTGTTTTGGGTTCGATGGCGACTTGGCAAGACGGGCAAGGACGACGGTGGCTGTTGGTGCCCATGGAGGGACCTCCATCCAAAGATGCACCCGGTTTCAAATACTCCTACGGAAAGGCGGATCAAGGCAGCATCATGGCATTCGAAGTTCGTCTTGATTCGACGAAGAATACGCCCACGCTCGCTCCGATCTGGATCTCCAGCGACATACACGCACCCGATCCGCCTGTGGTTGCGAACGGCGTGGTGTATGCACTCGATACCGGTAAGACCACGATGGAGTCTCGAGCGAAAGGCAAGCCCGGAAATATTCCCGTCAGTCACGCCGTCTTGTACGCGATCGATGCGGAAACGGGGCAGCAGTTGTATTCAAGCGGCAACTTGATCGACAGCTGGACGCATTTCACCGAGCCGGTGGTTGCCGGAGGTAAAGTCTACGTTTCCACCTGGGACGGGAGAGTGTACGCTTTCGGCCTCAAGAAGTAGGGAAAATGCGTTTCCTCAGGGGCGATGCGGCACCCGGAAATAATTTATGACGATCTTTAAAATCCCTGCCCCCGGGAAGATCAATATCTTCTAACTCCGCCAGTCGGGCGTGGCGACATACGCACGCGTAATGTCCGCCACTTTCTGCGTGCCGCAATTGCCCATCACAAGTTTGAGTTCGCCCTGAAGAATTTCAAGCACGCGATCGACGCCGGCTTGTCCGAATGCGCCTAAGCCCCACAGCATCGGCCGCCCGATTCCAACTGCCTTGGCGCCCAGCGCAAGAGCCTTGAAAACATCGGTGCCGCGCCGAAAGCCACCGTCCACGAAAACCGGAATACGCCCGTTCACTCCTTCGACCACGTCAGGAAGCGCTTCGATGGTTGGCTCGAGAGTTTCCGTGACGCGCCCGCCGTGGTTCGAGACGAGGATGCCGTCGATGCCATGCTCGATGCACAACCGCGCATCCTCGCGGGTCGTCAAACCCTTGATGATGAATTTGCCCTTCCAGAATTTCCGGATTTGATCGACATAAGCCCAGTCCAGAGCGGGATTCGTCGGTCGCATGCCTGGCACGTGAATGCCGTCGCGCATCGGCTGGGTCCGGCGGATGACCGACGAACCCTTCACATCGTGGCAGGCAGCGCACTGGCTCAGGTCTTTCGGCCGCATACGAGCCTCGGTTTCGTTGTGCGCGCCCGCTACCGTGTCAACCGTAAGAGCAAGCACGCTGCATCCCGAAGCTTCCACCCGCTGCAGGAGTTGTTCGCAGGCTTCCCAGGGACTTGGCGCATACAGCGAATACCAAACCGGGCGGCCCAAAGCCGCGTTCACCTCTTCTACCCCGAAGGACGTAGCCGTCGACAGAAACTGGAGAGTTCCGCGGGCTTTGGCCGCTCGCGCGACGGCTAATTCACCGTCGGGATGAAACGACCTCTCACCTCCGGTCGGACAAGTGAATATCGGACTGTTGTAAGTGGTCCCGAAAAGCTCCACGCGCATGTCCACCTTGGTGGCATCTCGAAGGCGGCGCGGCCGCAATTCGATGTGCTGAAATCCCTCGCGATTGGCGCGCAGCGTAGCGTCATCGTCGACGCCAGTCACCATGTGCGCCCAGTGACCGGGTTGCACTTTCCGGTGAGCAGCCTCCTCGAAATCAAATACGTTGAGAGCTTCGGCGGGATCGGCGATCACTTCAGAAGGCTGCTGTGCATTCTGGGCGAGAGCGCCGCGCTCGAGAAAAGCAGCAATTCCATCCAGAGAAGCGACGTAGGGGCTGGCGGCAAGAAACTTCAGGAATTTGCGGCGTGCTACAGTTGGATCGTTCACGAGGGTAGAAGTTTTATTGCTTCCTCAACTTTTGTCAAGGTAAACGGTTTGTTGGTGTCAAACCTCATTAGAAATGTATCCTTGGTTCTCGTCAATTGACAACCCAAGTCAAACAATGGTACTTGTCCGGGCCTGAGAACGGTTGGTTATATAATCCTCAGCAAGCGAACCTCATAAACTGAAATCGAAACGGCACAAAGGAAAGACTCAATGCGAGCAATCTGGGTGAGGGGCTCACTGATACGGATTCTCCTACCGTGCAGCTTCCTTGTAATTTCGCCATTGTTCCATACAGCTCGACCGCAGGGCAATTCGGTGAATCCGCTGGCGGCAACCGATCGCGTCTCCGTGAACGGCGACGATATCGGAGGCGTCGTAACGAGTTCGAAGGGGCCGGAGGCCGGTGTATGGGTGATTGCTGAAACGACTGACTTGCCGACAAAGTTTCGCAAGATCGTTGTGACGGATGACGCTGGCAGGTATCTGCTGCCGGAGTTGCCTCAGGCGAATTACAAGGTGTGGGTGCGAGGCTATGGCTTGGTGGATTCGAAACCGGTAGTGGCTACGCCGGGCAAAATACTGGCGTTGACTGCGGTCGTCGCTCCCAGCGCCCAAGCCGCAGCGCAATACTATCCCGGAGATTACTGGTATTCGCTTGTGAATCTGCCGCCCAAGAGCGCCTTCCCAATGAAGATTCGCACCAGCGGCGAGGCCGCGGCACAGGCAAATGACAACTCGAGCGGCAACTTCGCGGCGATCAAAGGTACAGAAGTCGAGTCGCAGGCTCAATGGGTCTTTCTTCTGAAGAGGGCCTGCGAGGTTTGCCATCAGATGGGCAACAAAGCGACGCGTGAAATTGAACCAGGTCTCGGCACATTCGATTCGCCCGCCCTGGCTTGGGAGCGGCGGCTTATGTCTGGCCAGGTAGGCCCACAAATGACCGGCGCTCTCAACAATTTCGGGCACGACCGTGGTTTAGCGATGTTCGCGGATTGGAGCAATCGGATTGCCGCAGGTGAAGTACCGCCCGCGCCGCCGCGGCCCCAGGGCATTGAGCGCAACATAGTCATCACGCTATGGGATTTCGGAACCGATAAGTCCTTCGTCCATGACGTTATGAGCACCGATGAGCGGAACCCTACGGCGAACGCCTATGGCCCGATTTATGGCCCCGACCGGGCGATCGGCGCGATTGACGTCTTGGATCCGGTCAAGAATACAAGCTCCATGATCAATGTCCCACTGCGCAACGAAAGCGATCGCAAGCTGATGCGTCGGGTTTCGCCGCAGACTGTCGCAGCACCGTCTCCCTACTGGGGCAATGAAATTGTCTGGAATGATCCCATCACTCCATCGTCCCCGCAAATGGACAGCAGGGGCCGCCTTTGGTTTCATGCGCAGACCCGGCCGGATCTGCCCGATTATTGCAAGGAAGGCTCCGATAATCCTTTCGCGAAGAATTTCCCGATGCCGCCCAAATCGGTTGCCCAAGGCGCCCTGAACTACGACCCCTCCACGGGAAAATTCGAAATGATCGATACCTGCTTGTCGGCCGCGCACATGATATTTGCAAACGATCAGGATCAGACTTTGTACTATGGCAACACCTCCGGCGCTCGAGGGATGGGCATAATCGCCTGGATCAAGACGCGCGTATGGGACCAGACGCACGATGCCGAGAAATCGCAAGGCTGGTGCCCGGCGATTCTTGACTACAACGGCGATGGGAAAATCGGTGCCTATACGAAGCCGGACGAGCCCCCGGACCCGAAACTCGACCGGGCTGTGATCGGGGCCAGTTCGTACGGAATCGCCGTCAGCCCTGTTGACGGCAGCCTTTGGTTTGCGGCTGGCGTTGCTTCAACCAGTACAGAGGTTCCCGGGAAGATCATCCGTATGGTGCCCGGCGCGAATCCCCCGGCAACGTGTTTGACGGAAATTTACGAACCTCCCTTTGACAATCCTAAGCTTCCGGGCGTGGAAGCTTATTCCACCCTGGGCATCGGCATCGATACGAATGGTGTGGTGTGGACAGCGCTCGCCGGTAGCAATGATCTCGCGAGCTTCGACCGTCGGAAGTGCAAGGGCCCCCTCAGCGGTCCGGCCGCGATGGGCCAGCATTGTCCCGAGGGCTGGGCGCTTTACCCGGTTCCGGGTCCGAAATTCAAAGGAACCGACGTGCTATCCGACTCCTTTTATCAGAATTGGGTGGACCGCTACGACACGCTCGGCCTCGGCAAGAATGTGCCGATCGTAAACGGGACGGGCTCGGATTCGCTGATTGCTTTTGTGCCGGAGACGAAGAAGTTTGTCACGCTGCGGGTTCCGTACCCGCTCGATTTCTACACGCGCAGCATGAACGGTCGCATTGACGATGCGAAAGCCGGCTGGAAGGGGCGGGGATTGTGGGCCGCTGACGAAGAACGCGTCGTCTGGCATGTCGAGGGCGGAAAAGGAACGACGACTTTCGTCGCCCATTTTCAGATTAGGCCCGACCCACTCGCCAAGTGATCCGTCAGTGCGACAATTGATCGAGCCGGCACCCTTTCACGGCACGCATCGCTCGCGAATCGAGGTATACCGCCACCCGCAATCTCATTCCGCGGGAGCCGGGCCACGATCGGCGGCGAAGCGACGGGGACGGCACATAGGGCACGGCGGCAATTTGCCATCGAGTTCCATATAGACCGCGGTGATATCGGGCAGCGCGGCTTCACTAAAGAAGTCATGCGCGTACGGACCCAAATGCCAGCTCTTGGGAACGTCTTCGATCGGGATGCCTGCATCGTGCAGCCGTTTACCTTCGGCATACACGGCCTGCAAAGCACGAATGCTGTTGAGAAACTCTTCCTTATTAACGGCGGGGCTATCCATGAAGCCATGCGCTCCAAGATAGTTGTCCACATTCTTCATCTTGGCCGCTTCGTTCAGCAGAGCGATCCATTCCGATGGATAGGAGCTGTCTCCCATCGACGGCACTTGCCGCGATTCAAACGATTCACTCACCCAGAGGATTCGTTCTTTAGGGAGGTAGGTCTCAAGATCGGGTCCCGAGTGGCCGCGGCCCATGTACATGATGCGGAGCTCTGTACTGCCCACCTTGAGAACTTTTGTGACGTGTGGCGCCGGTTCTCTTGGATCCGGCGGCAGCGAGCCTACAACATCCGTGATCTTGACAATATCCCTCAGTTTCCCTGATTTATCTGGTATCTTCGCATCCGCTTCAAACCATCCCTTCGTAATCGCATGGCCGATAAACGTGATCTGATCCACGCCAGGCATTGAGCTAAAGGCGGTTTCTCCGTGATCGCCGTGGGGACTTCCCACCACAATATATTTGATCGGTTGCGGAGTAAGCTTTTTAATCTCATCGACCATGCGTGCCATTTCCCCGGCCCGACCCTGGCCATCCAGCACGACCACACCAGCCGTCGTGATTACAATGAGGCTATTGGTGATCCATCCGGAGGTGTTGTGAGGTGCCTGGTAGAGATACACATTGTCTGCGACTTTCTTGACCACTGGGAAATCGGCTTCCGTCCATCGAACGTGCCAGTCACCGCCAGGCGGAAGCTGAAGATTTTCTCCTGTTCGCACGTCATATTTTGAGGAAGCGAGCACGGCGTCGAGATTCTCTCCCGGCCGGATGGCCTGTGCAAAAAGAGCAGGAGTGGCGGCGAATGCAAAAATAATGAGACTAAGCATTCCGCTACATTTAGCCATTCCACGCATAGTTCCCTCGGAGTCGCCCAAACTGCCCCATAATACCTCAACCCCGCGTTCGAGAGATGCGCTCGCAGGCCACGCAACCTTTCCGAACCGAAAGTGAGTCAATGCTTGACCTCATTCCCAGTATGGCCCTAACGTAAGACTTCCATGAGCGCCATCACGCTAAAAGTTAACGGCGTTGCCCATACGCTGGACCTCGATCCGTCAACCCCTCTGCTTTATGCGTTGAGCGACGATCTAGAACTGCGAGGGCCTAAATTCGGCTGCGGCCTGGGACAATGCGGGGCCTGCACGGTGATCGTAAAAGGACAAGCGATCCGGTCGTGCATCACCCCGGTGGAAGCAGTGGCCGGTTCCGAAATCACGACTCTCGAAGGGCTGGGAACTCCGGAAAAACCGCACCCGATTCAGCAAGCTTTTATCGACGAGCAGGCCGCGCAGTGCGGCTTTTGCCTGAACGCTGTGATCATGAACGCCAAAGCTTTCGTAGATAAGAATCCGAAAGCGACTGACGAACAGATCGAGCAAGCCCTCTCCAACGTACTTTGCCGTTGTTTTACGCACGTCCGCATGCTGCGGGCAATCAAACGCTATGCTCAGGGCGTGGCTCGGTGAGCGAATCCCCCAAACACGCGCCGCAAATTTCCGTGACTTCGAGGACCCGCTCAGCTCTCAAGGATTCTGGATTCTCGCGCCGCGATTTCCTCAAGCAATCGGCGGCCCTCATTGTGAGTTTCAGCATGTGGGACCTCGGCATGGGAGTTACTCCCAGTCACGCCCAGGCGGCGCGTCCCGTTGCTCCAGGTTCGCCCCCACAGGACCAATTGGATTCATGGATTGCCATCGGGGACGATGGCAGCGTAACGGCATATACCGGCAAAGTCGAACTCGGCCAGGGCATCGTCACCGCGCAAACGCAACTGGTGGCCGAAGAGCTTTGCGTGCCTTTCGAACGGGTCAAGCTGATCTATGGCGATACGGCTTTCACCCCCGATCAGGCTTATACGTCCGGCAGTTTGTCGCACGCTACGAACTTCAACCACAGTAATCTGGCGCAGGCCGCTGCAACTGCGCGCGAGATGCTTCTGCGCCTCGCCTCCGAACGACTTGGAGTGCCTCCCGCAGAACTCGTCGCAGCAGATGGCCGGATTCGACCGAAGGGCGACCCATCGCGGGCGTTGAATTATGGCGAGTTGGTGGGTGGGAGAAAGTTCAACATCACACTCGATGCAAATGCCAGGCGAAAGACTCCGAGCGAGTGGACCGTGCTCGGGAAGCCAGTACGGCGTCCCGATCTTCCAGCTTTGGCCACCGGGCGATTCGAATTCGTTCACAACGTCCGGGTTCCCGGCATGCTGCACGGAAGAGTGGTCCGCCCTCCCGCTGTGGGTGCAACTGTAGTTAGTGTTGACGAAAGTTCTGTTCAGACATTGCCGGGCGTTGTGAAAGTGGTTGTAAGGAACAATTTCGTCGGCGTCGTTGCGGCAAAAGCCGTGGCAAGCCAATTCAAGCTGCGAACGCCTTGAAGATCACCTGGACGCCGGGCGCCGGCCTGCCGGGTCAGGCGAATTTCTATGACTCGCTGAGGAACCAGAAGCCTACCCGCGATACGTTGCTGCTCGATTCGAAGGACGTGGACGAGAAGTTTTCACAAGCCGCTGTGATCCTGAAGGCGACTTATCGCCATCCCTATCAAATGCACGGATCGATGGGAAGCTCGTGCGCCGTCGCAGATGTGCAGGGAGAGAAAGCGACGTTGTGGTCTGCGACGCAGGGCGTGTGGTACATGCGCAGCAGCGCCGCCATGCTTCTGGGACTCAAGCCCGAGAATCTGCGCGTTGTTTTCACCCGCGGTTCCGGCTGCTACGGAAACAATGGCGCCGATACCGCGACCTACGATGCCGCACTTCTGTCGCAGGCGGTCGGCAAGCCAGTCCGCGTGCAGCTTACCCGAAAAGACGAAATGGCCTGGGAAAGCTACGGAAATGCATTCGTCCTTGATGAAGGAGCCGCGCTCGACGCAAACGGCAACATCGTCGCCTGGCACCACGAGTCTTGGATGCCAGTTTTGGGGAATCGGCCAGGCGCAGGAACTCCTGGAAATATAATTACCGGCTTTCTGGCAGGCTTTCCACCCGACCCATTTGCGGCACGAACACCTTCGCCGGAGCCGGCGCATTACGACAACAGCGTCAACACGATTCCCTCGTATGTTGCCGGGAACATCGCAGGCGTGAACAACGGGACGGGAAACATTCGCTCTGAGCGAGTGCTCGTCCACAATGTCGTGTCTCCATTTTGGACTGGGCCGCTGCGCTCACCCGCGTGTTTGCAGAACACTTTTGCCCATGAATCCTTTATCGACGAAATCGCCGCCCATTCCAGTGCCGACCCCGTTGCTTTTCGGCTGCGTCACTTGACTCGCGATCGTTTGATTGACGTGCTGAAGGGTGTGGCAGTAGCCGCCAATTGGCAGGTCCGCCCGTCTCCCAGACCCGGTATTCGCCGCTCCGGAATTTCTGCTGGGCGCGGCGTTGCGTGCGTGGCGCACGAGGGAACCAACAGTTACGGGGCGATCGTCGCCGAGATTGAGGTAGACCAGGATACCGGCAAGATCACTGCGAAACGCATCTTTGTCTGCGTCGACTGCGGGCCCATCTCAAATCCCGATGGACTTAGAAATCAGATTGAAGGGGGCGCCCTTCAGGGAATGAGCCGCGCTCTGCTCGAAGAAGTCACATGGGACGATCGGAAGGTCACATCATTCGATTGGGCCAGTTACCATAGTTTGCCGCTGGGTTTTGCCGTACCCGAGATTGAAGTGAAGGTCATCGAGCGTCCGGACGTGGACGCAACCGGTGCCGGCGAACTCTCGATCACCATGCTTGCCGCGGCGCTCGCCAACGCCATCTTCGATGCGACCGGAGCGCGAATTCGTGAGATTCCTTTCACTTCCGAGCGAGTAAAAACTGTACTGCGCAGCATCAGTCCTGGCGTTGCGTAAAACCGTCGCGCTGCAATATTGCGTGGGCCCTAAAAGTGTCCGATCTTTTCAGCGGCCTGCTAATTGCCCAGCTTGGGCCACTCTTCAATTTTCACGCGGGCGATGAGGCTGGCTCCCCCTTTGCCGTCGGGACCAAGAATGAGCGCTTCGCCTTCGGACAAGCTATCCGACCATTGCGGAAAAGCGCCCGCGATGTTCGGTTGGTGGGTGATGAGGATCGTGTTGGAGCCGGAAGGGAATTCCGTGACCTGCTTCTGTAGCCACGCGGCCTGTGACTCTTTTGTAATCTGCATGCTCTGGCCATTGTCGCCGAGTTCGGGGATGGCTCGCGGGGCAGGCAATTGTGCGTATCGCGCCGTTTCGAAGGCGCGATAAGTAGGGCTCGAGAGCACCTGGCCGATGGGTATTTTTAAATCGCGCAGCGCCTTTCCGAAAGCGACGGCCGTGGTCCGACCGTTTTCATCGAGTTGGCGCTCGAGGTGGACGTTTTCAGGATCGGCGGTTTGCGCCGTGGGGAGTTCGCGCGGCGCATTTGCATGGCGCATGAGGATCACGTATCCGCCGCGCTGAAGGGCGTTTGCGAGTGATTTCCCCTGCAACTGCTGGGCGCTCGCACCGCCTGAAGCCAACAGCAAGCCTGCTATAGCCGCGACGAGTGCGAGACCACGTCTCATATGCCAGTGTGATTTCATAAGCGCCTCAGTCAGTCTCGAAGTGAACTTTCCTGACGACCTCTAAGTTCGGCGACATTCTACACCAGCAGGCAGAACGATTTGAATGACCATAGACAACTGCGTGCTGACCGATATCCGGGAATTCTGTGCGACCAGTGGTGACTGTGGATTTCTAGCGGCGCCTCAGGACTTTGCGCAACGATTGGCGCACTTCCAATCCTCCATCGTAGTCTATAAATCCCTGCTTTCTGAATCGATTCATGAACAGGTTGATTCGTGGGCGCGTCGTACCGACCATCTCCGCCAGAACCTGATGGCTTAGTTTGGGAATTTCAACAACCGGCGGACCTCTCTTATCCAAGTGGGCCAGCCGCAAAAGCACACGCGCCAGTCGCTGTTCGGCAGAAGAAGTCAGCAATTCCGCAACGTGATCCTGATACTTCTTGACGCTGGATAACAGGTAGGCCACCAGGGAATTGGACAGCTTATTCTTTTTGCGAAGCATTTGGAGCATCTTGGCTTTATGGATGGTGCGTATCGAACTGGCGGTTAACGCGACAGCCGTGGACATACGAAGGGGATAGCCTGCGAGGCAAAGCTCACCAAAGAGATCGCCGCCCCCCAGGATGGCGGTAACAGCTGGAGCCTGGTGTTTCGCTCGGCTGGTGAGCCGCACTCCTCCTTCCTGGATGTAGAAAAGTGTGTACGCAGGTGCGCCTTGTGCGTAAATGTTCTGCTTGCGCCGATAGCGCAACACCTTGCCGCCCAGGCTGGCTCCTGAAGAGAATCCGCCAAGGTGGGACCTTGTCTGTCTAGCTACCTTCATGTGTGGGCCTCTGACGCTCATGTCGACTTCCCATGGCGCGGGTGGAACCCTCTCTTCTTGGCATTTCGGCCTTTTGACAACACGCAGCCGTGAGTTGTTAGGTTGCAGGCTATCAGGTAGTACAAATCAATAATGTGCAGAAAGAGACATATTTAAAAAGAACGATTCGTCGTCAAAGCTAAAGTCCGCGTGTGGAAGAGCGGGTAGGGTTTGTAAAAGCCGAGAGCGTAGCCTGTCTTTTTCATCCTCGGTATTGCGGTGAACGGAAGCATGGATTGCGAAAAACCATGGGCTCAATCAATGGTCTAGAATGGCCTCTATGGCCCGCCGCTCCCCTGCCACTTCGACGGACGAACATCTCGATCATATCGCCGCAATATTGGACGATATCTTTCGCGTTCCGGGAACGCAGATCCGCTTCGGGCTCGATTTTCTGATCGGGTGGATTCCAGGTGTAGGGGATGCCGTCGCAGGCATAGCCTCACTGATCATTATTGTTGCGGCTTGGCGACGCGGCGCAGCTTTGGCCACTCTTGCACGCATGATAGCAAACGTAATCCTGGAGGCCACGGTGGAGGCGATTCCTGTAGCCGGCGACGCTTTCCACGTCGTCTGGAAGGCGAATCGTAGAAATTACCGTTTGTTGCTGCGAGAGAAAAATCGAACCGCGGGTGAAAGCCACGCCTGGCGGGACGTTCTTTTCCTTGTTCTGTTGTCTGTCGGCACCCTTTGCCTTGTCGCCGTGCCCCTCGGTTTGGTTATCTGGCTGATCCGATCACACAGGTTGATCTAATGGAAAGTCGAGAACCCGGCGGGTCTCATTCCTTCCAGCAACAGATGCTGTTGAGAAAGAATTCATCGTTTTCTCAGAATACGGGCCTACACCTGGGGAAAATGAATTTTCAGCTTATAGCAGATGTAGAGAACCAGGATCGCGCCCAGCGTGGAAAAAATGAGGCCAGCGGGATGGTATCGTGCGTTTTTCGGGCGAAAAAGGACGTGTGTAACGCCGCCCCCGATGATCGATCCGATGATGCCGAGGACGATCGTCCAGAACATCGTTATGTGTACGTGCATTACTGATTTCGCGACAACTCCCGAGACCAGCCCGATCAGAATATACCAGATTAAGTGAAACATACCTTCCCCTCCATCCTTTGCCTTCAGAACTCGCCGCCATCCTAATCAACGTTGCCGCGGTTGTCTGTGCTGTTCAAGACATTGGGGGGAATTGGCCCAATTGCTTTAAGGGGGGCGTGTACGTCCCGAAACCTAGTGCAGACTGAAGTTCATTCTGACTTGTACGTGGGCCGACGTGGGTTGACCGTTGAGTCGTGCGGGTTGGTATTTCCACATACGCAGGCTTTCCATTGCAGCCTGTCTCAGGATTGGATTTCCCGAAAGAACCTTCATGTCACCGATCTTGCCCGTTTCGTCCACCACGGCGTCGATCAACACGAAGCCTGAGACATTCGTCGAGCGGGCGACCGACGGATAACTTGGCGGGGGAGATGACACGAGCCTGGGCGGGTCGAGACGTTTGGTAATGTTTACAACCGGGGATGCTGGTGCAGGCGCGGAAGTTTCGAGCAATCCACTCCCAGGAGTCGGTTCCTTCGGCTGCCCTCCAAAAGATGGCGCCGGATTGCTCGCTACGTTTACAACCGGGAGCGTCGGGACCGGTACCGAGTTGGCGGCCAGGGCTTTCCCAATGTCCGAATCTCTTGTTGGGGTCCCCGCCACCGGAGGAGGAGGGGGCTCGACAGCCGGTGGTTGAGGAAATGACTTAAGAGCTGGCTTCGTTGACGGACCGGCGACAACTGACGTGCGAAGTGTCGGCAATGCCGGGGACGCGGGTGGGATGGAACGCGCGCTCACAGTCTGAGGGGCGATAATTTCGCCAGGAGTCGTGGCGATATCAGCAAAGGGAGTTGCAGCAACAACCGGGGCGGCCGTTGTTGATTGTTCCGCCTGAGAACCTGCTTTCAGGCCGCTGACCGAATGCGGCGCAGCCACTGCTGCCTTCTGGTGACGCGCCATGTAGACGCCCATCGCCAGCGCCGCCGGCACAACCGCCGCCGCGATAATCACCAGCGAAAGCCGAAGTCCTGGCTTGAGCCACCGCCGCATTAGCGATGGCTCTGCGGCACTGAATTCCTTCTCCTTCTCCGGCTGAACGCTCTCCCGCGCGACCGAAGCCACCAGAGTGTTTTTGCGGACGAAAGGAGACACTCGCGCCGCCCTAACCGGGGTGAGTGCCATTGCGGTTGCGCGGGGGCGCTCGGGAGTTTTTACGGGAGTCGTTACGGGAGCTGCTGAGGGAGAGAGCGCCGCGACCGCAACAATTTGTTCCTTCTCCGGCTTGCTTTCTTGCGTGGCAGAAAAGTCGCGATGGCTGGCCCCAACCTCCAGCGCGGGCTGTGGAGTGCTCAACACCGCCGCTGGCAGGGGCGTCCCCCTGTCTTCGACGACGTGGTGCGGCACCGGCGCGTCCATCTCGCGTGCACTCACGGCCGCCACGCTGGGGATAGAGATTAAGTGCCGGGACCTCTCCGGCTCGGGGTCATCCGAATGACTCGCCGGCGATACGGGTTTTTCCGGCAGCTTGATCCGGGCGACGGGCTCCAGCCGGAAATGGGATGCGACTGACTTGATGACCTCCACCGGCACGACGCGAATCTGCCGCGCGCAGGCCGCAGTCAGAGCCTGATCGCAAATACTGTTGACCAGCCGGGGAATGCCCTGCGAATAGGAGTAAATTGCCTGGACCGTCTCCGGCGGGAACAAGGTCGCCGCTTGCGAGCCTGCTCCGGCAAGTTCCAGCCGGCGCTCGATGTAAAGCCCTATGTCTTCCGCCCGGAGCGGTTCCAAATGGCAGCGAACCGCGATGCGCTGTTTCAAGGAGCGCAGCTCGACCGTGTCCAGTTTCTTGTCGAGCTCGGGCTGCCCCACCAGGACAATCTGCGCGAGTTTCTGTTGAGCCGTTTCGAAATTCGTCAGAAGCCTGATTTCTTCGAGAACGCTGCGCGGCATCTGATGAGCCTCATCGACGATCAGCACGGTCGTGAAGCCCTTCTCGAATTGGCTCAGCAAAAACACGTACAACGCGCGCAACAGGTTTCCCTTGCTGGGTTCCGGCACGCTCAGTCCCAACTCAAACGCTATATAGCTCAGGAAATCGACCGTGGACAAACGAGGGCCGATGAAGTACGCGAAGGGGATCTCCTCCCGCTCCAAGCGCTCCATGAGGCAGCGCAGCACCAGGGTCTTGCCGGTGCCCACTTCACCGGTCATTACGACAAAGCCTTTCCGCAGTCGTATCGCGCCGTAAATCGAAGCCAGGGCTTCCTGGCTCTTTTCCGACGGAATCATGAAGAACGGATCGGGTGAGAGCTGGAACGGGCTGGAAATCAGGCCTAAGAATTCTTCATACATAAAATGTCCTGGTCTGCCTACTTTCCGTGATGTGTCCTGTTATCTTTGGAATTCGCGTCGCTTTAGGCGACAAAATCTACGCGCACGCTTCCTCGCCTTGGCTCGCTGGGGTTTTTGCGAGTTCCCGGGGTACCCAAAACTCGGGCATCGGGTTGGGAAATTCAAACGCAACGTCGACGCCGCGCCCCAGGCGAGCGCCGAGGAATTCCACAACGCATTCCTGAGAGTGCTCGTTCTGCTGGTTGGTGATAAGGATCTTCTGGCCTGGCTGTACCGCGGTATTCATCGAAAGCAATCCGCCGTGCGGATTGGTCGCGACGGTATGGGCGTGCTCATAGAACGGCTCGCCGTCCGGTCCGCAGCCGTACACAAATAACGGCAGCTTAATCTGATTAATTCCGACGGGCGGCAGCTGGCCCGTTTGTCCGGCGGTTCCGTGGATGGCCGTATTGAAGCGCGGGCGCGCCTGATAGCTGCGGCGGCGGCGCTTGGTGCGGCTCTTCCGTGGAGGCTGCGGCTCGGTGGAATGGTCAATCTCATCCAGGCTGAGATCGAGTGCCACTTGCTCGACGACCTCAGCGGAAACAAATCTTTCCCGATTCATAAACGCCCGGACAAGCGATTGTTCGCTGATTAGATTTGTCACGCGCGGAATGCCGCGCGCATGCTTGTGCACGGCTTCGATCGCTTCCGGAGTGAAGATTTCGTCCCCGTTGCCGCCCGCGATACGCAGGCGCTCGAGAATGTATCCGGAGGTCTCTTCCAGCGTCAGGGGGAGCGTCTTTGCCCGAAGCGCGATGCGCTGCCGCAACTGCCGAAGGTCGCGCTGATTCAGCTTTTGTTCGACTTCCGGCTGTCCCGCCAGCACGATCTGGAGCAGTTTGTGTGTCGAAGTCTCCAGATTCGTCAGCAAACGAATTTCTTCCAGCGCCTGAAGCGAGAGAACCTGGGCTTCATCTACAACGAGCACGGTTTGCTCGCCCGCCTGGTAGCGGTCCAGCAACCACTGATGCAACCTGAACAACACATGGTTTCTCGCCTTCGACGTAACCGGGATGCCGAAATCGGCAATCATATAATCGAAGAGTTGCGACGCGGTCATGCGGGGATTAAAGACAAACGCTGTTGCAGCGCGCTGCTGATGCAACGAATCGAGAAGCTTATTCAGAATGGTGGTTTTGCCGGTTCCCACCTCGCCGGTCAGCAGGATAAAGCCTTTGCGCGCTTCGATCCCGTACGTCAGGCAATCCAGCGCCTCCTGCGTGCGCTTGGTCAGATACAGGTAGCGCGGGTCGGTATTGATGTTGAACGGATTCTCGTTCAGCCCAAAATGCGTCTTATACATGTCGGTAACCTCAGTTGTAGGGAAGATTCCCTCGAAACCCAAACATGCTCACGAACTTCAGCTCAGCCTGAAATCAAAGTTGGTCGTGGCTTGTGAATCGATCGGGGCCCCGTCGAGTCGCGCTGGCTCGTAGCGCCTCGCCGCCACCGCCTCCATGGCAGCTCGGGCCAGAATCGGAGCGCCCGTCAACGATTTCACGTCATACACCTGTCCTTCCGGACTGATGCGGAACTGCACTTCGACCCTGCCCGAGACAGAGCATTCCTTCGCGACCGCCGGATACATTGGATCCTTAGGCAGAATCAGCGTGGCAGGCTCAACGCTGCCAGTTGCTTGCGAAGGACCCGGCTCCGAAGGCGCCAAAGAACGCAGCATGCCACGCGGCATTCGCAAAAGCGAACGCACGATCGGCCCTTGTTGTGGGGGCCTGGCGCTATCTGAGTCTGGCTGCCTTTCAGACGACAGGGCCGTACCCAGACTCTCCGCCAAATGCGAGCCTGATTTGGGAGATTGCGCGGTCCCCGGGGCAGCTTCTCGCACACTTTTTGACTTCTCGGCGTGCTTACGCGCGTCAAATACCCTGCTCAACCTGGTTGTCTCCTGCGGGCGCCTATTTTCCTGAATCGATCACGACACGTTTAGCCTGTCACTCGGCCAAACATTCAGAATACGAATGTGATGGAATATTAGGCCGGACAGAAAGGGAGTCAATCGGACGGTGCAATTTAAGGGATGTGGAAAATCGTGCCGCTGTGGAACGTATCAGTACGTTCAGTACCAACGGATCTATGGTTATAGGGAGGTTGGGGCGCTGTTCCGCGCTTTCAGATCTGCTTCTGTGTACGGGGCACGATCTCCCCGGGCGATTTTCACAGGATATTCACCTGAAAATCCTTGCCCAGTCATGCCACAAGCCGTATCCTCATATTCCCCCCGCGTGCACAGCGCGCCCCAGAATTATTCTGGCGTGTTGTGCTGCCCAGATAGTTCACTTACAGCCGGTTCTCTATGCCCTTGTTCTTATTGTCTTCCGGTTCATTTGAAACCGATCGCTCGTTCTCGTTCGCCAGCAGAGTTGCTCTGCTGCGTGCCTTACTTTGCCTGTTGGTGCTGGGGACTCTTACGGGCAGCGTCTTCGCCCAGTCGGGTGGACAAGTCCTTTACAACGGCATTGTCCTGCCGGCGCAGTGGCCACCCAGCCAAACACCTACGCAGTCATTCCAGGCACCGTCATATATAACCAATCCTCCTTCGGTAATTCCAATCGACTTAGGTCGCCAATTGTTTGTTGACGATTTCTTGATTCAACAGACGACGATGACTCGCACGCAACACCAAGCAGTGATGTATCCCCTGAACCCGATCATTGCCCCGGGTCCGTCAGAGTACGGTGGACTATTGATGCCCTTCAGCGGCGGGGCGTGGTTTGATCCGAGCGACCAGCTCTTCAAGATGTGGTTGTTCTGCGGAGCTGCGCCGGTTGCGGAGGTTTGTTATGAATATTCGACGGATGGCAAGAACTGGATCAGACCGGCTATCCCAGACGCTTTCGTACCGAATACCAATCAGGTCATACCGAGCGGCTTAGTCGTTTGGATGAACCTCCAGAATCCGGACCCGAATAATCCACTGCAAGCCTTGGCAAACGGAGTGGGCGGGGGAAATGGGGTCTACGCTTACGGCAGCACCAGCGGTTTTCCGGGCAACACTTATAACTATACAAACTACTGGGTAGACGTGGTGTTTGCACAAGGAGGAGCGCCACCTCCGTCGTGTCCGTGCACCATTTGGAGCGGCACGTCAGTTCCGGCTCTGGCTGATGCGGGGCCGGATTCGCCCGTCGAGCTTGGCGTAAAGTTCACAGCCAATGTAAACGGTACCATCAGTGGTATTCGCTTCTACAAGAGCAGCGCAAACACAGGAACGCACGTCGGCAACCTTTGGACGAGTACCGGAACTCTTCTGGCTACGGCAATCTTCAGCAATGAAACGGCTTCCGGCTGGCAGCAGGTGAACTTTCCTACTCCGGTGGCAATTACTGCGAACACCACCTATGTCGCCTCCTATCACACGAGCGTGGGACACTACAGTGCGGACCAGACCTTCTTTGCCCACAAATTCACGGCCTTCACGGTACAGCCTGCTCCACAGGTAACCCCTCCCATCCTGGCATCCTTCTCCACAGACGGCATCCATTGGCTTGGTACAAACCAGAAGCAGTATCCCATTCCTATCGTCTACGATCGAACGACGCTGTTTTGGAATCCCTTCCGGAACGTTTGGGTGGACAGCATGAAGAATTACATGACGCTTCCATCCACGCCAACACGTCCGGGATACCTGAGCCGATTTCGCAACTATGCCGAAAGTCCGGATTTGATGAACTGGACTCCTGCGGAACCGGCGAATTTTGGTACAAGCTTCTGGACCGGACCCGATGTGAACGATCCTCCCTACGCCCCCGGGGAAACTACGTTTCCTCAACTTTACAACCTCGACGCAGTCGGCTACGAAAGCGTCATGGTGGGGCTTTTCAGTTGGTTCTATCCCGGGGGGGACGAATCCGGGGGATTGCCGGGACCGGATTTGGTGGAACTCGGAGTCGGGTTCAGTCGCGACGGCTTCCAATGGGTGCGTCCGACACGCGGCAGCGGCCCCGGGCCCAACGGAGCCTTCATTCCCGCATCCAATGTGCCTGGAACATGGAACATGGGGAACACGCAATCCGCCGGGGGATGCTTCTTGGTTGTGGGCGATGAATTGTGGTTCTACTTCAGCGGGCGGAACGATTTACATGGGAGTGATAACGCAGTGGGTTCCACCGGCTTGGCGACGCTTCGACGCGACGGCTTCTACTCCATGAATGCCGGATCAAACCCAGCCGTTTTGACAACACGGCCTGTTCAATTTTCCGGCAAATACCTCTTCGTAAACGTGAAAGATCCCCAAGGCTCGCTCCAGGTACAGGTTTTAAATTCCGCAACCGGGACGGTGCTGGCAACATCGCAATCCTTGAGCGTTGACAAGACGCTGCAGCAGGTCACGTGGAACGGATTGTCCGACTTGTCGGCGTTTGCAAATCAGCCTGTGCAATTTCAATTCACTCTGACGAGCGGCGAACTCTACTCGTTCTGGGTAAGTGCGAGCACCTCGGGCGCCAGCAATGGATACGTGGCGGCCAATGGTCCGGGCTTTACGGGTCCAACGGATACTCTTGGCGTGGGATCTTATCCGACGGCGGTCGCGACTCCAGAGATTTATCCGGTTGGGGGCACGATCTCGAGTTCCACCAGCGTGACGATATTGACGAGAACCCTCGGCTCGACGATTTATTACACCCTCGATGGCAGCACACCAACTGCGTCCTCGCCGGTTTATAGCGGCCCTATTACGCTCGCGTCCAGCGTGACCGTCAATGCTATTGCCATGGCTCCCGGCCTGCAAACAAGTGCGATGGACTCAGCGGCATTCATCGTTAGCAACACGCCGCCGATGGTGTCCATAACCTCTCCCGCAAATGGCCAGTTCGTTTCTTCGGCGATTTCGCTAATGGCGAGTGCCTCAGACAGCGTTGGTATTGCGAATGTGCAGTTTCTGGTCGATGGTGTGTCTTTTGGAACCGTCAGTACTGCTCCCTACACGATGAGCCTGCAGACAACCACGTTGACCAATGCCACTCATACGATTACGGCCATTGCAACCGATAACGTGGGCAACCAGGCCACTTCGGCTGCGGTAACCGTAGCGGTTGACAACGTTACGACCGGTGCGACCGCCGGGTTGGTGGGTTACTGGAGCTTTGATTCAGCATATGTAAGCGGAACAACTCTTTTCGACCAATCGGGCAACATGAACAACGCTACCGCTTCCTCGACGACATCCGCCCCAGGAGAAATAGGACAAGCCCTCTCTTTCAATGGCTCTTCCAGTTCCGCCCAGGTACCCTCCAGCTTATCTACACAGGCATTTGACCTTGTGGGTGATTTGAGCTTTTCCCTGTGGGTGCAAACGGCCAACTCGACCCGTGATGAGGCGCTGCTCAGCAAATATACCGCCGCGGGATCAGGCTTTGGATACGTCCTGCGAACGACTCCCGCGGGCACGGTCGAACTGCAACTCGGAAACAGCAACGTCGTAGCGTCCACCATAAGCGTAGCGACTGACGTGACGAGAATCAACGACGGCAATTGGCACCACGTTAGCGTGGTTATTAAATTGAGATCGAGTGTCACCTTTTATGTCGACGGCCAACTCAGCTCGACCTATCCGATGAATTCCGTGCCTGCGGTTGCGGTGACTTCTTTCGAGATGGGCATAACTTCCATCGCTTTGTCGGGAACATATTTTACGGGCAGCATGGATGAGGTGAGAATTTACAACCGGGCATTATCCGCCGGCGATGTGGCTTCTCTCTTTCACAATGCGCCGAGCATTCTCCTGACGATAGCGAAAATGCACATTGGAAGTTTCGAGCAAGGGCAACAGAACGCCAGTTATTCAGTAACGGTGTCAAACGCTCCCAACGCAGGCCCAACAATCGGGCCAGTGACCGTAACCGAAACAGTCCCCCCAGGACTGGCGCTGGCGTCGATGATTGGTAGCGGATGGGTTTGTTCGGCAAACAGTTGCACGCGCAGCGATGCTCTGAATGGAGGGGCGAGCTACCCGGCTATCACGGTGACAGTCAATGTCGCGGCAAACGCGACGTCCCCACAGGTCAATCAAGCGACCGTTTCGGGCGGCGGATCGGCAACAGCAAGCGTGAATGATTCGACAGTAATAGTCCCGATCCCTCTGTTAACGATCTCGAAAACACATATTGGAAATTTCGAACAGGGCCAACAGAGCGCAGGCTACACGATAGCCATATCCAACGCTCCCAGCGCGGGCCCAACGATCGGGCCAGTAACGGTAGCCGAAACAATTCCTGTCGGGCTCACACTCGTGTCAATGACCGGTAGCGGATGGCTGTGTTCGGCAAACAGTTGCACTCGCAGCGACGCTCTGAATGGAGGGGCAAGCTACCCGGCCATCGCGGTGACAGTCAATGTCGCGGCAAACGCGACGTCCCCACAGGTCAATCAAGTGACGGTTTCGGGCGGCGGGTCGCCAACGGCAAGCGTGAATGATTCTACGGTGATAGTCCCCAGCCCTCTATTGACGATATCGAAGACGCACACGGGAAGTTTTCAACAGGCGCAACAGAAGGCTAGTTACGCAGTAACGGTATCCAACGCCCTCAGCGCGGGCCCAACAATCGGGCCAGTGACGGTAGCCGAAGCAATTCCTGTCGGGCTCACACTCGTGTCAATGACCGGTAACGGATGGCTGTGTTCGGCAAACAGTTGCACGCGCAGCGATGCTCTGAGTGGAGGGACGAGCTATCCGGCCATCACGGTGACAGTCAATGTCGCGGCAAACGCGGCCTCCCCGCAGGTCAATCAGGTAACTGTTTCCGGCGGCGGGTCGGCAACGGCAAGCGTGAGCGATTCAACAGTGATAGTCCCCAGCCCTCTGTTGACGATCACGAAAACACACACGGGAAGTTTCCAACAGGCGCAACAGAACGCTAGTTACACAGTAACCGTGTCCAACGCCCCCAGCGCGGGCCCAACGATCGGGCCAGTGACGGTAACCGAAGCAATTCCTGCCGGGCTAGCACTCGTGTCAATGACCGGTAGCGGATGGGTGTGTTCGGCAAACAGCTGCGCGCGCAGCGATGCTCTGAGTGGAGGGGCGAGCTACCCGGCCATCACGGTGACAGTCAATGTCGCGGCAAACGCGACCTCTCCGCAGGTCAATCAAGCGACCGTTTCGGGCGGCGGGTCGGCGACAGTGAGCGCGAATGACTCGACGACCATTACGGCGCCTGCCCTGATTTCGATTGCCGTGACGCCGGGTAATCCTACGACTGAAATGGGAGGAACTCAGCAGTTTGCGGCCCTGGGGACCTACGCCGGTAGCACCACGCAGAATATTACCTCCCAAGTTACATGGACCTCCTCGAACACATCGGTCGCGACTATTAACAGCAGCGGCCTGGCGGTCATTGTAGGACTGGGGACTACTGCCGTTTCCGCCATGCAGTATGGCGTGTCCGGAAACACGGCGCTCACTTCACAGGCACCGCCTTCCACGTGCCCTTGCATGATCTGGAGCAGTAATGCGATGCCCACTGTGGTCGATGCAGGGGCCGGGCCAGGCGTGGAGCTGGGGGTGAAGTTCACTTCGAGCAGCAGCGGTACGATCACGGGGATACGGTTTTATAAGAGCAGCGCGAACACAGGCACGCATATGGGGAATCTGTGGACGAGCGCGGGAACGCTGCTGGCAACAGCGACGTATAGCAACGAAACCGCGTCAGGGTGGCAGCAGGTGAACTTTTCCTCTGGTGTCGCGATCACGGCCAATACGGTGTATGTGGCCTCCTATTACACCAGTGTGAGCCACTTCAGCGCCGATCAGGGATTCTTTACGACGGCAGGAGTGAGCAATCCGCCCCTGCAAGCCTTGGCGAATGCGTCTGGGGGCAATGGGTTGTACGTGTATGGCAGCGGCGGCATCTTTCCAAATAGTTCGTATAACTCGACAAACTACTGGGTGGACGTCGTATTTTCCACAACAGTAGTTTCCACATCGGTGCCCGATGTAGTGGGGTCTACGCAAGCCGCGGCGAGTGTGGCAATCACGGGCGCAGGGCTGGCGGTCGGCACAGTGACCACAGCCTCGAACCCAACGGTGCCGCCGGGTGAGGTGATCAGCGAGAATCCGAGTGCCGGGACTTCGGCAGTCTCGGGATCGGTGGTAAACCTGGTCGTCTCAACAGGTCAAGCGGGGAGTTGCCCATGCACGATCTGGAGCAGCAATGCGATTCCCTCAATGGTTGATGGGGGGCCGGATTCACCGGTGGAACTGGGTGTGAAGTTCACATCGAGCACTGGTGGGACGATCACGGGGATCAGGTTCTATAAGAGCAGCGCGAACACGGGAACGCATATGGGAAATCTGTGGTCGAGCACCGGGGCTTTGCTGGCGACAGCGACGTTTAGCAACGAAACGGCGTCAGGGTGGCAGCAGGTGAACTTTTCTCCCGCAGTGGCGATCAACGCCAATACGACGTATGTGGCGTCCTATCACACCGCCGTGGGGCACTACAGTGCCGACCAGGGGTTCTTTGCGGCAGGGGGCGTCGCTAATTCGCCGCTGCAAGCAATGTCGAATGGGGTAGCCGGGGGCAACGGAGTCTACGTATACGGTACCGGCGGCCTCTTCCCAGGCAATTCTTACAATTCCACAAACTACTGGGTCGATGTGGTTTTTACGCAGGCGGCCCCTCCGACGTGCCCGTGTACGATCTGGAGCAGTAATGCGATTCCCGCGACGGTTGATGGGGGGCCGGATTCACCGGTGGAACTGGGTGTGAAGTTCACATCGAGCACTGGTGGGACGATCACGGGGATCAGGTTCTATAAGAGCAGTGCGAACACGGGAACGCATATGGGAAATCTGTGGTCGAGCACCGGGACTTTGCTGGCGACAGCGACGTTTAGCAACGAAACGGCGTCAGGGTGGCAGCAGGTGAACTTTTCTCCCGCAGTGGCGATCAACGCCAATACGACGTATGTGGCGTCCTATCACACCGCCGTGGGGCACTACAGTGCCGACCAGGGGTTCTTTGCGGCAGGGGGCATAACTAATTCGCCTCTGCAAGCGCCGTCGAATGGAGCAGCCGGAGGCAATGGAGTCTATGCGTACGGCGGCGCCGGCAGCTTCCCAGGCAACACCTACAACTCCACGAGTTACTGGGTCGATGTAGTGTTTCAGTAGTCAGCCGGTTGGCAGAGGGACTCTCCGCTGCAAGAAACTGACTACTGCGAATTTGTTGAAGCGCTCCCTTCCCATCTGGCACTATAAAATACAGGGCAGCCCACTGGAAATTGAGCCATGACCAGGACCATGACCAGCACGACAGCCTCGAAGACAGACAGCTCAATTTCGGAACGCTGGATCGAAGCCGATCCGGCGCAATTCCACGAGAAGTTCAATCGCAAGAGCTTTGAAATCAAGCACTACCTGGCGACGCATCCTCTCTTTCAGCTTCCGAAGCTGCTGGAACTCGCCGACCGCACGCTGAAGACCCGTCCCAAAGAAATCTATTACGACGCGGGCGACATTAAGATTGACCAGCGCTGGGATGCAGTGCCCGAAAGGCCCTTTTCCGTGGTCGAAGCGATGGAGCGCATCGAAACTTGCGGAGCCTGGTTTATTTTCCGCTCGGCTCAGAACGACCCGGAGTATCGCGTCCTGCTCGATCGCGGCTTGGCGGAAATCAAGGAGCATATCGGTCCGGGAATCGACTCGCAGATCTTGGTCGAGGACATCATCATTTTCGTGACATCGCCCAAACGCGTGACCACGTACCATATCGACCGCGAATGCAATTTCCTGCTGCAAATCAAAGGCACGAAAACGATGTACGTCTTCGACCGCGAGGATCGCGATGTGCTCCCGGAAGAAGAGATCGAGCGTTTCTGGACCATCGATAACAACGCGGCAGCCTACAAGCCGCATCTTCAGGACCGGGCCATCGCCTACAAGATGGCGCCAGGAGTCGGCGTGCACCTTCCGGTGAACTCCCCGCACTGGCTCCAGAATGACGACAATGTCTCCGTTTCACTCAGCGTGAATTTCCAATTCAAGGATCCGCTGCGAGCGAACGCCTATCGCGCCAATTTTCTGCTTCGAAAACTCGGATTGAAGCCAACCCCTCCTGGGGTATCTCCGGCTCTCGATGCCGTCAAATCGCAGGCGGTGAAGCCGATCGTCTGGGCCGCCAACACGTACAAGCGCCTCCGATAATCGCCTGGGAACCATGCCTCCATGGTGATACTTCTCCTTATAGCATTCATCGGATGCTGGACCGGACTCTACTTCAGAAATCGAGACTTCCGTGCGAGCTCTATAGAGGCTGCGATTCTGTGGGCCGTTTGGCTGGCATTCGCAACGGAATCCCTGAGCAGCGTCTTCTGGATCTCCCGGCACGGCTTGGCCGCGGCATGGTTGCTTGCAACAGTCCTGGCATGGCTCGTGACGATCCGCCGGATGAAAATGCAATCCGCGGCTTTTGGTGATAGCCGCGGCCAGACAGTGGCTGTCAAACTTTCTGGTATCGAACGCACCTCTATCGCGGCTATCGCCGTGATTCTTGCACTGACGGCGATCGTGGCCATTGCCGGAGCACCGAATTCGTGGGACTCCATGCAATACAACATGCCGCGCGCGATCATGTGGCTCGAAAATCACAGCGTCCGCATGTACCCTACGGTCGATTATCAGCAGCTTATGATGAGCCCGTGGGCCGACTATGCAATGATGCACCTGATTGCGCTGCAAGGGAGCGATCGATTCGCCGATCTTGTATCCTGGTTCTCTTTTGCAGGAAGCATTATCGGGGTCTCTTTGATTGCGAGGGAACTCGGAGGCGGCCGGTCGGCACAGCTTCTCGCATCCCTCCTCTGCGCCACAATCCCGGGCGCGATTTTGTTCGCTTCCAGCAGTAAACCCGACGAAACGATCGGTTTCTGGGTCGTGGCCTGCGTATATTGCCTGATGCGATGGCGCTCTAACCCAAGTTGGGCGAATGCGTTGCTAGGCGCGGCGGCGATCGGGCTGGCGGTGATGACCAAAGGAACCGCTTACGCGCTCCTGCCAGGAATTCTCGCCGCAGTGTTCTGGATGTGGCCCGGAGATCGCCGGAAAAGATTTCTTCCGTGGATTCCAGCTGTCGCCGCCGTCATTCTCATGCTGAACGGCCCACTCTACGTGCGTAATATGCGACTGAGCGATTCGCCTCTCGGCTTTGCTTCCCCCGACGGCGATGCCGACACTCTCGGCCAACGGCACTTTGCCAATGGCACATTCAAGCCGCAAGACATTGCCGCAAATGTCCTGCGAAACGCCGCCCTGCACTTCGGAACAACCGGACGGATCGACGCCCTGACGGAGAAGGCTTTCAGGGTAATGATTCGCGGCGTCGGCGCCGATCCCGACGATCCACGGATGATCGAGGGAGGGAATTCCGGGGAAACGATTCCATTCGGGCTCAACAGCCTGTCTCTAACCGAGACCCGTGCTGGAAATTTGCTCATTCTCTTTCTGTTTCTCGCGGCTCTCCCGCTGATTCCTCTTATGCGCTCACCTTCGCGACGGGATACCGCCATCTTTGCTGTCGGGTTGATTGGTGCGTTTGTCTTCTTCTGTGCAAGCCTCCGCTGGCAGCCCTGGAATGGACGGTTTCACCTGCCCTTGTTCACGTTGGCATGTGCTGTGGTTGCGGTAGTGCTGTCTGAGGTCTGCCCCCAATGGATCGTCGCGCTCGTGGCGACCATAGTCATTGCGGGGGCTGTTCCTTTTGTCCTCTTGAATTCTCCTCGGCCCCTTTTGCAAATCAAGGAGGCCCACAGAAGGGTACCTGTACCCAGTATCTTGAGGATGGGCAGAGACAAGATGTACTTCGCGGATCAACACCTCTATCTTGCTGATTCGTTTCTCGCCGCAGCGCGCTTCGTGCAGGCAACTGGGTGCCGCAACGTCGGCCTCGACGCCTCAGTTCAGCACTATGACTATCCGATGCTGGCTCTGCTAAAGGCGGGTGTGGGAGGCCCGAACGTTCATTACGTGGGCGTCCACAACCGGTCAACGGCCTTCCCGACAAGCGATGGTGATCCCTGCGCAATCGTGTGCCTCGGTTGCAGTCTGGTCCATCAGAAAGCGACGCAATACGGCGGTCCCTCTATCTTCTCGACTTCTTTTGACAGAGTCGAAGTCTTTCTCCGCTCGGGACGAAGTGCCCGGCAGGAGACTGTGATTTCTCCCGACTCAGGGCATTGTCGCTTGTTGCCTCCCAATCAGCTTCGAGAACTGCTGGGCTATCCAGTCACCTCCACGCCCAATGCGAATTCCTGCTTGTACCAGGGACCGGCTGGGCATGTACTGGTCCGCGAACTGCCAGTTGGAACCGACGCCCCAAACTTCGACGACTTGGCAGGGGAGGGCATGGGCTCCCTACCGGGGGGAGGCGAGGGATATTCCACCGTGATCGTTTTCGATGGCGGTTGGGGTGACCGGCCCGTCCTGATGTACGTAAGTAAGAATGACCGCCTTTTCGGAATAAATCTCGATCTCACGCAGGGGTCCCCCAGAAACGAGGATTTTCTGCGGCTGGCCAATGAACTGCGCAACGCCCAGTCTGCGTTCCGAGAATACTGCGCTACACTGATCGCCGAGGCGTTCTTGACTCTCCGAAAAGCTTCCGTCGAAGTTCTAGCTTCGGAACCTTGCCGCACTCGTTCTGGCGGGAATTGCCGGCGTTCCCGGTGGCAGGCGCGCCTTGAACGCCCTCAGTGGCCCCCATGGCTGGTATGCGACGTTCGAAGAAGGATGGAAGGCCGCGCGAACGGCAAACCGGTCGGCCACGAAGATCCAGGTGAAATTGAAGTGCATCTCCGCCATTCGGAATCGCTTCGGCCAAGCGACTATGCGGCTTTGTACTGGATTTCGAATATCCAACCGCGGAATTCGAGAATTTTTGATTTTGGCGGCAATGTGGGGAATGTCTACTACAGCTACTCGCCGCGCTTGCTGAATCCGGGGGACATCGAGTGGACCGTCTTCGACATACCGTTCATGTTGGAAAACGGACGCCGGATTGCCGCGGAGCGAAAAGCTAACTCTCTGCGGTTCGTGGATTCGCCTGGCGCGTTTGAGAGCGATCAAATCCTGCTGGTTTCAGGAGCATTTCACTACTGGGAAAAAGACATACCCGCATTCCTACAGCAGTTCAATAACCCGCCCAAGCATATCCTGATCAATCGAAGTCCCGTTCACGAAACGCAACCTTCCTTCATCAGTGCTCAGCAGACCGAGTCCTGCGCTTTCCCCTGTAAGGTATGGAATTTGGACGAACTGATATCGTCGTTCGCGGCAGGGGGATACAAACTCATTGATCGGTGGCGGGCTGTCGAATTGTCGCTGAAATTGCCGCTGTTCCCGAAGATGTCAGTCCCCTTCTACTCCGGGTTCTATTTCTCGATGGAGAAAAGTGCCCAATCCTTCCCATTGCCCGCTGTTGCCAACGAGCGCTAGCGAACACGCACACCCTCTCCATGCAATCGCTAGAGGCTACGACAATCTTTTCCCAGCCAGGACGCGTTGTGTCTTGTTGACCACTCGCCCCAATAGCTGAATCGGAATCGCCGCCTTCATCGCTCGGGCCTTCAACGCATCTGCCGCCGGATGGGCTCCCAAATGGGCGGGGGAAATCCCCAATCGGCGAAGACAATAATTGAAAGCGCGCGTGCGGCCCCGCGCATGCGAAACGTCGGTTTGGAAAACGAACGTATACGAAACGGAACGCGAATTGCCGGTCCGCACCCAGTGAGGCGAGTTCTGCGGCTGGTGAAATCCCATCCCGGGCAGAAGACGGAATACCTGCTCTCGTTGCGCGTCCAGCCCGCTGAATTCCACGTTGCCGATATCGACTCTTCCGCGCACGTAGAAGCGTTCCATCTCCATTTCACTGGCGCTGTCAGGCGGATAGACGTGGTAGAACTTCTCGCCCTCGATTTGCGAAAAGAAGCCAATCTCCGGGTCAAAGTGAATCGGGGTCGTAGCCGAACCGGAACTGATTAGGATAGCTGATTCCAGCCGCTCCACCCGTTCGCGCCCGAGTCCCCCGAGCACATCGACGATCTGGCCAAAAAGTGTCTGGAGCAGGTCTCGAAAACGCGCGTCGTGGCTCTCGGGGCGTTTTAGCAATATCCGGCAGCTTACCTTATCGAGATTTTCGAGCGCCTCGAGGGGGCTGTGTCCTCCATTCGGCACGGCATAAAACTTCGTCTCCGGCGACGCAGCGCTTCCAGCAATAAAATAGTCGCGCGGAGAGCCGGAAAACTTCTCTGAAAGACTCCGCAGTGAATCGGCGGTAAACAAATCGAGCGTGCTCAGGTTGTGGGCGAAAGGAAAAGCCTGGCGGTCAAACAATTCCTTCAGACTCTTCTGGTCAAGGTTCAGATGAGGGCTTTGGCTGGATTCTCCAGGAACTGGATCTCGCTTCAGTGCAGGTTTCGCAGCGGCGGTCATGAGTTACTCCTGAGATATGTGCGGCACGATCGCCAAGGGCGTCATGTGCGGGAGTTGATTTGAATCTTGGTGTGAACGCTTGCCGGATTTCAGACTTGTCCGCACACTTGGAATACCGCGCTATAGCGCTGGACACAGTCTTTTCGGTTTCGGTTGAGCGGTTCCAGGCCGTAATACTTCCACGGCCAGTGGCGCCTTGCGTCCAGGTCCAGTTCTGCGTTGTGAATTTGTTCCAATCGAATGGGTAGAGGTTTCAAACGGAGACGGCTTACAACCTTCTGCCGCACGTTCAAGTCCATTCCGCGACAGACCAATATTCCTCCCGGCCTGACAAGGCGCGTGACATTCATAAGAGCGGCGCTCGCATCACCCGGCTCCATGTGGATCAGAAAATTATTCGCCAGGACGACGTCGCAGCTCCCGAACTTCGACGGAAGGGCAGGGTCGCGTGCATCGGCCTGGGCCCATTGCACTCCCCTTCGAATTGCGTCTTTCACGCGAAAAACCGGGCTGTCCGTTTCGAACAATCCACGGAAGGCATCCTCGTAAATCGCCCCGCGGAACTCCATGTCATCCCGCAAATAGCAGGCCAGCCGGGCTCTCTCGATGGCGGCTTGGGAAATGTCGACACCCAAGGCAACAACATCCAGATCGGGCCGAGCCTTGCGAATCAGCCAAAGAAGCGAATACAGCTCCGCTCCGGAACTGCACGCCATGGAGCAAATCCGAACGCTGGCTCTTGAGACAAAGCTGCCACTGATGAGTTCGAGGACCGTCGAGAGCAGAGGTTCATTTCGAAGGAACCACGTCGATTCAGACTGGCCGCGAGAGCTGAATTTGCGCGATAGCGCGTGAATACAACTCCCCACCAGCCGGCCTGGAGATCCCTCCCGCACTGTGGGCGGTAAACGACGCCACACCGTGTCGCCTGCCTTGCCCGCGCTTCGCAGTAACGTATGTGACATGGAATTATTCCGACAAGGGAAAATTACACCTCAGGTGCGTACGACTCAAAGGTTATTTGTATTCGGGCGGAAATTATCGAGGAGAAGCGGGCAATAATTAGGGTAGTCGACCGCCCGCAGGCTAACTACACATGTAATAAAGCAGAGGGAAGCCTTTGAACTATTTCTTCTCCGTAGACTTTTCGATCGAATCTCGGAGTGCCCTCGCCAAATCCCGAACGAAAGGTTCCAGCAGCATGCCCGCCGGGTAGACCCGCAGAGTCACAATATGGTGCTGCTTCGCTAGCCCGGTCCAGTCCATTGGCTCGCCGAGGTACTGGGAGTACTGCCGCAGTGGACGAAAGTCAGTGATTGTTCCAGAGTATGGCTTCGGCACGTAACTCAGTATGGCCCGGTCGTTCACATCCCAAATTTTCGCCAGCACCGAGAATTCCGAATCGCTTCCGATTTTTCTCTCAAACCAGCCCCGCCAGACGCTGCTTCGATTCCAAAGAACTCTTAGTTTTTCCTGGATGAATTCAACTTTTTGCCCAAAGTCCAAAAGGCCGAAGTTCATACAATGAAAGGCTACTCTCTGCACCTGGTAGACAATCTTGTCGTAAAGCACGTTCCTTCGGATCTTTGCCCAATTGACGGTATCGAACAAAGCGAGCAGAGCGACCTCTTCCCCTTGGGCCGTGAGGCGCTGCGCCATCTCAAGCGCCACCGTGCCGCCCATGCAATAGCCCCCGAGGAAATAGGGGCCGTGAGGCTGCACGCGCCGCAGCTCCTTGACGTAAAGCTCGGCCATGTCCTCGATTCGCGTGAGTAGCGGACGCCGGCCGTCGAGCCCCTGCGACTCCAGCCCGTAAAATGGCTGATCGGCGCCCAAACGTTGCGAAAGCGCGCGGTAAATCAAAACACTTCCGCCGCCTCCGTGAATGCAAAAGAAGGGAGGGCGCGAGCCGGCCGACTGGATCGTGACCAGCGGGCTCCAGCCACCCGCTTCGCCCCTATTGTCCAGAACATCGGCTAACTGCTCGATGGTCTGGGCTTTGAATAGAGTCGCGAGTGGAAGATTGGCATGGAATTCCCTTTCGATGCGGGCGAACAGCCGAACCGCGAGCAGCGAATTGCCGCCAAGGTCGAAGTAGTTTTGTCGAATGCCGATCGGCGCCACGCCGAGCAACTCCTCCCACAACTTCGTCAGCCGCTTCTCAGTGTCATTTCGAGCGACTGTGCTCTTTTCCTCGGCGCCAGTCATAGGCGCGGCGGCTTTCGCTTTCACGGGAGCTGAAATCGGTAGTTCGGCGACGCGCCGATCGGGATCGTGTGTCATCGCCTGAATTATGTTGCAGTAATCACAGAGAACGCGCCGAATCGTAGCCGGCTCGAAAAGGGCGGCATTGTATTCCAGCTGCAGCCGCACGCCTTCGGCTCTTTCGATAATGCCCAGCTGCATTTCAAACGGCGTTCCCAACCCAAAGGTAGGCATGGGTGTAATAGTCAGATGTTGCAACTGGCGAGGCTGCAGAAACGCCGTCTGGTAGAAAAAATAAAACTGGAACAGCGGGTTGCGTCCATGCACGGATCGCACTTTCAGCTCATCGAGCAACATTTCGAACGGTAGCTCGGCGTGAGCCAGCGCGTTGAGCGTCACGTCCCGCACGCGAGCCAGTGTCTCGCGCAGGGTGGGATTCCCTCCCGTTTCCACATGCAGCGCTACGGGGCCCGAAAAGGGCCCGATCAGCCCTTCCGTCTCGGTGCGCCGGTTTGCCACAGGCGACCCTACCGTGACTTCCGTTTGATCGGCGTACCGCGACAGCAGAATCACGAAACCCGTGAGCAGCGTCATGAACATCGTCACGTTTTCCGACTGGCTCGCGGATTTGAGAGCGGCCGTTAAATCCTGCGGAAGAAGAATCGTTTCAAGGCGGGATTCAAGCGAAATGCGATGGCTCGGCGGATGATCGGTGGGAAAATCGAGGATTTTCAGCGAGTCTGCAAGCTGCTTCGTCCAAAACTCAAGATGCTCGCGCGCGGCATCGGACGCAAGCCAGTCGCCCTGCCACGCTGCGAAGTCCCCGTATTGGATGGGAAGCGCCGAGTAATCCGGCTTTGCACCCTGGACAATCGCATCATAAATGGACCAGAGCTCCTGTTGAAACACGTTATGAGACCATCCATCCGCAATGATGTGATGCATGGTCACCACTAGGACATGATGCTCGCTGTCCAAGTGGAACAACCTTGCTCGAAAAACCGGACCCCTCCCTAGATCGAAAGGCCGCTGGGCCTCTTCTCTCACGAGCCGCTCCACATTCGCTTCGGCGGCCGCGCCGTTGGAATTCTGAAGATCTACGACTTCTAGCGTGCACTTCCCGAGGGGTGAAATGATCTGGGTCAACTTGCCGTCGCTCTCCTCGAAGCTGGTACGAAGAATTTCGTGCCTTCCGGCAAGCGTGCGGAAGCTTTCGTCGAGGGCTTTTTCCGACAAAGTCCCCGTCAGCCGGACGCAAGCCGGCATGTTGAAAGCGGCGTTCCCGGGCGCGAATTTTGAAAGCAGCCAGAAACGCTCCTGGGCAGCACTGGCCGGCATCGCGTAGAGTTCAACCTCGGAAGCGGCCGTCGCAGACGACTCCGTGGCGGAGACGCCGGCCTCGGGGCCAGGTAACGCGGAATCGGGCGAAGAACGGGCGAAGAACCGGGCGAAGGACCTCGATGCGAAGAAAGCTGCGATAGCTTGCGGGTCGGATCGCTCACGATTCCTTCCAGGAGTTCCTGGAAATCACGCAGCATTCGCTGTGCGGTAGCTTCCTGATAGAGGTCGGTGTTGTATTCAATCGAAAGACGCCAGCCCGGCCTCGCGCTCGACCATAAAGAAATTCAGATCGTAAAGCGCTCCCTGGGACTTCGACGGCATCGTCGACATCTTGATCCCGGCAAACTCAAACACGAATTCCGCAGCTCGCGCGTATTCGCGCTGGCAAATGAAGTTGATGCGGAAGAATGGTTCCTCAAACGTTTCCGCTGCGGGCCGCAAGGCCTTAATCACATTTTCAAAAGGAACATCCTGATTGGCGAATGCATCCCACACCGTCTCGCGGACACGTTTCGCGAAATCGACGAATGCCGGATCGCCCTCCGCCAACGCGCGCAGAACCACGTGATTCACAAACAGACCTATCAAGCCTTCGACATCGGTCCGGTTTCTGCCTGCCAGCGGCGAGCCCACCGACACATCCTTCTCACCGGTATGGTGCGACAGAAGCGCCAGGCAAGCGGAAAGGCTGGTGATGAACATCGTTCCGCCCTGTTCGGTGCTGAACTCCTTGAGCGCGTCGGTGAGGCCGCGCGGCAGGAGCGTTGAGACGATTGCGCCGTTGGTCGTCCGCTCGGCAGGCCGCGGAAAATCCGGGCGAACTTCGAGGGGTCGGTACCCGGAGAGTTTGCGCTTCCAATAATCGAGCTGCCTCCTAATCTCCGGGCTCGACAATTGATCCTGCTTCCAGACCACATAGTCGGCGTACTGGATGGGCAGCTCGGGAAGAGGAGATACGCGCCCACCCGCAAACGCACCGTAGATTTTCTGAAACTCTTCCATGATCAGGCCCACCGACCAGCCATCCGACACTAAATGATGCATGGTGAGCATGAGGATGTAGCGGCGTTCCTCCATGCGCAGAAGCCCGGCGCGGACCAATTCGTCATTTTCGATGTTGAATCGCCGGCAAGCCTCCTCGGCGCACAACCGGTCCATTTCCCGTTCACGAATTTCGGAGGAAAGCGGCCTGAGGTCTGTCAAAGGGACGCGCAGGTGCAGATTCGGAGAAACCACCTGGACCGGTCTTCCATCGACCAGGGCAAAGATGGTCCGCAACGCCTCGTGCCTCCGCACGATCTCATTGAGCGTGCGCTCTACCAGAGCAGGATCGACAGGACCTTCGAGAATCCAGCGAAACGATCCGTTATAGGCCGGATTGCCGGGATTGGCCCGATCCGCATGCCACATCCTCTCCTGCACCGGCGAAAGGGGGAAAGCGAACAACTCCTCTTCTTCAAAGTTCGGGTTCGCGCGTGAATCGGGAATTGCCATGTCCGGCGGAGCCCTCCGGAGGTCGCCTGAATCCGTCATGCCTTCGGTTCTAGCTCCGGGGCACCCTTGCGTGTGACTCTATATTTCGCGCGGGACACCGGAACGATCGCCGGTTGCAACTTAACCCCGGCCGACTTGGATAGTTCCGCGAGAATCGCACCGACCGACCGGAACTGGAGTATCTGGCGCGGCGTCACCGGAATACCCGCTTTGTTGGCCCGCGCCGCAATCTGGAAGACGTGCAGGGAGTCGGCGCCCAGTTCAAACAGGTTGTCGTTCACGCTTACTTTTTCCAACCGCAGAACCTCGGCCCAAATCCCCGCCATGGCTTGCTCTTCGGCGGTTCGCGGGGCCACATACTGAGACGCTCGCGTTTGCCCCGACCAGTCGGGAGCGGGCAGCGCGCGTCGGTCGATCTTGCCATTGGGGGTCAGCGGGAACGCTTCCATCGCGATAAACGCGGCCGGGATCATGTAGTCGGGCAACTTGGCCAGCAGAAAATCACGCAACTCCGCCGCGGCAGGCTTTGGAGCGCCGCCGCTCAGGACGAAATACGCCACCAGGCGTTCTTCATCCGGGACGTCCGTCCGCAACAGCACGACCGCCTCCCTGATCCCGTGATAAGCTGCCAACACGGATTCTATTTCGCCCAGCTCGATCCGGAAACCGCGGAGCTTGATCTGATCGTCCGCCCGGCCGAGAAACTCCAGTTCGCCATTCGGGCGCCGGAGAACGAGATCGCCCGTCTTATACATCCGCGCGCCGGGCTGCTTGCTGAAAGGATTCGCGAGAAACCGGCTCGCGGTGAGCCCCGGCTGGTTCAGATAGCCTCGCGCCAATCCGTCGCCGGCGATGTAAAGCTCTCCCGGAATTCCCAGGGGAACCATCTGAAGCTCCTTATCGAGCACATAGAACTGCGTGTTTGCGATCGGGCTCCCGATGGGAACCGATCCGCCGCCGCTTTCGACCTCGTCGGTCCCGGACCAGATCGTCGTCTCAGTGGGTCCGTACATATTCCACACGGATATTGAGCGCTTTGTTAATTGATTTGCAAGTTCTCTCGGAAACGCTTCGCCTCCGCACAGCACTTTCAGCGGTGGATTCCCGTCCCACCCTGCCTCAATCAACTGCTTCCACGTGACCGGCGTCCCCTGCATGGCCGTCGCGTTTACCTTCTTGAGGTATTCGAGGAGTCGAACCCCAAATGCGCCCACCTCGCGGCTCACGATCACAAGCTTTGCACCGGTGCAGAGAGGCAGATAAAGTTCCAGCCCGGATATATCGAAGGAAAGCGTCGTAATCGCTGCGAATGTGTCGCTTTTCTTGAGCCCGGGCCTCAAAAGCATCGGCTTGCAGAAGATTGACGACGGCGCGATGCGGAATTTCCACGCCCTTGGGCTTTCCCGTCGAACCCGAGGTATAGAGCACGTACGCGAGATCTTCTGCACCGGCGATTTCTTCCGGCGAGTGGCCGCTTTCCTTCGCAATCTGCGGCCAATCCGAGTCGAGGCGAATCACCCGCGCGTCGCCGAACGACCAACCCTTGGTGAGCGGGTCCTGGGTCAGGACAATCGACGCCTTTGCGTCGCCCAGGACGAACCGCAGGCGATCCGGCGGGAACGTGGGATCGAGCGGCACATACGCCCCGCCGGCCTTCATCGTTCCGAGCAGCGCCACGATCATTTCCACGCCCCGCTCGACAAACACGGCGACCAGGGAACCCGGCTTCACGCCAAGTCCTCTCAAGTGGTGAGCCAGCTGGTTCGATCTGCGATTCAGTTCCGCGTACGTGACGTGAGTGTCTTCAAAAATGACCGCGGTCGAATCGGGTGTTTCCTCCACCTGCTGTTCGATCAGCTTGTGGACCGTCAGATTGCGCGGGACCGCCCGGGCAGTGTCATTCCATTGCTGCAGGAAGCGGCGTGTTTCCGATTCCGTGAGCAGCGGCAAACGGGAAACCAGGCTGTCGGGATCGGCTACCATCCCATCGAGCAGCATTTCGTAGTGGTCGAGCCACCGCGCAATTGTCGCTTCGTCATAAAGGCCGGTGTTGTAGTCGCAGTCGAGCGTCAGGCCGTCTTTCGTTTCCACGACATTCAGGAAAATGTCGAAATTGACGAAGGCCTTTGGATTGGGATCGACCTCCGCCTCAAGGCCATCGAAGCGGACTCCTTCCCCGACCTTTTCCAGATTGAATTGAATTTCAGTGAGCGGCAGCCGCCCAGGATCGCGCTGTAGGTTGAGTTTCCGCACCAGCCGGCCATAGGTGTAGTTCTGGTGATCGTAGGCCGCGAAGAGTGTCTGCCGAACCTGTGCGAGAAACGACGCGGCGGTCTGTCCGCTTTCGACGCGCGCGCGCAGCGGAAGGAAGTTCACACAGTGCCCTACCAGAACTTTGTCTTCCACGAGCGACTGGCCCGCCGAGGGAATCCCGACAACAATGTCGTCCTGGCTGCTGAGCCTCGACAGCAGTATCTGAAAGCCCGCGAGAAGGGTGACGAAAAGCGTGCATTTCTGCCGCGCGCCGATTTTCTTAATGCTGTTCAGCGTTTGCGCGTCGATTTTCTTGCGGTACGTTGCGCCCTTGAACTCCTTCATCGCCGGACGGATGTGATCGGCCGGCAGATCGAGCAGCGACGCGGGATCGCGAAACTGTTCCACCCAGTATTTTTCGTTCTCCAGGCCTTCTGCGCTGTTGAAAAATTCCTGCTGGGATTGCGCGTACGCGGCAAACGGCATCGCTGGGGGCAGATCGCACGCACGCCCTTCCTTCAGGGCGTTATAGAGCTTAGCGACCTCGTCGAGCAGCACATTCGTTGACCAGCCGTCACAAACGATGTGATGGGAAGTGAATATCAGCTGGTGATACTGCGGATCGATCCTCACGAGCCGCGCCCTGACGAGAGGCCCCTTGCTCAAATCAAAGCGCGTCCGCGATTCTTCGTCCTTCAGGTGTTGCACACGAGCCTGGCGTTCCGGCTCGCCCAATCCAGCCAGGTCTATGAGCGGAATGTCCAGATTCAGATGCGTGGCGAAATGCTGCTTCCCGCCCTCGGAGTCAAAGCTTGCCCGCAACGCGTCGTGCCGCGCCGTGGCCTGCCGCAGGGCTTCTCGCAACGCGTTTTCATCGAGCTTCCCGCGCAGATGCAGCGTAAAGGATTCATTGTAACTGCAGGAAGCTTCATCGCTGATCTGGTCGGAGAGCCATACCTCCAGTTGCGACTCGGTAAGCGGCGCTTCCGTAGCGGCCGAAAACGAAGCCGATGCGAGCGCTTCCACAGGCACGCGGCTCAGGGATTGTTTCGGTTCGCTGCGCCTGAGGAGCGACCATCGGCAACGTGTCGCCGCGCTTCATTTCTTCGATCGTTTCTTCGAACGCGCGAACGATCCGTTCGATATCGGCATCCGTGTGCGCCGTCGTCAGGAAACACGGGAAGCCTTCAAGCAGGTGAATCCCCTTCGCTCGCAGGTGGTAGTAAAACAGGCTGCCGAACCGGGCGTCGGAAGGAAAACTGAAATAGAAGATGCTGGCGAAATTTTCGACGCGGGTGGCCACGCCGTTCTTCTCGATCATCTCATTCAGGCGCTGCACCATGTTGCCGGTGCGCTCGCTCAAGCGTCCGTTGCAGTTCCGGGCCTTGTTCCCTGAAGTGTTCCAGCACGGCCTTTACCGCGGCCAGCGTCAGCGGATGACGCACGAACGTCCCCGCGAAGAAGGTGACGCCTACTTCGGGGTAAGAACCGTCGCCGAACTCCCACATGCCCCCGTCAAGCGCGTCCATGTACTGGCGCTTCCCTGCCAGCACGCCAATGGGCATGCCGCCCGCGAGCACTTTTCCGTACGTCGCCAGATCGGCGCGAATATCGAAAAGCGCCTGGCAGCCGCCCGGGTGTACGCGAAATCCGGTTACAACTTCATCGAAGATCAGGCAAGCGCCGGCATTCTCGGTGATCTCCCGCAATTGCTTCAGGAATTGCACAGGCTGAAGGTTCGGGTGGCGGCTCTGCACCGGTTCCACCATCACGGCGGCGAGCGACGATGCGTTGGCTCGAATCCATTCGAGCGATTCGGGCGTTCCGTATTCCAGAACGGTGATATTTGCAACCGACTCGCGCGGAATTCCCGGCGCGGCCGGAACGGACTGCGGAACTCCGGCCCGATGGATTCCCTTCACCAGAACTTCATCGAACATTCCATGGTAGTCGCCCGCGAAAAACACGACCTTGTTCCGGCCGGTTACCGTCCGAGCCACGCGCATCGCCGCGATCACGGCTTCGGATCCCGTGTTGCAGAACGTCGCCCGCTCGTTCCCGGTGAATTCGCAGATCATTTTCGCCACTTCGCCCGCGAGCAGCGTCTGCGGCCCGGTTTCAAATCCCTCCTGAAGCTGCTTCGCGATCGCTTGCTGCAAAAAGTCGGGACGGTGGCCGAGCATGATCGGCCCAAAACCGTTCAGGATGTCGATGTATTCGTTCCCGTCCACGTCCCATAGTTTCGAGCCCTTCCGAGCGCACCGTAACGATCGGATAAACCATCTCCTTCCACTCGGGGCGGAATCCCGCCACCACGCGCGGATCGGCCAGCACGTTCCGGTATTCCTGCGTCTTGCGCTTGGAACCCTCCGTGCGTTGTGTGTAACGCTCCACAAGCGCTTGAACGTGCTCCTTCTGGCGCGCGGTCAGTTCGCCCGAAGGGGCCTTAGGCAGCGACTTGTAGGGCGTGTACCCCGCCAGCTCCTTCACCGGCTTGCTCGCGGAAGCGGCAGCGACAGGGGGCGGCGCAGCAGTTGTGGTTGCGGCCGAGTCGATCGGCTGATTCTGCAGCGCAGCCAGTTGCAGGGCGAAGAGCTGGTTCATCGCCTGAAGCTGCTCGCGCATCAGCCGCTCCACCGCAGACTCCGATGCAGCCGCCCTCGCGATTCATATTGGCGCCCACCGAAGTCGCAATCGGAGCGCCACGAAGCGGATCTGTTACGGGCGCGGTAGCAGGAACGGAAGGCGCGGCAGGGGCCGCAAATGCACTCACGGGCAACTTACTGTCGATATGGGCAGTCAGGTCGTCGAGAGTCGATTGATCGCCCAGCAACTGGCGGAACGTAATCTTGAGACCAAACTTCGCTTGCAGAGCCTGCGTCACTTGCGTCAGGAATAGAGAATCGAAACCCATTTCGAGAAACGTTACTGAAGAATCGGCCGCCGACATTTCCTTGCCGGACAGATCTTCGAAAATATCTGCCAGCGTCTGCCGGATTCGCGACGCTCGCATCTGAGTGTTTGGAATACTTTCTTCAACCAAGGTATTTGCTCCCGCCTGTTGATGGTTCTCCACGAGATTTGGAACATCTGGCGCGCTTGCCCCGCGCGCTTGATTCGTTTCTGCACTTGGCGTTTCCAGCCAATATCGCTTCCGCTCAAAAGGATAGGTCGGTAACGAAACGCGCTCGCCGAAGCTCATTGCGGTGCACGGCCTCCCAGTCCGGCTGGACGCCCGCGAGCCACAGCGACCCAAGCGCCGCCATCAAGCTTGCCGAATCGCCCTCCGCCGAATATCCATCCGACAGGGACGACACGATCACCGCATCGGGGGACGAACCATTCTCGCGCGCCAGAACGTTCAGCACGTTCCCCGGTCCAACCTCGACCAGAATATTGCGCGGATCCTTTCGCAGCTCCGTGACTCCAAGCGAAAACTGCACGGGTTGCCGGAAATGGCGCGCCCAGTAAGATGGATCGGTCGCTTCGCCCACGGTGATCCATTTGCCGGTCACGCCTGATACGTAGGGAATGCGCGGCGGATTCAAGTTCACCTGCGAGACGCGGTTCGTGAACGGCTCGATCAGGGGATCCATCATCGAGGAATGAAAGGCGTGAGACGTCGTCAGTCTGCGGCAGGCGACACCTTCGCTATTCAGGCGCTGCTCGAACATATCGAGCACTTCGAAAGGCCCCGCCACCACGCACAGCGACGGCGCGTTCACGGCGGCGAGCGAAAGCGTTCCGTTCAACCGACTGCGCAGCTCCGCTTCCGGTAGCCGTACCGAAAGCATGCCGCCGGACGGAATCTCCTGCATCATGCGCCCGCGCTCGGCCACCAGGCCAAGAGCATCTTCCAGCGAGAAAACACCGGCAATGCAAGCCGCGACAAACTCGCCGATGCTGTGACCCAGCATGGCTTGCGGCCGAATTCCCCAGCTCATCCATAGCTGAGCGAGCGCGTACTCGATCGTGAAAATCGCGGGCTGGGCAATGATGGTGTCCGTGACGCGGCTCTTGTCCGCATCCGAGGCGCCTTCCGGCGGATACAGCAGCGAGCGAAGATCCGCATCCAGGAAGGGCTGCAGTATTTCCGCGCACCGGTCAACCGCGGCGCGAAACACCGGCTCAGAATCGTAAATCTCCCGGCCCATATTGAGGTGTTGCGATCCCTGCCCCGGAAACAGAAAACACACGGAACTGTTTTCTTTAGGGTTCAACCGCGTCCGCACGCGCCTACGATCGCACTTTACGAGCGCGTCGACCGCGTCCGCACCGTCGCGCGCCACCACCACACGCCGGCAGGCAAACGCGCGGCGCCCGGTTTGAAGCGTCCAGGCGACATCAGCGAGATCTGCTTCGGGATTCGATCTCAAGTATTCGGCGAGATTTTCCGTCGCACGATCGAGAGCCGCTTCCGATCGCGCCGATAGCGGCAACAGATGTAAGCGCAGCGACGAAGGATCGGTCGCGCGCTCGGGAGCCTGTTCCAGCACAACATGCGCATTCGTGCCGCCCACGCCAAAGGCACTCACGCCCGCTCGCCGCGGACTTTCGCCGGAGTTCCAGATCGCGCGGCGGGAGTTTACGTAAAACGGGCTATTCGCAAGGTCGAATTGTGGATTCGGCCTCGTGTAATGCAGGGTAGGAGGAAACACCCCATGGCGAACGATGTGCGCCGCATGGATCAGCCCGGTCACCCCAGCCGCGATGTCGAGATGACCCACGTTCGTCTTGGCCGTACCCACCGCGCAACAATTCTTCCTGCCGCCGCGCGCCCCAAACGCCTGAGCTAGCGCCGCAAGCTCGATCGGATCGCCCAGCGGAGTCGCCGTGCCATGCGCTTCGATATATCCGATGGTCTCCGGTTCCACGCCGGCGGCAGCCTGCGCCAGCGCAATAACCCTCGACTGCCCTTCGACGCTCGGCGCCGTGTAACCCACCTTCGCCGACCCGTCGTTATTCGCCGCAAAACCTCGAATCACCGCGTAGATCTGGTCTCCGTCGCGGACCGCATCCTCGCAGCGCTTCAGCAGCACAACGCCCACACCGCTCCCGAATACAGTTCCCTGGGCCGCCGCGTCAAACGTGCGGCAGTGGCCGTCCGGTGAAACCATTCCGCCGTCTTGATAATAAGAGCCGCGCTTCTGCGGAAAAGTGATCGAGCTTCCGCCGGCCAGCGCCATGTCGCTTTGATACGTCAGCAACGACTGGCACGCCTGCGTCACCGCGAGCAATGAGGTCGAGCAACCCGCCTGCATCGTGAACGCCGGACCGCGCAGGTTCAGCTTGTAAGCCACGCGTGTGGCCAGAAAGTCGAGGTTGTTCCCCATCATCTCGGGGTAGTTCCCCACCTGATAGGCGCCCGTGAACGACTCGATGAAGGCGGGATTCTTGCAAATCTGCGAGAGGAAATACGTGCTCGTGCTGCATCCCGCGTAGACGCCGATGGCCCCCGGGTAAGCGCCGGGGTCGTAGCCCGCATCTTCGAATGCCTGCCAGCAGCATTCCAAAAACAGCCGCTGCTGCGGGTCGATCAATTCCGCTTCACGCGGGTAAATCCCAAAAAATTCCGGATCGAACTGGTCGACATCATCGAGAATCGACCGCGCCCGGACGTAATTCGGATCACGCGCGAGTTCCGCAGCCCCCGCCACTTCGAGCTCTTCCACTGTGAAGTGCGAGATGGACTCTACGCCATCGAGCTGATTGCGCCAGAACTCCGCGACGGACCGCGCCCCGGGGAAGCGCCCCGCCATGCCAATGATGGCGACTCCTTCCAGTGGTGGTTCGGAGGTATCGCGTGCGCTCATGAGGCGCCCTCCGAGTGTCGCTGGCGCTCGCGGGCAAAAGCATCGCGTTGCTTTTGCGCCTGATGCCGCACCTCTGAAAACGAGGGAGCAGCCAGCCCCGCCTTGCTCAGATGAGCGGCAAGAGTGCGGATGGTGGCGAACTCAAAGAGGTCGGTAATGGGAATTTCAAGCAGCAGGGCCTTCTGAAGATTCGCATGGACCGCCAGCAGCAACAGCGAATCGCCTCCCAGATCGAAGAAATTATCGTCCAGCCCAGCGCGTTCCACACGCAGTACTCGCTTCCACACATCGGCAATTTGCGCCTCGAACTGGGTTACCGTTCCTCCTCCCATTGTTTCATCCCCGCCCAATACGGGTGGAGGCAACGCGGTTCGGTCAACTTTTCCGTTGGGGGAAAGCGGCAAGCGTTCCATGCGAACGAACAACGCCGGCACCATGTGCGCGGGCACCTTGCCGGAAAGAAATTGCTTCAATTCTTTGCCGTTAGCTCGCGATTGTCCGCCGTCGTGAAATAACACACCAGGCGTTTCGAGCCGTCGTCTGCGGTATGCGGCGCCACGCAAGCCTGGTTGACGAACTTGTGGGTCCGCAGCGCGATCTCGATTTCGCCGGGCTCGATGCGGTAGCCGTGGATTTTCATCTGGTTGTCGATCCGGCCAAGAAACTCGACAACGCCGTCATCCCGCCACCGTGCCAGGTCGCCTGTTCGGTACATCCGCGCGCCAGGCTCGTCTGAAAACGGATCGCGCACAAATTTCTCGGCCGTCTTCGCCAGGTCTTTCAAATAACCGCGCGCCACGCCATCGCCACCGGCATAGAGTTCGCCGGGGGTTTGTCCGCCCACGGGCCGCAAACTTTCATCGAGGATGTAAACGCGCGTGTTCGAGACAGGCCTGCCGATCGGCACCGATTCAGGCACTGGATCGCCCTTCCTCATCACGTGGCAACAGGTAAATGTTGTGTTCTCGGTTGGTCCGTAGCCATTGATCACGGTGCAATCCGGCAAGTTCTCAAGCACCCTACGAACGTGGCGCGAGGAAAGAACATCGCCGCCGGCCAGAAGCTGCCGGATCGGGCGCAAATCCTCCAGCCTTTGCTCGACCATCAGATTGAACAGTCCGGAGGTGAGCCACAGTGTCGTGATCCCGTGTTCCCGAATCGCGCGGCCCAAATCTTCCAGCGAGGCCGTTTGCGGAGGCATCACTACGAGCTTTCCGCCATTCAGGAGCGGTCCCCAGATTTCCAGCGTGGAGGCATCGAAAGACACCGGCGCAAACTGGAGGAAAACCTCCTCGGGCCCAAACTTGCAGAAGTTCGTATTCCGAACCAGGCGCACCACCGCCCGGTTTTCAACCATCACGCCTTTCGGCTGGCCGGTCGAACCCGAGGTGTACATCACATAAGCCAGATCGGTGGCCGCACCCATCGAACCCGTATCGGCACGTTGCGGGGTGCCGTCGCCGTGCGTCGCCATTTCGTCAGCACATAGAACTACGACATTCCGGTCCGGCGAATGTTCCGGCGATTGACCGCTGGCATAAAATCACGGGCGTGGCCGTTTCGGCGAGCATGTAATCCAGGCGGTCTTGCGGATAAGAAGATTCAAGCGGCACATAAGCCCCGCCCGCTTTCAGAATTCCCAGGAATGCGACGATCATTTCAGGGGAACGATCGAGGCAGCATCCCACCATCGTTTCGCGGGCCACGCCCAAAGACCGCAACCGCGCCGCCAGTTGGTTCGCACGGCTGTTCAACTCCGAGTAGCTCAGTTGCCGCGACCCGCAGACCACGGCAACGCGATCGGGATTCCGCCCGGCGACTTCCTCGAACAGCTGTGCAATCGTCTTATCGCGAGGGTAGTCCGTCCGTTCCCCGGCCCACGATTTGTCGCTGTGCGTCCACGCAGAAACAACGGCGGGACCAACCTCGTCCCGCTGCGGGAAAGTCGCCCGATTGTGAAGGGGAAGTGTCATAGCAGTGCGAAGACTAGGGCAGCAAAATCTCCTTCTCTCCAAACAGCCGCTCGGCAACGATCCCACGAGAGCGGCACGCCTCAATCAGACGGTCGGACTGGATAATCGGATTCGATTTGTCCGTGTACTTAATGCTCATTATATAATTAAGCCACGGCTCCTGTCCCATCGCATAGACATAGACTTCCCTGCAATGCAACTGATTCACAATGGCCATCGCGCGCTCGTAATTCGACCCCGCCAAGCGCCGCGACTGGTCCTTCGGCCGTTCCAGCCGCTGCGTGAGCAGCGGTCCGTAGATCCAGGACATGGGGGCGCCGTCGCATTCCATTCCCACAAACAACACATCCACGTCCCCAACTTGTTCGTGGATGTGCTCGTACAGTTTCGGCGCGATGTTGCAGGAATCCGCCGCAAACAACAGCGTGTGGGCGCCCACGCGCAGGTGGTACGCGGACTTGGTAAGCACGTTCAAATCGCCGTGTTCGCCGAGAAACGGAATGGCCGTGATCGCGCCGCCCTCGAAGTCGATCTCTTCCATTTCGGCCAGCTCAATGACATTTCGAAAGCCGCACTGCTTCAGGAGCAGTTTCAGCGAGGGGTCCTGTAGCGCGCCCCCTCCGTTGCGGGGCACCACGATGTTGCGAATACGGTGCCGCAATTGAAGCAGCGTTTCAAAGAGGATGTGGTCCTGATGGTTGTGCGTGATCAGGACGTAATCGATCACCTCGGGGAGATCTTCATACGTGTACCGCGAAACACTATTCTCGTATGTGTAGCTGAGCACCGGATCCATCAGCACGCTTACGTTCTTGGTCTCGAGAAGGATGCAGGCGTGCCCGAAATAGCGCCACCGCGCGCCCTGCCCTTTATATTTTGCGTACGGGCGGGGCGGCTCGTGAGTCAGGAATGACCGAAAACGATTCGCATCCTCGTCATTCAGACCCAGCGTCTCGCGCACCAAATCGAAGGAGGCCGGCTTATTCTTCATGCGAAAGAGCTTGTCGATCCGCTCGCTCGAGAAAGGAATCTGCAAGTGCACCGAGCTTCCCTTGTCCAGCCGCGGCGTGCTCAACACAAAAGGCCGCTCGTCGCCGGTGACCTCTGAGAACATCAGGCTCTGCAGCGATTCGTCGTACGCCTTGCTCTTGTAAAGAAGCGGTTCGATCAGGCGGAAGGATGGGTGATTGTTCAAGTCGTAGGTCAGTTCCACGTAACCCTGAAGGTTTTTCGGCACCTCGTCATAGAGGGCTTCCAGGCTGTAACCGGTTCCCTTCGTCCGCAGCATCGCGTCAAGCTCTTCAATCGAGCGAGAAAGTTCAACCAGCGTCTGGCGGTCACGCAGCGTGCGATCGCGCAGCTCCGTCACTTCTTTTACCCGGTTTTCTCCCAGATCCATGAAGGGGCCGCCCAGCAGGGCGGGGTTTCGAACAGCGGTCTGGTGCGCTTCAGGAGACTCGATATAGGACTCCATTATGCGCAGATGCCGCTCGGTGAGATTTCGTGCCGCGGTCGCAGGAGGGATCAAGTGGGCCCAGGCATACCAACCATCTACAAGGGGCTCCACAAGCACGTTCGACCTGAGATAATAGACCCCGTTCTTCATGCCCCTGTTAGCCCTGGACCTCAACAGTGCCCTACTGTTGTAGTGGCTGCAAGAGTACTAATAGCCTAAACACAATTCCCCGTGCCCTTGAATGCAAGTGCCGGTCCATTTTTGTTTAGCGCATAAACATCTGATTAAAAACGAATTAAACTGGCATCCGAGCATTTTCCCAAGCGAACATGCCGAAATCGGGGAAATAACGGAAAACTTTTTCTTTCAAATTCCCTTCTCACGATCTTCGTGATCGTCCATCCGCGCGGACTCGGTTTGAAAGTCCAGGCATGCGTCTCCATTGAGAGAATAGAAACATCGCGTCGCCGCGCGCTTGGAATTGCATACCGGATGGAACACAATGAAGGTTCGTGGGGTTCGAGTCCTTAAATCCTTATCAGGAGATTCCATTGAAGATTTCGGTGATTGGCTCGGGTTATGTCGGCTTGGTGACAGGCGGTTGCCTCGCGGCAATCGGTCATGAAGTGATATGCACCGACAATGACGCCTCAAAAATCAAGATTCTTGAGGATGGAGGCCTCCCTATTTACGAACCTGGCCTCGAGAAGGTGATAGCCAAGGCCCGCGCCGAGAAGAAGATCAGCTTCAGCGCGAATCTCGCCGACGCCGCCACTCGCGGCGATGCCATCTTCATCTGTGTGGGAACCCCACCGCTTCCCAACGGGGATGCGGACCTGAGCGCCATCGACCATGTCGCGCGAATGATCGCTACCGAAGCGCGCAGCCCCAAAATCGTCGTCGAGAAGAGCACCGTGCCGGCTCGCACAGGCCAGGAACTCAAGCGTGCCCTGGGCGTTTATGGACGTAAATCGAACGTGACCTTCAGTGTTGCCTCCAATCCCGAGTTTCTGCGCGAAGGTACGGCGGTGGAGGATTTCCTCCATCCGGACCGGATCGTTGTCGGCGTGGAAGATGAAAATGCCGAAAAGCAGCTCAAGGAAATTTACCGCCCGGTCCTGGAGCAGAGTTTCAAGTGTCTCGTCCATCCGTCCGGCTGCCCGCAGGGACCCAAACCCGCATGGCTCGTAACCACGATCAACAGCGCTGAGCTCATCAAACACGCCTCCAATTCATTCCTGGCGCTCAAGATTTCCTACGCCAACATGGTGTCGGCGCTCGCTGAGCGGCTGGGAGCGGACATCGAAGAAGTGATGCACGCCGTCGGAATGGACCCGCGCATCGGTAAAAGTTTTCTGCGCACAGGATTGGGTTTCGGAGGGTTCTGCCTACCCAAAGACTTGCAGGCCTTCGTGCACCTGGCCGAGCGTTCCGGCGTGGACTTCACGATGCTTCGGGAAGCGGAAAAGATCAATAAGAAGCAGATCGAACGCTTCTGCGAAAAAATACGTAAGGCCCTCTGGGTCATCCGCGGCAAACAAATCGGCGTCTTGGGCCTTGCCTTCAAGGCCAACACGGACGATATTCGCTTTGCCCCGGCCATCGATTTGATCAACCAACTGTTAGGAGAAGGTGCCCGGATTCGCGCCTATGATCCGGAAGCCATGGACCGGGCGCGCGCCGTGCTGCCTCAGATCGAGTATGCGAAGTCTCCTTATGAGGCCGCGGAGGGCTCCGAAGCGCTGCTCATCGCCACTGAGTGGGACGAGTTCAAGAAACTCGATTGGGAGCGCGTTCACGACGCGATGGATCGCCCATTGATCCTCGACGGCCGTAATATATTGTCCCCCAAGGACATGAAGGCGAGGGGCTTCGAATATCACTGCTTCGGGCGTCCCGCCTGACCTGGAATGCTGCCCATTTTTGAGATGCCGCGCGGATGAGTCGGGGAACGTTCTCTCCGACTCATCTCCGCGTGGTTTTTGCACCTTCCCTTAAAACTCTTCGTCCCGCCGTCACTGCTATAGTTGAGGTTGGAGTCTAACCGCACGATGGATGCTCAAAGACAGGTCGCCGCAGCAATCCTCCTTCTTGGCTGTTGGCTCCTGCCCTTCCATGCGATGCCGATCGACGCGAATCCTCGACAAGGTCTCGATAACGGGATTGTTTCCGCCGGGCGGAATGAACGAACCTTCTTGATTCTAACGGATATTCATTTCGATCCTTTTACCGGCACCGATCCGCGCGAAGTCGAAGCCCTCGCGTCCAATCCTGTTGAGAAATGGCCAGGTATTCTCGAATCCCACGGGGGCCGCGATCTCCCGGCAGCGCCCGCCGTGCCGACCACGCGTTCAGATACGAACTATGCTCTCCTCGTATCTGCACTTGAGGCCGCTCGTGACACCGGCACTCCGTATGACTACGTACTCGTAACCGGAGACTACTTAGGGCACGATTTCGAAAAAAAATACCGCGAATTCATGCTGGACAGCCGGGGCTATCAGGATTTCGTGATCAAGACGATGGTCTTCGTAAACCGCATGATTCAGCAATCCTTCCCAGCCGTCCCGGTTGTGGGAGCGCTGGGGAATAACGATTCAGTAGTCGGGGACTACGCCGCACCGGGGAAACCGCTCCTGGCGGCGCTTTCGAAAGAATGGAAAGTTGTCGCCGCCAATCCAGACGCCGCCCGGGACTTTCGCCAAGGTGGTTACTATGCGGTGCCCCATCCTACTGTACCGGGCCAGGAGTTCCTCGTCCTCAACACCACTCTGTGGTCGAGGATTTACACTGGCAGCACATCTCCAGGTGCCTCCGATGCCGGCGCGCAAGAGATGCGCTGGTTCACATCCCGGCTTGATGGCCTTCGCGCCCGCGGCCACAGAGCAGCCCTTATCATGCACCTGCCCCCGGGAATCGATGCTTACGCGTCGTCAAAATCGGGTACATGTTCCACTCCGGCGGCGTTCTGGAAAAAGCCATATCTCGATGCATTCCTCGCAGCGATCGAAGGCCACAAAGACTCCCTTCGCGACAGCTACGCGGGTCATACTCACATCAATGACTTTCGGGTTCTTTCCGACGCCGCCGGCGCTCCTTATTTCGCAACGAACATCGCCCCATCGATGAGCCCCGATAGCCACAATCCAGAGTTCGAGATTGGTGTGTACGACACGGCAAACGGCGCACTCGTTGATTACGCGGTCCTGTATCTAAAGAACTTCGCTGGCTCCGCCTCCCCCACGAAATCCGATTGGGAAAAAGCCTACGATTTCCGCCAGCTCTCAAGTTTTCCGTCCTATAGTCCGGCGAACCTGCGGACCATCTCTCTATTGATCCGCTCCAGCGAACTTGTCCGCGCAAAACTCCTGGACCTTTTTGCGACGCACGTGTCCGCGGCGATCTCGCTTTCCGCGAAAGACTGGCGCCCGTATTCGTGCGCCCAGACGGAAATCACCCCTGGCGCCTTCGTTGCGTGCAGCTGTCCATCAGCAGCCCAATAAAGCCTGAAGGCTTCCCTGTTTCACTCCCTTTCCTGCCGTATTCCTTGTAGTTACCCATTAACACGCCCGCCGAATTTGGGCGCTATCCAGCGAAAAGGCTTGCCGTATCCTGAGTACATCGAATTCAGAGCTAAAGAGGAATCATGTCGAACACGTCAACCGCCAGCGATCTCAACCGCCCCCTCCGCCGAAGCACGCGCCTGAATGCCGTCGTCCCGATCACGGTGATGGGAGTCGATTCCTACCGCGGCCCTTATCGCGAGGAAGTCTCCACGGTCGCCGTAAGTTGTCACGGCTGCCGCTACGAATCGAAGCATGACGTCCTCACTAATTCCTGGGTCATGCTGGAACTGAATCCCACGGACCACGGAACAGACACTATCTCCGCCCGCGGCCTCGTCAAATGGGTAAAGCGCCCGCTCGATGCCAACGGCACTTACGAGACCGCCATCGAGCTCGAAGATCCGGGAAACATCTGGGGCATTGACTCCCCGCCGCAGGATTGGGTCTCATTCTGTGAATCTCGCTTGAAAGAACCCGCTTCCGCAAAGTCGAAACCGTTTGCCGTTCCAAAACCCGAACCCGCTGCGAAACCCGCCGCTCCGGAACCGCCCGCCAACGGCGCAGGAGCCGCTCCGGCAATCGCAAAACCCTCTCCGTCCTCCTCCATGGAGCGCCCGGTCGAGCGACTGGTCGGCGAATTTCACCAGCAGATGGAAAAAATTCTTTTTGAGGCGGCCGGAGCCGCAGTTCGCGAAAAGGCCACATCCACCCTCGATGACGTTCGTCATGGACTTCGCGAAGAAGCCAAGGCCGTGCTCACCGAACTCGCTTCCTCTCAGACGGGACCCTGGATCGAGCAATCCCTCAAGCAATTGAACCGGGTCAGCCAGGAAAGCGCGAAGACGCTTCACGCCGCTTGGACCAGGAGGCTCGATTCCGATATTCGCCGCGCCCTCGAACGCGTGGAGGAACGCAGCAAGGAACTCGATCATCTCGCGCAGAGCCTCTCCGCCAACGCTCTGGACCGCCTGCAGCGCGGCCTCGAATCGTCGCGAGAAGAAGGCGTGGATCGCATTGTCTCTCGGCTCAAGGAACAGTCGGCTCCGGTAATCGATCATGCTAAGGAGACGATCGCCGGGCTGGTGCAACAGCGCGAGGAACTCGAAAGGGTGCTCGATCAGGCGCTCTCGAAAGCTACGGGGAAAATCGAGGAAGTCTGCTCCGGCTTCGAGACAAAGTTTGAGATGATCGTGCGCGAACGTCTCGATTCCGCCCGCGAAGAACTCCAGAAGACGATCCAGGCGGCTATGAGCGCCTCTCTCGACCGCTTCCACTCTTCCGCCCAGCGGCAGGAGGCCGAAGCGCAAGCCCGCCTATACACGGCGCTGGCCCCTATCGAGGCCGCTCTTGGCGACATCCAAGCGAAAGCCGCGGAGACTACCCGCCGATTCTCTCTCGAATTGGAAAGTCAGAGCCGTGCGCACCTCGAACTCGTCGGCGCCGCAATTTCCGATGTAGCCAAAGGGATTGGCAAACTTCCGAAGCAATAAGCTTGGCCCCTAGGCAGGGGCTCTTGGGACGGCAGATGGCAACTCAGATTGCATGGCCCGACGCGCTCCGCGCGCTGAAGGCCAGCCAATGTTCGTGCGACGGCTGCAGGCATATCGTGACGATGCAGCTCGAAACCCGCCCGTTGTGCCTCGACCACTTTCTTTCCGTTTCGCTTCAGGAGATGGACGCCCGCAGCGCCTGCCTGAAGGTGAAACCGGTCGATACCGCCGCAGCCGCAAACCTTAAGAACTTTTTGGCGGATTGCATGCACCAAGCCGAAACACTCTCAGCCGGCGAAGAATCGGCGACTGGCCCTTACCGGTCCGGACTTCTCGATATCCAGCGCCGCTGTTCGGAACTTGGCCGTTCGTTGCGCCGCAGTCCGCGAGTGCCCGCGTCCGTCCCTGTCTGGTTGCGCCGGGAAGATCCGCGCAATACCTGGGAGGAAGAAACCTGGACGTCCACCGTGAGCCTTCATGGCGCCGGTTTCGTCTGCCGCCATTCTGTCGAGATCAACGGGCGCGTGGTCTTGTGTCGCCGCGACAAAGGTAAACGAATGGAAGCACGCGTGGTTTACTCGCGCTTTGATTCAGAAGGCCGGCGCCACATTGGCGTGGAACTTCTCGGACGTGGCGATTTCTGGGACGCCCCGCATCTGGCCGCAGCCAACACCCAGTAGAGATTCGCCCGATAGAAAACTTCAGGCGAGAGCGCTCCGAAGCCTCTGATAGGTCGTCGAAAGCTCTTCAGGCTCCACCCGGGTTTCTCCCACAACCGTCATAAAGTTCGCATCGCCGGCCCACCGCGGCAGCACGTGCAAGTGTAAATGCCCCACGATTCCGGCTCCCGCCGCCCGCCCCAGATTCATGCCCAGGTTATATCCCTCCGGGTGGTACGTCTTCCCGAGTGCAGCCTGAGCACGCTGCGCCAGAAGCATCATTTCGGAAAGCGTATCGGGAGGAACCGCGGAAAGCTCGCCCAGGTGAGCGTAGGGAACCACCATCACGTGCCCGCTCGTGTAAGGATACCGGTTCAGAATAATGAAGTTTTTCTCACCCCGTAAAACCACCAGCGTTTCAGCGTCGTCGTTCGCCGCAATCGCGTCGCAGAATACGCAACCGTCGTTCTTTCCTTCGCTGGCTATATAACGGTAGCGCCAGGGCGACCACAAATAATCCATCCTGCTTAGCCCTGCGTGCCGGGTTCGTGGGAGCCTGCGGAAGCCGCTGCTGGCCCCGGCCCCGAGGTATTGATGAAGTCCTTCAGTTCTTTGCTGGGCTTGAAATAGGGGATTTTCTTCGGGGGGACTTCTACTTTCGCCCCGGTCTTCGGGTTGCGCCCGGTGCGCCCGCGGCGCTGGCGTGTGCGAAAGCTTCCGAAACCCCGAATCTCGATCTTATCGTCCGATTGCAGCGCCGCAATGATGCTTTCGAAAATCGTTTCGACGACTGCTTCGGATTCCTTCCGTGGCAGATCGGTCACACGTGTGACTTCCTCCACCAGATCGGCCTTGGTCATCGTTTGTTCTTTGATTTGCGTTCGCTCGCCGGCTGCCTCTGCCATGGGATAAAAGCCTCCTCAAGAAGTCGATCGTAGTAAAGTGATGGTCCGGGGGCGCTGAAGCCGGGGAGCGCCACAAGCTCTTTGATATCATCAATCTAACGTAAGGTAAAGATTATTCGCCCGGGAAGGGGAGGTGAACCCCGGAAATCCGGCCCCTTTGAGGGAACTCGCTACGATGACTGCCGCTTGGCCATGATGGCATCGCCGATCGTCGCAGTCGGCGACGACTTCGTTGACCGGAACGTCTCGATCTCCTGCCGTTCCGCCTGCTTTTGCGCCGCGCGATAACTCAAACTGATTTTGCGCTCTTCGGGTTCCAGGCGGATGATCTTGAAGTCGTATTCCTGACCGCCTGCCAGCACAGAGGTCACGCGCGCGCCGCGCGGCGCCTTTTCCTTTTCCCGCTCGCCCTTTGGCTTCCGCTCTTCGATTTCCGACACATGGCACAGACCTTCTATGCCATCGGCCAGTTCCACGAACGCGCCAAAGTCCGTCGTTCTGGTCACTTTGCCCTTAATAACTTCGCCAGCCTTGTGCGCGCCAAACCAGTTGGCCCAGATGTCGTTCACTTGCTTGATTCCCAGGGAAAGCCGGCGGTTCTGCGAATCCACCTTCAGCACGCGGGCCTGCACGGAATCGCCCTTCTTGAATTTCTCGCTGGGATGCTTGATCCGCTCGGTCCAGCTCACATCGCTGATGTGGATCAGGCCTTCCATGCCTTCTTCAATTTCCACGAAGGCGCCAAAGTCGGCAAGATTGCGGATACGCCCATTGATAATCGTGCCCACGGGATACTTCTCCGCCGCGGCTTCCCACGGATCAGGCAAGGTTTGCTTGAGTCCCAAGGAAATGCGCCGCTGATCGGTCTTGAGTTCCAGCACCACCACGTCCACGTCATCGCCAACCTTCACGATTTTCGAAGGATGCTTGGTGCGCTTAGACCAGCTCATCTCGCTTACGTGAACCAGTCCCTCGACCCCCGGCTCAATCTGCACGAAAGCCCCGTAGTCGGTGACGCCCACGACTTTCCCTTGTATCCGCGTGCCCACCGGCAACCGTTCCGGCACCGTCGCCCAGGGATCGGGAAGAAGCTGCTTTCTCCCCAGCGAAATGCGCTGCTTTTCCTTGTCGAATTTCAGCACCTGCACCTGAATTTCGTCCCCGGCCTTCACCAGCGTCGAAGGATGCGGCACGCGTCCCCAGACGAGATCGCTCACGTGGAGCAATCCGTCCATCCCGCCCAAATCCACAAATACGCCGTAATCCGTAATGTTCTTCACGTGGCCGGTCACTACGCTGCCTTCGGCCAGCGTCGATGCCAGCGTATCGCGCTTGGCTTTTTGCTCCTCCTCCAGCAGCGCCCGGTGGCTCACCACGATGTTGCCGCGCTTGCGATTCAGCTTGAGGATGCGAACTTCGATCTCTTTGTCTTTCCATCCATCCAGATCGTGTACCGGACGCAATTCGATCTGCGATGCTGGCAGGAAAGCCCGCACGCCAATATCGACCACCAACCCGCCCTTGATCCGCTCCAGAATCTTGCCTTTGAGATTGGTATGCTCCCGGTAAGCCTTCTCGATTCGCTCCCACACACGGCGGCGATGCGCGCGCACATGCGATAGCAGCACGTAACCATCGCGCTGCTCGTGCAAACGTTCGACTTCGATCGTCTGCCCCTCGCCGAATTCAATCGGAGCGCCCGAATCCAGAAACTCCTGTGCCGGCACCAGTCCTTCGAACTTCCCGCCGACGTCCACAACCACGCCCGCCTCGGTTACCGCCAGCACCCGTCCGTCGAATATTTCCCCTTCCGCCGCCGCCGTTTCAGGAGTGGGAAACTGATCGAGCAGCTGGTCCATCGTTTCCGTTGTCTCGGAGGATTCCGCAGTGTCGCTTTCGGCAGCAGGTGGGTTTGCAACCTCCGCCTTCGCGCTTGGCAAACTAGTCACCGGAGAATCGGTCATCGAGACGGTCTCAGGAGCGCGAGCCACGGCGGTGGCCGCACCTGCGCTCTGGGGTTCAGCCGCCACAGCAGAGGCAGCCGCGAATTGCAGGTTTTCCGATGAAGGCTCTGCCATTATGGTCTCCGGGGCAGAAGGTTGGGGTTTCTCGTCGTGTTCGGGTGACATGGGAAGCGGCCTCCGTAGCAATGACTGCCCAGCTTGCCGAGAGTTCTACCTCGGTTACTCCACCCATCCGGGGGTTAGAGCTTGAAGGGGATAAGCATCCGCTCGCGACGCTGTATCGTTGGAAATGATACGCGTCCGGTTTGCACGTTGTCAATGGACGCAGGGCGCACCGGGGTGGTCCCGAGTCGCGATCTGCGCGGCCGTTCGCGTCCCGCGAACGAAAGAAAGCAAAACATTTCCGACGCACGCATTCAGGTTCCTTCTGCTACCATACGCGTCCCAAATGGCCCCCTTGGGGCGGAAATGGGGGTGGAAGATTTGAGCCAGATGTCTCATGAAGCCGCCTATCCCTCCGTACAGATTCTCCCGCGGAGTCGCAACTGGTGGGCCTGGCTCAAAGGTTCGCCCGCCGAATGCATTCACCTCGAGCATGACGCCGAATGGCTGGCGACGCTTCTCCCCGACACCCTCTATCTGAGGGGTAAGCGTGTGACGCAGCGCGATCCCGCGCGTCCCGAAGTCGTCCTGTGCCGCTCGTGCCTCACCGGGACCTTGGCGCCTGAACTCACACGATATCCCGGCTTCGTAGTCGCTTTTGAACCCGATCCCGAGATATTCACGCAGTATTTTTTTGTCGCCGATCCCGATTTCGGCCCGGCCGGTGTCGCACCAGACGTAGCGGGCGCCATCGAGAAACGTCTGGCTGAGGGATTCGGCTCGTGTGTACGATGTAAGCAGCTGGCCACCTGGCTCTGGTTTCCGCGAGATCAGGTAGCCAGTCTCGACGAGGTGGAGAAAATCACGAGCGCCGCCGGCGAATCCCTGTGCGCCGCCCACGGAGCCCGCAAGCTGTGCGATTCGTTCGAAGCGATTCCGGAGGCGAATCTTTTTTACGTGAACCTGCCTTACGGTGAGTCCGGCGCGTACCTCTGGATATAAGTCTGGCGATGAATATCGAGCTCAAAGAAATCGTGGAGAAGTATCTGGCGGCCGCAGGCGGCTACGGAAAGCAGGTCCCGCTCACGTCGCTCGGACTCTCGAAAGAGGAAATCGAGGACGTTTTCAGCGCTTTCGATGAGGATTACCACATCAGCCGCTTCTTGCATTTCGCCTGCGCCGCCGGGGCGGATTTCCAGATCAACGGATTCCCCCAGACGCACGTCGCCATCGACGAAGAAGTCCAGTCCATTCTCTGAGTTCTTTACCGGAGCGGAGGGTGAAAGTCGAACTCCGGATCCACATCCACGGGAATGTCGGAAGCCTTCGCCAGCGCCGCGGAGAGTTCCGGCGGCATCACCGCGTATTTCTTGAACCAGCGTTCGGTCCGCGCGCGGTCGCCCGTGGCCTCCTGCTCGAGCAATTCCTTGCCGAGTGACGCAATCGCGGCCGGCATGCGGTCAAAGCTAATGTCATAGAGGCCGCTCGCCGGGCTCGCGGTGAATCGCGCCCTGCTCCGCCAGGTAATTGAACTCCATCATCTCGGCTGCGCCGTGCGCCTCGGCGATTCCGAAGCGAACCGTGCGGAAGATCCCCGCCACGTAGGAAGCATACACGGCGTTCTGCTTCTCCTTGGGAAACGCCCCATGGTCGATCAGCCACTTCAGCCCCATCTCGCCCACCACGTCGGCCTTGGCTTCTTCCAGCCCGGAGTATTGCGCCCCGATCGCCTCACGAATATCCACTTTGCCTGCCGAGGTGCGCGCGAAGGCCGGCCCGAGGCCGTGGGAAATCTCGTGCATCAGCGTGTCGGTAAGGTAGCCTTCGCCGCTCGCGAGCGCCGCCTGATCGGGTTTCATCACCCGCTTGGCCAGCGGCAGAATGATGTAGTTCACGCGCGCATCCATGAAGTTCTTCCAGAACATCTTCTTCGAGCCTTTTTGCTCGTGGATGCGCGGATCGTTAGGAAGATTGTCGGCTACGGCCTGGTAGCCGTGCAGCAGGTCGCCTGCGCGGTAAGGCGAATCCACCACCTCCATCGGCGATTGCTTGCCGCGCTTCGAGGGCAGGTCGTCGCGTGAGAGCGGCAGCGATTCCTGCAGATCGGGTACATATTTCTGGAACACCGCGAGCTTCTTGCTTTCCTCCTCGTTGCGGATCATCACCGACGCCCCGTAGGAGGTCTTCACGCCGAGCAGCGAATCCAGGTACGTCTCGTACGGCGCGAAAATCACGTCGAATTTGGGATTCTGCAGGCCAAGCCAGGCGATGTCGCTCGCAAAATAATCGTCGGTAAGCAAGGCATCCGCTCGCAGGCGCAGAAAGTTCGCGAATGCCGGATCGTCGCTGAGCGCGGCCGCTTCGCGCAGGTCTTTCGCCATCGGCTCCAGGAATTCCCGGTAGGCAACATGGTAAGGAATCGTTTCGAGAGCGTCGCCCTTCCGGCGCACGATCGTCTGCGGGGCGAACAGCGCCGCCTTCTGCTCCGGGTGCGCCGCCACATACGCGTCGAATTTTGCCCGCGTCATGTCCTCCGGGAAAAATCCCCGCCCCGGCGGCATCGGCTGCGTCCCGACAAAAGGCTTCTCGTCGTCGATCAGGTCAAAGCGGCTGCCGTTGATCTTCAAATAGCGGCGAAGGAGCTCGTCCTGCGGATTCTTGCTTCCGGCGAGCGAAAGATAGAGCTTCAATCCTTCGGGATCGCTTTGACGCCAGTAAATGCAGTCCAGCAGCCCCGAAGCATCCACGAGCTTGTCGATCATCTGCCGCTCGCGAGCACTCAGCCCCTGCGAATTGAATGGCATATGCACGCGCCGGAATTTCGCCACCCGCTGCGCCAGGTCCGGAACCACAACGAGATTTGGAGCAGCGCTGGACGTGGAACTGGCCGGTTTGTTAGACGGAAGGGTCGATTGAGACGAAGCGGTAGCGGCGACCAGGATTGCAACCAGAAGCGCGCAAATCAGCCACGAAGCAAGCCCGCGATTCAGCCGCCAAATTTGGGCAAATCTCGCTCGAAGAATATCGCGTTTGCCAGGTTCCACCACTCGATCATCTTAGCCGCTAGGCTCGGTAATGCAACAACTTCCCCGATGGCTCCCGGTCAATGCCGCGCTGCGGTTTCACAAGATCGGTTGGATGTTTTTAGCGGGTCGGAACCTTCAAGCTTCGACAAATAGACTCGGCGCGCAGCGCCCTTCCTTACGCGGTGCCTTTACCGCGAGCCTTCCTCCTCTACCTCCTCTGCCTCTGCTTACTTCACCGGCACCGCGGCACGCTGCAGCCGCTCGTCCAGCGCCCGGTGTTCCTGACGCAGCGCCTCGGGAAGCCGGTCGCCAAATTCCTTAAAAAACTTCCCAACCGCCCGCGACTCCTCCGTCCAAGCGCTCGGATCGACCCGAAGAAGCTCGTTCAGCGTTTCCTGCGAGATCGAAAGCCCGTCAAGGAGCAGCGAACCGGGAGCGGGTACGTTCCCGATGGGCGTTTCCGACGCTTTCGCGCGGCCCTCGATGCGATCCAGCATCCACTTCAGCACGCGGACGTTGTCGCCATATCCCGGCCACAGGAACTTTCCATCGGCCCCGCGCCGGAACCAGTTCACGTGAAATATCCGCGGCGGATTCTTCAGCTTGGGCCCCATCTTCAGCCAGTGCGCGAAGTAATCGGCCATGTTGTACCCGCAGAATGGAAGCATAGCCATCGGATCGCGCCGCGTGACGCCCACTGCGCCCGTCGCGGCTGCCGTAGTTTCCGAAGCCATCGTCGCGCCCACAAACACGCCGTGCTGCCAGTTCTGCGATTCATACACGAGCGGAGCAAGATGCGCTCGCCGGCCGCCAAAAATAATCGCCGAGATCGGCACTCCTTCCGGATCGGCCCAGTGAGACGAAATGGACGGCGACTGGCACGCCGGAACGGTGTAACGCGAATTCGGATGCGCTGCCGGCCCCGAATTGCCGTTCAGCGGCTCGCCCTTCCAGGTAGTGAGCCCTTGCGGCACGGCGCCGTCGATCCCCTCCCACCACGGCTCGCGCGACGGCGTCAGGCCCACATTGGTGAAGATCGTATTCTTGTGCAGCGCGCCCATGATGTTCGGGTTGGTCTTTTCATTGGTACCCGGTGCAACTCCAAAAAAGCCCGCCTCGGGATTGATGGCACGCAGCGTTCCATCGGATCCCACATGCATCCAGGCGATATCGTCGCCGATCGTCCACACGCGATAGCCCTGCTTCTCCAGCGCCGAAACCATCATCGCGAGGTTCGTCTTGCCGCAGGCGCTCGGAAATGCCGCCGCCATATAGGTCACTTTCCCCGACGGGTCCTCGAGCCCCAGAATCAGCATGTGCTCGGCCATCCAGCCTTCGCCGCGCGCCATCCAGCTCGCAATTCGCAGCGCAAAGCACTTCTTACCGAGCAGCGCGTTGCCTCCGTAGCCGGAACCGACGCTCCAGATAAGTTTTTCTTCCGGAAAGTGAAGGATGAACCTCCGGTCCGGATTCAAATCCCCCAGCGAATGCAGCCCGGGAACAAAATCGTCCGAACTTCCCAGCCGGTCGAGCGCCACCTTGCCCATGCGGGACATAATCCGCATGCTCGCCACCACATAAGCGCTGTCGGTAATCTCCACGCCGATCTTGCTGTAGGGCGACTTCTCCGGCCCCAAAATATAGGGCACCACGTACATCGTGCGCCCCTTCATGGCCCCGTCGAAAAGCGGGCGAACCTTAGTCTTGCCCTCCTCGGGCGACATCCAGTTATTCGTGGGTCCTACATCGGCTTTTTCGCGCGTACAAATAAACGTCAGTCCTTCGGTGCGGGCCACATCGTTGGGATTGCTGCGGTGAAGGTAACAGCTGGGATACGTCTGTTCATTCAGGGATAGATAAGTGCCGTCGCGCAGCATTTCCTGGGACAGGCGTTCGTTCTCTTCCCGCGATCCATCGCACCACACAATCTTTTCGGGCTTCGTAAGCCGTGCTGTCTCTTCGACCCACTTTTCCAATGGTGTTGCCACCGATCCTCCTAGGATGTTGTGCGCGACGGGAAACGCACCCGCAGGTACGGCAATCTAAACGCGGCGCGATAAACGAGCTTAAAGTGTATACAAAAATTTTAGGGCACGAACGCAGGAAAAGCAAGGCACGCTACTACACCTGTGTGACGCGCAACACACGCATTCTTAGCGCTTTCTGGCCCCGGTCGCGCCCCCTATTTAGGATAGGGATGCCCGGCGAGAATCGCAAAAGCGCGGTAAATCTGCTCGGCCAGCACGACGCGGGCAAACTCATGCGGCATGGTAAGCGTCGAAAGCGAAATCTTCTGCTTCGCCGCGTCCCGCAGAACGTCCGGAAATCCCGAAGCGTCCCCGCACAGAAAAACAATCTCGCGCGTTCCGCCGTCGCGCACGCCGCCGATCCAATGCGCGAATTGCTGCGAGGTAAATTGCTTGCCGCCCGCATCCAACAGGACGACCGCCGCGCCCGGCTCCATCTTCAATTTGCGTAGAGCAGCCGGCGTCCCGTCGCGCAATTCGTTCACCTCGATCTCCGCGTATCGCCGGATGCGCCCAAGGTAATCGTCAAAGAGTGCGCGAGCCTCTTCGCGGCGCGTCTTGCCAAGCATGATCAAGCGGATTTTCATTGCGATAGGCCGCTGCGTTCGTCGAAGCAGACCTTCGAGGGACTATGTGGCAACGTAGGTCTTCCGTCAGGGCACGGATTTATCCGTGCCGCAAATCCCTGTAAATCAATGCGGCTTCAGCCGCTGAGGGACGATTTAGCCGTTGCCGCACAGACTGTTCAAGGGCGCATCGCTGCTAAAGCAGCCCGTACCGCTTCCGCTTCTCCAGCAGCGTCTTCCGGCTGATGCCGAGGATTTCCGCGGCGCGGGCGATCTTGTAATGCGTTTGGTCGAGCGTTGCCTTGATCGCTTCGCGCTCAAGATCTTCGAGAGACTTCAGCCCGCTCGCAACGTGCGCGGTTCCCGCAGCTTGCAGGATCTGCGGAAAATCCTCCGCGCGAAGCACAGGCCCCGTAGCGAATATCAGCGCATGTTCGATGGCGTTCTTGAGCTCGCGCACATTCCCCGGCCACACATACGACTCCAGAAGCTTCCGCGCCGCCGGATCGAGAGAAGCATCCGCCCGGCCGTGAATCGGTCCCAACCGCGCCAGAAAATGAGCAGCCAGCACAGGAATATCTCCCCGGCGCTCTCGCAAAGAAGGAACCGCAATCGCCAGCACATTCAGCCGAAAGAAGAGGTCTTCGCGAAAACGCCCGGCGGCAACCGCCTTGAGGAGATCGGTATTCGTAAGCGCCATGATCCGAGCGTCCATGTGCAGGGTTTCGGTGCCGCCCAGCCGCTCGAAAGTGCGCTCCTCGAGCACGCGCAGCAGTTTGGCCTGCAAACCCGGAGCGAGCGCCGCCACCTCATCCAGCGCGATCGTGCCCCCCTGCGCCATTTCCAGGCGCCCGGGCTTGCGCGCGACAGCCCCGGTGAACGCCCCGCGCTCGTGCCCAAAAAGCTCCGATTCCACAAGCTCCGCGGGAAGGCTGGCGCAATCGATCTTTAAAAAAGCAGCGTCGCGGCGGGGACCATGGTCGTGAATCCAGCGGGCCAGCTGGTCCTTTCCAGTGCCGCTTTCGCCGGTAATCAGAAGTGTAGTCGCCGTGTCGGCGAGTTTCTGCGCGGTCTGAAGAATTTGCAACGACGCCAGCTCGGCGGCCACCCAAGGGACACCGGTGCTCGTTGCGCCGCTAGTCGTCGCGCTCGTTGTGGTGTTCATTGCCGTGCTCACTACCGCGCCCACTGCGGCATTCAACCTAACTTCCCGCCCGCCCCTACTGTTACTGTTGCGTGCCGCTGTGCTCCGATTCCCCGGCAGTCTCGGGCGGTTTTCCGGGCGCCGGAAATTTCACGCTCTCGGCGGTTCGCCACAGCCGCTCTAGATCGTAATATTCCCGCGCGCGTTCGCTGAAGATATGCGCCACAAAATAGCCGTAGTCGAGCAGCACCCACTCCGCGCTCATTTTTCCCTCGCGATGCGCCAGGTGAATCCCTTCGCGCGCAAGCCGTTCCTCGATCGCTTCTCCGATGGCCCGCACCTGCGGGTGGCTGCTTCCCGAGCACAGCAGAAAATATTCCGCGAATGCGCCCGCCCCGGAAAGATTCAGAACGGTGATGTCCACCGCCTGCTTGTCCTGCGCCGCTTCCACGGCCCAGAGAATTTCGGGGCGAAGGGAGTTAGGGGTCACCGGTACAATGCCTGTCCCAGAATGTATTCCTCCACGCGCGGCGGCACAAGCCCGTGGATGCCCTGGTGTTCGTCGAGCCGGTTGCGGATTTCGGTGGAAGAAACGTGGCTCGACACGGTCGTCAGCATGTAAATGGACGATTTCCGCAGCGCGATCTTTCCCGGATTGGCGCCCGAATTGGTAGTTGACCCGTCCGCCCCGAGTTTTTCCGGCGGGATCACCAGCCGCAGCGCATCCAGTTTGAACCCCGGCCGGCTCGCGATGATGAAGTCGCAGCAATCGAGCAGCGCCTCGTAGTTCTTCCAGGTGGGAAGTTCCAGAAACTGGTCGGCGCCCACAATAAAGTAGAGATGATCGTCAGGATGTTCGCGGCGAAATCGCCGCACCGTATCGATTGTGTAGAAAACGCGCGGCGTGGCCCCATCCATGTCGGCTTCTGCGACCGACGGCACGAATGTCGCATGGTCCGCGCACGCAAGTGCGACCATCGCATAGCGGTGCAGAAATGGCGTGAGCGCCATCTTGGTCTTATGCGGCGGACGCGACGAGGGAATGAAATGAATCGCGTCGAGGTGAAAACGCCGCTGCGCGGCCTGGGCCACGGCGATGTGCCCCGCGTGAACCGGATCGAACGTGCCGCCAAAAAGCGCCACAGCCCGGCGATGCTCCCCGCCCGCCGTTTTCTGAGCAGACTGCGACGTCAACGCTCCTCCCGGTGCGGCGCGGCAGGATGATCCTCTTCTCCCGGATTTTCGTCGAGAGCATCATGACGCTCTTCGCGCGAATGCTCCTCTTGCAGGTCGATCGATTCGGTAGCCTCGGCGCGACCGGGACGGGCTTCGGAATCCGGTCGAGCGCGTTGGCCATCGCGCGCACGAGTTCCACAATTCCCTCGCCGGTTGCGGAGGAAATTGCGTGGAATTCGAGCCCGCGCCGTTCGGCAAACTTGCGAAGTTCCTCAAGGCGCTCGCGGTCGGTGGTGGCATCGAGCTTCGTCGCCACGACGATCATCGGCTTTTCCGCCAGTGCCGGGCTGAACGCAGCAAGCTCGTGCTCGATAATCTCAAAATCGTGCACCGGGTCGTGGTCGTTGAAGTCGCTGGTATCCACCAGGTGCGCGATCAGCCGCGTGCGCTCCACATGCTTCAGGAACCTTATTCCGAGCCCCGCTCCCTCGTGCGCGCCTTCGATCAGGCCCGGGACGTCCGCCACCACAAACGTTCGTCCGTTCCCCGGAGCGGCGTCCGGATCGGCCGAGACAACCCCCAAATGCGGCTCGAGCGTTGTGAATGGATACGCCGCAATTTTCGGCTTGGCCGCCGAAATCCGGGAAATCAGCGTTGATTTGCCCGCGTTCGGAAAGCCCACCAGCCCCACGTCCGCGAGCAGCTTCAGTTCAAGCCGCAAGTGGCGCTCTTCGCCGGGACTGCCATCTTCGTGCTCGGTAGGCGCCTGGTGCCACGGCCTCACGAATCGCGGATTGCCGTTGCCACGCCCGCCGCGCCCTCCTCGGGCGGCGCGAAATCGCTGCCCCGGTTCGGTGAAATCGAAAAGCTGCTCGCCCGAATCCGCATCGAAAACAACGGTCCCGATGGGAACCGCGAGAATGGTGTCCTCTCCCATGCGCCCATGGCACTTCGATCCCTCGCCATGACGCCCGCGCTCGGCCCGGAATTCTCGATTGTAGCGGTATCGCAGCAGCGTGTTGTCGTTGGGGTTGGACTCCAGATAAATAGCCCCGCCGTGCCCCCCGTCGCCACCCGAAGGACCGCCCCGCGGCACGTACTTCTCCCTGCGGAAGGCCATGCAGCCGTTTCCGCCGTCGCCGCCTTTCACCACAATCTTGGCTTCGTCAGCAAACATAGGTCGCTCGTGCTCTTAGGGAACTACCGAATCCGCAGAACCAACAAAAAGGATACGACAGGCATGGGTGGAAACACAAAAATACCGGCGCCCGGAACGGGGTCATCCGAGCCCCAGACTCACTGTTAGCAACACGGTTTTGCGGGTGCCCCACCCTTATGGTTTTTAAGGGTGGGCTTCGCTTCCTGTCAAAGCAGCGAGAATGACTTTCGGGAGAAGGTCTTTATGGGGTCGGAGATTCAACTCCGACATAGTCGAACGGCGCGCCGCGTCTTCCTTTCGCGGTGCCTCTTCCGCGACTCTTCAGTCCGCAGCTGCAGCAGCAGACTTCTTCTCATCGGCCGCGGCCGAGGCTTCTTCCACGGTAAGCACGCTGATGAACTTCCCGCGCCCGCCGCGATCCTCAAACCGCACCACGCCGTGGATCAGCGCGAACAAGGAATCATCCTTGGCGCGCGCCACGTTCTTCCCGGCCTTGTAGCGCGTGCCGCGCTGCCGGATCAGAATGCTCCCGCCCGACACCACCTGTCCGCCAAATCGCTTCACGCCCAGCCTCTGGCCGTGCGAATCGCGCCCGTTTACTGAGGAACCGCCGCCCTTTTTGTGTGCCATTTCAAAAGCCTCTAGGAAAGTTGAATGTCGCCGACTTCTACGGCGGTGTAGCCCTGCCGGTGGCCGCGCTGAATATTGTATTGGCCGCCCGTTTTGTATTTCAACGTTTTGAGTTTAGGCCCACGAAGATGCCGGATGATCTTCCCGGTCACTTTGGCCTTGGCGGCATCGGCGCCGCCGATAATCTTCTTCTCGTCGGTGCGGACCGAAAGGACGCTGTCAAACGTAACCGTGCCGCCCACCTTGCCTTCGAGCCGCTCCACTTGCACGGTCTGCCCCGGCTCCACGCGATACTGCTTACCCCCAGTGCGAATTACGGCGTACATGCTCTCTCCTAACGTGATTGGGAAACCACGATTATACGGGGCGATCCGCACCTACGTCAACGGCGGCGTGTCCATTGCTTTTCAGCGATGGTATCCCTCACCTGCTTTTGCCGTTGGAATGGAACGTCTTCCAGGAGTGCTCGGGAAACCTCGCAGCGTTTACCACGACAACTACTGGTTGCAATCCCCATTCGGATCGCGTTAGGGTGCTTCCAGGTGTGGCTGGAATAATGATAACTCGAACGCAAAAAACGGGCCCGGCAGCACGATTTTTGCCGCATCTGACTCGACACACTAAGACGAACGGAAACAAAGTTGACCTGTTGAAAACGCTTCGTGACGAACGTGACGACTCGACACTCTTACGCAACGATCGCGGCGCGCCTTTTCCATTCGCCGCCTCGCCGCAGTCAGCCGCTGTTGCAGTTGCGGGTGCCCCACCCTTCGCTTTTAAGGGTGGGTCTTTCTTTCGCTTTTGCCTGTGCTTTTGTTTTTCGTTGTCATCCCGACAGAGCGAAGCGACGAGGGATCTCTCTTAGCTCTTCGCTGTAAGTGAGGCGATCGTCCCGAGCTGAGTTGCCGGTTGGGAGAGCGGGTGCGATAATGAACCCGCTTGCAGTGATTAGGTTTGATGGACGGGGGTGTTGAATGGGCATTCGAGAAGCCTGGATTGAAAAGCGAACCGCGGCGATGAACGGCGGCGTGCGCAATTTTTCCCAGATGCACTATGCGCGCAAGGGCGTCATCACCGAAGAGATGCTTTACGTCGCAACGCGCGAGAAGATTTCGCCCGAGCTTGTGCGCGACGAAGTCGCGCGTGGCCGGGCCATCATCCCCGCCAACATCCACCATCACAGCCTCGAGCCCATGGGCATCGGCGTGGCGTTCTTCTGCAAGATCAACGCAAATATCGGAAATTCCGCCACCACCTCGAACGTCAATGACGAACTCGAAAAGCTTCATCGCGCCGTCCACTATGGCTCGGACACCGTGATGGACCTCTCCACCGGCGGCGACATCCCGATGATTCGCAAAGCCATCATCAATGCCTCCCCCGTGCCCATCGGGACCGTGCCGATTTATGAAGCGATCTCCCGCGTGCGCCGCGCCGAAGATCTGAATATCAACGTGATGCTCGAAGTGATCGAAGAGCAGGCCGAACAGGGCGTCGACTACATGACCATCCACGCCGGCGTGCTGCGCGAGTTTCTTCCGCTCGTGCGCAACCGCATAACCGGAATTGTCAGCCGCGGCGGCGCCATCCTCGCGCAGTGGATGAGCTTCCACAAGCAGCAGAATTTTCTCTACGAGAATTTCGACGCCATCTGCAAGATTTTCCAGAAGCATGACGTGAGCTTTTCGCTCGGCGACGGCCTGCGTCCCGGCTGCCTGGCCGATGCCAGTGACGAAGCGCAATTCGCGGAATTGAAGGTGCTCGGCGAGTTGACCAAGAAGGCTTGGGAATACGACGTCCAGGTAATGATTGAAGGTCCGGGACACATTCCGCTCGATCAGATCGAATTGCAGGTGAAGAAAGAAAACGAACTCTGTTACGAGGCGCCTTTTTACACGCTGGGGCCTCTCGTCACGGACATCGCGCCCGGATACGACCACATCACCAGCGCCATCGGCGCCGCAATGATCGGCTGGCACGGAGCGTCCATGCTGTGTTACGTCACTCCCAAAGAGCACCTCGGCTTGCCGAACGCCGACGATGTCCGCCAGGGCGTGATCGCCTACAAGATTGCCGCCCATGCCGCCGACGTCGCCCGCCACCGCCCCGGCGCCCGTGACCGCGACGATGCCCTGAGCTACGCCCGCTTCCTCTTCGATTGGAAGAAGCAGTTTGCGCTCTCTCTGGACCCCGAAACAGCCCAGGCCATGCACGATGAAACGCTTCCAGACGATTTCTACAAGGAAGCCAAGTTCTGCTCCATGTGCGGCCCTAAGTTCTGCTCCATGAACGCCACGCAGATAGCCGACATCTACCAAGGCCTCGACCAGAAGGATCGGGAGCAGAGGTTCGCTGAGCTATTGGCAAAGGTTGAGAAGTAGGCGAATAACCCTTCTACTACATAAGCAGATGCCATCCCCCGCGATTGCAAGGGATGCTGCGTAATCTTCTCATTCTGAAGTACATGGGAACTGATTCTTGCCGTTTTGCATCCCTCTTACATCCCCGTCTAACAAATTCTGCCACTTTTTCTCCTCTTCCGTGTATAGTGCGCGAGATACTTTTTCGACGGATGACGACTCAACCGCCTCTCCCCAAACCACGACGCTGGCTATTAGCAGTCGACCCTCGGGTCTACCACTGGGACACCCTCTTTGTGAAGGGCAAGGAAATGTGGCGGCACGCCGGCGCGAAGCCGGACGCCCTCCGCCAACTCAAGCAGGTCCACAAAGGCGACCGCGCTCTCTGTTATCACGGCAAGGCCGAACACGCCGTCTACGCCCTCGCCGAAGTGAGCCGCGATCCCTACCCCGACCCCCACGAGAAAGAATCCAAAACGCTTGTAATGGATTTGCGCGCCATCGAGCGGCTGCCCCGGCAGGTGACGTTGGCCGAGTTGCGCCAGAACAAACTCCTGAAGAAAATCAAGTTCCTGAAGAACACGCGGTTGACAATCTGCCCGCTGACCGACGAAGAGTATTCCGAGATTTTGCGCATGGCAGGAATCGTGGCCTCACCGGGCATCCCCCTTCCTTAATGCCTTTCGGTAATTTGCCGGGGAACGCCCCCCCCTTGCTACTCGACGGGCGCGCGGAGACGCGGCAAAATGGGGACGCAGCAGCACTGCTTCTGATCATGAATTCCCATCACGAGAATGTGCCGTTCACGCTTCCGGAGGCTGCATTTGGCAGCAAATGGCCGTTTTTGGTTGAGAGGCATCGAACCAGCCCCGAAAATCCGCAAGAACTTAAAGTTTGCGACGTTTACGACGTGGCGGCGCGCTTCTTCCTCGTCTTTCTTCTTCGAACTGACAACAAGTCCTGAACCGGGCCGATGAAGCTTTGGGCTAACGGCAGAAGACGGAAGTCTCCGCTCAACAGGCTCGGGGATCGGTATGGCATTGAGGCTTCTTATCGCGACGCCGCGGGGAAAATACGAAAAACCAGTGAAGAGACAAAGCGCCCGCTCTGAAAGCGCGGCCGGGTAGCTTTCAGCTGATTCCCGCCGCAATCCGCGGAATCACGGCGCGCAGCAACGCGACAAACTGAGACCTCACGCGCTCGCCGGTTTCAAGAACCTCGGCATGATTGATCTCCTGATCCAGAATTCCAGCGGCCATGTTCGTGACGCAGGAGATTCCCAGAACCTGGATGTCCATGTGCCGGGCGACGATCACCTCAGGAACCGTGGACATGCCGACCATATCGGCGCCGATCGTCTTCAGGTAGCGAATTTCGGCGGGCGTTTCGAAGCTGGGTCCCGACAATCCCGCGTAGACTCCTTCGTGAAGCGCGATGCCGAGTTTCTTCGCTTCGGCAGACGCGATCTCGCGATACGGCCGCGAGTAGGCATGGGTCATGTCCGAAAAGCGCGGTCCAAAACGCTTGTCATTCGGCCCGATCAGCGGATTCGTGCCCTGTAGATTGATGTGATCGCGAATGACGACCAGCGCGCCCTGATTGAACTGCAGATTGATCGCGCCGGCGGCGTTGGTCAAAATCGCGGCGCGAATTCCCAGACGCCCGAAAACGCGCATCGGAAACACAACTTCCTTCGCCCCGTAACCTTCGTAGAAGTGCACGCGCCCCTGCATGGCGGCTACGGGAACCGCGCCGACCTTTCCAATCACGAGACATCCGGCGTGCCCTTCGATTGTCGAGCGGGGAAAGCCGGGTATCTTTTCGTAGGGGATTCGCACGGCGCCGGTAAATTCACCGGCGAAGGCGCCGAGTCCCGATCCCAGCACGAGCGCGATTTTGGGCCGTAGCTTCGTTTTCGCGAGAATGAATTTCGCCGCGCGTTCGGCCCGGACAAACTCGCCGGTATCTTTCACGGATTTGGAATGCGCCGCGCTCATCGCATCATCACTCCCACAATCGAAGCGGACATCAGGTTGGCCATCGTGCCGGCCATCATGGCCCGCAAGCCAAGCCGCGCAAGTTCGGACTTCTTGTTGGGCGCAAGCGCTCCGATTCCTCCGATCTGGATGCCGATCGAGCTCAGATTCGCGAACCCACAGAGCGCGAAGGTGGCAATCGTAAAAGAGCGTGGATCCATCGTCGCCTCCATCGGCCCCAACCGCTGAAACGCGACGAGTTCGTTAGTCACCATGCGGAGGCCAAGCAGGTTGGCGACGGTATGGCAATCCTGCCATGGAACGCCGATCACCCAGGCAATCGGCGAGAACAGCCAGCCGAAAATCTGCTCGATGCTCGAGGGAAACCAAGCCATGCCATGCGGTGCAAGCCAGTTGTGGACGGCCCCGAAGCAGCCATCGACAAGGTAAATCAGCGCGATGAACGAGATGAGCATGGCGGCGACGTTGAGCGCGAGGTGCAACCCGTCGATAGTGCCGCGCGAAATCGCCCCGAGCACGTTCACATCCCGCTCGATTTCCGCCATCTCCACGCGGCCAGACGTGAGCGGCTTTTCCGTTTCCGGCACGAGAATCTTGGCCAGAAGAATCGTTCCGGGCGCCGTCATGATCACGGCCGCCAGAAGGTGCTTGGCCTGGATTCCGTACGCCATGTAGGCCGCCATCATGCCGCCCGAGACGTGGGCCATGCCGCTGGTCATGATGGTCATTAGCTCCGAGCGCGTGACTTCCGGCAGAAAGGGGCGAATGGTCAGCGGCGCTTCCGTCTGGCCCATGAAGATACTGGCGGCGACGTTGAGCGATTCGGCGCCGCTCGCGCCCATCAGGCCGGTCATCACGCGAGCCGCCGCTTTGACGACCAGTTGCATGACGCCAAGGTAATAGAGAACGGCAAAAAAAGCCGCGATAAAAACAATCGTCGGAAGCGCCTGAAAAGCGAAATAAAAGCCGCGGGGAGAATTCTTCTGCCCCAGGTCGCCGAAGACGAAGGACGATCCGTAGTAGGCGAAATCGAGGAGCCATTTCGCGCCGTTGCCCAGCTTCTCGAAGATCAGCCGGCCAAAATCCCAGCGCATCACCAGGAATGCGAACGCGACCTGCAGGCCGAGTCCCCAGGCGACCGTCTTGTAGCGAATGGCGCGGCGATTCGTGGAGAACGCATACGCGATCGCGATCATGGTCGCCATTCCCAGAAATCCCGTGAAACGGTGCATGCGCACTCTCCTTGGCCGCGTACCAAACTAGTTTTTGCTGTTACCGACCATTCTCGCGAAGAGAAGATCAGTCCACGGAATGTACCATCTCGGCGATTAGATGCAATGGATTCCGGCGATTCTTACGCGAGCGGGCAGCACATACACAAGCCTGATGCGGACGATTCGTAATCGGAATGAAGCACGCACGTCCGCTATTGCCGGTGCATTGCTTCGAACGCGCGGAAGCGGCGTTCGAGTTCCCACTGCTGGCTGGCCTTTTCACTGCTCTGAAGAAACGACTCGCATGCCTCGGAGGGTTTTTCACTACCGAGCGGCGCCGCCGAGCAAGCGGAAGCGGCGCGAGAGAAGGCGTCGCGCCCGGCCCACAGACTCGGACCGGGAAGGAAGCTGTGCTCGAGGCCGGTGCGCACCATTTGCTTGAGTTCCGCGTAATGAAGGCCGTAGGTTTCGACGGCACGCACGTATTCATGAGTCAGGTCGATCCGCGAAACGCCTTCATCATCCGTAGAAAGGGCGACCGGCACGGAAAATTTGCGATAGATCGGAAAGGGATGCCCCTTGCCGGCGACGCCGAGAATCACGTCGTTGCTGGTCAGGTTCACCTCGACCATCACGTGCAGCGCAGCCATTTCCTTGAGCAGATCGTAGGGGCGATCCTCATACATGACGTCTACACCGTGGCCGATGCGCTCCGCGTGGGCATATTCGACGGCCTGGCGGATGTGAAACTGCAGCCCTTCGGGCGGGACGAGACCCGGCGCAAGTTCGCCCGCGTGCAGACTGATGTGCACCTTCGGATAAAGACCGTGCAGGAATCCGACGATCCGCATGTGGAGGGTGTAATCCTCCATGGAAGTGTAGCCATCCTCGGGCATCACGAAGTTGATTCCCACGAAGCGGGGATCGACCGCGGCTGTTTCGAATCCCAGAAGCGTCTGGGCGAAGACCTGTTCCTTGGGAAAGCCGCGAAGAACCTGGTAGAGATAGCGGATCTTGACGCGACACGCGGGCGCTTCATCCTTATCGCCGCAGCGTTCGCGCTGGCGGCGCAGGGCTTCGGCCTGATCGAGGTTTCTGCTTGCGACGGCGACGTCGTCGCGCAGTCCGTGACTCAATAAATCCTGGCGCAGTTGAGCGAAATCGTACTTCCAGCCGATTTGGGCGGCGATCGCCGCAGTGTGGCTGAAGTTGGGCGTCTGCATCAGCTCGAGATACTGCTCGTTCTGCCCGGCGGCGCGGGTGGCCACTTCATCGAGCCATTCCCCGGTGTGGCTCGCGAAGGCGCCGATCTGCGGCGGCTCTGAGGCGCCAAAAAGTTCGAAGGTCTTGAAGAAATGATCGTGGCCTGTCGCGCTGGAAGAAGGCACGAAACCGCGCATGGAGAAGGCGTCAATCAAGGCATCGTAGAGATGCTGATCTCCATAGGCGGCCGACGCGGAGACTTTCCCCTCGCCGCATGACGGGGACGCCCCGCCCTGCGCTTGCGGCTTCGAAAAAGAAAGCTGCGCGCGATCGACGCACAGATGGTCTTGCGCAGCAGCGCGAATCCACGATTCCGCATAGACCGCGCCGCTGAGGTGATTGTGCAAGTCCGCGCCCTTCGGCATCGCCACGAGAAAAGCCCGGAGAGCGAGTGGATTCGCCCGGGCAACTTCCAGGGCGCGAGCGGTGGCCTGTTCGCCATTGGAGTGACCCGGCGCGGTGGGTGTAGTCGCCTGCGGTAGAGCAGTGACCGGCAGCGCGAGGACGATAAACAGGAGGAGAACAATCTCGATGGAAGTCGGCTTACGCGGGCCGGGCATTGGGTCTCCTGGCGAACCGGGGATTCAAACGCCCGCATAGTTCGTTCGGATATATTACAACGCGATCTTCTGCTAACACTAAATACGTATTGCGTCAGGCCTGCGCCCGCGCGAGATTCTGAAAAATCATCGTGCGCGCTTCCTGGAAGCACCGAAAACGCGTGCACAGTCCATGAATCAAGGCGACTGCCAGCGCCGTCACCAACGCTCGGACGGCCAGCGTGGGCAGGGAACTTCCAAGCCACGGAGGCAGCAGCGAAGCGACAACGTAACCTCCGAGCAGGGCGGGAGCCAGCGGCCAGAGTTGCACGGCGAGGTCTTTTATTCCGATTCCCAGGTGACGTCGCACAAACGGTATATATACGACGGCTTGGGTGGAATACGCGAAAAGGACCACGGCCGCAACAAGTTCAATCCTGCCCGTTCTTACCACCAGCAGAAGCAATGCCAGCTCAATGGAGCCTGCAAGAACGTTGGCGTGCAGCAGAGCCCGGGTGCGGCCCAGCGCCATGATGCAGTTGCCGACGGGTTCAATCGCCGTACGAACGATCCCGTAGACGCACAAAATCTGAAGGGCGAAGGTGGCCGGCACCCATTTGTTGCTGCCCTTGCCCAGGAACGTGACGAGGAAAAAGTGCGCGTTGGCCAGCAGTGTCGCATTAGCGACCACCGAAACGAACGCCACTAGATCCACGGTCTTCAAATACCAGCGGCGCATTGCAGCGGCGTCATGCTGAATTGCAGAAAACGCCGGCAGTAAAGCATTGTTCACCGTATCGTAGAGTAGCCCGCAGATGAAACTTCCCCAGGTGAACGCGAGCGCGTAGTAGCCCAACTGGGTGCTGCCCATGGCGGATCCGACCAGCAGGTTGTCGAGGTTAAACAGGAGAAAAATCAGGATGCCGCTCCCCAAAAGGGGCACGCCAAACCGCAGGTATTCGTCGGCATCCGGCCAGTCGAAGTGGAACCTGAGAGGAATCCTTCGAATGAGCTGGTTCCCAATGCTGTTCGCCAGATTCGCGCCAACATCGGCCGCTACAACCGCCCAATACTTCCAGCCATGAAAGATGAGCGTGATCGCGAGGATGGAACGAACCACCGTGCCGATGACGCCCGGAATCACCAGTGCCCGGTAGTTTTGCTCCCGTGTCAGCGTCACCATCGACATAAAACCGATCACGGTGACTAGGAAATCGAAGGCCAGCACGCGAATCACGTTTGCCGTGGCCGGATGCTGGAAGAAATGATGCGCGAACGGGGCGACCAGATAAGCCGCCACGAACGCGCCAATACTGAGAAACACCTTCAGGGTGAACGCTGTCTGGAGGCTGTTGCGGTCGATCGTGGGCCGGCGGATCGCCGCAGTTCCCACGCCGATGTCACCGAAATGGCTCAGAAAGCCGATGATGATGCCTGCAAATCCCACGACTCCGTAGTCGGATGGGCTGAGGTTCCTGGCCACGATCGAGCTTGTGACGGTTATACAAACGAGTGTCGTCCCCTTGGCCAGGCTCGTGTAAATGACATTCCGGAAAGACTTTGCCTTGGAGACTGTCATGAAGGTCTCGCGAAAATGCGGCGGGGGTTGCGAGGGGCCCTGCGCAGCCATCGCTCCATCTGTGGGGTGCGCTTGGATGGTTTCGAGGGTCGCATGTCTTTCGCGGAGATTAACCGCTGCCAGAGATCAGGCAGGAGACGAAACGCCCGCACGTTCGACCGGGCGTTCAAGCCGAACCGTACTCAATCTTTTCATACTTTAACACGCATACTGGGGGCGTGGCCGTGGTCAACAAGCCTCATCGGCAATCATGTTCGCAAAGGTAAATGCTCTCGCATCGCTCCCATTTGCGACATGGTATTCGCTGTATAAACTTTCACACGTAACATTATCGCTAGCGCCGCGGCGGCAATTCAGGTTGACACCCTTTCGGCGGGTGTGATAATCCTTCACTTACATGTGGCACCGGCTTAAAGGCCGGTTTGCTAGGGCGCCAGAAATGGGACACCAAAATCCCCTCGGGCGACCGGCAACAAACCCCACCCACCCCGGGAGGTGGAAGCCTCGGTTTTCACCTCCCGTTTAATTTCCCCGATCTTTTTCGAGCGCGCTGCTCGTTCTTTCAAGCACCGCAAAACACCAATCTAGTACTTTTTCTAGGAATTTTTCTTCAGGTCAGCGAGGACGAGTTTCGCTACTTCCTTAAGGGTATCGAAAACTCCCTGGCCTGTAACGGCCACCGCTTCCACCGTGGGTTCGCCTTTGACGGCCAGTTGCCTTTGGAGTTCTGCAACGGGAAGCACGTTCGGAAGGTCACGCTTGTTCACCTGCAGGACATAGGGAATCGTGCCGAAGTCGAGATTGTGGTCCTTGAGATGTTCGCGCAGGTTGTCCAGCGTTTCGAGGTTTGCGTCGAGCCGTTCTTCCTGGGAATCCGCAACGAATACGACTCCGTCCGCCCCTTTCAGAATGAGCCGGCGGCTGGCCTCGTAGAACACCTGTCCGGGTACGGTGTAGAGATGGAATCGGGTGCGAAATCCTCGGACAGTGCCCAGATCAAGAGGCAGAAAATCGAAGAAAAGCGTGCGATCCGTTTCCGTAGCGAGCGAAACCATCTTGCCCTTCTGGCTCGTCCCGGTGTGTTCGTATATCCACTGTAGATTAGCGGTCTTGCCGCCCAACCCGGGGCCGTAATAGACAAGCTTGCAGTTTATCTCGCGTGCAGGAAAATTTATAAATGGCACAATTTCCTCAGAGTTAGGGCAGCTTCTTACTTATAGCATAGGGCGATTCGCAGGCCAATTGGAGGGCTGACCCGGAGTTCGCATCCGACAACGCAGGAGTTGGGGCAGGCGAGAATCCGCAGAGGGGCGAAACGTAGCTTTTGAGGCACAGCCAGGAGCTGCAGATAATATTGACCTTGCGGGGAGCGGGACCCTTTCCCGGCACCTCAAAAGACAAGAAAAAACTCGGAATTCCACCTGTCCGCGAGCGTGGGCCTCTGCTGCCGTCGGCCCCATAGGGAGGGATAGCATTACTGGGACGCCCGAATCGCGAGAAAGTCTTCGTCAGAAAGTGCTTCGATGGCGTTGGCGATTAGATTGGCGAAAATCTGCCGTATCTCGCCCGGGTATCCGATCACCCTGAGTCCGTCGCCGCAGTCGGGCCGCAGCGTAATTCGCTTGAAGTTAATCTTCCCTGTATAAAGGGACAGCACTTCTTCAAGAGTCGTCGAAATGTCCACTTCCGCCGGAGCCGGAGAGGTGCTGTCGGGATAGAAGTCCAGAGTATTCTTGGTCATTTGGGCGATCCGGTCCGTGCCAGTCCAAGAGACCGAATTCCTGGCCTAAGCGTGAGGCTTCTACCAGATTGTGCGAAGAGCTTTGGACAATCTGATGTCACGGTCTGCAGTGATCAGGGATAGCCCTTCCACCAGTGCCGTGGCGGCGATAATGCGATCCGCTGGATCTTTGGGATAAGCGGCTGGAAGTTCGACGGCGCGCGCGCAAGCACGGCCAGTGATGGGCAGGACCACGAATCGAGCCTCCACTTCACACAGAAAGGTTTCAAGACTGATATCAAGACGGATGCGACCCTTGTTCGCGAGTGTGGCCAACTCCAAAAGGGTAATATCAGAGATCGCCAAGCCGTCGCCATTCGTCCGCGCATCTTCAATTGCCGTCTTAGCTTTGCCCGACAGCTTAGCGGGCTCAGACGCCAGCCAAAGCACAACATGCGTGTCGAGCAAGATCATTTGAGATTTCCCCATTCCCGCCTCGACAACGCGGGGGCGACAACGTCGCCTGTAATCGCGACTTTGCCGCAAAGGAAACCGAAAATATCATCGCCATGGGCCTCGACCGGGACAAGCTTTGCTACGGGCTTGCCATGTTTGGTGATCACCACAGTCTCGTGCTTGGCCTGAACCTCGTCCATGATTGCAAGGCAATGCGTCTTGAAGGATCCCGCTGCCATCTTCTTCATGCTGAAAACTCCTTGCTAATGTGGTCATTATATCATGGTCATTCTAGAGCTGCTGCATGGTTCCGTAACCCGTTTGAGGTTGATACGATCCGTTTTGTGCCAGGAATGACGGGAATGTGAGCGAGGCAGACGGCGCTCGCACACTCCGGATAATGCCATTCCTGCATGGCGTGCCATTCGCGACGGTGAAGGTCGCATCGTCGTCGCCATCTGTCACAATTCCGATGTCAGCGACGCATGAGAATGGGCCGACAGCCCCCTGATCAATTCAATCAAATTCCGAGATTGCGAGACCGTGCCCGTAGTTTCTCAACACTGGTAGGATCTCGTCGAAATCGCTCTAGGCCACCCTATCGCGCAGGAGGCCAACTTCAACCGTTACGCGACACGCTGACCGCGATTCTTCCGCTGTCCCCCGCAGCCTCCAATTTCCTATTCGTCGGCCGTCCAACCCTATTCCCTCGTCCTTCATATATGTACATTTGGAGAACCAGAACGAAATCTTCCATGTCGTTTACGACTTGGATGACCGCGTTCAAATCCGTGGGACGCGGTATATCTGGGGACGGCGCTCGTACACTCCGGATAGTGTCATTCCTGCATCGCGTGCCATTCGCGACGATAAAGGTCGCATCGTGGTTGCCATCTGCCACAATTCCGATGTCGGCGACGCTTGGGAATGGGCCGTCAGGCCCCAGTATCCCGAACGGGCTGCATCGCTCGCGTATCGCATCGGCATCAACTGCGTCATCTATGGAATGACTCATTGAACCCAGCCGTCTGCAATTCACGGCGCAAGGGAGGTTAGTAATATTCCTACCCTCGCTGCTTGCGACCTTTCTGCTGCACCGCGACACGGCGAAGACTCTTGGTTGCGCGATCGCTGGCCTTTGGGTGGGTGTCATATTGGCGGCGTCACTCA
>CAWCQH010000013.1:0-21738 GCA_963797585.1 uncultured Acidobacteriota bacterium
AGCACCGTAACCCGGTAATCCCGCGCCGCTGTTACGCGAGGGACTATCGCGTCAGCTTACCAGGGGAGCTTGGGCTTTCTGGCCGTTTGCCTGTCACTGCCACCATTCAACACTAAAGAAGCTTCAGTTAAGTTGCCTCGAAAGTGCTCGGAATTCACAGCAAATTCCTAGATTAGCGTCGGTCAATAGCTCAAAGGTTGATATCTTCAAGTTACTATATATAGATAACTTACTGTCAGCCAGTCTGTGGCGCTGCTCGGAATCAAAAGCACGGGCGGTCACAAGTCAACGCGCGCTGCGCTTCGCTGTAATGAGGTCAGTTTTCGGGTGATCCCACTTCGTTTATCACTCGGCCTTAAGACTGGAGAAAGCAGATGAAGAACTTTCAACGGATCGTTGCGGTTTTCGTGATGGGTGCCTTGTTCTCCACCCCATCGCAAGCGAGTTGGTTCAGCGACTTGACTGGCGTGAATGTGGATCCCTGGCATGGAAAGTTTGAAATCGGCTTGCCTCAACCGGGTCGAGCAATCCAACAGCTCCCCGACCAAATCCGTCAATTACCACAAACCATCGGAAATTTGTTCAATCCTGCCGGTCTTGCTCTCGCGGCTGCCGTGCGTCAAGCCGAGGGCCAAGCCAGCTTTGGTGCCCAGCCGATACCCCCATCGGTATACCAGAAGTTACAGCCGTTTTTCCCTTCGGACTTTTTGCAAAGCGTCCACTACAACACTTTTGACCGCGCTCGGATCACGCTGGACAGCGCGGTCATGATGTTCAACAACGACGTCCTCGCCATTACTCTAAATGATGTCGTTGTGTTCCGTAACGAAAATGATGCCCAGAATCCAATCACCTGGGCGCACGAGTTGACCCACGTCCAGCAATACCGCTACATGGGAATCGACACGTTTGCCAACGTGTACTCAACAAATGCATGGATCTTGGAAAACCAAGCAATCGATGCCCAGTCTCGTATCGCTCAGGCGATATGGGGTGGCCAACAAATGCAACAGTTCGCCTATTTTAACGTCAATGGACATTTCCTTTACGGGGATGCTTACGGAAATCTTTCTCCCGCGGACCCGGCTAGCGGACAGGTCATCGGGCCTCCAAACGGCCGCGTTTTCTTTCAAAACGGGCAGTATTGGGCGGTCGATTCTCTGGGCGTGACTTGGCTCGCGATCAGAGTTCGCTGAGATCGAGCGCAAGGGCATATATAGCGAGAAGAAAATCCTTGGATCAAGAGCTAGACAATAATCTTAAAACTTGATTGGAATGCTGGTATAACTATGTAATACTTAGATCAAAGTTATGCCACATCCGCCAAACCAGCTCAAGACGGCAAAACTGAGAATCTCGACGACTCAAGCAGTATTGGCCTATTTACAGCAACTAGTCGCGACGGGACTATACGGTAGGCACCATACGGATGCCGCCGAGCGGCTCCTGGCGCAAGGGATCGAACGTCTAATTCCACAAGGAACGTTAAAAGCCATTCCCCAAAGGGAACTGTAACTTCCGGGTAGCAATCGGTGTCAAAAGTTGTAGAATTTGGCGCCGCTCTCGACACGGGGAGGACGATTTGAATCCGCAAGACATAACGCTCGGTGATTTTGTTCAACAGCTGCTAGTTCAGTTAGGTAACGATGAACTGCTTTTCAAGCACGAGCGACCGTGGCACGAATTATTTTATCGGCTGAAATTGGCGCCGGATACTCCAGGCAAGCCCCTTTTCCTGAGGGATCTTTTCTTCGATTGGAACGGGGAATATCCAAAGGCTCAGGAACTCTCCGAATATCTCCACGCATTACATTGGACCGGTTGTATGGCTGCGGCAAATCCAGGTTATGACAAGTTCAGACTGAACCCAGAAGTAGGGCAGCTTTGGCATAAACCGATGGATCATGATCTCGGGATCTTTATAGGGGAAGTGGCGCAGGCTGCGAGGAACGAGTTGGCAGCGTGAAATGCCTGCCGATTTCTCAACAAATTATCCGAAACTAGGCCTGGTCACTCGAGTAATCAACGATCATCTTTCGTCTGAATACCCCGAGTTCTTCGGTTCCGCTCCCACTCACCCGTTCTCCCAACTTAAGAGGTCCAAGGTAATTCATGACAATCTATGGGGAACCAACTCTTTCAGTTGGCGGGAACTGGCTGTAATTGACACTCCGGTTTTTCAAAGACTTCGTAATATTCACCAAACAGGTTTGGCCTATTTCGTTTATCCGTGCGCCCACCACACAAGATTTGAGCACTCGCTCGGCGTTTGTGTAATGGCTTCTCGGGTCTTCGATGCGCTAGTCCGACAGCACCAAACAAAGCTGCGAGCAATTTCCGACGAAATATACGGGTGCAAGAAAGATTTCACTAGCGTATTGGCAAATTGGCGGGCTGAGTTAAGACTTGCTGCACTATTGCATGATACTGGGCACAGCCTGCATAGCCATACATCCGAAGTAGTGTATTCCAAAATTCCCTTGCTGGCCGATGCCGCAGGAGAGCTCAGTCGATTTGTCGGAACAAGCAAAGGGGTCGGAGAGGTACTTTCATATTGCATAAGTCGCACAGAAGCGGTACGCAACTTCCTTGATCGTGCTCGCCATAAACTTATAGATCCAAGTGAGATTGAAGGAGAGGTCGACCTCGACAATACATCGCTTCTCATCGTGGGACGGTCGAAGTACCCGCAGCTTCAATTTCTAGGGGATATAATTTCTTCTGATCTGGATTCGGACAAGCTTGACTACTTGCTGCGCGATGCCACAGCCGCAGGCCTTCCGCTGCGATACGATTTAGAACGATACTTGTACACAGTTAACATTGTAGAGCAGAAGCTAACAGATGGAGAAAGACTGCTGGAAAGACTTTACCAAACGATGGGGAGCACACCTCAGCGCCACGAGCCATCCGGCACAATTAAGTATCCCTTCTACAGGAGCTACAAGCTTCAACTCCCTCGCCAAGCTATCAACACAATCGAGCAAATCATAATCTGCAAATTTATGTTGTTTAGCTATATCTATCATCACAAGAAAGTTCGGGCTGGAGAGGGGATGCTGGCCCGGCTGATTCAGCGGCGAGTCAAGAATTGGCGCGCCGAAGGACTCGGGGATGAACAAATCATTTGCCGGTTCTTAGGGTTATCCGATCACGCTTTGGAGGGAAATGTCTTCCGATTGCCCGACGCAGATATGTCTGACTACTGCAATCGACTTGTCAGCCGCGTATTACCGAGGGAAGTGGTAGGCCTAACTTCTAACATTGACCATAAAGAAGGCGCAAAGCTGATTGCGTTTATGTCTGAATTGCTCAAAAAAGAGAGTAAAGATCGTCTTGTTAGGCAGTTCGAAAGTGTGCTTGCGTCCGAACTCATGCGACTCGCGCCGTCGTTGGGCGATACTCCCGAGACTGCGCTTACGAAGGCAGGAGCATGGTTTGATGTGCCAAAACCTCCGACATTTAATAAATTGGAAGAGTTGCTTATCGAAGAAGCGAAAATTACTGACATCTTCCCGATCACTTCTTGGATACAAGCGTACATTAGCTATCGTTACCATGTACGCGTCTTTGCCTTTTCCGAGTATGCTGAGCTAGTCAAAAGAGCCGCGCGGAAGGCCTGCAAGGACGTAATCGGGATAGATGATCCCCAGTTCGTTGACGAAATGATCCGGAATCGTCAGTGAAATCCCACTTCCATTCGAAATGAAAAACGCCCAAGGGAAAACCCTTGGGCGTCAATAAATCGGGGATGCGTAGTTTCCGGTCGGAGATGTAAAATTACTTACGTACGTAGTTGAATCACGTACGTAACTTTGCTTAATTTGCGAATGTTTCCCTACGTAGTAAGCGAATGTCGCTCTACGTAGTAGCCAGGCACTCCCATTCGCCCGACGAGGACTTCAGCTGATGCACTCGCCCGTCGTCGGCGTGAAGAAAATAGGTCCCGTCAGGAATGAAGTGGGCGTGCGCGGACCGAACCGAGCACTTGGTCCAGCGCATCGTGGTGGCGGCTGGCGCGCGGCCGTGTTGCCGGATCTCGACCGTCAGCTTGATCGCGTACTCCACTTGGTACTGCACCCCCGTGGGCCGTGTGGGAACCAGCCGGCCCTTTCCTGTTTCTTTATCGAGTGCCATTGTATCTACCTTTCCTTTCAATAATTTCGGTTTGAGAACCTATTTTACCACTATTTAGACGTTTACCGGAGCCTTTCGGCTGTATTCCGGCTGAAACCAGTACGCCTTATCACGCCTAGTTGGATGCGGGCGACGGGTTCAGGTTGCCAGAAAAAGCGCTATCATCATGTTTTATCGGCACTTGCCCACAAATCATCTACAGTATTTCACGTATGCGGCCTGGGCGCGTGCTGGAGGGTTTCAGGACCGTGGGGAACCATAGCCGGGGCACTCCGGGCCCGTAAGTTACTATAGAAAAAAGACTTATATGTGCATCTGGGCTCGCCGGCCCGGAATTTCGGTCGGTAGGGAATCCTCGACAGGGGTTGCGGCCGTTATGTACGTCTGTGAGATTCGATCCTGCCAGGTGAAATGATCCTCATCCCAGATGGCCCAGAGAAACCCGATCAGCAGGGTGGCTCCCGAAAGCAGATAACCGAAGCCGCGCCAGAGCAACTGCCGGGTATCGGGGAGGCTGCCATCCAGGCGGACGCAGGAAAGCTCGCACAATTGCATCCCAGGGGTAGCGCCAGCGAGCGTCGTGAACAGGAAGAAATATTGCCCGTAGAAAAGGTAGAGGACCACGGCGTAGACCAGGATGTCCATCTTTTCGAACCCGAGTTGGCCCCCAAGCGCATGAAACAGCGCGAGAAAGCCGCCGGACGTGAGCCCGATAAAGAGCGCATCAAGCGCCGCCGCGCTGCGCCGCTGGCCCAGGCTGGCCACCGGCACCAGCGCTGTCTGTGGACGAGCTCGGTCGTCCGCGGAGCTTGAGAAATCCAGCTCGGGCTGCACGCAGATTTCAAGGCGCTCGATCCTTCGGTGAGACGGATTCGCAGTGGCTCGGGGGCGCGGACGGTCTCGCTCGCGCGCCGGTTCCGGGCGTTCCTTCGGCTGCCGGAAGGGAAGCACCGGCTGAGCCTCCTCGGGCTGCAGCCGCTGCTTGCGCGCCCGGTAATCCCCCAGGCGGCGCGTGACCTCGCTTTGCCAGTGAATTTCGCCGGTCGATTTAGGTGAAGACGCACTCATAGCGATGCGTGGCGAGTCGGCCGCCAATTCGCCGGGAATCCCACAAAAAGAACAATTTGCGGTGCGCGTAAGCAGAAGGGCGCCGCACTTCGGGCAGATTCGTGTCACTGGTCCGTTTTGCGCTGCGGAGAGTTCCAGTGGCGGAACGGCAGCGATGATAGCAGGGGTTATACCGTCGAGCGCAGCCCCATAAAATCCAATTGTGGCTTAACAGATAACTCTGCAAGCTTTTCTCCGCCTGTCGCGTGGCCTGAGGGTGGACTGAGGCGCCGCCTGATTTTTCCTCCGCATTTTTCTGCGAAGTGATCCCGCGATTGCGAGACCCGAAAGCGCATGTTAGGCTCAACCGTCATTTTCAGCTATTCCAGGCCTCTCTATTCAATGCCGTTACGGGTAAAAATTGACGTCCAAAGCCGGGTTGCCGCGCTGCTTTTTGCAGTTCTGGCGTGGGCCGCGATGGCATCGGGTCAGGGCAGCGCACAGGCTCCGCTCCGCCTTCCCACCGGCGGTGGCGAAGCGACGCTCGAAGCGGACCAGCAGAAGCAAGTCGGCAGGATTTCCTATGCGGATGGGCACGTGGACGTCCGCTACCAGAATGCCCGGCTACGCGCGGATCACGTTGAATACAATGCCGATACGCAGGTCGTGCTGGCTCGCGGACACGTGGAGCTCGACTATCTGACGCAGCACGTGGAAGCCGACGACGGCCGCTACGAGCTGCGCACCGGCCGCGGCACTTTTCACCACGTTCGCGCCACGTTTGCGATGCAGCGCCGCCCCATGCCGACGCTGCTGATCAGTCCGAATCCTCTCTATTTCGAGGCGGAAGAGGCCGAGCGCATCAGTGAAAATACGTACCGTGTGCAAAAAGCGTGGCTCACGGTGTGCGATCCAAATCATCCAACGTGGAAGTTCTTTGCGCCGTCCGCGACCGTGGAACTCCGCAAGTCGGTGCACCTTGAGAACGGTAACTTCCGCTTATTTTCGGTTCCGGTTCTTTATTTTCCCTACGCTACGTTTCCGGCGGAAAAGCAGCGCAATTCCGGATTTGTGATTCCCGAGCCGGGCAACAGCTCGAGCAAAGGCTACGTTCTTGGCGATTCCTTTTACTGGGCTCCCACGGACTGGATGGATGCGACGATCGGAGCCTCCTACTACAGCAAACGCGGCTGGAGCCAAAAGGGCGAGTTGCGAATGCGGCCGTGGGAGAATGCGCGGCTGGAGGCGAGCTACTTCGGCGTGATCGACCGCGGGCTTGCCGAGCCTTCCGGTCCTCCCCTAAAGCAAGGCGGCCATGAAGCGAAGCTGCTCTTTACGGCGCTGCTGCCGGGCGGATGGCGGGCGGTGGCCGATCTGGACCAGCTGACATCGCTTACGTTCCGACTGGCGTTCTCCGAGACGTTCGTGCAGGCGGTGAATTCAGAAGTGCGCAACGCCGCTTTTCTGACCAACAATTTCCGAGGGTTCAGCCTGAATTTCGCTGCGGTGAGTTACGAAAACTTTTTGAGCGCCGCGCCGCGGTCTTCGATTACGCTTCGCGCCGCACCCGAAGTACGATTCAGCTCGGTGGACCAGTCTTTGTCAGACCGCATTCCCGCTTATTTTTCCTTTTCGGCGTTTTCAGGGGCCGCACGCCGCAGCGAAACGGTGACTCCGTTTGAGACGCCGGGATATGTGGAGCGCAGCGAATTCGCCCCCAGCTTTACGTTTCCGCTGCACTGGGGTCCGTGGCTGAACGTGACGCCGAGTTTCACATTCCGGTCCACCTACTACGGGGGACAGCTTCAGAACGGCGCGTACGCGGGCCAGGGATTTTTCCGCAACACGCAGGAAGTCTCCGTCGACATACTTCCACCGACAATCGAGCGCGTGTGGGGCGACGGCACGAAATGGAAGCACGTGATCGAACCGGAAGTGATCTACCGGTATGTGACGGGCGTGAACGATTTCTCGAGGTTCCTGCGGTTCGATGAAGACGACACGCTCACCGATACGAACGAAGTGGAGTACGGTTTCACGCAAAGGCTGTTCCGACGGCGCGGAAACGGATCGACGGACGAACTTATCACTTGGCATGTGGCGCAGAGGCGTTTCTTCGACCCGACATTCGGCGGAGCACTCGTGCCGGGACAGCGGAACGTGTTTCAGACGCTGGACCTGTTTACACCCTTCGCTTTCGCCGACAAGGCGCGGCACTTTTCTCCGCTCGTGAGCGACGTGACCATCGAGCCGGGGAAACATTGGGATACGGAATTCATCGTAAATTACGATCCCGCGCGGAACCGGCTGACGGCGATCGGAACCCTGCTGAAGCTCAAGCCGTACAAGGAATCTTTTGTGACGGTGGCGGACTTTTCGACGGTGAATCTGCCGGTGAATCCGGTGCCCGCGCCGCCAAATTTCTCGCAACGATCGAACCAAACGCGGGCGCTGCTGGGGTACGGCGATATGAACCGCCGCGGATGGAACGCGGCCTTCGGCGCGAGCTACGACTGGACACAGCAAGCCTTTCAAAACCAGCTTGCAGAGGTGAGCTACAACGGGTCGTGTTGCGGCATCGGCTTCGAAGTGAGACGATTTTCGTTCGGGACGATCCGCAACGAGAACCTCTATATGGCGGTGTTCCGGATAGCCAACCTGGGATCGGCCGGGAACCTCCGTCGGCAGGAAAAGATTTTCTGAACCTTGCCAGATCGATGAATCAGCGGCCCAAATCGGATTTGACGTTTCTCTCCATCGAACAGGCCGCGCGGCTGCTGCGCCGGCGGGAGATTTCGCCGGTTGAGCTGTTGGATGCGTGCCTGGAGCGCATCCAAAGCCTCGATGCTTCCATCAACGCTTTTATCACCCTGACGGCGGACACCGCGAGGCGCCGCGCGCGTGCTGCGGAACGAGAACTGCGCCGCGGCGGTGCGCGAGGCCTCTTGTACGGAATCCCGATCTGCCTGAAAGACAACTTCTGCACGAAAGGTGTGCGGACCACGGCGGGATCGAAAATCCTCGCGGATTTTGTTCCCGATGCGGATAGCGATGTGGCGATGCGGCTGGCGCAGGCGGGAGCGATCCTTCTAGGCAAAACGAACATGCACGAATTTGCTTACGGGATCACATCGGAGAATCCGCACTATGGATCCGTGCGCAATCCCTGGGCGCGGGATCGGATATCCGGGGGATCGAGCGGCGGATCGGCGGCAGCGGTGGCGACGGGAATGGCTTTTGCGTCGGTGGGAACCGATACCGGGGGATCGATTCGAATTCCAGCGGCGCTCTGTGGAATCGTGGGACTAAAACCGACGTTCGGACTGGTGAGCGTCGCGGGAACGGTGCCGCTTTGCGAGGGCATGGACCATGCCGGGCCGCTGGCGCGGTCGGTGGCGGATGCCTGTATCGTGTTTGAGACGATTGCGGGGGCATACCCGCGTGGTGTGGCGCGGCCGAATCATCGCAGGCTGCGACGGAAAGGACGCAAGCTCTTACGGCTTGGCTGGCCGGAGCAATATTATTTCGAGCGGGTGGACCCCGGCGTCCGCACGGCGATCGATGCAGCCCTGAAAACGCTGGAGCAACTAGGGGCGCGCATCGAACGCGTTTCGCTACCTCATTTGCACGAGTCGGTAGAGGCTAGCACGAATTTGGGATTAGCGGAGGCCACAAGCTTTCATGAATCGCAGGGTTATTACCCTGCCCGCGCAGCCGAGTATGGCGAAGACGTCCGGGGGAGACTCGAAGCGGGAACCAAGGTCCGCGCGACGGATTATCTTCACGCGCTCAGGGTGAAAAAGATGCTGCGACGGGATTTCGACAACGCCTTCGAGCGCGTGGATGCGATTCTTGCACCGGCTTCGCCGATCCCGGCGCCGAGGCTCGGCGAGAATGAGGTGGAAATCGGGGGCGAGAAAGCCGGGGTTCGAGCGCTGCTGGTGGGCGCGTCCCGGCCGGCCAACTTTACAGGCCATCCGGCATTATCGGTGCCGTGCGGGTTCACGCCAGCGGGATTGCCCGTGGGGCTGCAACTGATCGGACCTCGCTGGGGTGAGGCGGTTCTACTGGCGATAGCCCAGAGCTGCGAGGAAGCTTGGAAACAGCACACATTCCCACGCGCACTTCCTGGCATTTGCTCGATTTGAATTCAGTACGGAACGGTCCAACGGTCGGGGTGAGTATCACGGAACAAAGGCATAGATTTTCAAAGTTCTCCTTGACAAGGATGGTATAAATTAAGCCATGAAGACGAAAGGCCGCAAAGCACCGAAAAAGAGCAAGCTGGCCAAAGAAGCCGAAAGGCTGTTCTCCTATAAGAATGCTGGCATAGCCGAAGTCCCAGTGACCTATCTCCCCTACCCGAATGACTCTGTTCCTATGACTGTTCATACATTTACCACCTACTCAGTATGTGAAGATCCAATTCCTGCCCTCCCCAAGCGGTAACGCAAGACAAGAATGCCTGATTGGAACGATGTACTAAAGGAAATCCAGGCCACCGTTGCGAAGCACGGTGCACAGGTACAACTCCATAACCAAGCTGCGCAGGGCGCTCTTGACACGGTACGGCGAAAGTATTTGCAAGCGCTCAGGGACAATACGGGGCGGAACGTAATCGCATATTACTCTGGTTTCTTGTCGAAGCCAGACGCGCCGATGCTGGGAATAAACGACGAAGACAAGAACGGCTTCATGATGGCTGTTCACAGCATTGGCGCGCAAGATAGAAGGCGTGGCCTGGATTTGATTCTGCACACTCCGGGTGGAAGCATCGCGGCTACCGAATCCGTCGTGGACTATCTTCACCGGATATTCAAGAACGACATTAGGGCCATCATTCCACAAATAGCCATGTCGGCCGGTACGATGATCGCGTGTTCGTGCAAAGAAATACTAATGGCACGTCATGCCAATCTCGGTCCTATAGACCCGCAATTGGGCAACCTTCCTGCTTATGGAGTCAAAGAGGAGTTTAAGCGCGCGTGCAGGGAAGTCAAGAATGACAGCAGTAGAATTCCGATATGGCAATCAATCATCGGAAGATATGGGCCGACATTTTTGAGTCAATGTGAAAATTCCATTGCATGGTCCAAACAATTCGTTGAGGACGAGCTTGAAAATGTCATGTTTGAAGGTGACCCGCAGGCAAAGCCCAAATCAAAGAACATCGTTAAGCGGCTTACGGATTATCGGGGCAATCGAACTCACGCAAGGCACATTCATTTTGATGAGTTGCAAGCAATGGGATTGAAGGTCTCGCTTATCGAGGACGACCAAAATCTTCAAGACTTGGTTTTGACCGTTCACCATTGCTTCATGCATGTGATGATGAACACACCAACCTTCAAGATGATAGAGAACCACAAGGGTTCTGCGCTTGTGAAACAGCAAGTTGTTCAGCAGATGATGATGCAGGGGATGCCGAGGGGTTGATTTTCGGGTTATCTCGCCGACCGCTTTGTCGTCACTTCACCGTTACCACGGATTGAGGTTTGCCGAGTCCGAGTTGGCTGTTTTTGGGCCGCTATCCCATCCCGGCGTGCTTTGACAACCCGTTACGGGATGCTCCCTGTGTCAAAAACCTGCGGCGTGCGTCTAATGGATATGCGAAAATTTGAGTGTGGGGAGAGCCTGGAGCGAAGTTCGGGCATCCGATAAATCCTGATGGATGTTTCCATATTCGCGGCGTTTGTTGCGGGGCTGGTATCGTTTCTGTCTCCGTGTGTGCTGCCACTGGTGCCGGGGTACGTCTCGATGCTTTCGGGCATCGGGGTGGAGCAACTCAAGGAGGGTAAGGCGCCTCGGGGCAGCCTGCTCACTTCCGCACTGGCATTCGTGACGGGATTTTCGATCGTCTTCATCACGTTCGGGGCTTCGGCGAGCGCGGTGGGCTCGTTTCTGGTGCGCAACCGGACCTTGCTCGCTCCGATTGCGGGGGCGCTGATCCTGCTTTTCGGGCTGCATCTGGTGGGCTGGCTGGTGAAAATCCCGGTGCGGGCGGGGCTGGGGATCGGCGCGGTGCTTGTGCTCGCGGGAATCGCGCTGAGCGTGCGCCACGGAGTTGCCGGACGCGCTTATGCAGTCGATCTCTACGCGATCGCGATTATTTTTCTGCTGGGGCCGAGTCTGACGCGGTGGCTTAACCGGGACGTTCATTTCCGCAAGCTGGGCGGGCAGCCGGGGCCCTTCAGCGGGTTCCTGATGGGTTTCGCTTTTGCGTTTGGCTGGACGCCGTGCATCGGCCCGATCCTGGCGGCGGTGCTGGCGGTGGCGGCCACGCGGGAAACCATCTGGCAGGGAGTGTTTCTGCTGGCGTGCTACTCGGCAGGACTGGCCATTCCGTTTCTGGTTACGGCGCTTGGCATCGGGCGCTTTCTGAAGTTCTACCAGCACTTCCGGCGGCATCTTCACACGGTGGAGGTCTTCAGCGGCGTGCTGCTGATGATGATCGGCGGGCTGGTCTTCGCCAACCGGCTGACGTGGCTCTCCAACAAGCTTTCGTTTCTCAATACAACCGTGGCGGCCATTGAGGGCAAGCTGACGACGGGCCATACGAAATCGAGCGCCCAAGGAACGGCGTCCGCGAAGGCCAACCAGCCCAACGAACCGGATGTGACGTTCGAGGACCTGCAGGGGAACAAGGTGCCCATCGCTAGCCTGAAGGGCAAGCTGGTGCTGGTGAATTTCTGGGCCACGTGGTGCGAACCCTGCCGCGTGGAAATTCCGTGGATGATCGGATTTCAGCAGAAGTACGAGAGCCAGGGCTTTACTCTTCTGGGGGTGGCAATGGATGACGAAGGGAAGAGCGTGGTAGCCCCGTACATTCAGAAGACGCAGTTCGACGTGAACGGCCACCCGACGACGATGGATTATCCGATCGTGCTGGGAACCGACGACATCGCGACGCAATTCGGCGGGCTGATCGGATTGCCCACGAGCGTGCTGATTTCGCGCGACGGAAAAGTGGTGAAGCGCTACGTGGGGTTGGTCAACGAGAAGGATCTCGATAAGGAGATTCAGAGCCAGCTTTGATGCGGGGAGCGCGATTTCGTTCTGCTTCGGCGTGGCCGGCGATACTGCTGGCGGTCTCGCTGATTTCACTCGCGTCGCCTCGCGTCGCTCCGGCAGAACCGCAGGGCTTGCCCAGCGCGGCGGCGGTGGTGAAGCCGCAGGCGTACGTTTCTCTCGATCCTGTGCCGCGAGGACGAGAGTTTGAGGTTGCGGTCACGGTGGAAATCGCGCGCGGGTTCCACATGAACTCCCACAAGCCCAGCGACGATTACCTGATTCCGACGACGATCACGCCGCAGCTTCCGCCGGGAATCAAGCTGGCGGATACGCTTTATCCCGCCGGGCAGCTGAAGAGATTCGCGTTCTCTCCGAAGAAACCGCTGGATGTTTATACCGGAAAGGTTACGCTGAAGCTGAAGCTTGTGGCGCAGGCGAGCGCTGCGTTGGGCGCCATGACCATTCCGGTGACGCTGCGGTATCAGGCGTGCAACGATGCGGCTTGCCTGCCGCCGGTGAAGGTGCCGCTGAATGTGATGTTGGAAATTGCGGCTGCCGGCGCGAAGGCGCGGGCCGTTCATTCGGAAGTGTTCTCTGCTAACTCGCCTGCTGCTGTTCCAGCGAACCTCTTGAAGTAACTGCTCAGCAGAAAAAAGCAAAGGGGATTCTTCGCTGGGAAGGCGAGTGATGGAGAACCCGTTCTCCGCTTCTCTATCCCGGGATTGCGAAGAAATTCGAAGACCCACCCTTACAAAACAAAGGGTGGGGCACCCGCAAAACCTTAAACCACGGCGGCACGAACCGCAGAGTCGATTGTGGGAAACGAAGAGGGATTCTTCGCTCAGAATGACTGCGATTTTTCTCGTAGCTGACAGCCGGGCCGCGGCTTGGCGCTTTACGCTGACACGAAGGACGCTTGGGCGCGGCGCAGGCGCGAGATTACTTTTCCCTTGCCGAGCACGACCATCGTTTCGAAAAGCGGAGGGGCGACGGCGCGGCCTACGATGGCTACGCGGGTGGCGTTGATCAGCAGGCCGGCTTTTACGCCTTCGGCGGCGGCGACGGCGCGGGCGGCCGCGTCGCATGCATCGTGGTTCCATTCGGGTAGCGCGGCCAGCGCTTCGGTTAGCTTGGCGAGCATGGCGGGAATGCGCTCGTCTTTCCAGAACTTGGCTTTCGCTTCCTCTTCGTAGTCGAAATCGTCGGTGAAGAAGGCGCGGGACCAAGTGGTGAAGTCGCCGAGGAAGCGCGTGCGCGGCCGGATCAGATCGACGGCGTGCGCGAACCAGGGGCGATCCGCGCCGGACCAGGATTCCTGCCAGATACCGGCGCTCTTGAGCTCCGCTTCGATATAGGGAAGGAGTTCGTCCACCTGAACCTTTTGCAGATACTGCGTGTTGAACCATTCGAGCTTCGCGCGATCGAAGATCGCATTGGTGCGGCTGACGCCGGCGAGGCTGAAGCGCTGGATGAGATCGGTGGTGCGAATGAATTCGTCGTCATTCCCTGGCGACCAGCCGAGCAGCGCGAGAAAATTGCGGAAGGCCTCGGGGAGAAAACCTTCCTCGGCGTAGGAGCCCACGCTGGTAGCGCCGTGGCGCTTGGAGAGGCGCGTGCGGTCAGGCCCGAGGATCAGCGGAACGTGCGCGAAGATGGGAGGCTCGACGCCGAGGGCGCGGTAGATCAGCACCTGCTTGGGCGTGTTGGACAAATGGTCCGCGCCGCGAACGACGTGGGTGATGCGCATGTCGATATCGTCGACGACGACGCTGAGCTGATAGGTGGGAAGGCCGTTCGAGCGCATGAGGACGAAGTCCTCGATCTCGGCGTTTTGCACTTCGCGCGGGCCGAACACGGCATCCTGAAATTGAGTGACGCCATCGCGCGGAACGCGGAAGCGGATGGCGCGGGCAACGCCTTCTTTTTGGCGGGCGGCGAGTTCGGGAGGGCTGAGTTCGCGGCAGTAGCAGGTCGGCTTCTTCTGGGCTTTGGCGCTCTCGTCGTCTGCGTTACCTTCGTGCGCGGCGTCGCGCTCCACGCCTTCGGTGACGCTATCGGCGCCGACGTAGGCTGATGCTTTGCAGTAGCAGGCGAAGGCCGAGCCTTCTGTCAGGAGGCGTTCGGCGGCGGCGCGGTACAAGTCGAGGCGATGGGATTGAAAAATCGGACCTTCGTCCCATTCGATCCCGAGCCATTTCAGCCCGTCGAGAATTCCCTGGACGAGTTCGGGGCGGTTGCGCTCGACGTCGGTGTCTTCAATTCTCAGCACGAGCATGCCGCCTTCGTGGCGGGCGAAAAGCCAGTTGAACAGCGCCGTGCGCGCGCCGCCGACGTGAAGATATCCGGTGGGGGAGGGAGCGAATCGCACGCGCGGCTTTGCCGAGGAGATCATTTCGTTGGAATTCCTTCCTTGTGTTGTGTGGTTTTCATCTTAGCTAAAGGGGCCGTCAAAATCGAGCGGGCCGCGAGTCAGTCACGGCACTGACTCTGGTACGTTTGTACCGTTGACCGGGCGGTTAAGGGCCCGCATAGTTATCTGCGCGCGCGAATTTATGCGATGAGCAGGAGTGCGGCTATTGCGCAGCTTTTGCGATGGCGAACCGAAGGTTTACGGGAAGGAACGGGCGCGGTTAGCTCCTGAAGATGCCAATTATTTCTGCTATCCTCGGAAGTTCGCTCAACGATTGGCTCGACGATAGTGCCGGAGAATTGAGTTCTTGAGTTCCTTTAACCTCGCTGCAATTGCGCTGGCCGCGGCTGCGGTGACATTTTACTGGGTAGGGCGGCTGCATGCGCGGCGAAAGATGGCGCAGCAGAGGCCGCGTCGCAGCGACGAACTGCACATTCTGAACGAAATCGGGCGCGCGTTGAGCTCGACGCTCGAGCTGGATTTGCTGCTGGAACGAATTTACGCGGAGATGCGGCGGCTGGTGGAGGTGTCGAGCTTCGTTATCGCGTCGCACGATACGAAGGCCGATCAAATCCGCTTTGAAATCGAAGTAACCGACGGCGAGCGCCTGCCGAGACGCTCGCGACCTGCTGGAAACCACCTGCTGGAATATGTGCTGAGAACGCGGCAGCCGCTTCTGATTCGCGAGCGATTCGCCGAGGAAACGCAACGGCTGGGAATCGAGCCGTTGCGGCAAGTGGGCTCGATGTGCGCCGTGCCGCTGGTGCTCTACGACCGCGCGGTGGGCGTGATGATGGTGCACAGTCCGAAGGAAGGGGTGTTCGACGAGGGGCACCAGGAGCTTCTGCGGGTGCTGGCCAACGAAGCGAGTATCGCCATCGAAAACGCGCGGCTGTTCACCGAGGAGCAGAAAAAGTCCCGGCACCTGACGCTGATCAATAATGTGTCGGGTCATGCGATCACGACGCTGAATCCGGTGGAGATGCTCGAAAAAATCGCGACGGAGATCGAAACGAGCCTGGCGTACGACCACATCGGCATCGCCACGCTGGACTACTCGACCAAGGAGCTGGTGGTGCAGGCTGAAGCGGGCGCGCGCAAGGCGGCGCGCGGGCGGCGCATCGAGATCGGAGAAGGAATCGTGGGGCAGGTGGGGCGGTCGGGGCAGATGGCGATGGTTCGGGAAGCGAACGCGCTGACGCCGAAGATGGTGCTGGCCGGATCGGTGGCGTCTATTGCGCTGCCGGTGATTTACGCGGAGCAACTGCTTGGCGTGCTCTACGTGGAATCGCCGAAGCCGTGCGAATTCCCCGAGCAGGAAATTCTGCTGCTGCGCACGCTTGCCGATCTGTTTGCGGGGGCGCTGCACAACGCGCTGACGTTCCAGAAGGCGCAGGAGCAGGCGATCACCGACGGGCTTACGGGCGTGAAGACCCATCGCTTCCTGATGGAGGCGCTTTCGGCGGAATGGAAGCGCTCGACGCGCGCCAACCGGCCGTTTGCGCTGGTGCTGATGGACCTGGACCGCTTCAAGTTCGTGAACGATTTTTATGGGCACCTGGAAGGCGACGTGATCCTGCGACGCGTCGGGCACATTCTCGAGCAGAATTGCCGGCGGTCGGATGTGGTGGCGCGCTACGGGGGCGACGAGTTCGTGATCCTGATGCCGGAGACGAGCCTGGAGCAGGCCGGCCAGCTGGCGAACAAGCTGCGGGCCTGGGTGGCCTCCGACCCGCTGCTGCGCGACAAGAACGTTACCGCCAGCTTCGGGATCGCGGGATTCCCAATTCACGGATCGACTCCGCAGGAATTGCTCCAGGTGGCGGATTCCTCGATGTATCTCTCGAAGCACCAGGGCGGGAATTCCGTTTCGAGCGCCGAGCAGGGAGATCCCAACGACGGGAAGCGATGGAAGAAGGATGTGCTGGAAGCATATCTGGGCGTGACGCTCAAGCGATTGTTTTCAACGGGGCCGCAGGCGTTTGAGGAAATCTACCGACGGCTGGAGCTTTTCACGCGGTCACTGGTGGACCAGGGACCGGGCGCTTCCGAAAAGGAACTGCCGCCGGCGGTGGTCGAGACCGTCACTTCGCTGGCGCTGGCGATCGATGCGAAGGATCAATACACGCAGGGGCATTCGCAGAAGGTTTCGGCATATGCGGTGATGCTTGCGCAGGCGCTGAACCTGGAGCAGGCGGAGGTGGAAGAGATCCGGCTGGCTGGGCTGCTGCACGATATCGGAAAGGTGGGCATCCCGGAGGGAATCCTGAACAAGTCGGGGCCGCTCGATGCCACCGAGTGGGAAACGATGAAGACGCACACCGAGCTGGGCGCGAAAATTCTCGAGCCGCTTGAAACGATGTCGCGCATCCGGCTGATGGTCCGGCATCATCACGAGTACTACGATGGCTCGGGTTATCCCGAGCGCCTACAGGGCGAGGCGATTCCCTACGGATCACGCGTGATCGCCATCGCGGATTCCTACGACACGATTACTTCCGAGCGGAGCTACAAGAAGGGGCGTTCGCCGGAAGAGGCCTTCACAGAATTGGAACGCTGCGCGGCCACGCAGTTCGATCCGGCGATCGTGCGAGTGTTCGTCGAGAAGATGCGTGGGTTGCCAGACCCGAAGTCCCGCCTTAAAGAATTTACGGTGCAATCGGGGCGCTAGTTTCGCAGCGCTTTTCCCATCGTTACGTCAACGCGTCCGTCAAATGAACCCAAGGTTTGCTGTCGTAAAGTTCGGCAGATTGGGAAAGATCGACGGCAAGTCGGTGTTTGCAACGCCGAACCAACTGGCGAGTGTGGCGCCGTATTGATCGACCGAGGTTGTGGGTATCCAGCGCCCGTTGCTTCCGGCGTCGCTGGGGCCGCCCAAGGCGAACGTAGGGAACTGGCCATAGATATCGCCACCCTTTACCGCCCCGCCGAGGATCAGGTGATTCGAACCCCAAGCATGGTCCGATCCGGCGTTGGTGCCGGGCTGGTAGGTGCGGCTGAAGTCCGAGAGAGTAAAGGAAGTAACCTGCTGCGAGACGCCGAGTTCAAGGGTCGAGTTATAGAACGCCGTGAGGGCGGGGTCGAGCTGAGAAAACAAGGTCTGCTGCGTGGGCAACTGAGCGCTGTGGGTATCGAACCCGCCGAGAGAGCAGAAGAAAATCTGGCGTTGCAGACCCAGGGCGGGCTGGGCCTGAATAATCTGGGCCACCTGCTTCAGCTGGGCCCCAATCGAAGTCGCGGGAAACGCTGTTTGGAGCGCAGGCAAAGACTTCAGAGCCGCAGACAAGACTTTGCTCTGATTGAGCGACTGGGTCATGACAGAGCTTGTGTCCTGCACCAGCGACAGGCCGGAATTTAGAGTGAGCAATTGCTGGAAGGAAGAAATGCGCTGGTTCCCGGCCGCAGAACCGTCATTACCGCTGAGACCAATCGATGTATTGCCCGGAGTGAGAGCGTAGGGCGACGTCTGCGCCCCCGTGCAAAGAATGGCGCCCCCTGCGACAGAGAGAATCGGCGGGAATAGCGCACCGGCGTTCAGCGTCTGGAGTTTGTCGGCGGTGCGGCCAGCCCACCCCGTCGCGCTGAATGTGGTGTTGGATCCCGTGAACTGAGCGGTTTGCCATTGCGCTTGCTGGTCGGCATGGGAAAACAGGTTCACCGGCAGCACGGTTCCGCCCGTGGCCCCGGCAAGATACTGCGTCCGCGTTATGGGCTGGGCGAGCGTCCCCACGTTGGCGAGAACCGCCAGCTGGCCGCTAGTGAACAACCCCTGCAGGCCGGTGAGCTGGGGATGCAACCCGTACAGAGCCTGACCGGTCTTGGCGACAATCGGCAACAACGAACTTTGCGGCAGCGCGAGGTTCACACGCAGCTTGGCATAGTTCTGGTAGCCAGCGTTGTCATTGGGAACGATCAAGTTGTTGGCGTCATTGCCACCAAAAAGAAATACGCAGACGAGGGCGCGATAGCCCGCAGCTGCGCCAGCGGCGTAGGCATGGATCAAATTGAGCCTACCGATCGCAGCCGTGAGGCCGAAGGACGCCGCAGTGCAGCAGCCCATCCTGACGAAATCTCTTCGCGTGAAATTGCTTTCGCGAGCCATGTTCACACTCCTGCGGCGTGGCGCCGGGTTCAATTTAGTGATGCAACTGATACTGCGACGATGTGGCGATGAGGTAAATCGCCGTCTTCGCCTGCGTCAAAGCCTGGGTTGAGCCGGCCGGAACCGCCTGCATGGCGGCAGCGATATTGTTCTGCATGTCGGCAGACATCGTACCGTGCATCAGCAGAGTATTAAGCGAACTGAAAAGCGCAGTCTGCGACATGCTGCCGTAGCTGGAGAAGTCGACGGTGGTAGTGGAGCCGAGCGAGCCGAAGGCAAACGTATAGACGAAGTTCGCGCGATTCAACGCTGTCGCCGTGGTCAAAATCTGGAATTCCGGTCCGAGGGACGTGGTGCCAGGGATTACATAACTGGGCGCGAAAAAGTTGAATACGCTGCCGGGAGAGAGCGGATTCTGGCCCATGTTGCTGGCCTGGCCGGCGAGATTGGCGCCGTCGGTGGTGGCGTTGAAAGCCCGGAGCAAACCGGTGAGATACAAGATCGGTTCCTGCAGGTGCCCAAAATTCGCATTTGTTACCGTCGGGTCATCGCCCTGGCGCGCTTCAGAATCGAGCAAAATAGCGGCGATCACGGCTTGCATGTCGCCGCGCTGCCCGGAACCGACAGTGAACCCAGATCCGTTGAATTTTCCGCTGACGAAGACATCAGCCACGCGCTGGACGTATGCGGGGCTGGGATTGCTCGTCACGAGATGCTGAATAAGCTGTTTCGAGACGAATGGCGGCACATTCGGGTGATTGAAAATGTTATCGAGGGCGCCCTGCAAATCCTGTGTGGACGTCTGACCGGCGGGTAAAGCTCCGCCGTTGGCGACGCCCGGATACTGGAGCAGGGGCGACTTCGCAGTCATATCGTGGTTGGAGTCAAGCGCCTCCATGGGTCCGACCCAATAGGCGGGATTGTGCTTCTGGAGCGTAGCGCCGGTCTGCGTCGGATAGGTCCAGCCCGTATAGACAACAGCGAACGCGCTTACCGTGGCCTGTGTGTAGGTCGGAATCGGATTACCGCTGCCGTCCACTTGGACCGAACCGTCTTCATTGAGCATCGACAGACCGACGGTAAAAAGCTGCATCAACTCGCGGGCGTAATTTTCATCGGCATGGGTCCCGAGCGTGACGCTGGGCTTGTCATTGTTCACCATATCGAGGTAGTAGCCCATGGCCGGCGACAGAGTGACGTCCTGCATGATCTGGCGATAATTGGTGAAAGCGTCGGTCTCCAGCAGGTTCAGGTAGGGAGTGAGCTCCGTGGGCAAATTGTCCTTGGTTCCGGAGATTACAAAAATCTGGCCCAGGGCGAAGGCCACGCGCTGCCGCAACTGATCCGGCGCCGTGAGCAGCTGAACCAAGTAACGCTGCTGAAGCGGCGAGAGGTTTGTTTCGGTGGGAGCGGGATCGGCATAGATCGTGGGCGCCATTGTAAACTGGCTCGCCAGGAAATTCTGAAAGCCGGTTTGCTGCACCTGCGAAATGAGGGCCGAAGTGGGACCAAACGTAGTCTGTTCAAGGAAGCGGTCTGCGGCATTCCCTGCCAGGCCAGCGCTCGCAACCGTGGCCGTCATCGTTCCAAAGATCGCGGGATTCGTAGCCAGCGAGGCTTGGATCGTCACGGTGCCGGGCGATGGAACGGTCATGGGAGCCGCGAACGTGGCTGCAGCACCCGTACCGGTGGGAGTAATCGTGCCAACCGTGGAGTTACCGCCTGCTACACCGTTCACAGACCAGTTGAAGATCGGACTGTTGTTGCCCGTGACTGCAGCGGCGAACTGCAGCGTTCCACCCGCGAGCACGTTCGTGGTTGGCGCGGATACTGAGACGGCGGCTTGAGGAGTCGTGGTCGACTCGCTCTGAGTGCTTCCGCCTCCGCAACCTACCATCAGACACAAGAACGAGAAGGCAAGGGCTAACCTTGAAAAGCGCTCCACGGGACTCCCCCTTCAAGCGAAGGCTGGTTCAAACGCTGGCGGCTTCAACCCACCGAGTGGAAAAAAGTTGCGGCCCCCACGGCCGACTGGTGAGGCGCAGCCTAGCAATCATTTCAAATCGCTGTCAAGCGCCTAATCACGGTTGCGCGCGGCCGCCGAGTAATGAGGGTTATAGGACTCCCTGGGATGAGAGGCAATGGTACGCGGGAACATGTACCTTTTGCTTTTGTTGCGTCTTCTCTGCGCGGTCATCTCAAACCGTCGAACCGGCGGGGACCAATTTGGCCGCGACGAAAACAATTTGGCGGTGGAAATCGGATGGATTCGCTGTTGCGCGGTGCGTAACATTTGCTTATGCGTGCGTTCGACAATCCTCTCGATAATCCCATTTGGGCGGCGCTGACGACGCGACGGTCGGAGTTTGCCGAAGGCAGCGGGCTGGCGCGGCGGTTTCATCCCGAGGTGACGTCGCTGGCGGGATTTGCGGAAGCGAGTGAAGAGGCGTATGCGTCCCTGGCAGATCTTATGGGCGACAGACAGCCTGCGGCGCTCTTTCTTCCGACGGAGCAGAATCCGCAACCGGGGTGGCGAACGCTTGACTCGATGCCGCTGCTGCAAATGACGCTGGCGGATTCGCAAACGATTGCGCCTGCGGCTCACGTGGACGAACTGAGGCCGTCGGACGCGGCGGAAATGCTCGCGCTCGCTCAGTTGACCAAGCCCGGGCCTTTCGGGATGCGCACGCACGAGATGGGGAACTACATCGGGATTCGCCGCGAAGGAAAAATTGTGGCGATGGCCGGGGAGAGACTTCGAGTGGAGGGCTACACCGAGATCAGCGCGGTTTGCACCCTTCCCGAGTACCTAGGACGCGGGTTTGCGGCGGGGCTTATCGGCGAACTGGCGGCGCGCATTCGCGAGCGGGGGGAAACGCCATGCCTGCACGTGCGCGGCGAGAACACCCGCGCGATTGAACTGTACAGGCGACTGGGCTTTGAAATCCGCGCCCAGATGTTCGCGCTCGTGGTGAAGCGACCCTAACCGCAGACAGTCCGCAGGCCGGTGACCGCTATTTCTTTTCGGGCT
>CAWCQH010000014.1:0-22719 GCA_963797585.1 uncultured Acidobacteriota bacterium
AGCAGCCACGTAACATGGTAATCCCGCGCCAAATAAAAAGCCAAACCATGTTAAACAAATTGACTCTTTGCCTCGCCAAGTTAAACTTTGGGAGGCAAAAGGTTAATTTACAATCCCAGTGAGACTCAGGCCTCTATCGCTTTTTACCCGAAGGACTTAACGCCGAATGGATACAATGGGAGGGCTACTAAATTTGAATTCGACGGACAAACCGAGCACTATTCGAGCGGACATTGCCCTCGCGTTTTCCTGACGAGAATCCCCGCATTTCGAGTGCTCGCTTGATCCGCTTGGCACTCGCGGCAGATCGCACAGCGCTCCCAAACTCGCAATACCTTCCATCCTTGACGCCGCAAAGCAGCAGCAACCCGTTTGTCGCGCGCCCGATTGCTCTTTACCTTTAAACTCCAGAATGCCGTGTTGCTCTTTGCGGCGCGGCGGCAACGCGGGCATCCGTGCCAGAAGCAACCATCGACGAACAACGCCACCTTGAGACGGGGCCAAACGAAATCGGGTGTGCCGCGTACTTCCCACTGCCTGCGAAAACCGCGCAATCCGTGCTGGCGAAGCACAGAGGCCATATTAACTTCGGTTGTACCACTGCCGCGTGTGCGTACCGATGCCATGATACGGGAGCGAACGGCTCGGCTTACGTAGTAGATCCCAACTTAGCAAATCGTCAGCTCTGACGGTAGCGGGCGAGGTCAGCGTCGCTTATCTGGTCGGCGGGAACCAGACTGTAATGTATTGTTCGGCAACCCGGGGTATCGAATCTTCTTCTTCCCGCAACTCGAACAGAACGATGACGCCGTCTGACATGAATTGCGTAGAGACGGGGCGACACACCAAATGCGGGAATTTCTCTCAGCAGCAGGCAATGTCCTGTATCGCCTGGACGATGGAGAGCTGGTCCGAACCGCCTTTGGCTTGCACGGGCACGATAAACTGCTGCCCCTCTCGGTTTACCCCGACATAAAGTTCGTCGATTTCAATCTGTCCCATCTCTCGAACCGTTGTCCGAAAATGATTTTGGAGAGAATAAGCCGTGATGCCGAGAAACGTGTCCACGAGTCTATTATATCGGACCCGTGCGAGCACCGCCTGCTCCTGCGTTTGGGTATATTTTGCGATGATTTCAGGCGTGGCATCGGGAACTTTAATCACTGAGGCGTTCATCCGGGGCACAATTCTGCTGCTGCCGCGAATCAGTTTGAACCTGTACCGGCTCCGACCAGCAGGCACGATGATCCAATCCGTGTCGCCCTTCAAGGTATCTTTGATTTCTGGTGGCCATTCCGCACGGTAGCGTTGGGAATAGACAATGTCGCCGAGATTCTTCGGCAGTTTAATATTCAGCTTCGCCCCAACCTCTACGATTTCGTCGCGTTCAAACTCGAACTCCTTGAGTCGCGGACGGAAGTGATTTAAGAAAATACGAATCAGGAGCGCTTGGTAGCGATTCGCCTTTTTTGCCTTTGCAGATTCAGGCATAGGACTCGACTGGCGTTCGACGACGCTGGGGAATCACATTGCGCGGTACGCCAAAGAGTTCAGCTGCATCGGACATATCTAGTTGAAGGAGTGAGCCATTGCGATTCTCGGGGGCGGCGTGCAAACCGACATTTAGATCCGATTTGACTTCGAGAGCCCTGAGCAATTCGAGCGCAACTGCTCTCGCGAGCAACGGTGGAACCGAATTACCGACCTGTCGAAAACCGTGCCACTTCGTGACGTGGAAACGGAACCAATCGGGATACGAGTGTAGGCGCGCAGCCTCCCGCACAGTGATACAGCGTTGCGAATGAGGATGAATGGGTCGTGGAGAAGTAAAGGCGCCCCGATCGCTGGCCGTGCCAGCGCGTATCGTGTTGCAGATGCCAGATGGATCGAGTTTCAAAAACCGACTCACGGGCTCAGTCGCCCCGTGCGCCGTTATTCCAAACCGGTGAATCGAGATGGGGGTGTGAACCGTTCGCAAGCTTGAACTCAATAGCTCGCGGCAGTTGGAATCTGCACGCTGTCGCAACGGACGGGAATAATCGGTCGCAGGATTGAATTTCGCCAGCGTCCAATCGCGTTCGAGCAGTTCTGGAAAATCGTCGGCTTCGGGCAGGTCTCCGATGGCGTCCCAAACGCGAGGAGTACGTTGAAGCCGCAGGAGTCCTTTCTCTCCATCCATCGAGTGGGTTGCGCTGGGATACTGCGGCAGCGAAAATCCTTTCCGCGAGCCCAGCAGAAACAACCGACGCCGGTCTTGGGGAACGCCATAATCGGCGGCATTCAACACTCGGTACTTTTCTTGGACGTTGTAGCCGCACTTCTGAAACTCCTCGATAAGTTCATGGAGGAATTTCCTCTGCGCTCCGACCGTCAAACCCTTCACGTTCTCGAAGACGAAGAATTTGGGGCGAATGTCCGCTACCAAGCGAACAAAATCGTAAACGAGGTGATTGCGAGGGTCCGCCAGAGAGCGTTTGCCGATGAGACTGAACCCCTGGCACGGGGCACCGCCAAATACAACGTCAATTTCGGCGTCGTCGGCCAGGATCGGCGACTGCGACCGAATATACGCTCCATCGATGTCGGACACGCTACGACAGATCGTCGAGCAGCTAGGGAAATTGAACTTATGGGTGGCAGCGTGAATGGGATCGTACTCCACCGCCGCGCAGACCTCGAATCCTGCCCACTCGAAGCCCAAACTCATTCCCCCCGCGCCAGCAAACAGATCGATTGCCCTTAGCTTTCTTCTCATTTCACCCCAGGGAGACCGGACTCCAGCGTGACGATAGCGTTATTCTCATAAAAATGTCAAAATGTTTTTACATCGAAACATTGTTACGTGGAGATTTCTGAAAGTCGCGATATCATCCAGCGTATGGCGCGGAAACGTAGAATCGCCCCCGATGCTGAGCGAACGACCGTCGCCCTAACACCTGCTCAGCAATTGGCTATCCAGGAGTTGATGCTCAAGCGCACTCGCGAGGGCGAGCGTAAGCCCTTGCTCAACGACATCCTCGTCAACGGACTCAAAGAACTCCTGCGCAAAGAGGGCTGGACAGAACCAGATTTGACCAAGATTTTCCCGAAGCAGGAAATCCGTCGAGCTAAGGTGCAGTCAATACGCCGAAAAACGCCCTCGGCCTAGAATCGCTCGTTGTATCGCAGACTGAGAAAGTTGCCGCAAGAGCACCCGGCCCTGTGAATTACGTCGGGGCTGTGCAATACCGAGCGGAAGACTGAGTTCTTAGCGCGGCGCTTGTCCATTTGCCGTTCTCGCAGCGAAGCCTGCTGCTGATGGCTGCTCCCCCGGCGGCGAAAAAAAACGCCCAAGGGCAATCCTTGGGCGTGGATAAATCGGAGATGCGTAGTTTCCGGTCGGAGATGTAAAATTACTTACGTACGTAGTTGAATTACGTACGTAACTTTGCTTAATTTGCGAATGTTTCCCTACGTAGTAGGCGGATCTCGCTCTACGTAGTAGCCAGGCACTCCCACTCGCCCGATGAGGACTTCAGCTGATGCACCCGCCCGTCGTCGGCGTGAAGAAAGTAGGTCCCGTCAGGAATAAAGTGGGCGTGTGCGGACCGAACGGAGCACTTGGTCCAGCGCATCGTGGTGGCGGCTGGAGCACGGCCGTGTTGCCGGATCTCGACCGTCAGCTTGATCGCGTACTCCACCTGGTACTGCACCCCTGTAGGCCGTGTGGGAACCAGCCGGCCCTTCCCTGTCTCTTTATCGAGTGCCATCGTATCTACCTTTCCTTTCAATAATTTCGGTTTGAGACCCTATTTTACCACTATTTAGACGTTTACCGGAGCCTTTCGGCTGTATTCCCGGCTGAAACCAGTACGCCTTATCACGCCTAGTTGGATGCGGGCGACGGGTTCAGGTTGCCAGAAAAAGCGCTATCATCCTGTTTTATCGGCACTTGCCGACAGAGCATCTACAGCATTTTATGTATGCGGCCTGGGCGCGCGCTGGAGGGTTTCAGGACCGTGGGGAACCACAGCCGGGGCACTATGGACCCGTAAGCTGCTATATAAAAAAGACTTATATGTGCATCTGGGCTCGCCGGCCCGGAATTTCGGTTGGCAGGGAATCCTCGACGGGGGTTGCGGCGGTTACGTACGTCTGTGAGATTCGATCCTGCCAGGTGAAATGATCCTCGTCCCAGATGGCCCAGAGAAACCCGATGAGTAGAGTCGCGCCCGAAAGCAGGTAACCGAAGCCGCGCCAGAGCAGCTGCCTGGTATCGGGGAGGCTGCCATCCAGGCGGACGCAGGAAAGCTCGCACAACTGCATCCCAGGGGTCGCGCCAGCGAGCGTCGTGAACAGGAAAAAATACTGCCCGTAGAAAAGATAGAGAACCACGGCGTAGACCAGGATGTCCATCTTTTCGAACCCGATTTGGCCTCCAAGCGCATGAAAAAGAGCAAGAAAGCCGCCGGATGTCAGGCCGATGAAGACAGCATCGAGCGCCGCCGCGCGGCGCCGCTGGCCCAGGCTGGCCACCGGAACGAGCGCTGTCTGTGGGCGAGCTCGGTCGTCCGCGGAGCTTGAGAAATCAAGCTCGGGCTGCACGCAGATTTCGAGACGCTCCATCCTTCGGTGAGACGGATTCGCAGTGGCTCGGGGACGCGGACGCTCTCGCTCGCGCGCAGGTTCAGGGTTTTCTTTGGGTTGCCGGAAGGGAAGCACCGGCTGGGCCTCCTCGGGCTGCAGACGCTGCTTGCGCGCGCGGTAGTCCCCCAGGCGGCGGGTGACCTCGCTCTGCCAGTGAACTTCGCCGGTCGATTTGGGTGAAGACGCACTCATAGCGATGCGTGGCGAGTCGGCCGCCAATTCGCCGGGAATTCCACAAAAAGAGCAATTTGCGGTGCGCGTAAGCAGAAGGGCGCCGCACTTCGGGCAGATTCGTGTCACTGGTCCGTTTTGCGCTGCGGAGAGTTCCAGTGGCGGAACGGCAGCGATGATAGCAGGGGTTATACCGTCGAGCGCAGCCCCATAAAATCCAATTGTGGCTTAACAGATAACTCTGCAAGCTTTTCTCTGCCTGTCGCGTGGACTGAGGCAGCTCCTGATCTTACTCCCTGATTTTTCTGCGAAGTGATCCCGCGATTGCGAGACCCGAAAGCGCATGTTAGGCTCAACCGTCATTTTCAGCTATTCCAGGCCTCTCTATTCAATGCCGTTACGGGTAAAAATTGACGTCCAAAGCCGGGTTGCCGCGCTGCTTTTTGCAGTTCTGGCGTGGGCCGCGATGGCATCGGGGCAGGGCAGCGCACAGGCTCCGCTCCGCCTTCCCACCGGCGGTGGCGAAGCGACGCTCGAAGCGGACCAGCAGAAGCAAGTCGGCAGGATTTCCTATGCGGATGGGCACGTGGACGTCCGCTACCAGAATGCCCGGCTACGCGCGGATCACGTTGAATACAATGCCGATACGCAGGTCGTGCTGGCTCGCGGACACGTGGAGCTCGACTACCTTACGCAGCACGTGGAAGCCGACGACGCCCGCTACGAGCTGCGCACCGGCCACGGAACTTTTCACCACGTTCGCGCCACGTTTGCGATGCAGCGCCGCCCCATGCCGACGCTGCTGATCAGTCCGAATCCTCTCTATTTCGAGGCGGAAGAGGCCGAGCGCATCAGTGAAAATACGTACCACGTCCAAAAAGCGTGGCTCACGGTGTGCGATCCAAATCATCCAACGTGGAAGTTCTTTGCGCCGTCCGCGACCGTGGAACTCCGCAAGTCGGTGCACCTTGAGAACGGCAATTTCCGCTTATTTTCGGTTCCGGTTCTTTATTTTCCCTACGCGACTTTTCCGGCGGAGAAGCAGCGCAATTCCGGATTTGTGATTCCGGAGCCGGGCAACAGCTCGAGCAAAGGGTACGTTCTTGGCGATTCCTTTTACTGGGCTCCGACGGATTGGATGGATGCGACGATCGGAGCCTCCTACTACAGCAAACGCGGCTGGAGTCAAAAGGGCGAGTTGCGAATGCGGCCGTGGGAGAATGCGCGGCTGGAGGCGAGCTACTTCGGCGTGATCGACCGCGGGCTTGCCGAGCCTTCCGGTCCTCCCCTAAAGCAAGGCGGCCATGAAGCGAAGCTGCTCTTTACGGCGCTGCTGCCGGGCGGATGGCGGGCGGTGGCCGATCTGGACCAGCTGACATCGCTTACGTTCCGACTGGCGTTCTCCGAGACGTTCGTGCAGGCGGTGAATTCAGAAGTGCGCAACGCCGCTTTTCTGACCAACAATTTCCGAGGGTTCAGCCTGAATTTCGCTGCGGTGAGTTACGAAAACTTTTTGAGCGCCGCACCGCGGTCTTCGATTACGCTTCGCGCCGCACCCGAAGTACGATTCAGCTCGGTGGACCAGTCTTTGTCAGACCGCATTCCCGCTTATTTTTCCTTTTCGGCGTTTTCAGGGGCCGCACGCCGCAGCGAAACGGTGACTCCGTTTGAGACGCCGGGATATGTGGAGCGCAGCGAATTCGCCCCCAGCTTTACGTTTCCGCTGCACTGGGGTCCGTGGCTGAACGTGACGCCGAGTTTCACATTCCGGTCCACCTACTACGGGGGACAGCTTCAGAACGGCGCGTACGCGGGCCAGGGATTTTTCCGCAACACGCAGGAAGTCTCCGTCGACATACTTCCACCGACAATCGAGCGCGTGTGGGGCGACGGCACGAAATGGAAGCACGTGATCGAACCGGAAGTGATCTACCGGTATGTGACGGGCGTGAACGATTTCTCGAGGTTCCTGCGGTTCGATGAAGACGACACGCTCACCGATACGAACGAAGTGGAGTACGGTTTCACGCAAAGGCTGTTCCGACGGCGCGGAAACGGATCGACGGACGAACTTATCACTTGGCATGTGGCGCAGAGGCGTTTCTTCGACCCGACATTCGGCGGAGCACTCGTGCCGGGACAGCGGAACGTGTTTCAGACGCTGGACCTGTTTACACCCTTCGCTTTCGCCGACAAGGCGCGGCACTTTTCTCCGCTCGTGAGCGACGTGACCATCGAGCCGGGGAAACATTGGGATACGGAATTCATCGTAAATTACGATCCCGCGCGGAACCGGCTGACGGCGATCGGAACCCTGCTGAAACTCAAGCCGTACAAGGAATCTTTTGTGACGGTGGCGGACTTTTCGACGGTGAATCTGCCGGTGAATCCGGTGCCCGCGCCGCCAAATTTCTCGCAACGATCGAACCAAACGCGGGCGCTGCTGGGGTACGGCGATATGAACCGCCGCGGATGGAACGCGGCCTTCGGCGCGAGCTACGACTGGACACAGCAAGCCTTTCAAAACCAGCTTGCAGAGGTGAGCTACAACGGGTCGTGTTGCGGCATCGGCTTCGAAGTGAGACGATTTTCGTTCGGGACGATCCGCAACGAGAACCTCTATATGGCGGTGTTCCGGATAGCCAACCTGGGATCGGCCGGGAACCTCCGTCGGCAGGAAAAGATTTTCTGAACCTTGCCAGATCGATGAATCAGCGGCCCAAATCGGATTTGACGTTTCTCTCCATCGAACAGGCCGCGCGGCTGCTGCGCCGGCGGGAGATTTCGCCGGTTGAGCTGTTGGATGCGTGCCTGGAGCGCATCCAAAGCCTCGATGCTTCCATCAACGCTTTTATCACCCTGACGGCGGACACCGCGAGGCGCCGCGCGCGTGCTGCGGAACGAGAACTGCGCCGCGGCGGTGCGCGAGGCCTCTTGTACGGAATCCCGATCTGCCTGAAAGACAACTTCTGCACGAAAGGTGTGCGGACCACGGCGGGATCGAAAATCCTCGCGGATTTTGTTCCCGATGCGGATAGCGATGTGGCGATGCGGCTGGCGGAGGCGGGAGCGATCCTTCTCGGCAAAACGAACATGCACGAATTTGCGTACGGCATCACATCGGAGAATCCGCACTATGGCTCGGTGGGCAATCCCTGGGCGCGGGATCGAATCTCCGGGGGATCTAGCGGGGGATCGGCTGCGGCGGTGGCGACGGGAATGGCTTTTGCGTCGGTGGGAACCGATACCGGGGGATCGATTCGAATTCCAGCGGCGCTGTGCGGACTCGTGGGACTGAAACCGACGTTCGGACTGGTGAGCGTCGCGGGAACGGTGCCGCTTTGCGAGAGCATGGACCATGCCGGACCGCTGGCGCGGTCTGTGGCGGATGCCTGCATCGTGTTTGAAGCGATCGCGGGAGCGTACCCCCGCGGGGTGGCGCGGCCGAATCATCGCAGGCTGCGGAAGAAAGGGCGCAAGCGCTTCCGGCTTGGCTGGCCGGAGCAATATTATTTCGAGCGGGTGGATAGCGGCGTCCGCACGGCGATCGATGCAGCGGTGAAAACGCTCGAGCAGCTGGGGGCGCGCATCGAACGCGTTTCGCTGCCTCATTTGCACGAGTCGGTAGAGGCTAGCACGAATTTGGGATTAGCCGAGGCCACGAGCTTTCACGAATCGCAGGGCTATTACCCCGCCCGCGCAGCCGAGTATGGCGAAGACGTCCGGGGGAGGCTGGAAGCGGGAACCAAGGTCCGCGCGACGGACTATCTTCACGCGCTCACGGTGAAAAAGATGCTGCGGCGAGATTTCGATAACGCGTTCGAGCGCGTGGACGCGATTCTTGCCCCGGCTTCGCCGATCCCGGCGCCGAGGCTGGGCGAGAATGAGGTGGAAATCGGAGGAGAGAAAGCCGGAGTTCGGGCGCTGCTGGTGGGCGCGTCCCGGCCGGCCAACTTTACAGGGCACCCAGCGCTAGCGGTGCCGTGTGGATTCACGCCGGCGGGATTGCCCGTGGGGCTGCAACTGATCGGACCTCGCTGGGGTGAAGCGGGATTGCTCGCGATTGCCGAGGCGTATGAAGATGCTACGCCGTGGCAAACACGCCATCCCGAGTAACCCCTTTTGATTTTGTGGATTGGATTAAAGGGTCTTCCGTTCGGCGTAAAATTTTTGCATCGCCCTTGTACAGTGTGGCGAAGCGCTAAATCCGGAACGCACCAAATCTATTACCTTCGAGGAACAAGGTTGATGTTGCTTTAGCTGGCCCGATGACGCCTCATTCGCCAATTTCGGAAATCTTCTTTGTCATGGCTCCGCGATAGTAGATGTATGACTGTTCTTCGGTGAAAAAGGGGTGTTCTCCTTTATTGAGGCATACAGTCGTATCTAAAGAATCTTTGTCGTACGTCCTTACGGTTGTGACGTTTACGATCAGAACAAATCCTTCTTTGTCTGGATTTGTTGCCACGATCCAAAGATGTGCTTTTTGGGCTTGATTCAATGGGTATAAGAACGTATCTCCGGCTTTCATTCGCCGGGAATCCTAGCGGACCTGCTGCATTTTTCCAATGCTAGTTAGGAGGGCTTCCACTTCCAGTATTTGTTCGGGGTTCTTATTGCCAGCAACGAGGATGTCGTGGTGATCTAAAGAAAAGCTCTGCCCGCGTTCGGCTGATTTATATTCGGGTAGAACCGTATGCAAATAGTCACAAAATGCGAAAGGATTTGAGTTTAATTCCTTATATTTGGAGAAGAACTTGTCAAATACTTCAGAAATAAGCCTTTCGTCTGCCTCGCTGAGTGCGTCGTTACCAGGGTCCTTTTCTAGACCAACTTCGTAATTTTTCTTGTTGATATGAGTTTTCCAGAAGCTTGCTGCGGTTTCTTCTTGTGGGAGTTCCTCAGTAATTAGGTCGTGCGTGCGGCTAAGAAGCGGCCCCCAACGCATCGATAAGTAGCTATCGCCGGTAATGGGCGTCCCCCATCTCAACAACGCTTCTCTGTCAGCCAGGTAAAGAAACTTAAGCAGCACCATGTAGTTCAAAGTGCCACCGGCCTTTTTGAGAAATTGGGCAGCCGCCTGCGTCGACCGTTTCTCGTCAAACTGTAACATAGCCTCATCTTAGCATAACCTCTTATTTCATGAAATTCACGATTTCCTGGGGAAAACTACAAAAGGGCTGCGCTGCAGACACAGCCCTTCCGCACTCATAAAGCTGTCCTTGAATTGGTGGTGGTGGACGTGCTATATACACAATGAACCGCAGGCGCATTGCGTCTGTCCTTTCCGTCAGAGGATTGGTTTAGGTTCGCAAAGGGCTGGGGGTGCCTCCCCGGCTCTTTGCATTTCTAGATCATCGCAACTAGTTGTCCGGCTACGCTCCTCGCTCTATCGGTGCCAGGATTGGTCAGCCTGTATCGTGTGCCGCGTCTGACTCCTGTTCTTTGAATTAAACCCAAGTCGTATGCGCGACCGGCCAGACGGTCAGTTCTGTCAATTGAGAAGCCGGACTGTTTCATGCCGTTCAAAAGCTCATCCGCGCTGACCAGATCAGCCCCTCTCATTTCTTTCTGTCCAAACAGGATTAACAGCAGCCCATCAATCTCTTGTTCACTTCCTGTGGGTTTTGCTGTTAGGGTGACGATTTCGGCCCTCAACCTTATAAATCTCCCGAAATTCGGAATCCAAAGAACCTATGCCTAAAGCGTCGTTTGGTGGCATATTGGGTTGGCTCGGTTGGTTCGGCTGAACAGGGACGATTTGGTTTGTTTGAGGTATTCGTTCCGAAAATGAGCCGTAGTGCTTTTCTACAAATTCCCTCGGCCCTTCTGCTTCCATCTCGTAAGGGCCAATTTTAACGCGCAACCTGCAGGTGTCCATGTGCCCCTCCATTGCGGGATGATTATGCACACATGGCGCGTCTTATGGCAAGCAATTTATTTAGCGGCTTCGGGCGGGCTTCTGCAGCCTTCTTCGCTTTCTGTTTGCGCTTGGCAGGGGTGCTCGGGGCTGTGATCTGATTCGGTTTCATGCTTCGTTTTTAATAGGTCTGGACAAGATACGAATGAGCGACTAGCCCACACGGTGGCTTGACCCGCCCTGTGCCAAAAACCTGCGGCATGCGTCTAATGGATATGCGAAAATTTGGTGGTGGGGAGAGCCCGGAGCGAACTTCGGGCATCCGATAAATCCTGATGGACGTTTCGATATTCGCGGCGTTTGTGGCGGGGCTGGTATCGTTTCTCTCGCCGTGTGTTCTGCCGCTGGTGCCGGGGTATGTGTCGATGCTTTCGGGCATCGGGGTGGAGCAGCTTAAAGAGGGCAAGGCGCCGCGGGGCAGCCTGCTCACGTCGGCGCTGGCATTCGTCACGGGATTCTCGATCGTATTCATTACGTTCGGGGCTTCGGCGAGCGCGGTGGGGTCGTTTCTGGTGCGCAACCGGACGCTGCTGGCTCCCATTGCGGGGGCGCTGATCCTGCTTTTCGGCCTGCACCTGGTGGGCTGGCTGGTGAAGATCCCGGTGCGGGCGGGGCTCGGGATTGGCGCGGTGCTTGTGCTTGCGGGAATCGCGCTGGGCTTGCGCCAGGGAGTTGCCGGACGCGCTTACGCAGTCGACCTCTATGCGATCGCGATTATTTTTCTGCTGGGGCCGAGCCTGACGCGCTGGCTGAACCGGGACGTTCATTTCCGGACGCTGGGCGGGCAGCCGGGGCCCTTCAGCGGATTCCTGATGGGCTTCGCCTTTGCGTTTGGCTGGACGCCCTGCATCGGCCCGATCCTGGCGGCGGTGCTGGCGGTAGCCGCTACACGCGAAACCATCTGGCAAGGAGTGTTCCTGCTGGCGTGCTATTCGGCAGGACTGGCCATTCCGTTTCTGGTGACGGCGCTTGGCATCGGGCGTTTTCTTAAGTTCTACCAGCACTTCCGGCGGCATCTTCACACTGTGGAGGTTTTCAGCGGCGTCCTGCTGCTGGTGATTGGCGGGCTGGTGTTTGCGAACCGGCTGACGTGGCTCTCCAACAAGCTTTCGTTTCTCAATACAACCGTGGCGGCCATTGAGGGCAAGCTGACGACGGGGCATACGAAATCGAGCGACCAAGGAACAGCATCCTCGAAAGCCAACCAGCCCAACGAGCCGGACGTGACGTTTGAGGACCTGCAGGGGAACAAGGTGCCCATCGCGAGCCTGAAGGGCAAGCTGGTGCTGGTGAATTTCTGGGCCACCTGGTGCGAGCCTTGCCGCGTGGAAATTCCGTGGATGATCGGATTTCAGCAGAAGTACGGGAGCCAGGGCTTTACTCTTCTGGGCGTGGCAATGGATGACGAAGGGAAGAGCGTGGTGGCTCCATACATTCAGAAAACCCAGTTCGACGTGAACGGGCACCCGACAACGATGGATTATCCGGTCGTGCTGGGAACCGACGACATCGCAACGCAATTCGGCGGGCTTATCGGATTGCCCACGAGCGTGTTGATTTCACGCGACGGAAAGGTGGTGAAACGCTACGTGGGGCTGGTGAACGAGAAGGATCTCGATAAGGAGATTCAGAGCCAGCTTTGATGCGGAGAGCGCGATTCCGTTCTGCTTCGGCATGGCCGGCGATGCTGCTGGCGGTCTCGCTCATTTCATTGACGGCACCTCACGGCGCCACGGCAGAGCCGCAGGGCTTGCCCAGCGCGGCGGCGGTGGTGAAGCCGCAGGCGTACGTTTCTCTCGATCCTGTGCCGCGAGGTAGGGAATTCGAGGTTGCGGTCGTCGTTGAGATCGCGCGCGGTTTCCACATGAACTCGCACAAGCCCAGCGACGATTACCTGATTCCGACCACGATTACGCCGCAGCTTCCGCCTGGAATCAAGCTAGTGGATACGATTTATCCTGTTGGGCAGCTGAAGAAATTCGCGTTCTCTCCGAATAGGCCGCTGGATGTTTATACCGGAAGCGTTACTCTGAAGTTGAAGCTTGTGGCGCAGGCTGGCGTTGCGCTGGGCGCTACGACCATTCCGGTGACGCTGCGGTATCAGGCTTGCAACGATGCAGCTTGCCTGCCGCCGGTGAAGGTGCCGGTGAATGTGATGTTGGAAATTGCGGCGGCTGGAGCGAAGGCGCGGGCCGTTCATGCCGAAGTGTTCTCCGCTGCCTCCCCCGCTGTTCCAGCGAACCTCCTGAAGTAACTGCTCAACAGAAAAAGGGAAGAGGGATTCTTCGATCCAAAGGCGAGCGATGGAGAAGCGCTCTTCGCTTCGCTCTGCCGGGATTTGCGACGAAAGACGAAGCCCCACCCTTACACTAAAAATGGTGGGGCACCCGCAAAACCTTAAACCACGGCGGCACGAACCGCAGAGTCGATTGTGGGAAACGAAGAGGCATTCTTCGCTCAGAATGACTGCGATTTTTCTCGTAGCTGACAGCCGGGCCGCAGCTTGGCGCTTTACGCTGACACGAAGGACGCTTGGGCGCGGCGCAGGCGCGAGATTACTTTTTCCTTGCCGAGCACGACCATCGTCTCAAACAGGGGCGGGGCCACGGCGCGGCCTACGAGGGCTACGCGGGTGGCGTTGATCAGCACGCCGGCTTTTACGCCTTCGGCGGCGGCGACGGCGCGGGCGGCCGCGTCGCATGCGTCGTGGTTCCATTCGGGTAGCGCAGCCAGCGCGTCGGTCAGCTTGGCGAGCAACGCGGGGATGCGTTCGTCCTTCCAGAACTTGGCTTTGGCTTCCTCTTCGTAGTCGAAATCATCGGTGAAGAAGGCGCGGGACCAAGTGGTGAAGTCGCCGAGGAAGCGCGTGCGGGGCCGGATGAGATCGACGGCGTGCGCGAACCAGGGACGCTCCGCGCCGGCCCAGGATTCTTGCCAATCCCGGCGCGCTTGAGCTCCGCTTCGATATAGGGAAGGAGTTCGTCTACCTGAACCTTTTGCAGATACTGCGTGTTGAACCACTCGAGCTTGGCACGATCGAAGATGGCGTTGGTGCGGCTGACGCCGGCCAGGCCGAAGCGCTGGATGAGATCGCTGGTGCGAATGAATTCGTCGTCATTTCCCGGAGACCAGCCGAGGAGCGCGAGAAAATTGCGGAAGGCCTCGGGAAGAAAACCCTCCTCCGCGTACGATCCTACGCTGGTGGCGCCGTGGCGCTTGGAGAGGCGGGTGCGGTCGGGCCCGAGGATGAGCGGAACGTGCGCGAAAATGGGGGGCTCGACACCGAGGGCGCGGTAGATCAGCACCTGCTTGGGAGTGTTCGACAAGTGATCCGCGCCGCGAACGACGTGGGTTATGCGCATGTCGATATCGTCGACGACGACGCTTAGCTGGTAGGTGGGAAGTCCGTTCGAGCGCATGAGGACGAAATCCTCGATCTCGGCGTTTTGAACTTCGCGCGGGCCGAACACGGCATCCTGAAATTGAGTGACGCCATCGCGCGGAACGCGGAAGCGGATGGCGCGGGCGACGCCGTCTTTTTGGCGAGCGGCGAGCTCGGGAGGGCTGAGTTCGCGGCAGTAGCAGGCCGGCTTCTTCTGGGCTTTAGCGCCCTCGTCGTCGCCTTCGCCTTCGCGCGCGCTATCGCGCTCTTCGCCTTCGGTAATGCTATCGGCGCCTACGTAGGCCGATGCTTTGCAGTAGCAGGCGAAGGCCGAGCCTTTTGTCAGGAGGCGTTCGGCGGCCGCGCGGTACAGATCGAGGCGCTGGGACTGAAAAATGGGGCCTTCGTCCCATTCGATTCCGAGCCATTTAAGCCCGTCGAGGATTCCCTGGACGAGCTCGGGGCGGTTGCGCTCGACGTCGGTGTCTTCAATTCTCAGCACGAGAGTGCCGCCCTCGTGGCGGGCGAAAAGCCAGTTGAACAGCGCCGTGCGCGCACCGCCGACGTGAAGATATCCGGTGGGCGAGGGAGCGAATCGCACGCGCGGCTTTGCCGAGGAGGTCATTTCGTTGGAATTCCTTCCTTTTTTGGTGTGCATTTCATCTTAGCGAAAGGGGCCGTCAAAATCGAGCGGGTCGCGAGGCGGCCACGGCAAGAATTCTGGTACGTTTGTACCGTTGACCGCGCGGTTAAGGGCCCGCATAGTTATCTGCGCGCGGGGATTTGTGCGATGAATCTGCATGCGGCTATTGCGCATTTGTTGCGATGGCTAGCCGAAGGTTTACGGGAAGGAACACGCGCGGTTCGCTCCTGAAGATGCCAATTATTTCTGCTATCCTCGGAGGTTCGCTCGACGATGGGCTCGATAATTGGCTCGACGATAGTGCCGGAGAATTGAGTTCTTGAGTTCCTTTTTCATAACTGCAATGGCGCTGGCCGCGGCTGCGGTGACATTTTACTGGGTAGGGCGGCTGCATGCGCGGCGAACGATGGCGCGGCAGACACCGCGGCGCGGCGACGAACTGCACATTCTGAACGAAATCGGACGCGCGTTGGGCTCGACGCTCGAGTTGGACTTGCTGCTGGAACGAATTTACGCGGAGATGCGGCGGCTGGTGGAGGTGTCGAGCTTCGTGATCGCGTCGCACGACACGAAGGCCGATCAAATTCGGTTCGAAATTGAAGTGACCGAAGGCGAACGCCTGCCAAGACGCTCGCGACCCGCTGGAAATCACCTGCTGGAATATGTGCTGAGAACGCGGCAGCCGCTTCTGATTCGCGAGCGCTTTGGCGAGGAAACGCAACGGCTGGGAATCGAACCGCTGAGGCAAGTGGGCTCGATGTGCGCCGTGCCACTGGTTCTCTACGACCGCGCGGTGGGAGTGATGATGGTGCACAGTCCAAAGGAAGGGGTGTTCGACGAGGGGCACCAGGAGCTTCTGAGGGTGCTGGCCAACGAAGCGAGTATCGCCATCGAGAACGCGCGGCTGTTCACCGAGGAGCAGAAAAAGTCGCGGCACCTGACGCTGATCAATAATGTGTCGGGTCATGCGATCACGACGCTGAATCCGGTGGAGATGCTCGAAAAAATCGCGACGGAGATCGAAACGAGCCTGGCGTACGACCACATCGGCATCGCCACGCTGGACTACTCGACCAAGGAGCTGGTGGTGCAGGCTGAAGCGGGCGCGCGCAAGGCGGCGCGCGGGCGGCGCATCGAGATCGGAGAAGGAATCGTGGGGCAGGTGGGGCGGTCGGGGCAGATGGCGATGGTTCGGGAAGCGAACGCGTTGACGCCGAAGATGGTGCTGGCCGGATCGGTGGCGTCGATTGCGCTGCCGGTGATTTACGCGGAGCAACTGCTTGGCGTGCTCTACGTGGAATCGCCGAAGCCGTGCGAATTCCCCGAGCAGGAAATTCTGCTGCTGCGCACGCTTGCCGATCTGTTTGCGGGGGCGCTGCACAACGCGCTGACGTTCCAGAAGGCGCAGGAGCAGGCGATCACCGACGGGCTTACGGGCGTGAAGACCCATCGCTTCCTGATGGAGGCGCTTTCGGCGGAATGGAAGCGCTCGACGCGCGCCAACCGGCCGTTTGCGCTGGTGCTGATGGACCTGGACCGCTTCAAGTTCGTGAACGATTTTTATGGGCACCTGGAAGGCGACGTGATCCTGCGACGCGTCGGGCACATTCTCGAGCAGAATTGCCGGCGGTCGGATGTGGTGGCGCGCTACGGGGGCGACGAGTTCGTGATCCTGATGCCGGAGACGAGCCTGGAGCAGGCCGGCCAGCTGGCGAACAAGCTGCGGGCCTGGGTGGCCTCCGACCCGCTGCTGCGCGACAAGAACGTCACCGCAAGTTTCGGGATCGCCGGGATTCCCGATTCACGGATCAACGCCGCAGGAATTGATCCAGGTGGCGGACTCCTCGATGTATCTCTCGAAGCACCAGGGCGGGAATTCCGTTTCGAGCGCCGAGCAGGGAGACCCCAACGACGGCAAGCGATGGAAGAAGGATGTGCTGGAAGCGTACCTCGGCGTGACGCTCAAGCGATTGTTTTCAACGGGTCCGCAGGCATTCGAAGAGATCTACCGGCGGCTGGAGCTTTTCACGCGTTCGCTGGTGGACCAGGGACCGGGCGCTTCCGAAAAGGAGCTGCCGCCGGCGGTGGTCGAGACCGTCACTTCGCTGGCGCTGGCGATCGATGCGAAGGATCAATACACGCAAGGGCATTCGCAGAAGGTTTCGGCATACGCGGTGATGCTCGCGCAGGCGCTGAACCTGGAGCAGGCGGAGGTGGAAGAGATCCGGCTGGCCGGGCTGCTGCACGATATCGGAAAGGTGGGCATCCCGGAGGGAATCTTGAACAAGTCGGGGCCGCTCGATGCCACCGAGTGGGAAACGATGAAGACGCACACCGAACTGGGCGCGAAGATTCTCGAGCCGCTGGAGACGATGACGCGCATACGACAAATGGTCGGCATCACCACGAGTACTACGATGGATCGGGCTACCCCGACCGCCTGCAGGGCGAGGCGATTCCCTACGGCTCGCGCGTGATCGCCATCGCGGATTCTTACGATACGATTACCTCCGAGCGAAGCTACAAGAAGGGACGTTCGCCGGAGGAGGCTTCACGGAGTTGGAGCGCTGCGCCGCCACCCAGTTCGATCCGGCAATCGTGCGCGTATTCGTCGAAAAGATGCGCCGCTTTCCAGACCCTAAAGCTGGCCTTAAGGAATTCACGGTGCCGTCAGGGCGTTAACCTCATTCCGTTATTCTGATCCTGACATTCATCCATCGCTAATCACGCATCAACTCAAAAAATTAAGTGTGGGCGGTCGTGAAATTCGATATGTTTGGGAAGATGGACGGCAGATCAGGCTTGCGGAGACACCGAACCACGTTGCCAGAGTCGCACCGTACTGATCCACCGAGGTGGTTGGAATCCAGCGGCCGTTGGCTCCTGCGTCGCTCAGGCCTTCCGGGCAAACGTGGGAAACTGCCCGTAGATGTCGCCGCCGTTTACAGCGCCGCCCATTTTCTAAGTGGTTCAGATCCCATGCGTGATCCGAGCCCGCATTTGTCCCGGGTTGATAGGTCCGGTTGAAATCCGACAGGGTAAAAGACGTGACCTGCTGCGCCAGTCCCAGCTCAAGAGTGGAGTTATAAAACGCCGCGCATCGCTCCGTGAGCTGTGAGAAGAGGGTCTGCTGTGTGGGCAACTGGGCGCTATGTGTATCGAACCCGCCCAGGGAGCAGAAGAAAATCTGGCGCTGCATACCCAAGGGCGGACCGCGCCTGAATAATTTGCGCGACCTGCTTGAGCTGAGTCCCAATCGATGTTGTGGGAAATGGTGTCTGAAGTGCGGGCAATGTCTTCAAGGCCGCAGCTAACGTCTTGGCTCTGGCCGAGGGACTGGTTCATCACCGAGCTTGTATCCTGCACCAGCGAAAGGCCGGAATTTAGATTCAGCAATTGCTGGAAGGCTACGAAATGCGCTGATTCCCAGTTCGGAGGTTAGTCATAGCCCGTGATGCCAGGCGAGAACCTCCGGGTGTAAGAGCATAGGGTGTTGTCTGTGCTCCGGTGCAAAGAATAGCGCCCCCCGCAACAGATGTGATCGGGGGAAATAGCGCGCCGGCATTTAGTGTCTGAAGCTTGTCGGCAGTGCGCCCGGCCCAGCCCGTGGCGCTGAGGGGGGAAAAATCCTGTGAACTGAGCAGTCTGCCATTGTGCCTGCTGGTCGGCGTGAGAAAAAAGATTTACCGGCAGCACGGTTCCGCCCGTGAACCACGCAATGTACTGACTCCTGGTGATCGGCTGGGCGAGCGTGCCTACGTTGGCGAGAACAGCGACCTGGCCGCCCATGAATAGGGTTTGCAAGTTCGTCAGATTCGGGTGCAATGCGTAAGCCGTCTGGCCGGATGCCTGGCTGGTCTTCGAGGTTATGGGGAAGAACCGTGGTTTGGGGCAGGGCAAGATTGGCGCGGAGCTTGGTGTAGTTCTGGAAGCCCGCATTATCGAACGGCATGATCAGGTTGTTGGCGTCGTTACCCCCAAAAAGAAATATGCATACGAGGGCGCGGTAATCCGTGGCTCCTCCGGCGGCGTAGGGGAAGATCAAATTCAACCGGCCAATCGCTGCGGTAAGGCCGAAAGACGCGGCAGTGCAGCAGCCCATCCGGACGAAATTCCGTCGCGTCAGATTGCTTTCCCGAGCCATGTTCACGCTCCCGCGGCGATGTGCCGCTAAAATTTAGTGTTGCACCTGGTACTGCGAAGATGTGGCGATCAGATAAATTGCCGTCTTGGCTTGTGTCAGGGCTTGCGTCGATCCCGCCGGAATGGCCTGCATAGCGGCGGCGAGAATGTCCGTCTGCATGGCGGCGGACATCGTGCCGTGCATCAGCAGGGTATTGAGCGGACAGATAGCATCGCGCTCGGCGTTTGGCTCGCATAACTCGAGAAATCAACCGTCGTCGTTGCGCCCAGCGACCCGAACACAAAAGTATTTACGAAGTTCGCTCGAGTGAGAGCTGTCGCCGTGGTCAGAATCTGGAATTCCGGTCCCAGCAGGTTCGAGCCGCTAGGGATGACATAGCTCGGCGAGTAGAAATTGAATACGCTTCCTGGGAAACAGCGGGTTTTGGCTCATGTTGCTGGCTTGACCCGCTAAGTTGGCGCCGTCGGTCGTGGCGTTGAAAGCGCGGAGCAACCCCGTGAGATACAGATACGGTTCTTGCAGATGTCCGAAATTCGCACTCGGGATCACCGTGGGATCATCCGCGAGCCGCGCTTCGGGATCGAGCAGAATCGCAGTGACGACGGCCTTCATATTGCCGCGCACCTCCCGTGGGCCGTCGGGTTGACTGTGAATACATCGGCCACGCGCTGGACGTATGCGGGGCTGGGATTGCTGGTCACGAGATGCTGAATGAGCTGTTTCGAGACGAATGGCGGCACATTCGGGTGATTGAAAATGTTATCGAGGGCACCCTGCAAATCCTGCGCGGACGTCTGACCGGCGGGTAAAGCCCCGCCGTTGGCGACGCCCGGATACTGGAGCAAGGGCGACTTCGCAGTCATGTCGTGATTGGAATCAAGCGCCTCCATGGGCCCGACCCAATAGGCGGGATTGTGCTTCTGGAGGGTAGCGCCGGCCTGCGTCGGATAGGTCCAGCCCGTATAGACAACAGCGAACGCGCTTACCGTGGCCTGTGTGTAGGTCGGAATCGGATTACCGCTGCCGTCCACTTGGACCGAACCGTCTTCATTGAGCATCGATAGACCGACGGTGAACAGCTGCATCAACTCACGGGCGTAATTTTCATCGGCATGGGTTCCCAGCGTGACGCTCGGCTTGTCATTGTTCACCATATCGAGGTAGTAGCCCATGGCCGGCGACAGGGTGACATCCTGCATGATCTGGCGATAATTGGTGAAAGCGTCGGTCTCCAGCAGGTTCAGGTAGGGAGTGAATTCCGTGGGCAAGGTATCCTTGGTTCCGGAGATTACAAAGATCTGGCCCAGGGCGAAGGCCACGCGCTGCCGCAATTGATCCGGCGCCGTGAGCAGCTGAACCAGATAACGCTGCTGAAGAGGCGAGAGGTTTGTTTCGGTTGGCGCGGGATCGGCATAGATCGTGGGCGCCATTGCAAACTGGCTCGCCAGGAAATTCTGAAAGCCAGTTTGCTGTACCTGCGAGATCAGGGCCGAGGTGGGACCAAACGTAGTCTGTTCGAGGAAGCGGTCTGCGGCATTCCCTGCGAGGCCCGCGCTCGCAACCGTGGCCATCATCGTTCCGAAGATCGCGGGATTCGAAGCCAGCGAGGCCTGGATCGTCACGGTGCCGGGTGACGGAACTGTCGTGGGAGCCGCGTATGTGGCTGCAGCGCCCGTACCGGTGACAGTAATCGTGCCGACCGTGGAGTTACCGCCCGCTACTCCGTTCACAGACCAGTTGAAGATCGGACTGTTGTTGCCCGTGACTGCAGCCGCGAACTGCAGCGTTCCACCCGCGAGCACGTTCGTCGTGGGAGCAGATACTGAGACGGCGGCTTGAGGGGTGGTGGTGGACCCATTTTGAGTGCTTCCACCGCCACAGCCGATAAGCAGTACACACAAACAGTAATACAAGGATGAACCTTGAAGAGCGTCCCACGGACCCCCCTTACACGCGAACCGATCGTGCCCACGCTGCGAGCTTCAACCCGCGATGCTGAAAAAAAGTTGCTGGCCTCCCCACGAGGCTGGTGAGGGGCGCAGCTTGGCATCGTTCCGATGCGCCGTCAAGGACTGGATGATTCACGGCGGGTGTCGCAGCGTTCGCCGGGTAATGATGGTTATAGGACTGGCTGCGCCCGGGCGGCAATGGTACGCGGGAACATGTACCTTTTGCTTTTTGCTGCGTCTTCGCTGAAGAACCATCTCGGCGATTCGAACAGGTTGGGACCAATTTGGCCGCGAGGGGAACATTTTGGCGGTGGAAATCGGATGGATTCCTTTTTGTGCGATGCGTAACATTTGCTTATGCGGGCGTTCGACAATCCTCTCGATAATCCCATTTGGGCGGCGCTTACCACGCGGCGCTCAAAATCGCCGAGGGCAATGGGCGCGGCGCGGAGGTTTCATCCCGAGGTGACCTCGCTGGCGGGATTTGCGGAAGCGAGCGAAGAGGCGTATGCGTCCCTGGCAGATCTGATGAGCGACGGACAGCCGGCGGCGCTCTTTCTTCCGACGGAGCAGAATCCGCCAGCGGGGTGGCACACGATTGATTCCATGCCGCTTCTGCGGGTGTGACGCTGGACGACTCGCGAACAATTGCGGCTGCGGCTAACGTGGACGAACTGAAACCTTCAGACGCAGCGGAAATGCTTGCGCTGGCCCAGTTGACCAAGCCAGGGCCTTTCGGAATGCGCACGCACGAGATGGGTAACTACATTGGGATCCGCCGCGAGGGAAAGATTGTGGCAATGGCCGGGGAGAGACTTCGAGTGGAGGGCTACACCGAGATCAGCGCGGTTTGCACCCTTCCCGAGTACCTGGGACGCGGGTTTGCGGCGGGGCTTATCGGCGAACTGGTGGCGCGCATTCGCGAGCGGGGGGAAACGCCATGCCTGCACGTGCGCGGCGAGAACACCCGCGCGATTGAACTGTACAGGCGACTGGGCTTTGAAATCCGCGCCCGGATGTATCGCGCTCGTGGTTAAGCGCGAGGAAAATAATTCAAGCAAGAACCAGTCGCAGCCGACAGCTTAATACCACATTGCCATTCTCAGTCCCTTCCGATCCACTTCGGTGAAATCGGGAATCACGGTGGCGTCGCCCTTCAGGATGCGCATTGCCGAGCAGGTGGCTGCACAGGCATCGAGAATGTCATCTTCGGCGACGTCCCTTCGGCGGGTACCGGAAAAGGCGAGGCCGATTACAGGCCCGAAGCCTTCCTTCTCCAGAAGCCCTCGCCTAGTGGCGATTCCTTCGACGTGCTTCTTACCGTTAGCCATAGGGCGGCAGCCATTGAGCCCGAAAAAGCAAAGCTCGGGATGTACTTCCCGCACACGCTCACGCAGTGAGCCATCGGCACTGGTGAGCCAATCGTCGACGTGGCGCATTTTCTCAAACAGGCCAAAGCATTGTTTGGAAATTCCCATGTTAGAGGCCGAACTCTCGCGGTTTGCATGGAGGGCTTTGGGGTAGTCTTCTTGAATGAGAGCTCCACGCACTGGTGGAGAAAAAACTGAACTTGCGCGCGGCCCTCTGAGCCGTGCCCGCGCTAACTGGTCACACTTCCGTCCGCCCGGTACCGCACTGTCGAGCAAACCAATGGGTATATCGATGGCAACTATTTTCGGGTCTTCGGATAAACCGGCGACGACAGAAATGTGGTCGATGACTTTATATCGGACTCGGGCCAAGTCGGTTTCAGCAATGATGACAATCCAGCCCGCTGGACAGCCGTCAACACCAGCAACCCAAGTCATGTTCTCATCCCTTACTTTTTCTCCGGTTCGGGCACTGGGATCGCGCCGTTTTCTTCTTCGAGAATTGCGGCCGCGG
>CAWCQH010000015.1:0-15028 GCA_963797585.1 uncultured Acidobacteriota bacterium
TCCAGAAGCGGAAGAAAGGCGGACAATTTCACTTCGGCGTGACTAGGAAGTGCCCGGCCGCATCATCTTCGCGGCCATCTTGGCGATGAATCGCCGCGTCGCGCAAGCCGTTCCGATTCGGATCATCAGCCGGTTCTTACCGCCCGAAATAACCAGCGTCTTGCCCGCCGCAAGCCCCTCCAGGCCTACCCGCGCCACCTTCTCCGCTGTCTTCCGCGATGCGGAACATACGGTCAGGCTGCCCGGCAACCTGCTGAAACTCCGTATTAGTTGAACCGGACACAGGGCGCATACGTAGATCCCGAAAGGGCGCAGTTCCTCCGCAATCCCCTCGGCGAAGATCAGGTCAAACGCCTTCGTCGCCGCGTAAGCGGCAATGAATGGCACAGCCTGGAACGCCGCCGTTGACGCCACGATCATCACATCGCCGGACTTCAGCGCGCCACCATCCCCGGCACGAACAACCGCGTCAAGTGAACCACGGCCGCGCAACAGTTCACCTGGACCATCTCCGTCAGCCGCGCCGGTTCAACCTCGCGGTCGTTTCCTAACGATCTGAACCCGGCGTTGTTGATCAAGAAGCTCGAAGTCTGATACTTTTACCGTGCGCTAACCCGAAAATCTGCTCAGGCGCCTCCGGCAGGGTGAGGTCGGCGCCGACTATCTCCACTTTGACGCCATTTTTCGTCGAAATCCGTCGGCGATCCGCCGCAGCCGGCGGTACGGCGGGCGGTCAGCACCAGGTTCGATCCTGCGGCGGCCAACTGTTCCGCCAGTGCCAGGCCGATCCCGGCGCTCGCTCCCGTAATCAGCGACCACTTTCCGGCCTACCGCTTGGCCCATTTCGGGCAACGATTCGTCGATTTTCCTGAACTTTCCGGTACTGTTGACCCTCCGTAGCCTTCCAAGGGCATGAGACCACACTTAGGATCGCTTCGGAGGTCAAATTGACCGAGTCAAATCAAGTGAGATCATGGAGTCAAATCAACGGTTCCGGGACGCTACAGGTGGAGGGATTGAAGAAGGCAGACCAGATAAGGAGAGCTTCGAACGCTCAGGCAGCGCGATTCTGCTCGTTGAACACCGTTTGGCGAAGACGCACGCCCTGTGCCTTCAGCCGGTCGAGAAGCTGGCGCGCCCACACGAATTCAGCCGCCAGTACTCCCAGCGCCAGAAGGATCGTCAGCAGGCCCGGACCCGGTGTAAGGATCATCACGATGCCAATCACCAGGAGCGTAAATCCGATGAGGATCTTGAAGAAGCGCTTCGCCTGATGAAGTGTCTTGACGATCAATCGACTTCTCGTTCCCTCGGTGTCTTGCTACCAGATTTAGATGCTGCCGCCGAGAGCCAGCTTCATGAATTTCTGAGCACGTCGATTTCCATTGACACATATGCTTTTCTGTTTATGCTTCATGCGCATTGTGGGCGTTTTTGAAAGCTTTTTTCCTGAACCACAATCGCCCGCCGCTTACGTATTCCAAATGTGGGAACTTTTTACCGTCCGGAGATAAAAAATGGAAATCCTGTCTGTACGATTGCGCATTCCTGAGAACGCCAATCTCATCCTGGGGCAGTCGCATTTCATCAAAACGGCCGAGGATCTCTACGAAGTCGTCGTCAACACCGTGCCTGGCGCCAAATTCGCAGTCGCCTTTAACGAGGCCTCCGGCCCCTGCCTGATCCGCGTCGAATCGAATGACGAGGAGCTTCGCGAAGCCGCCGTCGCCAACGCCCATGCCATCGGGGCCGGCCATGTGTTCGTTCTGTTAATCAGGCAGGCGTATCCGATCAACCTCCTCAGCCGCGTCCGCGACTGTTTCGAGGTCTGCAACATCTTCTGCGCTACGGCGAATCCTGTAGAGGTCATCGTGGCCCAGAGCGAACAAGGCCGCGGCGTCTTAGGGGTAATCGACGGCAGCTCCCCCCAGGGCGTGGAAGGCCCCGAGGACGCCAAGCGCCGCCGCGAATTCGTCCGCAAGATCGGCTACAAGCTCTGAGTGCTGAATTTACGAAAGGGCGGCGAAGGCCAAGTCTGCTTGGGGATTTTATTGCGCTGGCCGCGATTCGCAGGTATCGGCACGACGCGCAGAAGTTATTCTTCCAACCCTTGCTCGGGCTCCGAGTCGCGTGCTATAAGTATTACTTCGCTGCGAGTTTCCCCGTGGGCGGGATTCGTATAGTGGTAGTACGCGACCTTGCCAAGGTCGAGGCGAGGGTTCGATTCCCTTATCCCGCTCCAAATTTTCCGCTTTTTTCCACAGGTGATGCGGTAGTCAACAGTGCCTCCGCGTGCTACTCTGCCGTTCCCAGCGTATGCTCGCTTACCTCTCAGGCCCTATCGAATTCGCCGAAGGCGGCGGCAGGTTGTGGCGGCGTAAACTGACGCCCTTCCTGCAGGACCAGCTGGGCCATCGCGTCTACGATCCTGCCGAGGACGAGAAAAAGAACCTCAGCCAGGACGAAGTCGCCAATTTCCGCCGCTGGAAAATGACCGACCTGGACCGTTTCCGCCGCGTCATCCGCAAAATCATCGCTTTCGACCTGGAACTCATCGAGCGCAAAGCCGATTACATGATCTGCCTTTGGGATTCCGATGCCGTTCAGGGTGGCGGCACGGCCGCGGAACTTACCGCCGCCCACCGCAAAGGCATTCCCGTCTATCTGATCGCTTCGGTGCCGGTCGAAGAGATCAGTGGCTGGGCCCTCGGCTGCTCCGACCAGGTATTTTCTTCCGTCGAAGGCCTCAAATCCTTCCTCGCCACACGCTTCTCCCGCGAACGCCAAACCCAGCTCTGGAAAGAGTAGCGGTTTCAAGTCTCGCGCTTCCGGCCCGCTGCGGTCGTCCCCGCTTCTCAATTGACGAACAGGGATGCCGCCATACGCTCTCAGAGGGGATTCATTACCCACGCCCATATGGGAGGCGCTCATGACAACCGCGCGAGTCAGCCGCCAGACCGTCGACCTCTCCGGTTACCCTGACCTCGTGGTCATCTACCTCGGGATGCGCGTCAACCGCCTGGCGGGTTTGGAGCGCCTGTTTACCTTGGGCCCTCAGATCCAGAAGTCGGTGGCCGAAAAGCCCGATGGCCTGCTCCTCCACGAGAGTGTGCTGTTCTCCCTGTTTCCCCTGCATGTCGGCATGCGCCAATACTGGCGCGATTTTTCGTCCCTCGAGGCGTGGACTCGCTCCGGCTTCCACCGCGGCTGGTGGAAGGATTTTCTGCGCGACTCCGGCGGCACCGGCTTCTGGCACGAGACTTACTTCATGCGCGGCGGCATGGAAGCCATCTACGACGACGTGCCATCCCCTCTGGGCTTCCTCGCCTTCGCCCCATCAGAGGACGCCAAGGGAAGCATGTTCTCCTCGCGCCAGCGCATGGGCCTGCAAGGCGAGCCCCCATCGGCGGTTGTCGGCGAGAAGGAACTTTGAGTTTGACCGGCGCTGATTCCTCCAGCTTGAACCGTAATACTACTCAGACGTTGGTAGTTGCCGTAGGCAGCACCCGCCGTCCGAAGCTTGATGCCGTCCGTGAAGTTGCTTGCTGTTCCACCATCGCTTGTCGCCGGATGCAGCTATGGAAGTGCGTGGTTTTGATGTGCCCAGCGGAGTGCGGCACACCCCGCTCACACGCGAGGACACCATGTCCGGTGCCCGGCAGCGTGCCGAAGCCCTCATTGCCCTCGCGCGCCAGAACAACGAGTCCTGGAGCTATTTTGTGGGCCTGGAGGGTGGACTCGACGTGGTCAGCACCGGCGGCCAGCGCCACGTCTTCCTCCAGAATTGGGCCTACGTGACGGACGGTGGCGGCAGGGGTTCGTTCGGCCAATCCGGCGGAATCGTGCTGCCGGATGCCCTCGCGGCAAAGGTGGTTGACCAGGGCGTCGAGCTATCCGAGGCAATCGATGCCTTTGCCGGAGCGCAGGGCATCCGCGATGGTCAGGGAGCCTGGGGCGTGCTCACAGGAGGCCTGATTACGCGCCAGCAGGCCTTCAGCACAGCCCTGATCGCCGCCTTCGCCCCCTTCCTCCCGCAACCCGGTGCTCGAGCAAGTGAGCCGTTGGGCACGAGCGGTTGCGGACACTTCACAGGGTTTCCCTTTGCCACGACAAACAGGTCCTTGCATCCCCGTTTCGTTGTGCTAGCGTAATCGGGGAACATGACGAATCGAGCCGCACAATTCGGAGAAATTCTCAGGGCGAAGAGGCCGCTTCCTGAGTCTCTGCCGACCCGTTTTTCACTCGTTTTTGGTCCTTGCTCACTCGACACACATGGACGAACGGAATCACACGTAAGTCGTTGGAAACAACCAATCGGTGCCTTGCTCACTCGACACTATAAGGAATCCCGCCGCGGCGACTTTTTAGCGCGCCCGCGCTGCCCCGAGGTCCCATGCCTCGCATGATTCTCAGGGGGATTTTTCCCGCCCTCACCACGCCTTTTGCGCCTGACGGCAACCTTTATCTGGAGGGTCTCCGCCGGAACATCGCCCGCTATAACCAGACCGCCTTGGCTGGCTACGTAGTGAACGGTTCTACCGGGGAGTCCGTATTACTACGGTGGGACGAGGTGGAGCGCGTGTGGGAAGCGGCAAAAGAAGCCGCAGCCCCAGGCAAGCTCCTGATCGCCGGAACCGGCGCCGAATCGACTGCCGAGACCATCGAGCATACCAACCGAGCTGCTGCTCTCGGCTATGACGCGGCTCTGGTCCGCACGCCGCATTATTTCAAGCCGCAAATGACCGCCGACGCCCTTGCCGAGTATTACCTGCGCGTGGCGGACGCCTCCCGCATCCCCATCCTGCTCTACTCTGTGCCGATTTTTACGCAACTCACCCTCAAGGCAGATGTCGTTGCGCGCGTCGCCACCCATCCGAACATCATCGGGATGAAAGACAGCTCGGGAGACCTTGCAGGAATCGCGGAGATCATCGCAGCCGCCCCCAGAGATTTCCAATTGCTGGTCGGAGCGGTCTCCATCCTGCATGAATCCCTGCAGAAGGGTGCCACGGGCGCCGTGCTCGCCGTTGCCTGCGCTTTCCCCGACCTCTGCGTCGAATCTTACGAAGCATCGCTAGCAGGGAATTCGTCTCGCGCGCAAGCGACCCAGCGGAAGCTGGTCTCTGCGGCAAACCTGTTCGGCCCGCGCCACGGCATTGCCGGTCTCAAGTACGCGATGGACTCGGTGGGATTCTACGGGGGGACCGCGCGCCCCCCGCTGCTCCCGGTGAACGCATCGGCCAAGGCTGAGATTGACGAAATGCTGGCGTCCGTGGCGCCGGGAATCGTGCCGGGAATCGTGCCGGGAATCGCTCAAGAGACGGTCGCGGCAGGGAACACCAGCCAGGTGAAAGCGTGACGCGGCCGTGTTGCCGCATGTTTGAGCCGCGTGTATCATGACTTCCTCGATGGAGTCTCACTGTCTTTCGTTTCGCGACATCCCTGACACGACCAAGCTCTTTTCCTCCTTTCTCGAAGATTTCGAGCAGGTAGCTTCGTACTACTCTCATCCGCCCACCGAGGCCGGAATCGACGCTGCGGCCCGCGAAATTCGTCTGGACGCATCGGCTCGCAGCATTCTTGTCGAGGTGCTGCGCGATCAGAATCGCCTCTTTGGCGCGGATACCGCGACCCACAAAAACATCGACCGGCTCGCCGCAGGCGCCGCCGCCATCGTCACCGGTCAGCAAGTCGGACTTTTCACCGGACCCGCCTACACGCTCTACAAAGCGATCTCGGCCATCGGCACTGCGGAGCGGCTCACGCAGAGGGGAACGGACGCCGTGCCGGTGTTCTGGCTTGCCACCGAGGACCATGATCTCGATGAGGTGAATCATTCGGTATGGAACACGCGAAGCGGTCTGGCCGAATACTCCCTGCCGACGCCAGCGGAGGACGTGGGAAAGCGCGTCGGCGAAGTCCGCTTTCCGTCGGAGATCGAAGCCCTCGTTGCGACGGCCTCTCAGACGCTGGAAGGCGGTTTTGCCGACGAGATTACGCGCGTGCTTCGCGAATCATGCGTAGGGGGTGAGCCGTACGGCCTGGCGTTTGGCAAATTGATGGCGCGGCTGCTGGCTGGGCGCGGAATTATATTCATGGATCAACTAGACGCACGCCTGCATCGCCTGATGGCTCCTGTTTTTCGCAAAGCTCTCGATCAAGAAGAAACGCTGCGCAACGCGCTCCTCGACCGGTCGAAAGAGCTGGAAAAGCGCGACTTCCACGCACAGGTGAAGGTCACACGCGAGACCACGCTTCTCTTCTACACCGTGGAAGGGAAAAGGGAGCCCGTTCGCAGCCATAACGGAAATTTCCACGCCGGGAAGTCTTCCTTTTCGCGCGAGGAGTTATCGTCGCTGATCGAAAAAACGCCCGAGGATTTCAGTCCGAATGCGCTTCTGCGCCCCGTCATTCAGGACACCCTACTTCCCACCGCGGCGTATATCGGGGGACCGGCGGAAGTCGCTTACATGGCGCAGGCGCAGGTTGTCTACAAACAAATTCTCGGCCGCATGCCCGCGATTCTGCCGCGCGCCAGCTTCACGATCGTGCAGCCCGCCGTTGCGAACCTGCTCGAAAAATACGGCCTCGATCTACGTGATTTCTTTCAGGGGCGGCAGCATCTCCGCAAGAAGATGGAATCCAAGTCATTGCCCTCGGACCTCGCGCGCCGGTTCGAAGCGGACGAAGAAGCGCTCCGCGGCCTGTTGAAAAATTACCAGGAGCCGTTCAAGAAACTCGATCCGTCCCTTCTCGGGATGCTCGAATCCTCTGAAAGCAAGATGCTGTACCAGTTCGCGAAGCTGAAAGGGAAGGCCGCCGAGGCTGAAAACTTCCGCACCGGCGTGCTCGACCGCCACGAGCGCATCCTCGTCGATTCGCTCTACCCGCATCGCGGCCTTCAGGAGCGCACCCTGTGCGCGCTGCCGTTTCTGGCCGAATACGGGCTGGAGTTTCTCGACGATCTTATGCGCGCGAGCCCCGCGCCCGGCTCCACGGACGCCTCGTCCTGCGGCCAGCAGCATCACGTCGTCGTTCTGAAATAATCTACGGCGGTTGAGTAATGCCAATCGCCGAATCGATTTGCCTCCCAATCGGGCAAGTGCGCTTTCAATTTCCCATGTTAGAATTGGGCGCGAATAGCAGTTTCGCTCACATTCACGGAGGCTGTGACATCATGAAGGTATCGCCGGGCAAGCGAAAAGGAATGCAGGCCGTGTCCAACGCCAGCGGCGTGATTGCGGCTGCGGCGATGGACCAGCGCGGTTCGCTGAAAAATTCCATCGCGAAAGAGAAGGGCGTCGACAAAAAGGAAATCACCGCGAAAATGCTCGAGGAGTTCAAGACCGCCGTCACGCGCGTCCTGACGCCCTATGCCAGCGCCATCCTGCTCGACCCGGAGTACGGCCTTCCCGCGTCCATGGAGCGGGCCAAGAACGCCGGCCTCCTGCTCGCCTACGAGAACAGCGGCTACGACAACACCAAGCCCGGCCGCCTGCCCGATCTGCTCGACATCTGGTCGGTGCGCCGCCTCGTTGCGGCAGGCGCCGATTGCATCAAGATCCTCCTCTATTACACGCCGTTCGACGCTCCCGAAATCAACGAGATCAAGCACGCCTGGGCGGAGCGCATCGGCTCGGAATGCGCCGCCGTGGATGTTCCGTTTTTCCTGGAGCTCGTCGGTTACGAAGAGGGCGGGGACGAGAAGACCATCGGCTTCGCGCGCAAGAAGCCGGAGATCGTCACGCAAAGCATGGTTGAATTTTCCAAGCCGCAATACGGCGTGGACGTACTGAAAGTGGAAGTGCCGGTGAACATGGCCTACGTCGCGGGAAGCAAGGCGTGCAAGGGCGACGCCGCTTACACGCGCGATCAGGCCAAAGAATATTTCCGGCATTCCGCCGCCGCGGCGAAGAAGCCTTTCATTTTTCTTTCGGCTGGGGTGAGCAATGACGTGTTTCTCGAGACGCTCGAACTCGCGTCGGAAACCGGTGTGAATTACTCGGGAGTGCTGTGCGGCCGCGCCACCTGGAAGGATGCCATCCCGGTTTACGCGCAGCACGGCGAGAGGGCTCTTGAGGACTGGCTGGGTAACCAGGGCGTGAAGAACATTCAGAACGTCAATTCGCGCCTGAAGGAAGCTAAACCCTGGTTTGCTTTTTACGGCGCGAAATCGGCCGACGAGCTGGCCTGACCGGACCACTTCGCGCATGAGCGAAAAAGTGGTCTCCGGTACGCACAGGTTGAAGATACGAACGTCGCGGCGCACCGAGCTGAAAAACGTCACAGGGGAAATCGAAAAGATTGTAAGCGCCTCGGGTTGCGTCAGCGGTGTTTGCCACTTGTACGTTCCGCACACGACCGCCGGTGTGATGGTGAATGAAGGCTACGATCCCGACGTCGCGCGCGACATGGAAGCGGCGTTCGACCGCTTGATTCCGCACAAAGGCGACTACCGTCACGCCGAAGGCAATTCCGATTCGCACATCAAGACGGCGCTTATCGGCACCTCGGAAACGATCTGGATCGAAGGCGGCCGCCTCGCCCTCGGCCGCTGGCAGGTGATCTTCTTCGCCGAATTCGACGGGCCGCGCTCGCGCGAGCTGCACGTCAAGATCGTTCCCGATCCTCCGCAATAGCCCTGCAGGCGCGAGATCGCGGTACAATTCCTACCAACGATGAGCCTTGGCATATATATTCAGGTACCGTTCTGCCAGACGAAGTGTACCTACTGCAATTTCCACACAGGCGTAGTCTCGCGCGACCGCTACGGCTCCTATGCCGATGCGGTCTGCCGCGAGATTGCGCTGGCAGCTGAAGAGAACGGCGGCGCTGGCGCTACGGAGAATGTGGTCGACACGGTTTACTTCGGAGGCGGCACGCCTAGCCTGCTCGAGCCCTCTGATTTGGCGAAGATGGTGGATCGTCTGCGCGCGGGTTTTGCGGCGACTGGAACTGCGGCGTCCGGGGTTGCGGTGCAACCGGAAATTACGCTGGAAGCTGATCCGGAAACAATTACTGCGGAGAAGGCGGCGGCCTGGCTGGCTGCCGGTTTCAACCGGATCAGCCTGGGGGCGCAGTCGTTCGATGATCGGGAGCTCAAATCATCCGGTCGGATGCACCGGCGCGCGGACATCTATCGCGCGGTTGAAACGCTTCGTTGCGCGGGCTTTCGAAATATCAGCGTCGATTTGATTGCCGGGCTTCCGCACCAGTCTTGCGAATCCTGGGAAGGTTCCCTCAGCGAGCTTTTGGACCTCCGCCCGGAGCACGTTTCCATTTACATGCTGGAAATCGACGAGGGCAGCCGCCTGGGGAAAGAGTCGCTGGCGGGCGGAAGTCGTTACAGCGCGGGTGCGATTCCCAGCGACGATGCCATCGCCGAATCGTACGAATCCGCTTGCGCGCGGCTTGCCGCCGGCGGCTACGAGCATTACGAGATTTCGAACTGGGCGCTGCCGGGCTTCCGGTCACAGCACAATCTGAAATACTGGCGCCGCCAATCCTACTTTGGCTTCGGTGCGGGTGCGCACTCCTTTGACGGCCGCACGCGCTGGGCCAACCTTCATGACTCGGCGCGCTACGTGGACTGCATCGAGAAGGGAATTTCGCCGCGCGAGCAAATCGAAGGCGTGACAGCGGAGCAGGCGCTCGAAGAGGAATTCTTTCTTGGCTTAAGGCAGCTCGATGGCATTGATCTGGGGCGTATCGAACGCGATTACGATGCGGAGCTGCCTGGCCGCATCGGGGATTTGCGCGAGCGAATTACCAATCTGCAATCGCAAGGGCTGGTTGAGCTGGATGGAACGCGTCTGCGTCTGGCGCCCGATCGGCTTTCGGTTTCAAATGAGGTGCTGGTCGAGCTGCTCGGCTAAGTTTCCACGCAGCAGGATTTCGGTAATCCCCAAAAGCCAGAACCGAGTCATTCTGAACGCGGTTATTACGCGAAGAATCTCTCTTGCTTCATTCCGGAATCGAGGAGGGATCCTTCGCTGCGCTCATGATGAGCGCTGCGAGGAAGGGCGGACTGCGGCGCAGAGGTGAGACAAAACGCCAATCGGGAGATTGGTTTTCCCAGGGGGCGACGCCCTGGCGCGCCGAAGCTTTGACAGGCGAGAACGCCTGACAGCGAAAAGAAGAAGCAGGTCCCTCACCCATCCGCGCTTCGCGCGTATGGGCTCAGGATGACAACGAAAAACAAAGGCAGCGGCGGAAAAACCAGCGGCAGCAAAAGGCGGAGCACCCACCCTTGAAACCGAAGAGTGGGGCACCCGCAAATGCCACAGCAACGGCAACGGCGAAGGCGAAGGCGAAGGCGAAGGCGAAGGGCAAGAGGGATCCTTCGCTGCGCTCAGGATGACGAGGAAAAGCAAAGGCAGTGGCGGAAAGGCAGCGGCGAAGAGGGCGGCGGCACAAAAAAAAACAGCGGCGAAAAATAGCGCTTTAATTCTCGAGGCCTAGGGCGCGGATTTTGTGCAGGAGGGTTTTGTAGGAGACGCCGAGCTTTTCGGCGGCGCGTGTTTTGTTCCACTTGGATTCGCGAAGGGCATTGTGTATTTTGAAGCGTTCCACGTGAGTTACAGCGCGCTGGGAAACCTCTTCCAGCGGGCCTTCCCACAAAAACTGCCCTTCGAGCATGCCGTCGGGCAATTCTTCGGGGGCGGGCTTCGGGGCGGGCAGCCGTAAGGCGATTGTATCGATCTGCGAACCGTCCCCCAGGATGGCTGCGCGCTCGATGGCATTTTGCAATTCGCGAACGTTTCCCGGCCAGGGATAGTTCCCAGCCGCTTGCGCGCGTCTCCGCCAGAGAGAGCTCTGGCTTGCGGAACTCGCGCTTGAAGCGGTCGAGAAAATGTTCCGCGAGAAGAATCACGTCGTCTCCGCGGTCGCGCAGAGGCGGAACAGTGATGGGCACCGCAGCGATACGGAAAAACAGGTCTTCGCGGAAGGTTTTATCGGCAACAGCGGCGCGGAGGTCTTTATTCGTGGCGGTCACGATTCGCACGCTGACTTCAATTTCCTGCGTGCCGCCGACGCGCTCGAAGCGCCTTTCCTCAAGCACCCGCAGCAACTTGCTCTGGATCGCCAGCGGCAGCTCGCCGATTTCGTCTAGGAACAAAGTGCCTCGGTGGGCTAGTTCGAGTTTTCCGATTTTCCGCGCTCCCGCTCCAGTGTAGGCGCCGCGCTCATGGCCAAAGAGTTCATTTTCGACCAAACCTTCGGGAATGGCCGCGCAATTCAGCGCGACAAAGGGCTGAGCGGCTCGCGGGCTGAGATGATGGATCGCCCGGGCGAATAGTTCCTTCCCGGTGCCGCTTTCTCCGAGCAGCATCACGGTGGAATCGGTGGCGGCGACCCGTTGGGTCATCTGGCTGGCTTCTTTCATCGAGGGGTGATCGCCGACGATGCGTGGGAAGCCGTAGCGCTCTGCGTATTCTTCGCGGAGCAGCAGATTTTCGCGAAGCAATTCCTGCTGCCTCGCCGCGCGTTCCAGAAGGAGCTTCAAGTGGTCCAGGTCCACGGGTTTCTGGATGAAATCGTAGGCGCCTTCCTTCATCGCGGTGACGGCTTCTTCCACGGAGCCGTAAGCCGTGAGAATGATGAAGGGAAGCGTGGAATCGACGCGCCGGGCTTCTCGCAAAACGTCGATCCCGGAATTGCCAGGCAGCTTTAGATCGGAAAGAACCAGCAGGTAGCGGCGGCTGCGAACCTTGTCGATCGCGGAATTTCCATCGGGCGCTTCCTCCACCGAATATCCGGCGCGTTCAGCGCCTTGCGGAGCATGGCCCGCAGTTCGGGCTTGTCTTCGACAAGTAGGACCGGTTCCATGGCCGCGTGTTAGCGACCCCAGCCGGGATCGCCTCCGGATTTGCGGAGTTCGTCCTGGGCGTCGTCGATGGCCTGCTGATCGGCCTCGATTTGTTTTTTCTTGGCGTCGATATCGGCGGTTTTCTTGTTGATGTCGTCGCGGGAGAGCTGCTGTTGCATGGCCTTCACGGGATCGTTGTAATACTGCAAGTTGAGCGTGCCGAGCTCCCGCTGCATCACGTCGAGATCCTGCTTGTCCTGGTCGAGCTTGTGATTCAGCTTGGCGAAGCGATCGCGCCAGGCTTTTTCGTCATTGCTTGCACTGCTGGCGTTTCCAGCGCCAGCTGCCGATTTGTTGTCAGGCGCCGCCGACGATGTCTCGCCCACAGAGGAAATTCCGCCGGAAGTGGGGATATTTTCGTTGGTGAAGACTTTGGGAGCCTTGGAAGATTCCTTTTTCTGCTCGCGAGCCTTGCGCGCAGCCGCGGCGATCGAGCCGGTCTGGGGAGCGGGAGTCGCGTCCGGGGAACCTTGCACCACGGTCGTCTTGGCGTCGTCCTGCGAAGTGGAACCGGAGGGGGGAACTGATTGCCGGCCCTGCGATCCATGGACCGACTGTTTTTCCTGGTTAGGGTCGGTCTGCTGACACCAGCCCGTCGTCGGAAGAGCAATCGTTACGATGAGAGCCGAAAGCCTAAGAAGTCGAAGCATTGATTGAGCCTCCTGGGAGGCAGTATCCGGGCGAATAGCCTGCCCTTTAGTTTAGATGCTGGCGGCTTGCGAGGGGAATAGAGAGGGCGAGGGCTCCTGCCGCAAAGGTAACCACAGGAGGAACTCGGCGCCTCCGCCCTGGCTATTGCGGGCCTCGATGCTGCCCCCGTGCTGGAGGGCGACTTTCTGCACTACTGCGAGCCCCAGGCCGGTGCCTTCCGATTTGGTGGTATAGAAGGGCAGGAAGATCTTGGGCAGATCGCGTTCGGGGATTCCGGGCCCATTGTCCGCTACGCAGATGCGCTGCCATTTTCGGCCGCCCAGCTCTTCCAATGTTCCGGAGATCAGGACGCGAGGGGATTGGCCAGCGTCGCGGCCTGCCTCTGCCGCGTTGCGGGCCAGGTTCAGCAGGGCCTGCCGGAGAAGGGCTTCGTCTCCCGGGAGATCGAGAAAAGCGCCTTCGCACTCGACCGTGCATTGAGGGAACGTCTCATGGACGTCCTCGGCGATGCGTTCGACTAGCGGCTGCATCGCGACAGTTTCATAGCAGATTTCGAGCGGCTTGGCGAAACGCAGGAATTCGGTGACCACATGGGTGAGCGAGCGCGTCTGGTCGAGGATGCGTTCGGCGGATTCGTGGATGTCGCCGGGCTGCGCCTCGCTGCGGATCATCTGCGCGTAGCCTGAAATCGTGGCCAGGGCATTCTTGAATTCGTGGGCGATGCCCGCGGACATCTCGCCGAGCGCCGCCAGATTCTCTTTCCAGCGGATTTGCTTCTGGAGGGCGGTCAGCTCGGTGAGATCGCTCATCAGGCAGAGAGCGCCGCTGATCTTCATCTCGGGCGCGCCGCGGGAATCGGCCAGATTGCCGTGATTCACGCGGACGCTGTTGCGCAAATGGCGGTAAATCGGGGAAATGGTCACGCCGAGGCGACGGACTTCGCCGTCGCGGGTGAGATGCTCCACCTCGCCGCGATGGAATGTCTTTCCTTCGCTCAGGCACGCGGCGAGCATCTGCGTGAGGTCGGAGTCAACGCCGAGAATCTCCTTGTACGAGCGATACTGCAGCGGGCGCATGGCGAGCGCTTGCTCCGCCGCGGGATTCGCGGTGCCGATCGCCCCTGTTGCGTTTACGAGCAAAAGCCCCGTGGGCATGTTGCGGGTGACTTCTTCCGTGAGGCGTTCCGATTCCTGGGCGCGTTCCTGGGCGACTAGATGCAGGCGCGCTAGTTCCTTTTCCTGCGCGCGCAGTTTTTCGATGACGCCCTGCATCGAAGCGGCCATGAACGCGTCCGCGTTTCCGCTGGACGACTTTGGCTTGGACCATTCCTCGCCTGACGTTGCAGCGCCGCCTCGCAGGAATTTGCGGGCCAGCACGGCAAAGGCTCCGATCACCGCAACCAGCGCTACGAACGTGACGATGACATAAGTGATTCCCAGCGACGGTATCTGAGCGCCGCCGTGAACGATTGCGTGGGTGGGAAAGGATTGATTCATCTTTGATTCATCGCTGATTCATGGGTCAGCGCATCAGCAGCGTGGATTGGTACCAGTTTACGACCGGCGTTCCAAAAAAGACCACGACCAGCGCCGCTATCCCTAGAAACGTGCCGAACGGCAATTCGTAGTCCGAGCCTTTGCGCCTCGCGAGAATGAAGGCGATGCCGAGAACGCTGCCGAGCAGGGAACCGGTGAAGATGGTGAGCAGCGTTCGCTTCACTCCCAGGAACGCGCCAGCCATGAGCATCATTTTTACATCACCCAGTCCCATCCCTTCACGGCCTCGCAAACGGAAGTACGCCTCGGAGACCAGCCACAGGAACGCGCTGCCTGCTGCGGCCCCTAAGAGTGAATCGGCAAGTGAGAGCACGGGCGGAGGGAGAGGCGCGGAGAATACGTGACTTGTTAGCAAGAGAGCCGTGCCGTCTGCTGGCTTCGTGAAGAGACTAAGAGCTACGGCCATTCCGAATCCCGTGAAATTCACTGCATCGGGGAGGATGCGCTCGCGCAGATCGGTGAAGACTAGCACAATCATCAGGGACGAAAATACCGCCCACTTGAGGGCCTCCGCAGTGAGTCCAAAAGCAAGATAGGACGCGAGGAAGAGAAGGGCGTTGAGCAGTTCGACTACGGGATACATCCACGAAATGGGCGCTTTGCAGAGCCGGCACTTGCCGCCGAGCACGAGGTAGCTGATCACCGGGATATTGTCGTAGGGACGAACTTCGGCGCCACAACTGGTGCAGGCGGAGGCGGGCGAAACGATGGACTTTCGCTCCGGGATGCGCACGATGCATACGTTCAGGAAGCTGCCAATGACTAGTCCAAATAGAAATACGAAGGCGCCGATGAGCAGCTGGGGAGTCACTGTTTGATTCTGCCACATCGCACCCGGGCGCTCAAGCGGGCTCGCGGCGGCCGTGCCCGACTGCTAACGCTGGGGATCGACTAAACTCCGTCCCTTTAGAAAGTTAGGAGTATCCGGCGAGGGATAAAGGCGTGGGCGTTT
>CAWCQH010000016.1:0-15003 GCA_963797585.1 uncultured Acidobacteriota bacterium
TCTATGAAGTGCCCGGCCTCATCATCTTCGCCGCCATTTTTGCGATGAACCGTCGCGGGGCAAGCCGTTCCGATTCAATCATCAGCCGGTTCTTCCCGCCGGAAATGACCAGCGTCTTGCCCGCCGCAAGACCCTCGAGGCCGACCCGCGCGACCTTCTCCGCAGTTTCCGCTATGCGGAACATACGGTCAGGCTGTCCGGCAACCTGCTGAAACTCCGTATTAGTCGAACCGGGACACAGGGCGCATACGTAAATCCCGAAGGGGCGCAGTTCCTCCGCAATCCCTTCGGCGAAAATCAGGTCAAACGCCTTCGTCGCGGCATAGGCGGCAATGAACGGCACCGCCTGAAACGCCGCCGTCGACGCTACGATCATCACATCGCCGGACTTACGCGCCACCATGGGCGGCACAAACAGCCGTGTCAAGTGAACCACCGCCGAACAGTTCACCTGGACCATCTCCGTCAGCCGCTCCGGTGCAACCTCATGGTTGTTTCCGAACGATCCGAACCCGGCATTATTGATCAGTAGTTCTACGTCGATACTTTTAGCCTGCAGTGAACGCGAAAATCTGCTCCGGGGGCCTCCGGCAGGGTGAGGTCGGCGCCGACTATCTCCACTTTGACGCCATTTTTCGTCGATAAATCCGCGGCGATCTGCTGCAGCCGGTCGATGCGGCGGGCGGTCAGCACCAGGTTCGATCCCGCAGCGGCCAACTGCTCCGCCAGCGCGAGCCCGATCCCGGCGCTCGCTCCCGTAATCAGCGACCACTTTCCGGCCCATCGCTTGGCCCATTTCGGGGAGTGATTGCTCGATTCGCGAGAATTTTCCGGCACAGGCCCCTCCGTAACTGCTCTCAGGGCATGAGAGCACACTTAGGATCGCTTCGGAAGAGTCAAATCAAGGGAGTCGGATCAAGCGAGTCAAATCCAGCGAGTAAAATGAAGGTCGCGAGATGCTATAGGTGGGATTGAAGGAGGCGGAGCAGACGAGGAGAGCTTCGGTAACGCTCAGGCAGCGCGATTCTGCTCGTTGAACACCGTTTGGCGAAGGCGGACGCCCTGGGCCTTCAGCCGGTCGAGAAGCTGGCGCGCCCACACGAACTCAGCCGCGAGTACTCCCAGCGCCAGAAGGATCGTCAGCAGGCCCGGACCCGGTGTGAGGATCATCACGATGCCAATCACCAGGAGCGTAAATCCGATGAGGATCTTGAAGAAGCGCTTCGCCTGATGAAGTGTCTTGACGATCAATCGACTTCTCGTTCCCTCGGTGTCTTGCTACCAGATTTAGATGCTGCCGCCGAGAGCCAGCTTCATGAATTCTCTGAGCACGTCGATTTCCATTGACACATGTGCTTTTCTATTTATGCTTCATGCGCATAATGGGCGTTTTTGAAAGCTTTTTTCCTGAGCCACAATCGCCCGCCGCTTACGTATTCCAAATGTGGGAACTTTTTACCGTCCGGAGATAAAAAATGGAAATCCTGTCTGTACGATTGCGCATTCCTGAGAACGCCAATCTCATCCTGGGGCAGTCGCATTTCATCAAAACGGCCGAGGATCTCTACGAAGTCATCGTCAATACCGTGCCGGGCGCCAAATTCGCAGTAGCCTTTAACGAGGCCTCCGGCCCCTGCCTGATCCGCGTCGAATCCAATGTTGACGTCCGCGACGAGGAACTCCGCGAGGCCGCCATCGCCAATGCCCAGGCCATCGCAGCCGGCCATGTGTTCGTTCTATTGATCCGGCAGGCGTACCCGATCAACCTCCTGAGCCGCGTCCGCGACTGCTTCGAGGTCTGCAACATCTTCTGCGCTACGGCGAATCCCGTAGAAGTCATCGTGGCCCAGACCGAGCAAGGCCGCGGCGTCTTAGGCGTGATCGACGGCGGCTCCGCCCAGGGCGTGGAAGGCCCCGAAGACGTCAAGCGCCGCCGCGAATTCGTCCGCAAGATCGGCTACAAACTCTGAGTGCTGAATTTAGGAAAGAGCGGCGAAGGCCAAGTCTGCTTGGGGATTTTATTGCGCTGTCCGCGCTATTCGCAGGTATCGGCACGACGCGCAGAAGTTATTCTTCCAACCCTTGCTCGGGCTTGGAGTCGCGTGCTATAAGTATTACTTCGCTGCGAGTTTCCCCGTGGGCGGGATTCGTATAGTGGTAGTACGCGACCTTGCCAAGGTCGAGGCGAGGGTTCGATTCCCTTATCCCGCTCCAAATTTTCCGCTTTTTTCCACAGGTGATGCAGTAGTCAACAGTGCCTCCGCGTGCTAGTCTGCCGTTCCCAGCGTATGCTTGCTTATCTCTCAGGCCCCATCGAATTTGCCGAAGGCGGCGGCAGGTTGTGGCGGCGCAAGCTGGCGCCCTTCCTGCAGGACCATCTGGGCCATCGCGTCTACGATCCCGCCGAGGACGAAAAAAAGAACCTCACCCAGGACGAGGTCGCCAATTTTCGCCGCTGGAAAATGACCGACCTGGACCGCTTCCGCCGCGTCATCCGCAAAATCATCGCTTTCGACCTGGAACTCATCGAGCGCAAGGCCGATTACATGATCTGCTTTTGGGATTCCGAGGCGATGCAAGGCGGCGGCACGGCTGCGGAACTCACCGCCGCCCACCGCAAAGGCATTCCCGTCTATCTGATCGCTTCCGTTCCCGTTGAGGAGATCAGCGGCTGGGCGCTCGGGCTGCTCCGACCAGGTATTTTCTTCCGTGGAATGCCTCAAGTCCTTCCTCGCCACGCGCTTCTCCCGCGAACGGCAAACCCAGCTTTGGAAAGAGTAGCGGTTTCGAGTCTCCCGCTTCGGCCCGCTACTTTCGTCCCCGCTTCTCAATTGACGAACGAGCCATGCGCCATACCCTCTCAGAGGGGATTCTTCACCCACGGCCCATATAGGGAGACGCTCATGACAACCGCGCGAGTCAGCCGCCAGACCGTCGACCTCTCCGGTTACCCTGACCTTGTTGTCATCTACCTCGGGATGCGGGTCAACCGTCTGGGTGGCTTGCGGCGCCTTTTTGCGCTTGGCCCTCAGATCCAGAAGTCGGTGGCCGACAAGCCCGATGGCCTGCTCGTCCACGAGAGTGTGCTGTTCTCCCTGTTTCCCCTGCATGTCGGCATGCGCCAATACTGGCGCGATTTTTCGTCGCTGGAGGCGTGGACTCGCTCCGGCTTTCACCGTGGCTGGTGGAAAGATTTTCTGCGCGACTCCGGCGGCACCGGTTTCTGGCACGAGACCTACTTCATGCGCGGCGGCATGGAAGCCATCTACGACGACGTGCCATTCCCTCTCGGCTTCCTCGCCTTCGCCCCTTCACAGGACGCCAAGGGCAGCATGTTCTCCTCGCGCCAGCGCCTGGGCCTGCAAGGCGAGCCCCCATCGGCGGTTGTCGGAGAGAAGGAACTCTGAGCTTGACCGGCGCTGATTCCTCCAGCTTGAACCGTAATACTACTCAGACGTTGGTAGTTGCCGTAGGCAGCACCCGCCGCCCGAAGCTCGATGCCGTCCGTGAAGTTTGCTCCCTGATCCGTCATCGCTTTTCACCGGATGTAGGTATGGAGGTGCGCGGTTTCGATGTGCCCAGCGGCGTGCGGCACACCCCACTCACCCGCGAGGACACCATGTCCGGCGCCCGCCAGCGTGCCGAAGCCCTCATTGCCCTCGCGCGCCAGAATAACGAGTCGTGGAGCTATTTTGTGGGCCTCGAGGGTGGACTCGACGTGGTCAGCACCGGCGGCCAGCGCCACGTCTTCCTCCAGAATTGGGTCTACGTGACGGACGGTGGCGGCAGGGGTTCGTTCGGCCAATCCGGCGGAATCGTGCTGCCGGATGCCCTCGCGGCAAAGGTGGTTGACCAGGGCGTCGAGCTATCCGAGGCAATCGATGCCTTTGCCGGAGCGCAGGGCATCCGCGATGGTCAGGGAGCCTGGGGCGTGCTCACAGGAGGCCTGATTACGCGCCAGGAGGCCTTCTGCACAGCCCTCATTGCCGCCTTCGCCCCTTTCCTCCCGCAGCCCGGTGCTCCCGCGAGTGAGCCATTGGGTCGAAGCGGTTGACCCAACCGGGGGCTCTCCGTGGCCTCGCGCCTTTGCGGGTGCCCCATCCTTCGGTGTCAAGGGTGGGTCTTTCTTTTGACTTCTCTCTACCACGACAAACAGGTCCTTGCATCCCCGTTTCGTTGTGCTAGCGTAATCGGGGAACATGGCGAATCGAGCCTCACAATTCGAAGGAATTCTCAGGGCAAAAAGGCCGCTTCCTGCGCCTCGACCGGCCAGTTTTTCACTCGTTTTCTGGTCCTCGCTCACTTGACACACATGGACGAACGGAATTACACGTAAGTCATTGGAAACAAAGAATCGGTGTAGCGCTCACTCGACACTATAAGGAAGCGTGCCGCGGCAACTTTTCAGCGCACCCGCGCTGCCCCCAGGTCCCATGCCTCGGATGATTCTCAGGGGGATTTTTCCCGCCCTAACCACGCCTTTTGGTCCGGACGGCGGCCTATATCTGGAGGGGCTTCGCCAGAATATCGCCCGCTACAACCAGACCGCCGTGGCTGGCTACGTGGTGAACGGTTCTACCGGGGAATCCGTATTACTACGGTGGGACGAGGTCGAGCGGGTGTGGGAAGCGGCAAGAGAAGCCGCAGCCCCCGGCAAGCTCCTGATCGCCGGAACAGGCGCCGAATCCACCGCCGAAACTATCGAGCATACCAACCGCGCCGCGGCTCTCGGCCATGATGCGGCGCTGGTCCGCACGCCGCATTATTTCAAGCCCCAGATGACCGCCGCCGCTCTCTCCGAATATTACCTGCGCGTGGCGGACGCCGCCCGCATCCCTATCCTGCTTTATTCCGTGCCGATTTTTACGCAGCTGACGCTCAAGGCTGAGGTTGTCGCGAGGGTCGCCGCCCATCCCAACATCGTCGGCATGAAAGACAGCTCGGGAGACCTTGCAGGTATCGCCGAGATCATCGGAGCCGCCCCCGGGGATTTCCAATTGCTGGTCGGCGCGGTTTCCGTCCTTCATGAATCCCTGCAAAAGGGTGCCACGGGCGCCGTGCTTGCCGTTGCCTGCGCTTTCCCCGACCTCTGCGTCGAATCGTACGAAGCATCGCTGGCAGGGAATTCGTCTCGCGCGCAGGCGGCCCAGCGGAAGTTGGTCTCCGCGGCAAACCTGTTCGGCCCGCGCCACGGCATTGCCGGTCTCAAGTACGCGATGGACTCGGTGGGATTCTACGGAGGACCGGCGCGTCCCCCGCTGCTCCCGCTGAACGCATCCGCAAAAGCCGAAATTGACGAAATGCTGGCGGCCATAACGCGGGGAATCGCTCAAGAGACGGTCGCGGCAGGGAACACCAGCCAGGTGAAAGCGTGACGCGGCCGTGTTGCCGCATGTTTGAGCCGCGTGTATCATGACTTCCTCGATGGAGTCTCACTGTCTTTCATTTCGCGACATCCCCGACACGACCAAACTCTTTTCCTCCTTTCTTGAAGATTTCGAGCAGGTAGCTTCGTACTACTCCCATCCGCCGACCGAGGCCGGAATCGACGCTGCGGCCCGCGAAATTCGTCTGGACGCATCGGCTCGCAGCATTCTTGTCGAGGTGCTGCGCGATCAGAATCGCCTCTTTGGCGCGGACGCCGCCACCGAGAAAGAACATCGACCGCCTCGCCGCAGGCGCTGTCGCGATCGTCACCGGTCAGCAAGTCGGACTTTTCACCGGACCCGCCTACACGCTCTACAAAGCGATCTCGGCCATCGGCACTGCGGAGCGGCTCACGCAGAGGGGAACAGACGCCGTGCCGGTGTTCTGGCTTGCCACCGAGGACCATGATCTCGCTGAAGTGAATCATTCGGTATGGAACACGCGCAGCGGTCTGGCCGAATACGCCCTACCTCGCCGCGAGAGGACATTGGGAAGCGCGTCGGCGAAGTTCGCTTTCCGCCGGAGATCGAAGCCCTCGTCGCGGCGGCGTCCCAGACGCTCGAAGGCGGCTTTGCCGACGAGATTGCGCGCGCGCTTCGCGAATCCTGCGTTGCGGGTGAAACGTACGGCTTGGCGTTTGGCAAGTTGATGGCGCGGCTGCTGGCCGGGCGCGGAATCATATTCATCGATCAGCTGGACGCCCGCCTGCACCGCCTGATGGCTCCCGTGTTTCACAAGGCTCTCGATCAGGAAGAAACGCTGCGCAACGCGCTGCTCGACCGGTCGAAAGAGCTGGAACAGCGCGACTTTCACGCGCAGGTAAAGGTCACACGCGAGACCACGCTTCTCTTCTACACCGTGGAAGGGAAAAGGGAGCCCGTTCGCAGCCATAACGGAAATTTCCACGCCGGGAAGTCTTCCTTTTCGCGCGAGGAATTGTCGTCGCTGATCGAAAAAACGCCCGAGGATTTCAGTCCGAATGCTCTTCTGCGGCCCGTCATTCAGGACACCCTACTTCCCACCGCGGCGTATATCGGCGGACCGGCGGAAGTCGCTTACATGGCGCAGGCGCAGGTGGTCTACAAACAGATTCTCGGCCGCATGCCCGCGATTCTGCCGCGCGCCAGCTTCACGATCGTGCAGCCCGCCGTTGCGAACCTGCTCGAAAAATACGGCCTCGATCTACGTGATTTCTTTCAGGGGCGGCAGCATCTCCGCAAGAAGATGGAATCCAAGTCATTGCCCTCGGACCTCGCGCGCCGGTTCGAAGCGGACGAGGAAGCGCTCCGCGGCCTGTTGAAAAATTACCAGGAGCCGTTCAAGAAACTCGATCCGTCCCTTCTCGGGATGCTCGAATCCTCTGAAAGCAAGATGCTGTACCAGTTCGCGAAGCTGAAAGGGAAGGCCGCCGAGGCTGAAAACTTCCGCACCGGCGTGCTCGACCGCCACGAGCGCATCCTCGTCGATTCGCTTTACCCGCATCGCGGCCTTCAGGAGCGCACCCTGTGCGCGCTGCCGTTTCTGGCCGAATACGGGCTGGAGTTTCTCGACGATCTTATGCGCGCGAGCCCCGCGCCCGGCTCCACGGACGCCTCGTCCTGCGCCCAGCAGCATCACGTCGTCGTTTTGAAATAATCTACGGCGGTTGAGTAATGCCAATCGCCGAATCGATTTGCCTCCCAATCGGGCAAGTGGGCTTTCAATTTCCCATGTTAGAATTGGGCGCGAATATCAGTTTCGCTCACATTCACGGAGGCTGTGACATCATGAAGGTATCGCCGGGCAAGCGAAAAGGGATGCAGGCGGTGTCCAACTCCAGCGGAGTGATTGCGGCTGCGGCAATGGACCAGCGCGGCTCGCTGAAAAACTCCATCGCAAAAGAGAAGGGCGTGGACAAGAAGGAAGTCACCGCGAAAATGCTCGAGGAGTTCAAGACCGCCGTCACGCGCGTCCTGACGCCCTATGCCAGCGCCATTCTGCTGGACCCCGAATATGGCCTTCCCGCGTCCATGGCCCGCGCAAAGAACGCAGGCCTGCTGCTCGCCTATGAGAACAGCGGCTACGACAACACCAAGCCCGGCCGCCTGCCCGATCTGCTCGATATCTGGTCGGTGCGCCGCCTGGTCGCTGCCGGCGCCGATTGCATCAAGATACTGCTCTACTACACGCCTTTCGATGCGCCCGAAATCAACGAGATCAAGCACGCCTGGGTGGAGCGCATCGGCGAGGAATGCGCCGCCGTGGATGTCCCGTTCTTCCTTGAGTTCGTCGGTTATGAAGAAGGCGGCGACGAAAAGAGCATCGGCTTTGCGCGCAAAAAGCCCGACATCGTCACGCAAAGCATGGCGGAGTTTTCCAAGCCGCAATACGACGTGGACGTCCTGAAGGTGGAAGTGCCGGTGAACATGACCTATGTCGCGGGAAGCAAGGCGTGCAAGGGCGACGCCGCCTACACGCGCGATCAGGCCAAAGAGCATTTCCGGCATTCCGCCGCCGCGGCGAAGAAGCCTTTTATTTATCTTTCGGCCGGCGTGAGCAACGACGTGTTTCTCGAGACGCTCGAACTCGCGTCGGAAACCGGCATGAATTTCTCCGGCGTGCTGTGCGGTCGCGCTACCTGGAAAGACGCCATCCCGGTGTACGCCAAGCAGGGCGCGAAGGCTCTTGAGGACTGGCTGGCCGACCAGGGCGTGAAGAACATCCAGAACGTGAATTCGCGCCTGAAGGAGGCCAAGCCGTGGTTCGCTTTTTACGGCGCAAAATCGGCCGACGAGCTGGCCTGACCGGATCACTTCGCGAATGAGCGAAAAAGTTGTCTCCGGTACGCACAGGCTGAAAATACGGACTTCACGCCGCACCGAGCTGCAGAACGTCACGGCGGAAATCGAAAAGATTGTAAGCGCATCGGGTTGCGTCCGCGGCGTTTGCTACTTGTACGTTCCGCACACGACCGCTGGGGTGATGGTGAACGAGGGCTACGATCCCGACGTCGCGCGAGACATGGAAGCGGCGTTCGACCGCTTGATTCCGCACAAAGGCGACTACCGCCACGCCGAAGGGAATTCCGATTCGCACATCAAGACGGCGCTCATGGGCACCTCGGAAACGATATGGATCGAAGACGGGCGCCTCGCTCTGGGCCGCTGGCAGGTAATCTTCTTCGCCGAAATTGACGGGCCGCGCTCGCGCGAGCTGCGCGTCAAAATCGTTCCCGATCCCGCGCAATAGACCTGCAAGCGCGAGATCGCGGTACAATTCCTACCAACGATGAGCCTTGGCGTATATATTCAGGTACCGTTCTGCCAGACGAAGTGCACCTACTGCAATTTCCATACAGGGGTTGTTTCGCGCGACCGCTATGCCTCGTATGCGGATGCGGTGTGCCGCGAAATCGCGTTGGCAGCGGAAGAGAGCGGCGGGGCTGGCACCGCGGAGAATGTGGTCGACACGGTTTACTTCGGCGGCGGAACACCTAGCCTGCTCGATCCTTCCGACCTGGCGAAGATGGTGGATCGTCTGCGTGCCGTTTCCTGATGGCTGGAAAAGCGGCCCGGACTTGCGACAACCGGAAATTACGCTGGAAGCTGATCCGGAAACAATTACTGCGGAAAAGGCGACCGCCTGGCTGGCTGCCGGTTTCAACCGAATTAGCCTGGGATCGCAGTCGTTCGATGATCGGGAACTCAAATCCGCCGGCCGGATGCACCGCCGCGCGGACACCTATCGCGCGGTTGAAACGCTTCGACGGGCGGGCTTTCGAAATATCAGCGTCGATTTGATTGCGGGGCTTCCGCACCAGTCTTGCGAATCCTGGGAAGGCTCCCTCAGCGAGCTTTTGGACCTCCGCCCGGAGCACATTTCCATTTACATGCTGGAGATCGACGAGGGCAGCCGCCTGGGCAAAGAGTCGCTTGCGGGAGGAAGTCGCTACAGCGCGGGGGCTATTCCCAGCGACGATGCCATCGCCGAATCGTACGAATCCGCTTGCGCGCGGCTTGCTGCCGTCGGCTATGAGCACTACGAAATCTCGAATTGGGCGCTGCCGGGCTGCCGGTCACGGCACAACCTGAAATACTGGCGCCGCGAGCCTTACATCGGCTTCGGTGCGGGTGCGCACTCGTTTGACGGCCGCACGCGCTGGGCCAATCTGCACGACTCGGCGCGCTACGTGGCCTGCATCGAGCAGGGAATTTCGCCGCGCGAGCAGATCGAGCCCGTGACGTCGGGGCAGGCTCTCGAGGAGGAATTCTTCCTTGGCTTGCGGCAGCTTGATGGCATTGATCTGGGGCGTATCGAACGCGATTACGATGCGGAGCTGCCTGGCCGCGTGGGAGATTTGCGCGGGCGAATTGCGAATCTGCAATCGCAAGGACTGGTTGAGCTGGATGGAACGCGTCTCCGGCTTTCGCCGGGTCGTCTTTCCGTTTCAAATGAGGTGTTGGTCGAACTGCTTGGCTGAGCTTTCCCTGCGGCTGGTGGGGTCAATCCCCAAAACAGAATCGCAGTCATTTTGAGCGCGGTTTTGCGCGAAGAATCTCTCTTGCCTTATTCCGGAATCAAGGAGGGATCCTTCGCTTCGCTCAGGATGACGCTGCGAGGAAGGGCGGACTGCGGCGCAGAGGTGAGACAAAACGCCAATCGGGAGATTGGCTTTCCCAGGGGGTGACGCCGTGGCGCGCCGAAGCTTTGCCATGTTGGGATGCCTGACAGCGAAAAGAAGAAGCAGGTCCGTCACCCATCCGCGCTTCGCGCGTATGGGCTCAGGATGACAACGAAAAACGAAGGCAGCGGCGGAAAAACCAGCGGCAGCAAAAGGCCGAGCACCCACCCTTGAAACCGAAGAGTGGGGCACCCGCAAATGCCACAGCAACGAAAAAAAAAAAAAAAATGGCGAAGGCGAAGGCGAAGGGCAAGAAGGATCCTTCGCTGCGCTCAGGATGACGAGGAAAAGCAAAGGCAGCGGCGAAAAAGGCAGTGGCGACGAGGGCGGCAAAAAAAAAAAAGTAGCGGCGAAAAATAGCGCTAATTATCGAGGCCTAGCGCGCGGATTTTGTGCAGGAGGGTTTTGTAGGAGACGCCTAGCTTTTCGGCGGCGCGCGTTTTGTTCCACTTGGATTCGCGAAGGGCATTTTGTATTTTGAAGCGCTCCACGTGGGTTACGGCGCGCTGGGACACTTCTTCTAGCGGGCCTTCCCACAGAAACTGCTCTTCGAGCATTCCATCGGGTAACTCTTCGGGGGCGGGCTTTGGCGCGGGAAGCCGCAAGGCGATCGTGTCTATCTCCGAACCGTTCCCCAGTATGGCGGCCCGCTCGATGGCATTTTGCAATTCGCGGACATTTCCCGGCCAGGAATAGGTTCCGAGACGCGCGCGAGCGTCGTCCGCCAGAGAAAGCTCTGGCTTGCGGAACTCGCGCTTGAAGCGGTCGAGAAAATGTTCCGCGAGAAGAATCACGTCGTCTCCGCGGTCGCGCAGGGGCGGAATGGTGATGGGCACCGCGGCGATGCGGAAATACAGGTCTTCGCGGAAGGTCTTGTCGGCAACAGCGGCGCGGAGATCTTTGTTCGTGGCGGTCACGATTCGCACACTGACTTCAATTTCCTGCGTGCCGCCTACGCGCTCAAAGCGCCTTTCCTCCAGCACGCGCAACAGCTTGCTCTGGATCGCAAGCGGCAGTTCGCCGATTTCATCGAGGAACAGCGTGCCGCGGTGGGCTAGTTCGAGCTTCCCGATCTTTCGCGCTCCCGCTCCGGTATAGGCGCCGCGCTCATGGCCAAAGAGCTCGTTTTCGACCAAGCCTTCGGGAATCGCCGCGCAGTTCAGCGCGACGAAGGGCTGAGCGGCTCGCGGGCTGAGGTGATGGATCGCCCGGGCGAAAAGTTCCTTCCCGGTGCCGCTTTCTCCTAGCAGCAGCACGGTGGAATCGGTGGCGGCTACCCGCTGGGTCATCTGGCTGGCTTCTTTCATCGAGGGATGATCGCCGACGATGCGCGGGAAGCCGTAGCGCGCCGCATATTCTTCGCGGAGCAGCAGATTTTCGCGCAGCAATTCCTGCTGTTTCGCCGCTCGTTCGAGAAGGATTTTCAAGTGGTCCAGGTCCACCGGCTTCTGGATGAAATCGTAGGCGCCTTCCTTCATGGCGGTGACGGCTTCTTCCACGGAACCGTACGCCGTGAGAATGATGAAGGGAAGCGTGGGATCGACGCGGCGGGCTTCGCGCAAAACGTCGATCCCGGAATTGCCGGGCAGCTTTAGATCGGAGAGAACCAGCAGGTAGCGGCGGCTGCGAACCTTGTCGATCGCGGAATTTCCGTCGGGCGCTTCTTCCACCGAATAGCCGGCGCGTTCGAGCGCCTTGCGGAGCATGGCCCGCAATTCGGGCTTGTCTTCGACCAGTAGGACCGGTTCCATGGCCGCGTGCTAGCGACCCCAGCCGGGATCGCCTCCGGATTTGCGGAGTTCGTCCTGGGCGTCGTCGATGGCCTGCTGATCGGCCTCGATTTGTTTTTTCTTAGCGTCGATATCGGCGGTTTTCTTGTTGATGTCGTCGCGGGAGAGCTGCTGCTGCATGGCCTTCACGGGATCGTTGTAATACTGCACGTCGAGCGTGCCGAGCTCGCGCTGCATCACGTCGAGGTCCTGTTTGTCCTGGTCGAGCTTGTGATTCAGCTTGGCGAAGCGGTCGCGCCAGGCCTTTTCGTCATTACTTCCACCGCTCGCGTTTCCGGCGCCGGCTGCGGACTTGTCATCGGGCGCTGCGGAGGACGCCTCGCCCACGGAAGAAATGCCGCCCGAGGTGGGGATATTTTCGTTGGTGAAGACTTTGGGAGGCTTGGAGGAGTCCTTTTTCTGCTCGCGAGCCTTGCGCGCGGCCGCGGCGATTGAACCGGTCTGCGGGAGCAGGCGTCGCGTCCGGGGACCCTTCCACCACGGTCGTCTTGGCGTCGTCCTGCGAGGCGGAACTGGAGGGGGGAACCGATTGGCCGCCTTGCGATCCGTGTACCGACTGCTTCTTCTGGCTGGGGTCGGTCTGCTGACACCAGACCGTGGCCGGGAGAGCTATGGTTACGATGAGAGCCGAAAACTTGAGAAGTCGAAGCATTGATTGGGCCTCCTGGGAGGCAGTACCTAAGCGAATTGCCTCTGCTAGTTTAGATGCTGGCGGCTTGCGAGGGGAATAGAGAGGGCGAGGGCTCCTGCCGCAAAGGTAACCACAGAAGGAACTCGGCGCCTCCGCTCTGGCTATTGCGGGCCTCGATGCTGCCCCCGTGCTGCAGGGCGACTTTCTGCACTACGGCTAGCCCCAGGCCGGTCCCTTCCGATTTGGTGGTGTAGAACGGCAGGAAGATCTTGGGCAGATCGCGCTCAGGAATTCCAGGGCCATTGTCCGCGATGCAGATCCGCTGCCATTTTCGGCCGCCCAGCTCTTCTAAAGTTCCGGAGATGAGGACGCGAGGGGATTGGCCAGCGTCGCGGCCTGCTTCCGCGGCGTTGCGGGCGAGGTTCAGCAAGGCTTGCCGGAGCAGGGCTTCGTCTCCCGGGAGATCGAGAAAAGCGCCTTCGCACTCGACAGTGCATTGAGGGAACGTCTCATGAACGTCCTCGGCAATGCGCTCGACCAGCGGCTGCATCGCGACAGTTTCGTAGCAGATTTCGAGCGGTTTGGCGAAGCGCAGGAATTCGGTGACGACGTGGGTGAGCGAGCGCGTCTGATCGAGGATGCGTTCGGCGGATTCGTGGATGTCGCCGGGTTGCGCCTCGCTGCGGATCATCTGCGCGTAGCCTGAGATCGTTGCCAGGGCGTTCTTGAATTCGTGGGCGATGCCAGCCGACATTTCGCCGAGCGCCGCGAGATTCTCTTTCCAGCGGATTTGCTTCTGGAGGGCGGTCAGCTCGGTAAGATCGCTCATCAGGCAGAGGGCGCCGCTAATCTTCATCTCGGGCGCGCCGGGAGAATTCGCCAGATTGCCGTGATTCACACGCACACTGTTGCGTAAATGACGGTAAATCGGCGAAATCGTGACGCCGAGGCGGCGGACTTCGCCGTCGCGGGTGTAATGTTCCACTTCGCCGCGATGGAATGTCTTTCCTTCGCTCAGGCACGCGGCGAGCATCTGCGTGAGGTCGGAGTCAACGCCGAGAATCTCCTTGTACGAGCGATACTGCAGCGGGCGCATGGCGAGCGCTTGCTCCGCCGCGGGATTCGCGGTGCCGATCGCCCCTGTTGCGTTTACGAGCAAAAGCCCCGTGGGCATGTTGCGGGTGACTTCTTCCGTGAGGCGTTCGGATTCCTGGGCGCGCTCCTGGGCGACGAGATGCAGGCGCGCTAGTTCCTTTTCCTGCGCGCGGAGTTTTTCGATGACGCCCTGCATCGAAGCGGCCATGAAGGCGTCCGCGTTTCCGCTCGACGACTTTGGCTTGGACCATTCGTCGCCTGACGTTGCAGCACCACCCCGCAGGAATTTGCGGGCCAGCACCGCAAAGACGCCGATCACGGCTACGAGCGCGACGAACGTGACGATGACGTAGGTGATTCCCAGCGACGGTATCTGCGCGCCGCCGTGGACGATGGCGTGGGTGGGAAAGGATTGATTCATGGTTGATTCATTGTTGAGTCATGGGTCAGCGCATCAGCAGCGTCGATTGGTACCAGTTTACGACCGGTGTTCCGAAAAAGACCACCACCAGCGCCGCTATCCCGAGAAACGTGCCGAACGGCAATTCGTAGTCCGAGCCTTTGCGTCTGGCGAGAATGAACGCGATACCGAGAACGCTGCCAAGCAGGGAACCGGTGAAGATGGTGAGCAGCGTTCGCTTCACTCCCAGGAACGCGCCGGCCATGAGCATCATTTTCACGTCACCCAGACCCATCCCTTCGCGGCCTCGCAAGCGGAAGTATGCCTCGGAGACCAGCCACAGGAACGCGCTCCCCGCTGCGGCCCCTAAGAGTGAATCGGCAAGTGAGAGCACGGGCGGAGGGAGAGGCGCGGAGAATAGGTGACTCGTGAGCAGGCGGGCCGTGCCGTCGGCTGGCTTCGTGAAGAGACTAAGAGCTACGGCCATTCCGAATCCCGTGAAATTCACTGCATCGGGGAGGATGCGCTCGCGCAGATCGGTGAAGACTAGCACAATCATCAGGGACGAAAATACCGCCCACTTGAGGGCCTCCGCCGTGAGTCCAAAAGCGAGATAGGACGCAAGGAAGAGAAGGGCATTGAGTAGTTCGACTACGGGATAAATCCACGAAATGGGCGCTTTGCAAAATCGGCACTTGCCGCCGAGGACGAGATAGCTGATCAGCGGGATATTGTCGTAGGGGCGAACCTCGGCGCCGCAACTGGTGCAGGCGGAGGCGGGCGAAACGATGGACTTCCGCTCCGGGATGCGCACGATGCAGACGTTCAGGAAGCTGCCAATGACGAGGCCGAAGAGAAATACGAAGGCGTCGATCAGCAGCGGGGGAGTCACTGTTTGAATCTGCCACATCCCCTCCGGGCGCTCAAGCGGGCTCGCGGCGGGCGTGCCCGAGTGCTAACGCTAAGGATTGACTAACTCCGTATCTTTAGAAGCTTAGGA
>CAWCQH010000017.1:0-7420 GCA_963797585.1 uncultured Acidobacteriota bacterium
AGCCGCCCACGACTCCTTCTTCCACCCACACGTTCCAATCCACTCCGCTCGATTCAATCACCAAAAAGAACTGCCGCGGGTCTTCCGTCACATAAGCCACTCCGCTGCCCTCGCCTTTGTGGTCCACCGACACCGAGACAAACCGTCCGCTGACCAGGCTGTGGACAATCACCCGAAAGTTTCCCTTGCCCGGTGCTTGCGCGTGGCTCGTCTGCCACTTGATCCGCCACTGCCCGCTTCCAATGTTGAACGAATCCGTCTGCGTGCTTCCGCGTCCTGAAAACGAAATCACCGGCAGCCAGCCTAACTCAGCTGGCTTGCGAACCGCCTGTGGCTGCGGCCGGCAGGAAGCCAGCAGCAAGGAAGCGGCAAGCATAGCGAAACTCATCCACCTGGCGGTCGCTCGGTTTGCTGCCGGTTCGATGCAACTCAATGATGATCCTGCTCCTGCCCCGGACGCTTCGTACGGTTCGCCGTCTCCGGCGGCACAATTCCGTTCAGCCTCAGATAGATCACCGCGTTCCCGTAATGATCCATGGTGTCTTCGAATGCCTGCAACGCAGCGCCCGCGCGCGTGGTCTTTTGCCCGCGCATCGCCGTCACCACCTCGGCGCCGTTCTGATCGTTCAGCGTGGCCAACATCATGTCGCCGTAGGCGTACCCATCCTCCAGCGCATCGAGCATCTCCGCGCGCGTCTTAATATTCTTGTATTTCGCGGCGAGCTTCTCCGATTCTTCGCGGCTCTTTCCGGCCACGTATCCCATGTGCGTGTAATTGTCCTCGATCGCGTGCATCACCAGTTCCCGAAAGCTGCGGTACCCCTTCGTCGGACGGAAGTCGAACTTGTCCTCGGGCATCGCGCCCACAATTTGAATAAACATGTCGCTGATCCGCTTCCAGTGCGCGCGTAGCGCCTCCGGATAGCCGGAATCGGCGCTGCTCGCACCGGCCGCCAGCAGCATCAGGGTAACCAGCACCACAAAATACTTCGCTCTAAAGCGTGTCATCGAAATTCTCCCACGGAGGCGAACCCATAGCGCTTCGCCTCTTCCTCCGTCAACGGCAGTTGTAAGACTCTACGGAAGGAAACGGAAACGGGCAACACCAATCGCAAGAGCTCCTTGCCCCAACCGTCTTCCCGGTTTGAAAACCGGCGGCAAAGGTTGTAGAAGTACCTCAGCAATTTTCAATTCTTATTCGGAGGACACGATGAAGATTCACCCCAGGCTGCTGGCTGCGACCGTATTACTACTGGCAGGCACGCTGATACTTTCCCGGCCGCCGGCGCAGGGCCAGACAACCAGCTCTAAAGATGTCACCCCAGCCGACTATCTGCGCTGGGAAACGGAATACAAGAACTGGGGACGCTGGGGCGCGAACGATCAGCGCGGCACCACCAATCTGATCACCCCGGCGAAAGTCCTCAGCGCGTCCAAACTAGTGAAGGCCGGCATAGTGGTTTCCCTCGCGCATGCCGTGCCGCAGACAACCGACGCGGAAGTTCCGCCATCGGCGGTCTTCCATCGCATCACCAATGGCATCTACCCCACCGGCACCACCGACACCTATCAGGTGAGCTATCACGGCAAAGGCATGGCTCACATGGACGCCTTCTGCCACTTCTGGGGCGCCGACGGAAAAATGTACAACGGCTACGTCGCCCTGGAGAATCTCTCCGCCGAAACAGGTGCCGGAAGGACAACGTGATGGCCTGGCGCGACGGCATCATGACCCGCGCCGTCCTCTACGACATGCCGCAACTCAAGGGAGTCGACTGGATCGAGCCGGGTACCCCGATCAAACGCGCCGACCTCGAAGCCTGGGAGAAGAAATCGGGCGTCAAAGCCGGTCCGGGCGACATCATCCTTCTCTATGTCGGACGCTGGAAGCTAAGAGCCGCGAAAGGCCCGCAAACAGACGGCAAAGTCGCAGGCTATTACGCCGACGTGATTCCGTGGATCAAGGAACGCCAGCCCGCTTTCATCGGCCACGACGTCAATATCGACTGGAACCCGCGCCCCGGCTGGGATCCGCGGAAGGCATCCCCATCAATCCGATCCACCAGGCCGTGCTCAACTGGATGGGCGTCAACATCATAGAAAATCTCGATCTCGAGCAAGCCGTCGAAACCGCTCGGCGTCTGAAGCGCTACGAATTCATGCTCACCTTTGGACCAATCCCGGTGGAAGGCGGCACCGGCTCACCGCTGAACCCGTTGGCAGTTTTCTGATACGGCGGCGCTTCAGTTTCTGTTAAGAGAAATCTTCTCGACGCGCGGGCGTTAATCTTTCGGCAGGCGAAACGCGATGTACTCGCTCGAAAAGTCACCGCCGCCGATGCCAAGCACGATGTACTGTCGGCCGTTCAGCATGTACGTCATGGGCGAACCCGTCTGCGGCCCGGGCATGAACACGGCGCCTACTTCCCTGCCGGTTGCCTTATCGTAGGCGCGCAACATCGCCCCGCGCCCGAGCGGCGCAATCGTCGTGGCGACCGGATCCCCGCTGATCACGAGTGTTTTCGTCACCAGCGTTCCCGCCATGTCGGCTTGCCCTGTCCGCGGAATAGTAAGCCCCTTCAGCGCCGGATTATTGCGCACGGCGTCCGGGGTTTCCCCATGCGCGATCTGCCAGACGAATTCTCCCGTATCCAGATTGATCGCCGTGATCGTCCCGTAAGGAGGTTTGAAGAGCGGCAGCCCCTGCACCGTCAACCTGCCACCGCCGCCGATATCCCAGTAATTCATGTCCGTCACGCCAGGCTTTGGTGTAACAAGCCCTACGACTCTCGGGCAGGCATTGCATGCCTGAACGTACAGAATGTGCGTCTCCGGATCGTAGGCGCCTCCCGGCCAATCCGCGCCGCCATGCGCCGTGCCAAGCGTGAGTGTGCCGATTTGATCGGCGGTTCTCACGATCGGCGGCGTGAAGACCGGCCCCAGCTTGTAGTGCTCGCTGAGCTGGAGCGCTTCGCTGCGAAGCTCGGGAGTGAAGTCGATAAAATCATCCACGCTGACGCCATTGCGCGAAAACGCCTTCGGTTTGGTCGGAATCGGTTGCGTCGGCGAATACCACTCGCCCGGCACCGCACCTTTTTCCACCGGCTTCTCCTCGATCGGCCACACGGGTTCCCCGGTTACGCGGTCGAGAACGTAGAGAATCCCCTGTTTGGTTGGCTGCGCCAGCGCCTTGATGGTGCGGCCATTCACCGTTACGTCCGCCAGTATCGGCGCCGCGGGAATGTCCATATCCCACAATCCGTGATGCACCAGCTGGTAATGCCATTTTCGCTGACCGGTCTTGAGGTCCACGGCAACGAGGGACTCCCCGAAGAGCCCGTTTCCAGGCCGATGTCCGCCGTAGCGGTCCCCGGTGGACAGTTCCACCGGCAAATAAGCCAGGCCAAGCTCTTCGTCCACCGACATCTGCGCCCACACGCCGGTGTTTCCGTTCGTCGCCCAGGAATTATCGAGCCAAGTGTCGTTGCCGATTTCTCCGGGCCTAGGAATCGTTCGAAATGTCCACAGCAGCTTGCCGGTTCGTACATCGAACGCCCGAACCAGCCCCTTGGTGTTGTTGTGCGTCTTAGGAGTGTTGCCTTCCTCGAATGCCGAGCCCACGATAAGTTCATCTTTCACGACGACCGGCGCAGCGTGCAGACCGATTTCTCCCTTCGCCAAATCAATCTGCTGCCCGGTGCCAAACTCGACGCCCATCTTGAGGTCCACAACGCCGTTTTTGCCAAAGCCGGTAGCCGGAATGCCCGTCTTCGCATCAAGGGCAATTAATCGATAGCCGGGAGTCACATAAAGCACGCGCGCTTCGCCTCCATTGCTCCAGTAAGCCAGTCCTCGCCCGGAAAGTTTTCGCGGCGACTCTTCCCCGCGCTCGCCCTCATTTTCGCTGTGCATCCAAAGTAACTCACCGGTCGCGGCGTCGAGCGCGACCGCCGCGCGCCGCGTTCCCGCCGTGGCATACAGCACTCCGCCAATCATCAGGGGCGTGCCCTCAAGCTTGAACTCCTTACTCGGGCCGAGATTGTCCGTCTTGAACGCCCAAGCCACTTCCAGCTTATTGAAGTTCGAAGCGTCGATTTGACCGAGCGGCCGGTAGCGCGTACTGGCGAGATCCGCCCCATAGGTAGGCCACTCAGAATTATTCCCGCTCGATTGCGCCGTGACTTTCCGCACCGGCGCCACAAGGACAATCAGACATAGCAGCACCGCCGCAGCAACAAAATCTAACCGTGTGCCTGTGTGGGGACGCGCGCGCGGGGTTTTAATCGTCGCAAGCATCTCAGTTCTGCCCTTCTTCATTCCAGCGCCGCTAAAGCAGCGTTACAGATGGAGCACGAGTTCCTTCGCGCCCCCAGCCGAAACGAACTTTGCATACACCACCGACGAGGGGTCGAAGTACCAGCCGGACTCCGCGCTCTCGAGCGCCTGCTGCGAACCAAGATGCGGAATCTCTTTACCGTCCAAGCGCACAATCTTCGGGCGCCCCATCTTGTTGAATTTTGCGACGAAAGTCTTCGCCGACGCTCCCACATTCAGCGTGATCTGGTTCCCCTTCCTGCTCGCCTGGCACTTCACGATCTCCTCGGTGCGCGCCCGTTCGTCATCGTCGAACAGCGTGAACGCCGCCTGTGAAGTGAGCCAGATATCGAGCGTGATCGGATCGAAAGGCTTCTCACCGACGTAATTCATGAACGGTCCCATCGGCACGATCGAATTCCCGCGCACGTAAAGCGGCATCGTTTCCAGAGGTGGCTCCACGTGCAGAGTTTTCGGCCCCGCGTGCTCTTCACCGGTGTCGTAGTCGTACCAAGTTCCCTCGGGCAGGTAGACCGTCCGCTTGCTGACGGGCTTATAAATGGGCGCCACCAGGAAAGCGTCTCCAAAAATATATTGGTCCTGCAGATTGTAGGTGCAAGGATCGTTCTGGAACTCGAGCACCATCGCCCGGATCATCGGCAATCCCGTTTTCGTGGCGTTGTAAGCGTGCGAATAGATGTAAGGCAGCAAACGATACCGCAGCGTGGAATACTTCCGGTAGCTCGCCACAGCGGCGTCGCCGAAACTCCACGGCACCCGCAGCGGAGACCCGTTGAAGCGCGTGTGCGATTGCAGCATGGACATCTGCATCCAGCGAATATAAAGCTCGGGAGTAGGCCCCGGAATCCCCGCCGCCAGATCGTCAGGAGGCAGGTAGCCCGCAATATCGTTGCTCCAGAACGGCACCCCGCAAAGCCCCAAGCACAGCCCGCCGCGCAGCGTCGCCGCCATCTCCTCCCATCGGCACTGCGGATCGCCGGACCAGCAGATCGGGTAACGCTGCATCCCCGCGGTCCCGGAGCGCGCATTGATCAATCCCCGGTGCCCGGTATGCTCGACCACCGCTTCGTAGGTAGCCTTGTGGTAAAGCAGCGTGTAGAGGTTGTGCATCTCGCGGCCGGTTTTCTTGTTGTAGTAATACGCATCGGCGGGATTGTCTTCGCCGAAGTCGGACATTCCCACGCCAAAGCACCCGGCCTTCATGTACTGCCCGACTTTATCCTTCCACCATTTCACCGCGGCCGGATTGGTGAAGTCCGGAGCCACGCTCGCAAAGCGGTTTGCGGCGTAAAAACGGTCTCTCCACGCATCGTCCCGCTCCACCGCTTCCAGAGTTTCCTCGATCTTCTTGGGAGCCGCCGGCGCCGTGGGATTAGTCGAACCCCTCACCAGGATCGCCTCGTACGGCGAGCCATCCTTTTTCATCAGCGCGTATCCGCCGGCGATGGCCTCCCGGCCGATCTCGGAATCCATTTTCAAGAAGGGCGCCACGTGGATTCCCACCTTGATGCGCACTTTCCCGAGTTGCGAGGACATGTCCCGGATAATGCCGAGCCCTTCCTGCAAATCCGTCGATTCCATGGCCACCACGGAGGTGAAGTAGTCCATCGGCAGCCCGAGCGCCCGAAATTTCTTCGCGACGGCGACAGGCCCCTCCTCTCCCTTGATGCGGCCATTAATCTGAAACCAGATCCCGAAGGACTCTTTCGGTGGAAATGCCGGCCACCCGGTGATCTCCTCGTATCGCGCCAGCACCTGCTTCATGGTCGGTCCGTAGATAATGAAGAAATCCAGGCGCGGGTCGTCGATCAGAAATGTGTAAGACACCACTGACCGGCTACCCATATCGCACCGCGTGCGAAACGTGGTGTTCGCAAAGATTCCATAGCCCGCCGTGCTCATCATGAACGGTATCGGCTTATGCGTGTCGTCGGTGCCCGCGCCCCACGGATTCACTACCCACCCGTTCACCCGCAGTCCCAGCTTATTCAGCTTGGTAAAGCGCTCGCCGAATCCGTAAAAATTCTCGTCCTGCGCAAGCGCGAACGTTTCGTTCGACCGGAAAAACTTCCCGTCCACAGTGGTGAAACCCAGGGGCAGCCCGCGAAAGTTCCCCTGCGTGTCGACGTCGTTCACATCCTCCTGCACCACAAGCTTCCCCTGCTTGTCGTACACGGCGTACTTCCAGGGCTTCTTCTGAAACTCAATGCGCAGCGAAGCCGTCTCGATCGTCAAACTGTCGGCCTTTTCCGCAACTGTGAACGCAGTCGCAGGCCATTCTTCTTTGATCTCGAGCAGCCCCTTTACATTCTTCAGCTCCGGATCGGGGCACATCTGGAAACGGATAATCTCGGGAGTGCAAACCGTCAAAATAACATCGATAGAATTTCCCCGGCTCGTCGCGCAGTGGAACACCACGCCGGTGCCCGTCTTTTCAAAAGAAGATATCGCCCGCACGGACTCGTGCTGCTCGAGTTCAGCCTGCGGCGCCTGCGCCGGGTTGGCCTGCGCTCCTTTCGCCGTGAGCAACACCGGCGCGGCCCCGGCAAGCGCCAGCACTTCTCTTCTGGTCACCATATGACTTCTTTCCCCTACGACTCCGCCAACCCGACCGGTCAAATGAGCGACGCGAAATTCCGCAAATCGAAGCGCATGATTGCACTGCTCGGGCGGGAATTCAATCCTTCGGCAGCCGGAACGCAATATACTCGCCGGAAAAAGTTCCGCCGCCAATCGCGAGCACGATGTACTGCCTCCCATCGAGCATGTATGTCATCGGCGTGCCACTCTGCGGCGCGGCCATGTACACCGCGCCCACTTCCTTGCCGGTGGCCTTGTCATAGGCATGCAGGATCGCTCCGCGCCCGTGCGAAGGAATCGTGGTCGCCAGAGGATCGCCCGAAATCACCAGCGTTTTCGTCACGAGCGTCCCCGCGTGCCCCGCCTGCCCGGTGCGCGGAATCGTCAATCCTTTTAGCGCGGGACTGTCGCGCACCACGTCCGGCGTCTCCCCGTGCGCCACCTGCCAGACGAACTCTCCCGTGTCCAGATTGATCGCCGTAATCGTCCCATAAGGCGGCTTGATC
>CAWCQH010000018.1:0-163533 GCA_963797585.1 uncultured Acidobacteriota bacterium
ATCCGCGCTTTGCGCGTATGGGTTCAGGATGACAACGAAAAGAAAAAAGCGAAGACAGGGTAACAGGAGGGTGGCGCATCCTTGGGCGGTTGCGTGAAAATCCCGTAGCTTCATTTGGATTTTTCGGGCTGGGACGGACTTAATTTTGACTATAATCGGCGGGGGCTGCGGGGTAGGATGCTGGGGGTCATTTTACCCGGGGAATAAACAGGAGGAACCGTGTTCTTACAGATTCGCGCTTTTGTGCTGCTGGGAGTCGCTTTGGCGCTTGGTTCGGTTTGTGGCGGCGCTACGGTGACCGGAACCGTGAAGGGGCCGGATAGCGCTCCGTTTCAAGGGGCTTTCGTGGAGGCGCAGAACACGAAAAGCAAGATTACGGTTATCGTGCTGTCCGACAGGCGGGGGCGCTACACGATCGAAAATCTGCCGGCCGGGGAGTATCGCGTGCAGATCAGTGCCACGGGCTATCACAGCGATCCCCGCGCGGGCGTGAAGCTTGCCGCGGAGCAGCGCAGTTCGTTCGATTTCGCTCTGCAGGCCGCGCCGGTGCGCTGGAACGAGATTCATTTTTACCAGGCCGCGGCGCTGTGGCCTCCTGCTAAAGGGAAAGACCTGATTTTCGATCACTGCTCGATTTGCCATCAATTCCAGAGCCGCATGGCTTCGGTCACGCGCGACGCGGACGGCTGGCGGGATCGCGTCGAGTACATGCGGACGGCCGAGCACTACGCCCTGGGGATGATCACCGATAAGGATGCGGACGACATCGCGACGTATCTGACCAGCCTGTTCGGACCGGAGTCGGTGCTGCCGAAATCGCCCGCGGATATGCCGCAGTACAAGTCCACCGTGCGCTCTTTCGACAGCGACGCGATGAATATCGTGTACGTGGAATACGACATGCCGGGGCCGAGCCGGATGCCGTTCAGCGCCGCTCCCGACAAGGATGGATATTTCTGGATTCCCAATTCCGGATCGGCGAACAAGATCACGCGGCTCGACTCCCGCACGGGTGAGATGCAGGATTTCCAGGCTCCTTACATCGGCACCGCCGGCATTCATTCGGCCGTACCCGGGCCGGACGGTGCGGTGTGGCTGGCCGAGCAGGGCCCCAACAAAATCGGGCGATGGGATCCCAACACACAGACGATTACCGAATATCAGGATCCTTATGTTCCGGGGGAAGAGGGAATCCGGGGAAGGGGATCGAAGCACACGCTGCGGCTGGATCCGAGCGGGAACGTGTGGTCGAGCGGCGTGCCTTTGACGAAATTCGATCCGGAGACGCGGAAGTTTACGCACTTTGCCGAAGTGCCGGCGCTCTACGATGTGAAGCCGGACGCCAACGGGGATATCTGGTTCGCGAATCCCACCGGCAACAAGATTGGGAAGCTGGATGGAAAGACAATGAAGGTCACGCAATGGGGGCCTCCCACCAAGGATTCTTACCCGCGGCGTCTTGAGATTGGCCTGGACGGCTTGATTTATTCGGGCGAGTTCAACGGCGGCAAGATGATTCAGTTCGATCCCAAGACGCAGGCGCTCAAGGAATATCAGCTCCCTGGGCCCGATCCGAGTCCCTACGCGCTGGGGGTGGATGCCGACGGCGGCATCTGGTATGACTCCCACAACCAGGACAACCTGGGGCGCTTCGATCCGAAGACCGGCAAAATCACCGAGTATCCGTTCCCGCATTATGAGAACTGCGCGCGGGAATTTTTCCGCGATACGCAGGGGCGGATGTGGTACGGTACGTCGCCGAATAACAAGGTGGGCTATTTCTACCTGACGAAAAAGACGGGCGGGCAGGAGTCGGCGAGCAAGTAAGGGAATTTTCACGCGCAGTGAAAAAGTTCTGACTGCCAGGAGAGGACACACCATGCAAACGAATCGGATGCTGGCGTTCGCGATTGCCATGTCATTGTTTATCGCCTCATTGTTCATCGCTACCGTGGGCAGCGCGGCGCCGCAACAAGCGCCCACTCCCAACCGGCCGCCTACGCTCTTCAGGCTCACGAGCACCGCTTACACCGACGGCGGCACGATACCAAAACCGTACACGTGCCTGGCGACTCCCACGTATCCCGACAGCAACTCCGTGTCGCCACCGCTGCAATGGAGCAATCCTCCCAAGGACACGGCCAGCTTCGCGCTTATTTTGCATGATGCCGAGGGAGCTTCCGCCAAGGGCACGATGGACACCACGCACTGGATTCTGTGGAATATCCCCGGGACCACAACTCAGCTGCCCGAAAGCATTCCGCCGGGTTCCTCGCCGGATGGCATCCAGCAGGGAATCAACGTGCGCAAAGCCAACGGCTATGAAGGCCCATGCGCGCCTCCCGTCGTGCCGCACCACTATATCTTTGAGCTGTATGCGCTCGATCAGAAGCTGGATTTGATGGCGGGGTCCACCCGCGCCGATCTGCTGAAGGCGATGGAAGGTCACATTCTCGGGAAAGCCATCTACGTGGGAACCTTCAGCCGGCCCTAGACGAAGGCACGGGATTTCGATCCTGCTCCGTTTTGCAGGTTCGCTTGTGATTGGCGGAAGCTCACATCAACTCACAACAGGGGCCGCGCATTCCTGTATTCGCAGCGGGTTGAAATGGTGGCTTTGCTCGCCCGCAGTTCCGTTATGATGAATTGTACAATCCCAAACGCCAGCCCTTAAGGAGATTTGAATGAGATTTTTAACTGGAATACTGGCCGCTGTGGTTCTTACCGGCGGTTCGGCGCTGGCGCAAACGCCCGCCACCAGTGCCCCCAAGGCGCCCGCACCGGCGCATCAGCCGGGAACCCCGGCTCAGCCGCCGGCGGCGAGCGCGGCTGCTTCGGCGCAGGAAGCGCCCCCGGCTCTTGAGAAGGCGGATCCGGCGAAGGAGGCGGCCATTCGCCACCTGATGGACCTTACGCAGACTTCCAAGCTCGGCGACAACATTGCGAACTACATCAGCGGGCAGGTTCGTTCCGTGATGGGGAGGACGCTGCAGAAGCCGGACGATCTGCAGAAATTCATGGATGCGTTCACGCAGAAGTTTACGGCGGCGGCCCCTTCGAGCGCTGTTACCGACGCGCAGATTCCGGTGTATTCGCACTTCTTCTCGATGGAAGATATTGAGGGCCTGATCAAATTTTACGAGTCTCCGCTGGGCCAGCGCGTGGTGAAGACGCTGCCGCAAGTCGCGCAGCAAACGCAGCAGGCGGGCATGCAGATCGACCAGAAAGCCGCGATTGAGGTCCTGCGGAGCATGTCCATCGAATATCCGGAATTGAAGCAAATGCTGCCGCCCGAACCCGGTGCAGCGCCAGCCCCCGCGCCGGCACCAGCACCAGGACCCGGCGCAGGCGCGGCGCCCTCCGGCCCGCCACCGCCTCCCGCGGAGAAATAACGCCGCGGCCGGGAAAAGCGAGCCGAAAGGGCCCGATCCGGATACAATCCTCTGCCGATGACTCAAGTGGATTGGTCCCCGGTCTGGATATCGCTGGCAACAAGCGCTACGGCCACGCTGTTCACGCTTGTTGCCGGTCTGGCGGCGGCCGCGTGGCGCGCGCGCCGTACGGGGCCGGCGATGGCGATGGTCGATGGGATTTTCCTCCTCCCGCTCGTGTTGCCTCCCACCGTGGTTGGATTTTTTCTTCTCCTGCTGTTCGGACGTAACGGCCCTCTCGGCAGAATCCTGCTTCATTTCGGCGCGACCATCGTTTTCTCCTGGCCTGCCACGGTGATTGCCGCCGCCGTGGTGGCGTTTCCTCTGATGTACCTGACGGCGCGCGCCGCTCTCGATCAGGTCGATCCCCAGTTTTTGCAGGCGGCGCGTACGCTCGGGGCTTCGGAATGGCGCGTCTTTCGCGAGGTCGCGCTGCCGCTGGCGTGGCCCGGCGTTTTGGCTGGGACGATTCTCTCGTTCGCGCGTGCTCTCGGGGAATTCGGGGCGACGCTCATGCTCGCGGGCAACATTCCCGGCAGGACCGCAACGATTCCCATCGCGATTTACTTCGCCGTGGAAGCGGACGACATCCGCACCGCGATGGCTTGGTGCGCTGATCGATGTGGTGATTTCCCTGGGGCTCCTCGCCGGCCTCTACTACTGGACGAACGTGCAAAGCCCCGGGCGCGCGCGATGGGCGCGGCGCTGACGTGCCGCTTCGCGTCCAAATCGCCAAGAGACTCCCGGATTTTTCGCTGGACGTATCGTTCGTCTCGGACAGCGGGCCGCTCGAGCATTCTCGGGTCGTCCGGCGCGGGCAAGTCGATGCTCCTGCGGTGCATCGCGGGCCTTGACCGCCCCGATCGAGGGAAAATTGTTCTGAACGGGCGCACGCTGCTCGATACGGAGAAGGGCATCCATATACCCGCGCGCGAGCGGCGCGTGGGAATGCTGTTCCAGCACTACGCTCTTTTCCCGCACCGGACGCTTGGCGAGAACATCGCCTTCGGGATTCGCCATCTTCCGCCCGAGGAACAGACCCGGCGCGTCGCGGAGCTCCTCGGACGCACGCACATCACGGGGCTCGAACACCGCTATCCGCGGGAGGTTTCCGGCGGGGAACAGCAGCGCGCCGCGCTGGCCCGCGCGCTGGCCATCGAACCGGAGGCGCTGCTTCTCGACGAGCCGCTTTCCGCTCTGGACACCCATCTGAGGAGTCAGATGGAGGCGCAGTTGCAGGAGACGTTCGCCGCTTTCCCTCGCCCCGCGCTGCTGGTTACTCACAATATCGAGGAGGCCTATCGTTTGGGCGAACAGCTGCTTGTGCTTTCGGGCGGCCGGGTGGCTGCCTTCGGAGCGAAGGAGTCGATATTCCGCTACCCGCCGACCGTGGAAGTGGCGCGGCTTACCGGGTGCAAGAATTTTTCGCGGGTGCGACCCGTTTCGGAGAACACGGTGGAAGCGCTCGACTGGAACTGCACCCTGCGGGTATCACGCGCGGCGGAGGTGACAGCCGCGCACGTTGGGATCCGCGCTCATCACATTGAGTTCACCGAATCTGGCCCGGCGGGAAGCCTGGCGGAAGAAGACGTGTTCCCTTGCTGGCTGGCGCGTTCTTCGGAAACCCCGTTTCGCGTGACGCTTTACCTGTCTTTGCAAGGGCCGCCCGGATTCAGCGAACACTTTCTGCAGGCGGAAGTCTCCAAGGAAAAATGGCGGCTCTTTCGCGAAAAGCCGCTCCCGTGGCATGTGCGGCTGGCCTCCGATTCGCTGTTTTTGATGCCGTCTTAGCTGGGATTATTCGGATTCTGTGGCGGCTGCCTATTTGAAGTGCTTCACCCATTTGATGTCGAGGCCATTGGTGCCGTTGATGTCGCGGAGAAATACCACGGAGAGATCGCGCTTCACGGCGTATTCCACCTGGATCAGCTGGTACTGGTTCGACGTGGCGGCGTTGGTGGAATAGGTGATGGTTAGCTTGTTTTTTACCTGCTGCTCGATGGTGATGCGCGCGGCGGCGTTGGATTCGGTGGCGGTGCCGGCGACGAACGGATCGACGCGAAACTGGCTGACGCCGAAGAGACGCTCGATCCTGCCCCCGAGCCCACTGGAGATCGCTTCCGACAGCAGAGCAGTCGCGCCGTAGTTCTGCGACGTGGAGGCGGATCGCAATCCGCTCGATTCGCCCGGGACTGCCCAAGGCCAGCAGCGCGATGATGTCGCTATCGGGCAGCGGGGGATCGGAGCGATAGTTCAGCGTGAGGTGGCTGGCGGGGCCAGAGAAATCAATCGTCACCTGGTACTGGCTGATCGTCGAAGTTGCCTCCACGTTCAGGATCGGATCCAGCCGGAAAGGATTTGAGAAATTGATTTCGCCGCGCGTGAGCTGATAGGTGTTGCCGCGAAAAGGCATCTGGCCCCCCAGCAAGTGAATGTGGCCGAGCAACACGGGCCGGCCCCACGTGCCGCGCAGGCGGACGTTTCCGTCCATTTCTACCTGCGCCCCGCTCCACTCGATCCTGGCGCCAACAGCCGTCTGGCCTTCCACGTCGAAGACGAGGTTCTGGAGAAAGGGAGAAGCGGTGGAGGGCGCTGTTTCGGTTTCTGTTGAGGATGCGAAGAACGAGGTGAGGTCCACTCCGCTCGCAAAAAGCAAACGTTGCACCTGCACATGTCCGCTGACGAGCGCGGCCGTCCTGGTTCCCGCGAGCTGAATGGTGCCGCCGACGAGCCAGCTCATCCCCGCCGGATAGCGCACGCGGGCGACCGAGGTGGCGGCGCTCACGTCATAACGCAGCGGCCCTTCCCCGTAGGTAACGCTGCCGCTCAGCAGCAGCTGGCCGCCGCCCGATTCGGCGCTCATGCGATCGAATACGAGCCGCGTCTTGTCGAACAGCAGATCGCCGTTTAATTTGCTCAGGCCGACCGGGAAATCTCCGTAGGTGGCTGCGGCGTCGCGGACGGTGGCGCGGCCGGTTACCCTCGGGCGAGACATCGTCCCTTCGATGGACATATTCGCTTCGGCGCGCCCTCGCGCTTGCAGATCGGGCAACAAGCCTTTCACGAGCTGAAGATTCACGCCGCCGCTCAGCGTGAACCGCAGCGGCCTGTCGCGGTCAAAGCGCGCGGAGCCTTCGAGCCGGAAATCCGTGTCGGGGCCGTTGAATATGGGCTTGGACGATGCGCACTTCATTGCGGCGGTAGGCGATTTTGATGTCCTGGTCGTTGGCCAGCTGCACGAGTTCGTAGTCGAAAGAAATGCGCGTGATGTCGGCGTCTAACTCGATTGCATCGAGGTCGCGCGCGGCGCCGGAGATGGTGAATATTCCGTCCGCGCTGCTATGGCCCGTGAGCTGCTGCAGATGCAGGCCGGCGGCGATCAGCGGATCGAGATCGAATTGTTCCACGGTGAGGCGGCCGGAGATGGCTTTGCTTTCCGACAAACTCATGCTGACATCACCCGCCAGCTTGCCGTGGGCTATGTCGGAGGCCAGCGTCAGGTGCGCGCTTTGGCCATCCGAGGACAATTCGCCGTTGAAGTTTCCCTGCACTTCGGTGCCGAGCTTCAAATCCACGACCCGCAGCGTGGCTTCTCCGACGGGCGCGCGCAACGGGCCGTTTCCGCGGACGTTGAAGGAGAGTTTGCCTCCGATGGGCAGCGAGGCGGTCTGGATCTCCGGGATGTTTTCGAGAGACACGCGCGTTCCGGTTACATCGAACACGGCGTCATTTTCGCGTGGATGGTAGAGAACGTCCCCGGCAACGCTCTCGGCTCCCTTGCGCAGCTCGGCGTGAGAGAGATGAATCACGTCCGATTCCGCGTGCAGTTGCGCGGTGAGCTTGTCGAAGCGGAACTTGCCGGTTTCGATATCGTCGAACGTGAAATTGGAATCGAGTTCGGGCTGCGCGCGGGTGCCGCCGCCGTGTACGCTGCCGGTCAGGAAGCCCTTGAACGGGTAGTGCGTGCTGAAGATCGCCTGCAGATCGTCGCTGGGCGCGTGTTCCATGCGGCCGGTGAGCGACCAGGTGCTTTCGGGGGCGAAGTCCCAGTCTTTGTCGAATTCGAGAGCGAGGTCGATGTCCGCGGACGTGGCGCCGCGCCTCACGGTGGTCTTGGTCAAATGGAAATCGTCGGGTGAATATTCCATCTCGCCGGCGATATCGTCCCAGTAAAGCGTGTCGTAGCGCGCTTCGGTGGCGTGCATTTGGCCGATAAAGACCGGGCCCACGAGCGGGCCAAGAATGCGGCCGTTCCAGGAGACTTTGCCTGTGACGGGGCGCGGAGGAGCGTCAGGACCGCGGATCGCGCCGATGAAATCGTCCCATTGGCCCAGGTCCCCGGCGCGGAATTTCACTTCGAGCGCGGAATCGGCGGCGCCGAGAAAACCATCCATTTGCAGCTGCATTTGAGGCGTCGTGATCTCGCCATTCGAAATCGTTACCGCATTGCGGCGCATGGCGTAGTCGTAATCGATGGTCGCGGTTACCGGGATTTTTCCGGCTTCCAATGTGGCAGGGGGCGACCAGCGGGTTTGGCCCGCGGACTCGAAATGTTTGAAGTTGGCGTCCCAGGTATTCACCGAATCCACGTCGAGCGAGCCATCCCAGTGGAGAGGATTCACGGGGAGACTCGGGTTATTCACCGCGTTGAGAGCTGCTGCCAGGCTCATGCCGCGCAGGCGCGTTTGGGTGCGGAAGGCGAGGGTACGAAAGTCCATCGTGAGGGTTCCGTCCAGGTTTCCACCGAGCGCGCGGACCTGCAGGTTGGGCACGGTAAGCACGGCGTTCGCGATTTGGTAATCTCCCCAGGATTGAAGTCCGCTGGCGTGGAACCACTGGTAGGGCATGCGAATGTCGTGCCCGTTGTAGTGGCCGCTACCGGTCCACTCGCCGGAATTTCCCGCACCAGACGCATAGTGGGCCTCTCCGGAGAAATCGGCCAGGGCGTCCGGGGTGGTGGGCGCGCGAAAAATTCTGCGAACGTCTGCAAGCGAAAGCCGGCCACGATAATGAAGATCCCAATTCGGCTGAGCGAAGCTGGCGAGTTCGGCGCGGAGATCGAATTCCGAATGAGGGAGCTTGCAGACGAGATCGTCGAGTTCAAACGAATCGCGATGGAGCGTGAACCTGGTGGCGAGATCGAAGCGGAAGGGAAGATTGCGCTTCTCCGCGAATTCCACCTGGCGCCAGCTGAGATTGCCGATATAGGAATCGGGGGCGGCGAGCGGGGCTACGTAATGCAGGTCGAAGGCGAGATCCTGGCCGTGCAGATCGAGCGGGACCCTGCGGTCGTTAAAGGCGGCGGCTCCATCGCGCAATTCCAGGCGGGCGATGCGGAGGCTGAACAGAGTCTGCCGCCAATCGCGGTTGCCAGCGGGCCTTTGCGGCGAGGGCACGTTGCTGCTGCCATTCTTCTCGATGCGCACGAACACCTGCGGGCGCTCGACGATCAGTTCCTCCAGCACAATTTGCTTGCGGAAGAAGGAAAGAATGCGCAGGGCGACGCCGATTCGGTCGGCTTGAAATAACGGCGGCTGGGTGGCCGGTTCGAGTCCGTGGACCGTCAAATCCTGGATTTCGGCTCGGAGCCCCCAGATGTTCGCGTGGAATTTTCCGATTTCGACGCGCGTGCCGGTTTGCTGCTCGATCTGCCGGACGACCTCATCGCGCATCCATTGTTGCGCGAGGTCGGTGTGCAGAAATAGGGCAATTGCGGCGGCGGCCGCCAGCAGGACCAGCAGCAGGCCCCCGACGCAGAGGCCGATCCAGAGTTTGGGGCGCGCGCTCAAGGCTTGGCCTCTGGCGCGAGCACGTCGATCTGGAGACGGCCGCGAGTGTCGTCCAGCCAGGTGGTGGCGCGGTCGCCGATGGCGCGCTGAACCAGCACTTCGCGAATCGTATCGCTCACATCGTCGAGCGCGGGAACCGGCTGGCCGCGCTTTTGGAGCGGAGCTGCGAACTCGTTCTTGTAATAGTCTTCGATCTGGGAGTCGGTCACTTGGGCCGCGGGGCGAAAACGGAAATCTAGAAAGCGCGATAGGTAAAGCTGTTGCTGCAGCAGCCGGCGGACGGTGGCTTCGCTGAGACCGACCGCTTCGCAGCGCTGCTTGAATTCGGAGGGGGAAGCGAACTGCTTCTCCAGCTGCGAATAAGCAAGGTCTACATCTTCGGTTGACGGCTCCGGATACGTCGCGGCGGCGGCTTCGCCTCGCACGAGCCACTGGTCTTCGAGTTCGCGGAGCAGCTCCGTGCGCGGTTTCGACTGGCCGTCCACGAGCGTCTGAAAAGCGCCCAATTCGCGCACTTCGCTTTCGGTGAGGATGTCGTCGTCGATGCGGGCGGCGATGCCATCGACCGTTTGGGAATTGCCTGCGGCGGAGGAAGAGGAGGGGATAATAGCGGAATACGACGCGTTCTGCGCGTTCGCAGGGTTCGCCGCCAGCGCTTGCAGCGATATCGCCATCGCGAGGATAAGGATTTTTACGCGCATCAGAACACCGGCCCGATGTTGAAGGAAAATTGAAAATGGGGCAGGCGGAAGATTTCCGTCACGTTTGTGGTGGCATCGGTCGCTTGGTATTGGGCGGGGTTGATCTGGTAACCGAAATCTAAAGTGACCGGGCCCACCGGCGTCGGGTAGCGTAATCCGATTCCTATGGTGTGGGAGAAGTAATCAATGTCGGTTAGCGAGGGCGGTTTCCAGGCGAGCGAGATGTGATGGATGTCGCGAAACACGTTGCCGGCGTCGTAAAAGATGGCTCCTCCCAGGCGGCTTCCGGCGACGGAAAATCTCGTCGGAAAATGCAGTTCCTGGTTGAAGGCCAGCAGCGCCAAGCCGCCGATGGGAAATCCCGTGCAGGGATCGCGGGGGCCGGCCTGGTTCAGGCCGAATCCGCGGAGCGAGGTGCCGCCTCCCGCGAAGAATCGCTCCGGGAAGCGGTACGATTTCTCCCACAGGCGTGGGACTCGTGGTGTTGCACGTCGTCGGGATGCCGCTGCTGGTGTTGCCGAAAGGCTGCTGCACGCCAAAGCGCAGCGAGCGCGCGAACACGAATTCGCGGCCGAAGGAAGTGAACGTCGAGTTCTGAAATGAGCCGCGAAAGAAATCCGCACCCGAGCCCAGTGCGGTGGAGGCGATGCTGGCGTCCACGGTGTTGAAGTTCCCGTGTTTGGCGTCGCTCGGATTGTCGCGGCGGTCGCGCGCGTAGGTGACGCCGAACCCGGACACCAGAGTCGGCTGGCTGATGAGCGGAATTTCTTCCTCCTGAATGGTGTTGGCGATTTGCGCGACTTCGACGCGCCGGTAGAAATAGCGGTAGAGCAGGGAACTGGAGGGCGAGAGCTTCTGGACCAATTGAACGGCTCCCTCGTAGCGTGTGGAGGTAAACGTGTTGACGTCCTGCGTTTTGTCCGCGAACCCGGTGAGCTGCAGGCTCAGGCTTTTTTTGGTGAGCAGGTTGTCGGCGGTATAGGTGAGCGCGGCGCGATATTGCAGCGTGCTGGCGCGGGCGCGGAAGGAAAGCGTCTGCGCCCGGCCGAACATGTTCGATCGCGCGATTTCGAAAATTCCGCGTGGGCTCGCTCCGATCGTGGTCCCGTTGGGATTCGTGCTGCCTCCGGCAAGGGTCTGCACCTCGAATCCGAAGCCGTAGCCGATGGTGTAACGCCGGCCTTCCTCGGTATCGACCACCACCACTTTGAACGGGTCCGCGCCATTGGGATTCTGCGGCGCGAGCTGCACGCGATTGAACACGCCCAGATTGTAGAGACGCCGCTGTGTGTCCACGATGTCGCCTTCCCTGAGGGGCGCCTCGGGCTTGATGGTGACTTCCCGCCGGATAATGCCCGGGCGCGTGAACTGGTATCCTGTGAGCAGAACCTTCGATACCTCGATGCGCGTTCCCTCTGTGATGTGGTAAGTGACATTCATCCGATTTGGGTTGGGGGCGGGCGTGACATCCTCCTGAAAGCGCGCCTCGGGAAACCCTTCGTTGTAATAGAGCGCCAGGATGTTATTGCGGTCGCTCGCGATGCCCGCTTCGGAATAGGGCTGGCCTGGGGTTGACCCGACTACGTTCTGGAGGGTTTCCGTGCCGATCGCGTGGTTCCCATCGATCTTCAGATCGGCGATGCGGGTCTGCGGCCCTTCGACGACCTGGAAGGTCACAAAAAGATGGTTTCTTTTGCCAAGGTAGTTGTCATCCACCGCGGAGGTTACCTGCACGTCGCGAAATCCGTTCGAGAGGTACAGGGCGCGGATGGAATCGCTATCGTCGCGGAGCAGTTGCTGGCTGAAGCGGCCGTTGGATTGGAACGCTGCCGTCTGGATGGTCAGCCTTTTGCCGAGCAGGCTGTTACCGAAGTATTTGTTGCCCTTGAACGCGATGCCCAGCACCCGAAAACGTCCGCCACGCGAAACTTCGTAGGAGATCACCTGTTCGTCGCGCCCGTCCCGGCCCTTCTCCGATTGGGAGCTCACCGCGACGTCCGCGTTGAAGTAACCCTGCCGCTGGAGATAGTCGCGGATGTTGCGGCGCCCCTCCTGTAGCAGGTCGTCGTCCACCGCGCCTTCGGCATAGATCGGAAGCAATTTGCGGCGCTGGCCGCCCCGGATATGCGCTCCGCTGAGGTCAACGCGTATCCGGGGACCGGCGGTTACCGAGAACATGAGGGGCACGCGATTGGATTTTTCGTCGTAGGCTCCTGGCGTGATCACGCTGCCGGCGCCAAGGTAGCCCTGGCCGACCAGAAATTGCTTTACGCGCTGAGCCGCGCGGGTAAGCCGGGCTGACGTCATTTCATTCTTGCTGGTGAGCTTGGTGCGGCGGATGAGCTCCTGGTTCGAATAGGTGGTCTGGTTGGTGATGTCGATCGCGCCGATGCGCGCCCGCGGGCCCGAATCGATGTGGATCGTCACGTCGATCTGGCGCGTGTCTTCGCGGGGTTGCAGGGAATAAGTCACCTTGGCGAGAAACGAACCGTCATTGTGCAGGGTATCTTCCAGGCGTCCTACAGCTTCGCGCAGGGAACTTTCGCGGAAGGGCTCGCCCAGGTTCAAGCGCAGCGCGGCCAGAGCCGCGGCCTCGCTGGGAGGCTCCTTGAGTCCCTCAATGTGGACCAGATTATTGTAGTAGTTGCGCTTGACCACGAAATCCACGGCGACGCCACTTCCTTCGTTCGATGTGGCAACGCGAATGTCGGAGAAGTCGCCCATAGCGTAGAGTTTTCGAAGGCTTTCGCGCTCCACGGCGAAATCGAAGGGCTTTCCCAGAGCGAGCGCCAGCGGGGGTATCCTTTCTTGCACGTTTTTGCCGGATTCGTCGACAACGCGAATTTGCGTCACCGGTCGTCCTTCGATCTGCGCGCTGGGACCTCCCGTTTGCTGCGCCAGGGCGGGTGCGCCGGCGGCCAGGTGGCAGGCCATTGCTCCTGCGACGCAGGCGACGATTCGCGCAACCGCGCAGGCTTTCTGGAACTGCCGTTTACCCGTTGTTTTCATGCGCCTAAGGTGAGAGCAAAGGTTAGCACAGCCGCGTTGCCTGCCCGCTGCGAAAAGGCGCTATCATGTTGTCCACAAGGGATATTGCAATGACTCCGGCACAACGCGAAAAATATTCCCGCCAGGTACTTTTTGCGGGGCTGGGCGAGACTGGCCAGGAGAGGCTTCTCCGGTCGAGCGCGGTGCTAGTGGGCTGCGGGGCACTGGGGACGGTGGTGGCGAACCTGCTGGTACGGTCCGGCGTTGGGCGCCTGCGGATCATTGACCGCGATTTCGTCGAAGTGTCGAATTTGCAGCGGCAGACGCTGTTCGAGGAGTCCGACGCGGCCCAGTCGCTGCCCAAAGCAGTCGCTGCGGAGCGCCGCCTGCGGGCCATCAACTCGGACCCGCATGTCGAAGGGATGGTCGCGGACCTGACGCCGCAAAATGCCTCGGACCTGCTCGCGGGATTTGAGCTGATTCTTGACGGAACGGACAATTTCGAGACTCGCCTGCTGATAAACGACGCGGCGATCTCGCTCGGCGTTCCCTGGATCTATGCCGCCGCAGTAGGGAGTTACGGCGTCACGATGACGGTTCGTCCTGGCGAAACACCATGCCTTGCTTGCCTGTTGGAAGGCGAGGAGGGGGCGAAGGCGTTTGGCGCGGAGGCTACCTGCGACACGGCCGGAATCCTCAATGCCGCCGTGGGTGTGATCGCCTCGGTGCAGGCCGCCGAAGCGCTGAAATTGCTGGCTGGGAAGCCTGAGGCGCTCCACGGGCGCGTTGATTTCCTGCGACGTCTGGAGCGGAAAATTCCAATCGCTTCGCGTGGCCCGGAACCCGAACTGCCGGGCCTGCGCGCGCAGGGAGTTTATTTTTCTGGAGGGGGAAGCCCAGCCCCACATCACCATGTGCGGGCGGGACTCCGTGCAGATTCACGAACGCGGCCGGAGGCTCGATCTGGGCGATCTGGCCCGGCGGCTCGCGTCTGCCGCGCCCGAAGTGCGGAGCAACGATTTTCTTCTGCGCTTCGGCGTGCCGCCTTATGAGATAACCGTTTTTGCCGACGGCCGGGCTATCGTGAAAGGCACGCAGGATCCCGCAATCGCCCGCTCGCTATACGCCCGCTATATCGGGGCATAGCGTTCGCTCGGCCGTCGCGTGTTTAGAGCCAGAAAAGAGAAGAAGGCGACCGGGGTACAGTCGCCTTCGGGGGTGTGCGAGCGTTCCGGGGGTGGGCCCGGAAACTCTGTATTTAAGGAATGTTAACCCGGCAGTTGTTAGGAAGTTGTAAGGACTGTGTGAATTCTTCAAGACACACGGAATTAGGGGTTTGCCAGCCGCTTGATTTCTCGCGATTAGCGTTCGTGGAGGAATTTGCGGTTAATATCAGGCCAGAATTCCTCGAAGACGTTGCTTACCCCATCGTTCAACAGCTGGGCCGCCCATTTGACGCAATTTTCGCCCAGCCCCACCCGTTCTTGCCGGGGGTAGTAGAAGCCGGAAACGCCCGTCGATATGCCCACGCCCACAATCTCTGAGATATTAAAGGTTTCCTTGCCCGCGTCGTTCCGGGTAATCCAGAGCCGGCTGAAGGCGTAAGCGGTCCGGTGCATGAAGCTGCCATGGTAATGGGTGTAGTACCGCGGGTCTTCGTGCGTTAAAGCGGGAAGGAACGCGCCCGTGACGTAATTTCCCAAACTCTGATCGGCAAAGGTGTGCCAGTAATAGCGCGCAAAACCTGCCTCGCCGCTATGGAATTCCGGGTACGTGTTCGTGGCCTGCTCGATGCCCGCCTGCAAGCCCACAAACATAAAGGACGAGTAATCGAACGTGTTTTGGCTGGCGAGGACGAATTTCTTCTTGAAGGAAAGCGGCGGAAGGACCACATCGGCGCTCACAGCCTGAAAATTGGGTACCAGCCCGGCGATGCGTTTCGTTTGCACGCCTCCGGCGTTGCTTGGCGGGGCGATAAATGGGGAAGGGTCAGCGGCGGCGGTGAACCTCGGTTCCCCGCCAGCAGCGTAAAGAGAATAGGAATAGGAAGAGGATTCGCTTTCCGTCATCGCAACTTCGCGAGTGACTGCGGCCCCGGTGGTTCCAGTGGGAGAGGCAAAACTCTGCGCCGTCAACCTCGTCCCCCCTAGCGCCAACAGGAAGACAATGGCTGCAACCTTTTGCGCACGCATCGGACCGCCTTTGAGCCTAGGACACCTGCCAGTTCAAACACCGCGGAGCCGAACAGGTTGCGAAAAATTATTCGGGTCTCGTCCGCTCTGCCCTGGGCTGCTTCAAATAGCGTAGCTGTAGCACCTGCGAGACAAAACTGTACGGAAGTACCAAAGAGCCTAATCATTACCTGACCCGAAACTGTCCGGATGGGCGTTGTCGGTCCAATTCGTGCGGGGTTCCGGCCTGCTCTATCCCACCACGTCGCAAGCGCTTCGTCGTATCCCTTGTTTTCAGGCCATTTTTGCAAGCGTGCTAGAATTTGCCGATGCAACGCTATCGGTTGAGGCGGGTTGGACTGCGGATTTCTGTTCTGGCTTTGCTTCTGTGCATGGCCAGTTTCGCGGCCGTGGCGCAGGAAACCAATCCCGTTGTTACCGTCGATCACGGTCCCAACGCGGCGAGCCAGACTGCCAAGCCCTACGTGATTCTGGTCTCCCTGGATGGCTTTCGTTTCGATTACGCGAAGCGATATGACGCGAAGACGCTGCTCGGGTTGGCTTCGCGGGGCGCCAGCGCACCCGACGGGATGATTCCCGCCTTTCCATCGATCACTTTTCCGAGCCATTACACGATCGTCACCGGCCTTTACCCGGAGCATCACGGCATCGTCGCCAATACGTTCTACGATCCTGCTCGCAAGCAGGTCTATAGCTACAAAGACGCATCCACGGTGACGGATGGAAGCTGGTACGGAGGAACGCCGCTGTGGGTTCTGGCCGAGCAGCAGGGCATGCGCGCGGCGTGCTTCTTCTGGCCGGGGTCGGAGGCGGATATCCAGGGAGTGCGGCCTTCCTATTACGCGAGATACAGCGACAAGTTTCCCAACGAAGAGCGCGTGAATCAGATACTGGCTTGGCTTCGGCTGCCGGCGGCCCGGCGGCCTCATTTCCTCACGCTCTACTTCAGCGATACCGACCATGCTGGTCATCAGTATGGACCCGACAGCCCGCAGTTGGCCGATGCTGTTCACGATGTGGATCGCGAGTTGGGCAGATTGTCGGCGGGCATCGCGGCCCTGAAGCTGCCGGTGGATGTGATTGTGGTCGCGGATCACGGCATGGCGAACGTGCGCGGCGGTTGGGTCACCCTGGACGAGTTGGGACTCGACGATTCTCTTCTGGAGGACAGCGAGGGGCAACTGATGTATGCAAAATCGGATTCAGATGCCCAGAAAATCCTCGACTCGTTGCGGGGGAAGACTGAGAAGTTCCAGGTGTACCGGCGCGGAGCCGTGCCCGAGCACTTGCATTTCGACGGCAATCCGCGGGCAGGAGATCCGGTTGTTATACAGACGGGGCCGTTTGAAATCCGTGTGAGCGCCGGTTCCGATAAGCGCAACCCGAGCGCCGGGGCGCACGGATTCGATCCCGTAATCCTGCCCGAGATGAAGGCGATCTTTGTGGCCGCCGGGCCGGATATTCGGGCCGGTGCGACGGTTGCGCCCTTCGAGAATGTGAACGTCTACCCGCTGATCGCGAAAATCCTCGGCCTGGATATACACTCGCTGAAGACGGGTCCGATTGACGGCAAGCTGACAGTTTTGCAGGGCATTCTGAAAAAGCCTGATTGAGCGGCACCCGCTAAAAATTACGCCGCCGTCGGATTTTGAGCGAGGGATTGTCGCCGGGCAGAATCCCGGCCGCATGTTAAAATTCCGCCATGGCCAAAAAGACAATCACGCCGGGAGGCAGCATCGACGGAGTTGTGGAGCTGCCGGGCGATAAATCGATTTCGCATAGGTACGCCATCATCGCCGCGCTGGCGGAGGGGAAGAGCGAGATCGCGAATTATGCTTCCGCCGCTGATTGCCGCAGCACTCTCGAATGCCTGCGGAGGCTGGGCGTCGAAATAGAAGTAAGCGACCGGCTGGTGCGCGTGGCGGGCGTGGGATTGGGCGGCTTGAAGGAACCGCGGCGTCCGCTCGATGCCGAAAATTCGGGCTCGACGATGAGGATGCTGGCGGGTGTGCTGGCCGGGCAGCCATTTACGTCGACACTCACGGGAGACGATTCTCTGAGGAAGCGGCCCATGCGGCGCGTGATCGAGCCGCTTCGCCAGATGGGCGCGGAGATCGAAAGCCGCGAAGGCGATCGCGCGCCCATCGAAATTCGCGGCGGCAAGCTGCATGCCATCGACTACACCACGCCCATTCCGAGCGCGCAGGTAAAGTCCGCAATTCTGCTGGCCGGGCTTTTTGCCGATGGCGTAACCACGGTGCGCGAGTCCGTCTGCACGCGCGACCATACCGAGGTCGCGCTGCGCGAGTTTGGCGCGGACATCGAGGGCAAGCGCGGCACGCTGCGCATTCATCCGCGGCCTAAGCTGACGGGCCGCCAGCTCACCGTGCCCGGAGATCTCTCCGGCGGAGTTTTTCTGATTGCGGCGGCGCTGGTGCTGCCGGAGTCTTCGCTGATGCTCCACAACGTCGGGTTGAATCCATCGCGGGCGCGGGTGATCGACTTCCTCATCTCCATCGGCGCGCCGGTTCACATCGCCTCGGTGCAATTGCGAAACGGGGAACTGGTGGGCGACGTGGCCGTGCGCTACGCGCCGCTGGTGGGCGGAGCGATTTCCGGCGCGCAGGTGGCGGAAATGATCGACGAGCTTCCGATGCTGGCCGCGCTCGGCCCGTTCACCGAGAAGGGCATTGAGATTCACGACGCCAAAGAGTTGCGCGTGAAGGAAAGCGACCGCATCGCCGCGCTTGCCGAGGGTTTGCGAGCCATGGGCGCCGAAGTAGAGGAATTCCCGGACGGCATGCGCGTGGCCGGCCGGTCCGCGGGAACCCTGCGCGGAGCGAAGATCGAGCCGCATGGCGACCATCGCATCGCCATGGCGCTCTCGGTGGCTGCCCTGGGAGCGAAAGGCGAAACGGTGATCCGCGACTCCGACTGCGTAGGTGTTTCCTTTCCTGAATTTTTTGCGACGATGGAGCGCCTTCGCGGGGCGCAGGTTTCCAACGACTGACGAAATTTTCTTCGCGAGTTTGCCGTTTTTTACCCGTGAAACGTAGCATCTCGCCTACAGAGAGTACTTGGCTGCAGTGATGGTTTCCGGGTATATCCCCCTAATCTTTGTGCGCCTATGCTGTGCGGGAATCGAGGAGCTTTTCGATGCTCGCAATGAGCGGTAGCGTTTTAATTGTGCTGGGAATGTATGCGTTTTTTGCGGTGGGGATGCCGGTGACGCTCATCGGGGCTGTGGTCGCGCTGGGAATTCTGCTGATGGTTGGGCACATCGTCAAAATCGCCAAGCAGCGGCCCGTTGAGGCTGCTAAAGGAGACGCCAGTGGCAGCTGACAAGAACGAGAAGTGCGCACACCCGCCTTGCACGTGCAAGGTCGTCTCGGGCAAGTATTGCAGCGTGGAATGCGAAGCAATGGAAGACACGCCGGATCTTGATTGCAAGTGCAACCATCCGGGTTGCAGCGGAGAAATTTCCTAGGCGGAAACCTTCGGGAGGGACAGCGCGATGATAATTCTACTGATCATTTTGCTTCTGCTTGTCGTGGGCGGATTGCCGACCTGGCCTTACAGTCGCAGTTGGGGCTACTACCCGAGCGGTGGGCTGGGCCTCATTCTCGTGGTGCTGCTGGTGTTGTTGTTGCTTGGCCGCCTGTGACGTTTTGACAGGCTCTTACGCCTGCCTCCATACCGGCAGACCGCTCCGAAAAGGTCTGCCAGCGAAGATTCTTCTTTTCGGGGTGACGCTATGCCTCTCGTGCAGGTTGTGCTGGTTCTGATCGTCGTCGGAGTACTGCTGTGGCTGGTGAACTCGTTTATCCCGATGGCGGGCTCCATCAAATCCATCCTGAATGCGGTGGTGGTGATTTGTGTGGTGGTATGGCTGCTGAACGTTTTTGGCTTGATGGGATCGATCTATCACCTTCACGTTCCGACTCCCACTCGTTGACGTACTGCCCCGCTAAGTATTCGAGAAAAAAGAAAGCCGGACGCGATAGGTAGCGTCCGGCCGAGATTGCCTTTCAGGACTGTGCTGGTTCAGGCGGCCTACCTGCCGGAGACCGGGTTTCCCGCCCCCGTCGAGCCCTTCAGATAGAAGTAGCCAACCTTGTTGTTTGAGGGCGTGCCGTACCACATACGCCCGTCGTTATCGAGGAACATTTCCCGGATCGTGTTTTCCGAGTGCGGGAAGGGATATTCGGTGACCTTTCCAGTCTTCGGGTCGAAGCGTCCGAGCACATCCATGTTGTAGGACGCGTACCAGACTCCGCCGTTGGAGTCGATGCCCATGCCGTAGGGAGTGGGCTGCGGCCCGGGCAGGTCAAATTCCTTTACGTCTTTCGTTTTGGGATCGAAGCGCAGCATCTTGCCGCTGCGGAATTCACCGGAGTAGACGATCCCGGTCTTCGGATCGATCTCGATCCGGCGCGGGAAGGAATTCTTGGTGAGCGGCGAATAGATGGACACCTTCAGGGTCTTGTAATCGACCATGCCAAACTGATCGGTGTCCGTTTTAGTAAACCAGATATTGCCGGTCTTGTCACCCTTCACGTCGTAGGCGTGCTTGACTTCGGGACTGTCGTAGTACTCCTTCGTTTTCGGATCGAATTTCCCCAGCGGAGTGCCGGAGAACCACACGTTGCCGTCCCCATCGAAGCGCAGGGTGTGCTTGGAACCCGATGCGTAGCCCATTTCCCCAGGGATCTTGCGGTCCTGATATTCGGTCATGGTTTTGGTCTGCGGGTCCCACACGCCGAGCTTGTCGGAGCCCTGCTCGGTGAGCCACACCTTGCCGTCGGGCGCCTCGACCGCAGAATGGATCGCCGCGGTACCGAGGTTCGGAACCGAGAAACTTTCGGTGGCGCCGGTCTTCGGATCGAGCCGGGTGATCTTGTTGGCCACGCCGAAGTCGGGGATCCAGAGATAGCCATCTTTGCCGGGGGCGGCGCTGAAGGGCATCATGCTGGGGCCGGGCATGTCGTATTCCACGTATTCGATATTCATGGCGTCGCTGCTGAACGGGCGGACCGTGTCCTTATATTCCGGCATGTCCGCGGGGGATTTCGGCAGCACGGAGTCGGGCCCAAACAGCTTGGTGAGGTAGGAAGCGATCATGTCGGCTTCGGAGTCGGTTACGCGATCCTCGAGGCCGAACTTCATCGCCGTGCGCATGAAGGCTACGCGGTCCTGCCAGCCGTCCGCGTCGCGGGTAATCGAAGCCATGCGAGTCTGGAAGGCGTGGCAGGTGAAGCAGGTGTTGAAAATCTTGTCCTTCGCGGGCGCCGCGGGCCAGAGCTTGCTGGCTTGGTAGACCGAAATATCGTTCCAGCGCACGCGGCCGGTCTGAAGCGCGAAATCGAGGGAGCTATCCTGCCCGGCGGCGATTTTCACGCCGGTTTGCGCGTCGGCGCGATAGCCGGGCGCGCGAATTCCCACGCGATAATCTCCGGCGGGCACGTTCTCCACGCGGTAGCGGCCCTGGCTGTCGGAGAGGGCCATGAACGTCATGTGCGTCTGCGCATTTTGCGCCTGCACGAACGCGCCCTGGAACGCGGCGCCGTCGGGCCCCTTGACCGTCCCGGTGATCGTCGCGCTGTAACAAGCCGAGCCCAGAAGCACGAACGAGAAAAACGCTGCGAAAAGCTTGCGGTACGACGTCATATCCCCCCCTTAGATTTCAGGCGCATCTGAGGCAACCCCGCGGCACCTCACGGGCCTGAACCCACCTTGCGCTATTATGCCCGTGTTGCAGGTTCCCCGTCGCGGAAATTCTCAGTATAGACGCACGCCCGGTCACGTCGGTTTCCACTGGCGCTCGGCAATTGAGCCCGCAGAGGGAAGCCGATTCCACGAGAAAAACTAGCCGACGAAGCCGCGTAGCCAGCCGGGGTGGCCATTCCAGGACCACCAGAATTCGAGGAAGGAAACGGCGAGCGTCGCGAGGACGAATCTCCAGGCGAAGGGGCGTTTCCCGGGTGCCGATTCATAGGCGACTGCCGAGCGGAGAATGTGCAGGGCAAAAAGAGCCAGGAGCGGCGAAATGGTGGTGAGATTAAAACCGAATTCGCCCACCGCTTTCCAAAAGGGAGACGGCGAGGGCCGCAACAGCGGAAAAAGGCCGATGGACAGACCGATACCCAGCAACTGAACCGAGAATCCCAGATACACGAGTGCGCAAGCCAGCAGAAACTGCCAGCCCTCCCTCTGCAGCAGAATTTTTAGCTGGCGATACATCCCGGTAACTTTAACTCGAAACCTTATTACAAGCGATGCGTGCTTGTGTCGCGAGCGCCGCGCTTACGCAGTCGCGTCCTGTGAAGACGCGACTATTACAATATTGTGAATTGTGAGCCTCGGCGGGCCGGTCGCTTCGCCGAATTCGCGCACGCGATACGGAAAGCGTTCTTGACACCCTGCAAGGGTTGCTGCTACGGTGCGAAACAGATGCAACAGCAATCTCGCCGCTACCTCCTCTTGTTTGTTGCCGTTGCGGCCCTTGGCTACTTTTTTTACAAGTTCCGGAATTCCATCACGCTCGAAGGCTTTCGCTGGAGCATGGTGGGCCAATCGCTGCGCCACGCGAACCTGTTCCTGCTGCTGCTCGGCATCGTGACCACCTATTTCTGTTTTGCGCTTCGGGCTCTTCGCTGGATGCGCTTCTCCCGTACTTTTGGCGCGATGCGCTTCGGGAACGTCTACCCGGCCACGCTGATGGGCTTCACCTGCACATTTCTTCTGGGGCGCGCGGGTGAGCCGGTGCGTCCTGTGCTGATCGCGCGGAAAGATTCGCTCTCCATTCCGCACATGTTCGGTGTCTATGTTCTCGAGCGCGTGTTCGACATGGCGTCGGCGATTGTGCTGGCGGGCACTTCGCTGGTTCTCTTCGAGCGCAGCGGGCTGGCCGGAAATCCCGACAGTCCGATCATGCGCGTGGCGCGTTCCGCGGGATTCGCGCTGCTGGCGCTGCTGGTGCTGATTGTGGGCTTCCTGGTTTATTTCCGGTACCACGGCGCGGGATGGCTTTCCCGCAAGGTACGGCAGGAGAAATGGCGAACCGGCTGGCGCGAGAAAATTGCCGTGCTGCTCGAAGGGTTCAGCGACGGGCTGCAGGGAGTCCGCACCTGGGAAGACATGGCCGTGCTTCTCGCCTATACGGCGGTGCATTGGGTCGGTGTGATCGTCGCGTACTGGTGTGTCGCTCACGCGTTCGGCGGGGAACTGCTCGGTTTGAATTTCACGGCGACTACCCTGGTGCTCGCATTCACGATGGTCGGTTCCGCCGCGCAGCTTCCGGGCGTGGGTGGGGGAGCGCAGGCAGCCACGTTCCTTGTGCTCACGCTGATGTTCGGCATCAGCAAGGAACCTGCCGCCACCATGGCGATTGTGGTGTGGCTGGTCACGTTTGCCTCCTGTTCCCTTGTGGGACTTCCCCTGCTTTTTCATGAGGGATGGTCCATGGGCGAGATACGGCAGATGGCCCGCGCGGAAGAGAAAGCCGGCGAAGCGGCGCTGCTGGAAGAGGCGGAGCAGGGCGCCGATTTGAAAGGTCCGCGGTGAAGTGCCCGTTCTGCGCGCATCTCGACGATAAAGTCATCGACTCCCGCGAAGCCCGCACCGGAGACCTGATCCGGCGCCGCCGCGAATGCCTCAAGTGCGGCCGCCGGTTTACTACCTACGAGCGCATCGACGAAATCCCCTACATGGTCATCAAGAAGGACGGGCGCCGCGAGAAGTTCGAGCGCCAGAAGATTCTGCAGGGACTGCTGAAAGCGTGCGAGAAGCGGCCGGTGCCGGTCGGCAAGCTGGAAACGATCGTTGACGAGGCCGAGGCTTTCGTCAGCGAAGCCACGGAACGCGAGCGGTCATCTACCGAGCTTGGCGGGCTGCTGATGAACCGGCTGAAGAAGCTCGATAAAGTCGCCTACGTGCGATTTGCGTCGGTGTATCTGGATTTCAAGGACGTAAAGGAATTCATGGACGAGCTGAAAGGATTGCTGAAGGACCGCGCAAAGAAATAAGTCGCCGCGATTTTCGGTGCTATTCGATTCGGCCTAGCCCTGCCATACCCCCGCTGCGAAAGCCTTCACCGTGCGAAACCCGAGGTGCTCGTAAAGTTCCACGGCTCGCTTGTTGATCGATGTGACCGTCAGGGAGAGCGATTCGTACTGCCTCTTGCGCAGCGCCAGGATCACGCTCTCCATCAGCGCGCGCCCGATCCCATGTCCCTGGTAGCCGGGCAGCACGCAGACTTGCGTCGTGTGGCCCACGCGATCCGCCACCGTGGACGTAAGCACCATGGCCACCAGCCGGTCGCCGGTAACCGGGCGCACCAGGAACGACGCCTCGGGAAGAAAACGCCCGCAGCCCGGCAGCAGCACGATATTGCGAAGAAATTTCAGGCCGCCCGCCTCGCTGCAATATTGATCGTTGATCTGGCTATCCACGTGGTCCGCGTAGGCGAGATGGATCAGCCGCGCCGCCGCTTCGAAGGCGCGATCGGACCAGGGTTCCATGCGAAGCCCCGGTGAAGTAGGCTCGCCGGTGAGATTCGCCTCCGCGAGCGGCAGCAGCATGAATTGCCGCGGGTGAAGGCGGAAATACTGGGAGAGAAAAAGCGGATCGAGTTCGGTTCCAAATGGCATCAACTGCGCTTCGATGCGCTGGAGGCGCGGCGTGGCCCGAAGCGTACCCAGCATTTCGGACAAAAGCTTCTGGGTCACGGGTGTCTGGGGCTGGCGAGGCGATACGAAAAGGCCGCCGATGAGCCCCTTGTGATCTTCGAGGACGTAGAAACCGTATCCGGCGGGATGTCCGTTTTCCAGAGCCGCGAATCCGCCCAAAGCATGGGAATCGATGAACTTGCGTATCAGCTCAATGGAAGGCTTGTAATCCCAGTGCAGCTCCGACTGCCAATGATGGGCCTCCTCGTGAAAGAGGTCCTCGAGCGATCGCGAGTGCATCTGGCGGAGATCGATGATCTGCATCGGAGGCGAGCGGCCCTTCCCGGCATTTTATTATAGCTTCAGCTCTTGCGCTAACTGACTGACTGATTTGGAACGCAACCGGTTGCGAAAATAAAGGGCTGTGGAGAAGTATGCTAACATTCGACGGGGCTTAGGCAATGCAAGCGCCCGCTAACGGATGGCCGTCCTCTCAGAGCTTCGCTATCCCACAACCCGTCTAGCAAAGATTCTCTCGGGCGTCTTTGCGCTGCTTCTCTTCCTGTTTGTCGCCGTGGCGACGGTCTCGGGGTTTCTGCTCTACCAGCTGCTGCGCCCTGCCAGGACTCCGACCGCCTTCGATCTCACTGTAATGATGGGGCATCCCACGACGGTTTCGTTCCCGCTTCCCGATGGAACGGTGCGCGAAGGGTGGTTTTTCCCCGGCCTGCGAGGCGCGCCGACGGTAATCGTGGCGCATGGCTACCGCGGCGCAGCGCGCGGACGTGCTCACGCTGGTCACGGCGTTGCAAGAGCAGCAGTTCAATGCGTACTTGTTCGATTTCAGCGGTCACGGCACGAGCGATGGTCTGACGACACTCGGCTATAAGGAAACGGCGGAGCTTCGCTCCGCTGTGCAATCCCTTTCGACGCGCGAGGATGTGGACCCGCGGAGATTCGGACTGTGGGGCGAGGACATGGGCGGGTATGCGGCGCTTGAGGTGGCTACTTCCGACCAGCGCATCGCCGCCATCGCGGTGGACAATGCCTATAGCGATCCGCGCGAGATGGTCGCAGTGGAGGTGAAACATTCCGGGCTGACCACGCTGCCCGGCGTTAGCGCGTTCTCAGACATGGGCTTTCGGCTCATGAACTATTCTTACCGCAACGAGCCTTCCGCCTCTGCTCGTTTGGATCGAACCAGGGGAATTCCGAAGCTGTTCATTGAAACGGAGGACCGGCCGGACCTCGCGAACTTGACGGTGCGGCTGTTCAACCTGGCTCCGGAACCGAAGCAACTCATCCGCAACCGGCTGAATTATTCCGATATGGGTGACGAAGAGCGGAAGAATTACGAAAGCCAGATCGTGAACTTCTTTCTGCAGTCCCTGCCGCCGCCTTCGCGCCCTCACTAGCTAGCGGGCGGGCTGGCGCGAGCGTGGCAACGGCCCAATCGGAACGTACAAAATTCCCTGGTAGGTCTCTTCCAGATTTCCGTAGAACCTCTGCGCTTGCCTGATTTCTCTCAAACCTGACGGAGTCGTGAGAACGAGGGCGGGATTGGGATCCGCCGGCGACCACTCCGGCAGTTCCCGGCCAAAATAAAACGCGAGACCGTAACTCCACGAGCGCGGAAGGTGATAGGCGAATATCCGGTCGGGATGCAGATTGCCGCGCATCAGCTGGGCGTGCCATCGTGCGGAGACGTAGGGATCGATGCGGGGAAGGATTGCCAGTCCTGCAAACTCCACTAGCAGGGCGACCAGCGCCAGCGAAATTGCGAGGAAGCGGTGATCGCGCCGCACCGCGAGAAAAAGGATGGCGGCGCCTCCCGCAAACGCGATGATCGCGGCGATCACAATCGTCGAGCCCAAAGTCTCATGCATCGATGCGGGCAAACGGTGCGCCCAGACAAGCGCGACAATCCCCAGCACGCCCCAGGTGATGCCGATCGTAATTCCGGGCGAAAGAGAGCGGGCCGAGCGGACTACAGAAACGGCGCATATCAGCGAAAGAGCCGGGATTGCGGGAAGAATGTAGCTCGGAAGTTTTGACTGCGACGCACTGAAAAAAAGTACCGGGAATATGCCCCAGCACGCGAAGAAGAGTCCCGGCGAATCGCGCCAGGACTTTTCGCGCCAAAGGCGCCGGCCTTCGTGAATCACCGGGCACAGCAGGCTCACCCAGGGCAACAGCGCGAACAGCGTAATCGGCACGAAAAACCAGAATGGCTGCCGGTGCTGGAATACCGGAGTGAGGTAGCGCTCGAAATTGTGCTGCAGAATGAAGACCCGGAAGAAATCAGGGTTGCGCCGCTCGCAGAGCAGGTACCACGGAAGTGCCACAACGCAAGCCGCGACGATTGCGTAGGGGTGGGCGAGCCGCAGCGCCGGGCGCGAGTTGCCTGTGAACAGCGCCCAGAGCGCGACGGCTCCTACGGCCAGCAGGACCGCCGCCGGTCCTTTTGCAAGCACGCCGAGTCCGAGGAAGACGCCGAAGAGCAGCAAGGGCGTTGCATCGCGGCGCTTCGCGTCCGCAGCGGCAGGCGTAGCGACGCGCAGAGAGTTCGAACAACGCAGGACCGTCGCGGCGCTGGCCATGGCGAGTGCAATACTTGCGCTGAAAAGCATGTCCGGCGTGGCGGCGCGCGCGAACCCGATGGCTGCGACTGTGGTTGAAAATAGAAGCGGGGCAAGGACCGAGAGATCAGTTACGTGCGCGGTGCTTCCTCCGTAATGCTTCCTGGCAAGCCATCCGATTGCGAACGCCGCCGCGAGAGCGCCGAGAGCCGAAGGCAGGCGCAGCGCCCATTCGGCTGGAAGATGCAGCAGGAATCCGATGGCTCCCGCCCAGTAATAAAGCACCGGCTTCTCGAACCAGGGTTGCCCGTAGAGACGCGGCGTCACCCAATCGCCGGTCGCGGCCATCGCGCGGGCGATCCACCCGTAGCGCGGCTCGTCCGGGCCGACCAAGCCAATCGCGCCGAGATGGCCGAATAGCGTGATGAAGATAATCGCGGCGCAGGCCACGCCCGTTAAGACGTCCATGCGACGCTGTGGCTGAGAATCGTTGTCCAAGGCACGCCAGTCTATCACTCCGCTTTCAGCATGGGCGAGGCTGGCGGCTCAAAACTTTGGCGGCGATGGCTGCGCCTTTGTCCTCGTCGCCCAACTGCCGAACCTTGCCGCGATCATTCGCTGGCATCCCCTGTGCGGCCTCGCGCATAATGTCGCGGGATGCGCGATTGGATCGAGTATGCAGGCGCGTGGATCGGGCTAAAAACGCTGGGGCTGCTGCCAACGCGCGTGGCGCGCCTGGTGGGGGCGAGCTTTGCGGCGCTGGCGTACCTGGTTCGCACGCCGCTGAAGCGCGCCGCGATGTTCAATCTTCGGCTGGCTTTTCCGGAATGGACGGATGCGAAGCGCAAGGCTGTAATCGGGCGCATGATCCAGCAGATCGGCTGGATGGCGGGCGAGTTCTCGCAGTTTCCGAGGTACGTGCGCAAGGGAATCGAGGGCGTGGTTGTGCTGGACGGCGAGGAGAACTTCGAGGCGGCGCGCCGGCGGGGAAAAGGAGTGCTGTTCCTCACTGGCCACATGAGCGCTTGGGAACTTGCTCCCTTCGCGCACGCGCTCTACGGGCACCCTTTGTATTTTCTCGTCAGGCCGATCAGGAATCGCCGTGTCGATGAGCTTATTAATTCCTACCGCTGCCTTTCAGGCAACCGGCCGATCGAGAAAAACAAATCCGCGCGGATGATCTTCAAAGTTCTCAATGATGGCGGAACCGTGGGAATTCTTTCTGACCACAACACCTCTCTGGAAGAGGGAGTTTTCGTCGACTTCTTCGGAATTCCTGCTTCCACCACGTCTGGTCTGGCGAGGATCGCGCTGCGGACGGAAGCGGCCGTTGTGCCGGGGTTTCTCTTCTGGGATTACGCCCAAAAAGTCTACCGCCTGCGCTTCGAACCCGCCGTCGAACTCGCGCGCAGCGGCGACGAGGAAGCGGACGTCCTCGAGAACACGGCTCGCTTCACCCGCGTGATCGAAGACTACATTCGCGCGCATCCGGACCAATGGCTGTGGGTGCATAAGCGCTGGAAGACTCGCCCGGCGGGCGAAAAACCTGTCTATCCATTTTGAGGGGGCCATTTTGATTGGACCGTTCTGATCGTTCTGGCCGGGCCATTCTGACAATGCCGTGCCGATTCGCTGCGACTGTGTTTTAAAGAGAGGGAATTTATGAGCCGCACCGCCGGGGAACTCGCGCAGTATCTGGAAGCCAAGCTCGAAGGAGACCCGCTGCTCCCAATTTCCGGGGTGGCCAGCCCTGAGCAGGCAGGTGCCGAAGACGTGATCTACCTTGCTTCGCCGCGCCAGCGGGATCGCGCGGCGAGTTCCCGAGCGTGCTGCATTGTGGCGCGCCCTGGCTCGCGTATCGAGGGGAAGACCATCCTTGAATCTGCAAGCCCGAAGCTCGCGTTTGCAAAAGCGGCCGTCTGGCTGCTGCCGCCACAACCGGTACGCGGCGAGATTCACCCCACCGCGGTCGTCGCGAAAAGCGCGCGCCTTGGTTCGAATGTAAGCATAGGCCCCTATGTCGTGATCGAAGAAGCGGCGCAGATCGGGGCGGGAACACGCATCGACGCGTTTTGCTTTGTTGGCCGCGGCGCGGCGGTGGGAGAAAACTGCCGGCTGCATCCCAGGGTGACGCTGTATCCCGGCGCGCGGCTGGGAAACCGCGTGGAGATCCATTCGGGTGTGGTGGTGGGGGGCGATGGATTCGGTTATGTGTTTGGCGACGGGCGCCAGTGGAAATTCCCCCAGATCGGCAGCGTGGAGATCGAGGACGATGTCGAGATCGGCTGCAATACCACGATTGACCGCGGTTCGCTGGGGGAGACGCGCATCGGCAAGGGCGTCAAAATCGACAACCTCGTTCAGGTCGCCCATAACGTGCAAATTGGCGAACACTCCGTGATCGCCGCCCAGACCGGCATTTCAGGGAGCACTATCCTGGGGAGGCATGTCTCGGTCGGCGGACAGGCGGGAATCGGCGACCACGCCGTGATCGAAGATGAAGCCAACGTGGGTGGACAAGCCGGCGTTCTGGTCGGCAAGACGATCCGGCGGGGACAGACCGTGTGGGGGACACCGGCGCGCCCCCTCGATAAGTTCAAGGCACAGTATGCGTGGTCCGCGCAGCTTCCGGAGATCCTGCCCGATCTGCTCGAACGGATTCGCAAACTGGAGGAGCGGTAACAAAAAAAGTCACTTGCGGACAGGCTGCTTCGTCTTTCATTCGCCATTGAGGCATGACTGGAGTGAGGCACCTTGGAGGTGCCGACCTGCATCAGAGCTACCCAGGGTATCGTGTCATTATGGTGTCATGGGCTGCGGTGTGTTTTTAGTTGACCCTTATTGGGATTAAAAAGATAATGGAGACGCACTGTAACTGTCTGTATTCTCGGGAATTGGGTGGCTTTCATTTTGCTGTAACAGTTTCTGAGGCCCGCGGGCTTTACCCCCACGACGTGAAATATGATGCGAACTGTGGGGGTAGGTTTATATAGGCTGGTCAAATTCGGTGCTGGCAGTCACTACCATTGCTCGTGCCACAGGAACTAAGTATTCAACTGTATGTCTGAGGGATTGATGGCACGGGAAGCAAATTTGCGCGGCGGCACCGTTGAGGGCGGCGCCTCGGCGACCGCCACAGCTCCGCGCTGGCCTCACACGCAGGTGGAGGAAGCCGTCGCCCGAGCCACCAACTGGCTGTTGTCCCAGCAAACCCAGGAAGGCTACTGGTGGGCGGAGCTTGAGGCTGACACCACCCTGGAATCCGACTACATCCTCTATCTTCACATTTTGGGGCAACTGGATTCCCCCAAGGTGCCCAAGCTTGCGAAGTATATTCGCGATCATCAGCTTGCCGACGGCGGCTGGAATATTTTCCACGGCGGACCCGCCGAGCTGAACGCTACCGTCAAGGCCTACGTGGGTCTGCGACTCGCCGGGGACCCCGCGGCATCTCCGCACCTTGTAAAAGCCAGGGAAAAAATTCACGAACTGGGCGGTTTGGAAGCGACCAACTCCTATGTTCGCTTTTATCTTGCGATGGCGGGCGCCATCGATTGGCGGTTTGTGCCGGCGATACCGCCCGAATTGATGCTGCTGCCCAACTGGTTCCCCGTCAACATTTACGAGATGTCTTCGTGGACGCGCGGGATCGTAATCCCGCTGGTGATTATTTATGCCAGCAGGCCCGAATGGCGCCTCCCCGAGGGAATCGCTTTCGACGAGCTTTTCAAGCGCCCGGGCGCGCGGCCTCTGGCCTTTGCCTGGGACAGGAGCGTCGTCACCTGGCGCAACTGCTTCCTCGCGATGGACCGCGCCCTCAAGCTTTACGAGAAATCGCCCTGGAAGCCCTTTCGCAAGCTGGCCCTTTCGCGCGCGCGCACCTGGATGCTAGAGCGCCTGGAGCGAAGCGAAGGGTTGGGAACCATCTACCCCGCGATGATGAATTCCATCTTCGCGCTGCTCGCGCTCGGGGGAGACACCACCGATCCTCTGGTCGCGCGCGAAATCCGCTTTCTGGAGCGTTACGAGATCGAGGAGAAGGGCGCCATTCGCGTACAGCCCTGCATCTCTCCGGTTTGGGACACGGCCATTGCGATGGTATCGCTTGAAGAAGCCGGGCTCGACCCCGCGCATCCATCGCTCATCGCCTCGGAGCGCTGGCTGCTCGAAAATCAGATTCTCGGTCCGGGCGATTGGCAGGTGAAGAATCAGAAAGCCGAGCCGGGCGGCTGGGTTTTTGAGTTTCGCAACGATTTCTATCCCGACGTCGACGACACCGCCTTCGTACTAATGGCCCTGGGACGCGTGGCCGACCCCGAACCCACGCGCCTGCAAAACGCCATCAAGCGGGGCCTGGCCTGGCTCGTGAGCATGCAGAACAGCGACGGCGGCTGGGGCGCTTTCGACCACGAGAATAACCTGCAGTTTCTGAACAACATCCCGTTTGCGGATCACAACGCGATGCTCGACCCTTCGACCGCGGACGTGACCGCGCGCGCCATCGAATGCCTGGGGCAAATGGGCTGGTCCGCGACGCATCCAGTAATCGAGCGAGGTCGGGCGTTTCTGCGGCAGGACCAGACGGCGGATGGCTCCTGGTTTGGCCGCTGGGGAGTCAACTACGTGTACGGCACCAGCGGCGTTCTGCGCGCGCTGGAAACGGTGGGCATGGCATCGCGCGACCATTGCCAGAAGGCCGCGAACTGGCTGCGCTCGGTGCAGAATCCCGACGGCGGCTTCGGCGAGTCCATCCTTTCCTATTACGATGCCTCGTTGAAGGGAAAAGGGAAGAGCACGGCTTCGCAAACGGCCTGGGGGCTGATTGGTCTGCTGGCGGCGGTGGGGCCGAACGACCCCGCGGTCGAGCGCGCGGTGAACTGGCTCGTCTCCCATCAGAATCAGGATGGCACCTGGGACGAAGAGGAATTCACCGGAACTGGTTTCCCATGCGTTTTCTATCTGAAGTATCATCTGTACAGGAATTCTTTCCCGCTATATGCACTGGCCCGCTACGACAACATGCGTAAAGGGCGGCGGAGATTTACCGGGGTGCAAGTCCCCGCAGAAGAGATCCAGAATCGAAACGGACATTGGGGGTAATGGATGCGAGTTCCGCTTAGCCTGACCGCCAACATGGCGGGGTACCTGACGCGCAAGAGCCTCAGCGGCGAGAAAAAGTTTCCGCTGGTGATGATGCTCGAGCCGCTGCACACCTGCAATCTTACCTGCACGGGGTGCGGCCGCATTCGCGAGTATAAATCGACGATCAATGAGATCCTGACGGTCGAAGAGTGCCTCGCGGCGGTGGACGATTGCGGAGCCCCCATTGTTTCCATCTGCGGCGGCGAGCCCATGATCTATCCCGAAATCGGCCGCCTCGCGGGAGAAATCCTCGCGCGCAAGAAGCACATCTACATGTGCACGAACGGCATGTTCATCCGCAAGCGCCTGGCGGAATTCAAGCCGACCTCGCGCCTGTTCTTCAACGTTCACCTGGACGGGCTTGAGAAGACCCACGACATCTGCGTCGAGCGCGATGGCGTGTTCCGCGAAGCGATCCAGGGAATCAAGGCTGCCAAGGCGGCCGGCTTCCTGGTCACTTCGAACACGACGATTTACAAAGAGACCGACATCGAGGAGATTGCCGAGCTTTTTGCCTACCTGCAGACTCTCGGCGTCGACGGCCACATGCTTTCGCCGGCCTACTCGTACGCCGCGGTAATGACTAAGGAAATTTTCATGTCCCGCGCGGAAATTCGCGAGAAGTTTCAGCAGGCCAGCGCGCTTCTCGATCGCTACAACATCGTGACGTCGCCGATTTACATGGAATTCCTACGCGGCGAGCGCGAACTGATGTGCACCGCGTGGGGCAATCCCACCTACAACCCGCGCGGGTGGAAGGCTCCATGCTATTTGATGACCGATGGGCATCACAAAACCTTCAAAGATCTCATTGAAAAGACCGAGTGGGAAAAGTACGGGCATGGCCGCGATCCTCGCTGCGAGGATTGCATGGTTCACGCGGGCTATGAAGCTTCCGCGGTTCTCGGCGGCAACAAGAAACTCGGCGACACCTGGAAGATGCTGAGCTGGACGTTTTCGGGAAAGATGGGTGGGCTCAAGGGCGGCAAGCCGGCCAAGCCCAACGGAAACGGGCACGGCAAGACGAACGGCAATGGGCACGCTGTTCCGCCCCCGGCAGTCGGCGTGGCATCCGCCTCGGTATCGGCTGGCGCGCAGGAGAATGAGGTGTTCCGCATCCTATGACCACCCTTGTCACGGGTGCCACGGGATTCGTGGGAAGCCACGTCGCGCGCCAGCTTGCCAGTGCAGGGCACGCGGTGCGAGTTTTGGTCAGGCCCGGCAGTAATCTGCAATCGCTCGCGGACATCGCGGTCGAACGAGTCGACGGCGACTTGCGCAATGCGAGTTCCATCGAACGCGCCATGAAGGGCGTGCGGCAGGTCTTTCACGTCGCGGCCGATTACCGGCTGTGGGCCAAGAATCCCTCGGAAATCTACGAGAGCAACGTCGAGGGCACCCGGCGTCTTTTCGAAATTGCCGCGCACGAGGGCGTCGAAAAGATTGTTTACACCAGCACCGTTGCGACGATCGCCGTTCCCGCCGATTCCCATACTGCGGCGCTGCCTGGCGAAGGCACTCACGCCACGCTCAATCAGATGATCGGCCATTACAAGCGCTCGAAGTTTTTGGCCGAACAGGAAGCGGTGAAGGCTGCCGCTGCGGGCGTACCGGTGGTGATCGTCAATCCCACCGCTCCGGTGGGGCCGGGCGATTGGAAGCCCACGCCCACCGGCCGCATCATCGTCGATTTCCTGAACGGCAGGATGCCCGCTTACGTAGACACGGGACTCAACGTGGTTGCTGTCGAAGATGTGGCTGCCGGTCATCTTCTTGCGGCTTCCCGCGGACGCATCGGCGAGCGTTACATCCTCGGCGGGCGCAACATGACCCTCAAGCAGATTCTCGACGCGCTCTCCGCGATCACGGGTCGTCCCGCGCCCCGCGTGCGCCTGCCCCATGCCGTTGCGCTGGCCGCGGGATACGCGGACGAATTTTTCTCGCGGCTGGTCGGCCGCGAACCGCAGATTCCTGTCGAAGGCGTAAAAATGTCGCGGCACCGCATGTTTGTCGCGAGCGACAAGTCCGAAAGGGAACTGGGCTATCGCGCCGGATCGGTGGAACTCGCGCTGGAGCGCGCGGTGCGCTGGTATGAAGCATGCGGGTATGTCGGCGGACCCGGCCGCAAGCCGGTGCCGCACGCTCAGGCAGCCTAGGTTTTTGCTTTGAAAATTCTGGTCACGTTCGCGCTGGAAACCGAATTCGCCCCCTGGCGGACTCTGCGCAAGTTTCGCCGCGCGATGTGGGGCGCTGCGGAAACCCACGTCGCGGAAATCGGCGGCGCCGAAGTTCGTGTGATCTTGACCGGGGTTGGCTCGCGGCAGGCGGCTTTGGCGGTTTCGAACGTGTCCTGGGATGAGCCCGATACGATGCAGTTCTGCATTTCCTCGGGATTGGCCGGCGGGCTTAGGCCGGTTTATCGCGTAGGACAGGTGCTGTCGGCGCGAACGGTTGTCGCCGAAACCGCGCCCCCGGAAGCATCGGGCAGAACGATCGAGAGCAGTCCCGCGCTGGTCTCCTTTGCCGCAGACGCTGGTGCAACCGTTGTGGACCGGTTCTACAGCGCGGAGCGAGCCGTTTCCACCGCGCACGAGAAGCGCCATCTGGGGGAAAGCGCGGATGCGGTCGAAATGGAGAGTTTTCGAGTGTTGCTCAAGGCGCGGGCGGACGGCATTCCGGCCGTGGCGATCCGTTCAATCAGCGATGCGGTGGACGAGGACCTGCCGCTCGATATGAACGAGGTTTTCACCGAGCGAGGCGAAGTGAGCATTCCCCGAGTGCTCGGCCAGGTGGCGATGCGTCCCCAATCGCTGCCCGGTCTTGTGAGGCTTGGCCGGAAAAGCAAGCAAGCGGCGGAATCTCTCGCCGAATTTCTGGATCGTTATATATTGGCTCTCTCAGAGCGGGCCAAACCTTTGGAATCGCAAGCCGCAGCGGCTTCGGGGCAGGCCGAACAATAGACTCCCATGAGCCAGACCATCCCACAGATCGGATCGCACGATGCCCCCCAGTTCAACGGCACGATGCGCGCGGGCGTTTATCGGGGCAAAGACCGCGTCGTCGTCGAGACTGTCCCCATTCCTGAGATCGGTCCGGGCGAGGTGCTGTTCCGTGTAGGCGCCTGCGGCATCTGCGGCACGGACATCAAGAAGATTCATCACGGGTTCCTCGCGCCGCCGCAGATTCTCGGCCACGAGCTGGCCGGCACGGTGACTCAGGTCGGCTCCGGCGTGAAGAAGTTCAAGGTGGGCGATCGCGTGGTCAGCTTCCACCACATCCCGTGTGGCGCATGTTTCTACTGCGAACAGAAACTTTTCTCCCAGTGCGCGGGTTATAAGAAGGTGGGGCTCACGGGTGGGTTCGATCCCAATGGCGGCGGCTTCGCGCAATACGTCCGCGCGATGCCCTGGATTGTCGAACGCGGGATGGTCCTGCCTCCCCGACGATGTGACCTTCGAGGAAGCCACATTCGTCGAGCCGGTGAACACCTGCCTGAAGGCGGTACGCAAAGCGCGCGTGGCTGCGGGCGAGACGGTGCTGGTGATCGGCCAGGGCCCGATCGGAATGCTTCTGATGATTCTGGCTGCTTATCAGGGAGCGACTGTGTACACCAGCGACCCGATGGCGGGGCGCCGCGCCGCAAGCGTCCGCTTCGGAGCGAAGGACTCCTTCAATCCCGCGGCCGCCAATCTCGGCGAACTAATCCGCGAGCGAACCGATGGACGAGGGGCGGATGCGGTCCTGGTGGCCGTGCCCAACCCGTCATTAGTCCCGGAAGCCCTTTCTATCGCGCGGCCGGGCGGAAGAGTGCTACTGTTTGCGCATAACGATCCCGTCCTCCAGCTGCAATTTCCGGCTGCGGCCGTGGGAATCGAAGAGAAGGAAATTTTGGGCAGCTACAGCGCTTCGGTGGACGATCAGGAAGAGTCGGCCCAACTGGTGTTCAGCCATCGTCTGCCGATGCGGGAGATGATCTCGCACCGGTTTCCGCTCGAGCGGATCGCGGACGCGCTGCAATTGGCGGCTCGGCCCGCTGATGATACTCTGAAGGTGGTGATAACCCACGAATGAAACTGGAATCGAACGGCCACATGAGAGCGGCTGTGCTGTACGGCCGCGAAGACATGAAGATCGAGCAGGTGGATATCCCGTCGCTCGCCGAGGACGAAGTTCTCGTCCGCGTCGAGGTGGCGCTCACCTGCGGCACCGATCTCAAAGTGTGGAAGCAGGGTTCGCATCCGCGGATGATTCATCCCCCTGCGCTGTTCGGCCACGAACTTGCGGGCGTGGTGGAAACCAAGGGCAGCGCCGTCAACGGCGGCGTACACACGGGCATGCGCGTGGTTCCGTCGAACTCGGCGCCGTGCAACATCTGCATGTATTGCCGCAAGGGCCAGCCGAATCTCTGCGAGGATTTGTTGTTCAATAACGGCGCGTACGCCGAGTTCATTCGCATTCCTGGCCGGATCGTCCAGCAGAACATGCTCGAGATTCCGGATAATGTTCCCGTTCGTGGACGCGGCCATGGTCGAGCCGCTCGCCTGCGTCCTGCGCGGCGCGCATGAGATCGACGCGCGCGAGGGCGATACGGTCGTGGTGATCGGGTGCGGTTCCATCGGGCTGAAATTTATCCGTATTCTTTCTTCGCGCAACGTTCGCGTGATCGCGCTCGGCAAGCGCAAGAGCCAGATCGCCGCCGCGGAACGCCTGGGAGCCGTGGCCGCGTTCGACGTTGCTGAAATCGATAACCCGGTAAATCTGGTTCGCCAGCTGACCGAAGGCGGACGCGGCGCCGACGCCGTGATCGAAGCGGTGGGCTCCGCCAAGACGTGGCAATGGGCGCTGCAAATGGTCCGCAAGGGCGGCCGGGTGAATCTGTTCGGGGGCTGCCCGAGCGGCACGCAGGTGAATTTCGATCCCGCGGCGCTGCACTATTCCGAAATCACCATCAAATCGACCTTCCATCATTCCCCGCGGTTCATCCGCGAGGCGCTCGATACGATCGTGCGCGGCGAGATTCGCGCGAGCGATTTCATCACCGGGGAAGTTCCGCTGACGGAGCTCCCGCACGTCTTTGAGCACATGAAACAGCGGAACGGCGAGCTGAAGACAGCCGTCATTCCCTAGTACGCGGTAAAAATCGCGCAATGCAAATTGCGCGAGAGCGGTTACGGTACACGCCCTCGACAGGGCTCCATGCTGCCCACACCAGAACTGGAGATCGCCCGCAATCTTCCGCCCGAAGGTTGTGCGCCCGCCGAAGCCCAGCGCTACACGCGCTGGCTCGCCACGCACCACTACGAGAATTTCAACGTGGTCTCGTGGCTCCTTCCGCGCAGGCTGCACCAGCATTTCTACAATGTCTATTCCTATTGCCGCTGGTCCGACGATCTAGGCGACGAGGTGAGCGAGTCCCACCCGCGCGCTTGAACTGCTGGATGCATGGGAAGACGAATTGCGAGCTTGTTTACCGTGCGGATCGCGGCCCGTCGCATCCCGTGCTGATCGCCCTGCGCGAAACGGTGCGCGAGAAGAATATTCCCGTCGAGCCGTTTCGCGATCTCCTGCGCGCCTTCCGGCAGGACCAGCGCGTGCATCGTTACGCCACCTGGGAAGATGTGCTCGACTATTGCGTCTACTCGGCGAATCCCGTCGGCCGGCTGGTGCTGTATCTCTGCGATTATCGCGATGAAGAACGCCAGCGGCTTTCCGACTACACCTGCACCGCTCTGCAGCTGGCCAACTTCTGGCAGGACGTTTCGCGCGACCTGGAAAAAGGCCGCATTTACATCCCGTTCGACGCCCTTCAATGCGCATGGATTGACGGACGCGGACATCGTCGCCCGGCGCTTCGATGAGCGGTACGCGCGGCTCATGAAGTCGCTGGTCGCGCGGACGCGGGAGCTTTTTGCAGCGGGCGCTCCGCTCGCCCGACAAGTCGACGAGACCCTGCGAGTCGATATCGAGCTCTTCAGCCGCGGTGGCCTCGCCATTCTCGATGCGATCGAGTCCTCGGGATACAACACCCTGAACCATCGGCCCGCGCTCACGAAACTCACGAAAGCGAGATTGCTCGGAGGCGCACTGGTTTCGACGTATTCCGGCCGAGAGCCCGAACGCGAGTCTTCGCGCGCCCACAGGCAACGCCGAAGCGCTGCCCGCGGCGGCCCAGTTCCCACGCGCCGCCCAGCGAGTTGGAAGTCCGGAACTCTTACGCGGAATGCAACCGCATCGCCCGCGAGTCCCGCAGCAGCTTCTATCTCGCGTTTTTCGGCCTTCGCAAGCCCAAGCGCAACGCCTTGTGCGCGCTGTACGCCTTCATGCGGCTCATCGACGATGTCTCGGACGAGCCGGGCGACCTCGAATCGAAGCGCCGCGGCCTGGCCCGCTGGCGGGCGATGCTGGACGAGGCCGTCTCGGGAAACACCGCCGGACACGCCGTTCTTCCCGCCCTGGCGGACACGATCGCGCGCTTCGAGATGCCTACGCGCTACTTCCACGATCTGATTCTCGGCGCCGAAATGGACTTGACCATCGATTCCTATGCCACCTTCGACCGGCTTTCGGAGTATTGTTATCGTGTGGCCGGCACCGTGGGGTTGACGTGCCTGCACGTTTTTGGATTCCGCGACCAGAAAGCGCCTGATCTCGCCGAACGCCTCGGCCTCGCGTTTCAGCTGACCAACATTATTCGCGACGTGCGCAGCGATTACGAAATGGGCCGCGTGTATCTCCCGCAGGAGGACCTCGACCGCTTCGGCTGCCGCGCCGAAGACCTGGGCGGCCCGCTCACGGAGAAGCTTCGGAGCCTTCTCGAATTCGAAGCCGATCGCGCGTGGCGCTTTTACGAAGAAGGCGCGCCCCTGGTGGGCCAGATCGATCCGGACAGCCGCGCCACGCTGTGGGCCCTGATTCGCACCTACAGCACGCTCCTCGCGCGGATCGAGGAACGCGAATTCGACGTGTTTTCGTCGCGCATATCCGTGTCCAGCGCGGAAAAGATTCAATATCTCCTTACGGCGGGAGTCAGCGGTTGGTGGAAGAAGGATGCCCTCGCAAAGCGTTCTGGTGATCGGCGGCGGTCTGGCGGGGATGTCCTCCGCCGTCGCGCTGGCTGAAGCGGGCTTCCGCGTCCGCCTGCTGGAAAAGCGTCCCCATCTGGGCGGGCGCGCCACTTCCTACACGCTGCCCGACGGCAGCGAAGTGGACAATTGCCAGCACGTCACCCTGGGCTGCTGCACGAACCTGGCGGATTTTTACAGGCGGGTCGGCGCCTCGGAAAAGATTCGTTTCTACGACCGGCTGTATTTCGTGGATGCGGCCGGCCGCCGTTCGACGATGGAAAGCTCGGCGTGGCTTCCTCCGCCGCTGCACATGGCTCCGTCGTTCCTGTTTTTCGGCGCCCTCGCGTTTGCGGACAAGCGCTGCATCGCCGACGCGCTGCTGGCGATCGCCCGGTCCGGCGGCCATCCGCCGGCAATCGAGGGCCTCTCGATGCTCGATTGGCTGCGGCGCATGAAACAGACGCCGGGCGCCATCGAGCGCTTCTGGCGCGTCGTGCTGGTGAGCGCGCTGGACGAAGAACTTGCCCGGACCGACGCGCGCTACGGAATCGAAGTTTTCTGGAAAGCGTTCCTCGGCAGCCGCGGGGGATACCGGGTGGGGATTCCCACGGTGCCGCTGGCCGAACTTTACGGCGGTGGCTGCGAAGCGGTCGCGCGGCGGGGCGGGGAAGTCCGGCTGCGATGCGGAGTTCGCGAAATCGGCATGCGCGGACGGACGCTTTGCTAAGGCCGTCCTCGAAGACGGTTCGGAAGTGGAAGCCGATGCCTGCATCGCCGCCGTTCCGCACCCTGCGCTTCTCGATCTGGTGCCCAGGGAACTGAGCGAGCCGGGAACGTCGCTCGAAGGATTGCATCATTTGAAGACATCGCCGATCACGAGCGCGCACTTCTGGTTCGAGGGCAAAGTAATGGACGAGCCGTTCCTGGCCCTGCTCGACCATACCACCCAGTGGATATTCAATAAGACGCTGCTTAATGACGCGAATGTAACGGCCGCGAATGTAACCGGAGGCGCTCCGGCGCGTCTAAGCACTGAGCGTCCTCGTGGGGATTTGTCCAACGCCCAATATTTGCAGTTAGTCATCAGCGCTTCGTACGCCTGGTGCCCCAATCGCGCCAGGAAATCATCGATCTTTGCCGCCGCGAGCTTGCCGCCGTTCTGCCCGCTACTCGCGATGCGAAATTGCTGAAAGCCACCGTGATCAAAGAAGTGCATGCGACATTTTCTCCGGAGCCTGGAGTCGACCGCTGGCGCCCCACGCAGGATGCAGGCTTGCAGAATCTGTTTCTCGCGGGCGATTGGACGCGCACCGGCTGGCCCGCCACCATGGAAGGCGCGGTGCGCAGCGGTTATCTCGCGGCGGAAGCCGCAGCCGCGAGCCTCGGAGAGCCCCGTAAATTCCTGCAGCCCGACCTGCCGCTCGAGGGCCTCAGCAAGCTGTGGGCACATAGGAACGGCAATTAAGCACTCACCGATCGTTCAAGGTATGATGGGGATAATCCCCCCTGGAGGTTTTCATGGACCGGAAGTATAAGCAAAGGGGCTATCGCGACAGCGATGCCGGCGAGAAGAAGCGGGAACGCACCGAGCGCCCGCCGGAAGCGCCCAGGCCCAAGCAGGACATGCTCGGCCCGCGCACTCCCCGCATGGTGGGAACGGTGATGAGGGCGCGCTGCTCGAGCTGCGGGGCCGTGATGTCCCCGGGTTTTGACCAGAACGGCGAATGCCCGCGCTGCCACGCCGCCATGCACTCCTGCAAACAGTGCGTGCATTTCGATACGGGCAGGCAGTTCGAGTGTACTCAGCCGGTTCCGGAGCGCATCGCCAAGAAGGACGCGAAAAACAACTGCACGTTCTTCGAATTTCGCATGACGGTCGAGAAAGACACCTCGCCGGTCACCTACGCCACAGCCACCCCGGCCCCTGCCGCCGCCGGCCGTCCCAACGACGCGCGCAAGGCCTTCGAAGATCTTTTCAAGAAGTAGCTCCGTCCCGTCCTAAACAAGCCTGTCTTCTTGTATCTCCCGTTCGCCGGTAGTGGGTGAGCTTCCGGTTGCGTGTTCATCGGGACCCGAGCGGTAGCCGGTTACTGAGGCGCGACGCCTTCCACTATAAACAGGCGGCTCTTGGCGGCACTCTGCCGGATCGGCTTAATCGCGGCATAGGCGGGCGAATCGTACCAGGCTTGCGCTTGCTCCATGCTGTCGAAGGCGATCACCACCATGCGCTTGGGCGCGTCGCCTTCAAGAGTCTGGGTTTTGCCCACACGAACGATAAAGTGGCCGTTGAAGGGCGCCAGCGTTCCCGGGACCTTCTCCGAGTATTTTTGAAAGGTAGCCGGGTTCGTTACCTCGACTTCCCCGATCATATAGGCTGGCGCCGCCTTGGCTTGTTGGGCACGGATCGCCACAGCACCGCCGACCCCTATCGCCATGCCAATGAGGACTGCCAGGACCAGTTTGCGATTCGTGTTCATGCTCCCCTCCCCTGTTTCACGACGCACCTTGTTTTACGATGCACTGAAATAATGCCACCACCGCGATTCACGTCAAGCCCCTGGGCTGGCCCTTCGGATCGGTGATGCAGATGTGCGGCTGGAGCGCCACCGCTGTCGGTCTTACGGGGATTTCCTGATTGCAGACGAAGTGCGCATTAACGCGCGTAACGAGCGAAGACGAAGTCATGATTTTTTGCGGGCTGGTGACAAGGAAAGCAGGTTTTGTGCAGGGCTTCGTCGCCCGGCTTTCCGCCCGTAAAGTCGCCGAACCCCCAGCCGCCCGTCGCGGCGTACTTCTTTGAGTCCTTGACCATGAACTGCACATTCAACGGGGACCCGATCACGAACGATTGAGTGCCGGGGAAGGGGCCATCGAGGACCTTGTTGTTGTCTTCCGACGAGATGCGAGTCCAATGAATCGCGGCAATGATGGCACCGTCGGGGAACGGAAGCGTCCCTTCCTTGAAGGCCTTGACCGCTATAGCGTTCCCGAGTTGAGCGCGCAATTGCTCGCCCTTGCCGGCGAACAGGAGCTGGTTCACGGCGATCAATTGCCAGTCGCGGTATCCCGCGGGGATCCTGACGCCATAGATCGGGGCCGCCTGTCCACCGCCTCGTCCAGATGCGGGAGCCTGGTGGGTGGCAATTCCAGCCAGCACTAAAACCGCAATCGGGAACAAAACAATCGCTTTCATAAGCTTCCTCCTTCCGGGACATAGCCGGAGGACCCAGCGACGGTGGGATTCTACAGAATCTTGCAAATGAATTAAACACGTAATGGAGTGCTTTTTATCTACCACCTTGGGGGTACGCGGATTACGCTTTCCGAACGCCGCCTGTTGAAATCGTCAAAGGCCTGTCGTGGCTGGATAACCGGAAACTGACCCGCCCTCCGCTCGCTTGGTGGGTTGAAACGCGCATCCCGCGGCGCTATGCTGAATTTGTCTCGATGAGTACGCCCCTCCAGTCCGTTAAATCCTGCAGAAACCGGGTGCCCTATGAAAATAACCTACACTCACGTAGCACCGGAATACCGCAAAGCGATTGAGGATGATTTCGAGCGTCACATCGACAAACTGAATCGTCTGCTCAAGCATTACGAAACAGATTCCGTGCTGCTCCACAGCTCCATGGAGAAAGTTCCCCGCAAAACCGAGTTCAGCTTTGCGCTGAATCTCACCCTCCCCACGGGAACCTTTCACGCCACCGGCGTGGGAGCCGACGTTCCCACCAGCGCGAAAGCGGCTTTCGCCGAAATTGAAACCCAGGTGAAAAAGCATCAGGAAAAGCTTCGCAAGGATTACGTCTGGAAGCGCAAGCGCGGCCGCCCCGCGCCCAAGCTGAGCGCACTCCCCACGGCGGACTGACTTTGCGGCAGCACGGGGCACTCACTAGCCAATCGCGGGAGTGCCCGCGCCATCCGGTTTCTTAAAAGGAAGACTTCGTCACTTTCGTATAGGCTCATATTTCTCCAGCCTCGGGTGCGAAACGACGCATCCGTACACGTTCCCACCAAGGTCCACGCCGACGCCTTCCGGCTCCGTGCCGGAGATAAAATAGTTTACTGCCCCGGTGCGAGTGTTCCCGATCCGTATTCCGCGCGGCCACCCCGGATGGTTCTGCGGGCTCGATTCGGAGTCGCTCACGTAGATAGTGTCCGTTTTTTTGTCGATGAAAATGCCGCTCGGCCGGCTGAACTGCCTCCAGATATCGATGAAGTGGCCTTCCTGGTCGAAAATTTCGAGGCGGTTGTTGGACCGGTCCGCCACGAAGAGCCGCCCCTCTGCATCGATAGCGATGCTGTGCGGCTGCCACACCTGCCCGGGTCCCGAGCCCCGTTCCACGATGTCCTTGATGAATTTCCCGTCCTTTGAAAACTTGGCCACGCGGTCGCCGTAATGATCGATGGCCGAGCGATGCCCGTCGGTAACGAAAATGTCCCCGTTGGCCGCCACCGCCACATCCGTCGGACACACAAAGCTCTCCGGACCGGCCATAGCATAGCCGGCCTTGCCGATCGTCATCAGCACTTCCCCATGCTGATCCATCTTGAAAAGTTGATAGCCCTTTCCAGCTTTGAGCGCAGCCGGATCCGCTCCGGGCCCAAGCGGGCAATCGGTGACGTAGAGGTTTCCGTCCGCATCGATTGTGAAGCCGTGCGGCCCGGCAAACATCCCGGCGCCAAATGCCGCCAGCACCTTGCCTGTCTTCGGCTCGAGTTTCAGAATGGGCGGCGAGCCTCGATGCAGTACCCAGAGATTGCCCTGCGCGTCCGGCTCCGTCTGGATCACCTCGGCCCACCTGACGGCCGGGTCGGGCGGCGGCCAGTTCGGCACGAGACGGTAGGGAGCCGGCGCGTAAGGATTCATAGCCTCAGGCGCGGCTGAACTTTGGGCGTCCTGCGCCGCGCCCTGCCCGACACTCTGCCGACCGCCCATCTTGTGCGGCGAGCGCGCCGAAATCCCGGTCCAGCCAGCTAAAGAAACCATCGCAGCCAAAACCAAAACGATGATCGAGTTCCCAACAAGACGCTGCATATTCGATCTCCCTGAAAAGGCGGAACAACCTGGGGCTCAAAGCCCTAAAAATTCGCCTCAACACGCGCATTCCAAATTGCCAGCCGGGCGATACGCTACACTCGAACTCGTCCCTATGCAACAGTTCAAGGATAGGCTCGAAATGTAGCAGATGTTGACCGGCACGACGCACAGCCTGTCGCGAATCCCGCGACGCTGCGGTTCCGGAATCGGGATTGGTTCCCTGTGACCATCTTCTTCTGATCGTGCCCCAATTCAGGGAGGCGCTATCCGCCGCAAGCGTCTTTCGCTTGGACCGCAAGGCCCGCCCTGTTAGAATTGGGAGTTTTCGGAAAGCGCGCACAACTGTACTGTGCAGCTGGCACCAGAAATTGGATGACCTCCCGCACAGTGCCGCTCGCCGAAGCATCTCGTTCTTCGCCAGCCCGAATTTACCAAGTTAGGGGCGTAGCTCAGTGGTAGAGCAGCGGCCTTTTAAGCCATTTTAAGCTTCGCGCATCACTCCGCAACAAAACGCAGCACCGCGAAAATCCCCTCTGTTTATCGGCATTTCCGGAGTTCCCATCGCGCAGCGACCCGCACCGCGACGAAGCGACATGAAAAGCCAACCGACACCAGAACCGACACCGAAAATCTCGCCGTAGAGGTTTAGAGTGTCCCGCATGCCGCTAGGAATGCCCGGTTCTCGCGCATAGCGCCGCTTGTGGCGCACGATTCCTCTTTGGCGCTATAGTTCCTTCCCTGTAGGTAGCTTGTGGGCCTTAGGGTCTATTCGACAGGAGGCGGCTGGGAGGCATCACCGTGAGAGAAGCTGCGAGGTTGATGGCCAAAGTTTTTGCTGTTGTCTTCGGCGCTGGCGCTGCCGTTGTCGTGCTGCTGTTCCTACTGGTCGGTGTGGATTATCTTTACGAGCGCGTCCAACACAGAGACTGGCAAACCGGATCAGGTGGTACCGCTTCCGCCAAGCAAGGCGCGGTAACGCCTGAGATTCCAGACAACGAAGTAACGGAATGGGATGAAAATGGAAAGCCCGTAGGTTGGAAAGTTCAACTCGATTGCCCGCCTAAGGGTTCCTCATGCTCGGTCTCGGTCGGCGGAAAAGCGGTGGGATCGATTAGCCGTCAGGAAGTGAAAGATAATCTAGCTGGTTACATCATATACGACCCGGATGAATTTGGACCTCCCGTACCACTGGATCAATCTAAGGCAAAGCCCTAGCCTCCGGCCAATTCTCGCGCCGCATCTGAAATCAGACGCGCGTTCGCTGCGCAGGTTGGTGGCCTCCGATCCCATGGCGTGCGAAATACTCGTGGTACTCGGGCGTCGCATCATCGGGCTTGATGATCACCCATTCGACGGTCTTGCCTTGGTCGTCCACGAAACGGTGACTAGTGCGCTTCTCTGGTAAGTCTTTCCCCGCGATGAACTCGATGCGCAGAAGGAATTGCTCATCGGGCTTATTTCGTCCTTCGGCAAAAGCTCGCGCTGCGGCTCTCGATTCCGGCGAGCCGACCGGAAAAGTGGAGGGGTGCGGCCAGCCATCCCATTCGCTGTTAGATTTGCTCATCCTCGCTCGCCTCTTTCGGGAACCATGCCGGCAATGTACCCGCGCGGGCGTAGGTATCCAGCTCTTCGCGGCTCATTCTGCCGAACGCATCGCGCAGCGCAGCGTTTTCAATTTCGATGGACTGACGCGCTCGGCCCTCCGCTCGGTCAGCGAGTTCTTGCGCCGCTCGAATGTCGCCAGCAAGCGCCCGGTCCGCGAGGCAATCGCCAATCGCCTGAGCATACGTGCGCCCTTGCGGATCACCCGGCACGAGCGAATCGAGTTTTTGTCGGTACGCGGTTGACAATGCCGCCGTTTTCGGCCGCCCGCCCGGATTCCCGGATTGTCCAGGCTTAAAGCGGGTCGCCTCACTGCCCGGTATCTGTACGCCTCTTTTTCGCCTGTTCTGAGGCGTACTCATTGCACCCTGCCTTTGGCTTCCCAGCGTTCGAGCCGTGCGCGGTAGTCTTCGCCGCACTTCGGCGGGTGAATCCTAGCGCCAGTTGCTGGGTCAACCAAATAGCATCCACCGCAATTCGGTGAGCTGCACCGGGCAATGTCAATGCTCGGCTGGGGTTCGGAGCTAGGCTCGCTCGCGTGAAAGGCAGTAGCTTCCGTGCGAATATGGGCCTTAGCATTCAAAGGCAGTGCAGTTCGTAGTGCGATTTCCAAATAGCTTGGCATCCTTCGTTCCTCCGGATACGACATTAACGACATAAACGACAAAAGGTGTTCAAAGGGGGCTTATGTCGTTTATGTCGTAGCGCTGTTAGCTGCAATCCAGCGTTCGATTGGCCGTCCAGACGTTGCTTCTGGCACTCGACGGGCAAGTCCGCGTTCTTCCAATACCGTCAACGCGCCGTTGATCTCCGAGGCGCTGCGATTTCTCTCGAAGAGGTCTCGAATCTCCGTCCGTGTCAGCCCCTTTGGGACAGTGCGAAGAGCTTGCAGAATTCTATCCGCCTCAGGGTTGCCCAAAGCATCCCCAAATATGTACCGGGCGGACGCCTCGCAGTAGTCCCAAATCGCCAGAGCAGCGAGCAAGTGCTCCACTGCAATCGCCCGGGCTCTGTCCAACACGGCATATACCAAGGCCAGTCTAAGGACTTGAGCTTCGGCGCGACTCGTCGCAGAACCAAACATACCCATTTTCCCTTCAGAGAGAGCCGGATACACTTCGCGCCAAATCTTCCTCGCCGTCTCGTCTCGCGGGATCTCTCCTGCATTCAGCCCAGCGTTTACGGCATTGGTCAGATGTTGGTTGATTGACGAAAAGTCCACTTCATGAATATGTCCACCCTCGGGTAAGAGCTTGCTTCGCTTAGCGCACCCCCACAGAAAGCGATTTGCAAAACCGTTCGCGGTTTCTGTCGAAGTGAGGAAACGCAGCAACTCGTCTCGGGTTATGTGCCCGATAATGGAGATGTGCGCTCCCGTCGCTTTCGCTGGTGAATTCTTAGTGAGCACTCGTAAGTCTCCCGTATCCCACCCTTGCCGAATTAGCGGGCTAAGTGTGGACCCCTCGCGGCCCATTACGCGCAGCGCTGACGCAAGCTCCGACTCAACGATTAAAAGTCGCTTGTCCGAGACTCCCGCATCTACTTGAACCGTTTGATAGCCCTTGATTTGTTTGTGTTCGTTGCGTTGGGGCTCCTGTTTCTCTATCGGATCGCGCACACCCCAAACCAAGCCCTCGCCACTCGATAGGCCGCCCTGGATTCTTTCCTTAGCCCAGGTCGCATCCACGTTCTCCAAAACTCGCTTGATATGTCCCCAAGACGTTCCTTTGCGGCCTTTGGCCGATACACCGACAATCACGGCGAATAGATTGCAACCATGTCTGTCAGCCTCAACGGTCGTGTAAGCTCCGCGTCCGATGAGATTTCCGAAGCCAACAAGGAATTGAATCAGAAGCGCCGCCGGGTCAGCCTCAGTGTGCGGCTCGATGGCGCGGACAACCGCTCCCGCGATCCCGTGAAACGCCTGCGATGCGAGGGGTGCTGGCCACTTGCTCTGATTGTTCTCTTCGGGCGCTCCTTGTCCCGACGTTGGATCAGACTCGGGAGGAACAAGCTTGCTTCTTAACTCGGGATGCTGCTCCAAGAATTCTTTTGCCTCGGGCCTATGACGCGCCCGCAACTGGTCAAATGGGTTTGGAATCGTGCTCACAATTGCACCTCAAATCGGTAGCCTTTGAAATCGGCGACCCATCCGCGCTCAAGAGCTTCATCTGTCAATGCCTCCCGCGCCTCCGCGTCCATCGCGAATGCGAAGCGCTCGCTTGGTTGCGCGAAAGAAATGACATAATAGCGGGCGGCCGCCCGTGGCATTTGGTAGACCATCGCCAGTGCTTCCCAGGCCCATTCCGCTTCGCCCGGCCAACGTTTCAGCGCTCCCCGGTAGAGCGCATCGAGGCGCTTTCCCGCATTGCGACGAACAGCCTCCAATTGAAGCAACTCGTCCCGTGCGTTGCGCCAAGCGGAAAACTCCAAACCGAGAAGAGCATCAGCTTCACCCTCTTCGCGTTCGCGTATTAGCTTCTGATGTTCGATTGCTTCCCGTGACACACGGCTGGGGGCGTACTCCACACCGGCCAGCGCCGCGAGGAATTCGACCGCCGCGAGGAAGCTGCATCGGCGGACGGCTCGCACGAGAGCGATCCGGTCGCCGCCTGCGCCGCACGAGAAGCAACGCCAGCGCCCGTCCTCGCGCCACGAGAACGCCGTAGGATTCGAGCCTGAGTGCAAAAGGCATCGAGCGCGCCGCGTCCGCTCGTTCACCTCGAAACCGAGCGATTCGAGAAGTCGCACCATTGGCACCAGTTCCGATACCTCGCGGGGTGTCACTGGCGTCGCTCCGGCACGGACGGTGACGGTCGGTCGGCGCGTAGGAATTTCTGTAGGTCCGCGACCAAAACTATGGTCCGCCGGCCGATTTTCTTTGCGGGCAGCTGTTTTGCCCGAATGTAGTTCTCCAGCGTTCTGCGGCACAGCGAGGTGATTTCCGAGGCCTCGCGAAGGTCTACAGCTAGCTTTTCCATCTTTTCCTCCAGTACGTGCATTTGCGCTTCGTAGGTTTAATCCTCACGCGCTGGAACGCCGGCCTATTTGGCACCTCTACGCTGCAAGTTCTTGCGTCACAACGGCTTGTCTCTCTGCAAGTAATTTCTCTTGTCAGAAACCTTACCGAGCGCTAGAATAGGTTTATGGTGGTTAAGAAAAGCGAGAAAATCACACAAGCTGCGCGGGAACTGGCACTTCGCAGCGTCGAAGCTCGCCGGCGTAAATGCCAAAAATCAGGTGAGTCCTTTGACGAACAAATGAGCATTTTGGGCAAGCAGGGCGGCAAGCGAAGCGTAGAGGAGCGGCGCAAAAAATGGGGCGGTAGAGGTTTCACTAAGAAGATGCGTAACTGGGGCAAGAGCGGCGGCCGTCCGCCGAAGAAAGGGAAGCGCGATGCAAACTAATACTTTGGCTCTAATGGATAAGACTGAGACCAAAACGCGACGTAATCCGCGTGGCGTATATGAAAAAGTGCCGGGTTCGGGCGAATGGTGGATTCGTTACGTTGACGCTTCAGGTCGCTATCGGCGCGAGAAGGCTGGCAGCAAGAGCACCGCTATCGGCCTCGTTCGCAAACGCAAGACGGAAGCTCTACAGGGCAAGAAACTGCCCGAAAAGCTTCGCCGTGCGACTGTGACGTTCGCGGACATTTCGCGTGACGCTCTGGCCTACTCAAAGGCTCACAAGCGCACCTACAGCGACGATCTGGCGCGAATGGAACGTATCCTCGGTTGGTTCCGTGACCGCTCCGCTGATTCGATTACGCCCCAGGAAATTGAGCGGCACTTCGAGCAGTGCATCGAGGATGAGAAATGGGCTCCCTCGACGGTGAATCACTACCGCTCTCTTCTATCGCTCACCTACCGGCTCGCGATCCGCGACGGGAAGGCCACGTCTAACCCGGCTCGGGCCACGCGGCACCGAAGGGAAGATAACAGTCGCGTGCGGTATCTCACGCCCGAAGAGGAAATTAAGCTCCGAACCGAAATGCAAGCCCGATGGCCCAGTCACATCCCGGAATTGGACCTGGCGCTCCATACCGGCTTGCGGCTCTCGGAAATGTACGGGCTTGATTGGCAGGATGTGGACCTGGCTCGCTGTCTGATTCTCATTCGACGCGGGAAGAATGGTGAGAGCCGCTACGCGCGCCTAAACTCGGTCGCGCTCAAGGCCCTTACAGAGCTACGGAAGCGTGGCGACGGCACAGGGGCAGTGATTCGCAACCTCGAAGGCGAACCGCTGGCCGGACCGCGCTACTGGTTCGAGAAAGCGATTGAGAAGGCCGAAATTGCGGATTTCCATTGGCACGATCTGCGCCACACGTTCGCGTCCCGTCTCACGATGGCCGGAGTAGGCCTTCGGGCCACTCAGGACGCGCTCGGGCACAAGAGTATAGCCATGACCGTGCGCTATTCGCACCTCGCGCCGGATTTCCTCCTGAACGTGGTGGAGAAACTCGTTCCACAACCGCCCGCCGCCGCTTCTGAGGAACCAACCGACACCACTACCGACACCGGCGCATTTTCTCGCCCAGAGCCTCAATCGGCGCACATGCAGTAAGTCTTTTTCATGTAAGATGTTGTGACCACTTTTCAGGGGCGTAGCTCAGTGGTAGAGCAGCGGCCTTTTAAGCCGAAGGTCGTGGGTTCGATCCCCACCGCCCCTACCAACACTTACCGCATATTTATTGGGCATTTTGCACGTAAAATCTCCCGCGTTCCAGTAGCGTTCCACTTTGTGATACTCTCGCCCTCATGGGGCGTCCTTTAACGATCTACCGCAGGCATCTCGGTCGGTGCCCGAGTACCCTTCGAACGCAGAAGGGCTGCCAGTGCCCCGTATGGGTCCAGGGAACGCTCCATGGCAAGTGGGTCAAGAAAGCGGTCGGCGTCCGGAGCTGGGAGGCGGCTCAGAAGCTCGTACGGGAGTGGGAATCCGGAACCACGCTGAAGTCGATAGCTCTCAAACCCGCGTGCGACGCGTTTATCACTGAATGGGAATCGCAGAAGTGGTCGATTGCCACGATCAAGAAATACAAACTGCTCATGAAGGAGCTCGTCGCTTTCTTCGGCGGCGATCTGAACGTCGGACGCATAGACCTGTCCGAGCTCCAGCGGTACAAGCAGTGTTGGGAAATGGGTCCGCTCTCGCAGCGCAAAAAGATCGAGCGCTTGCGGACGTTCTTCAATTTCTGCATCGAATCGAAGTGGATACGAGAAAACCCGGCGAGGGTGCTCCAAGGCCCGAAGGTCATTCCGGGGCCGACGCTTCCTTTTACGGCCGAGGAAATGGAAAAGATACTCTGGGCGACGGAGGTATATCCCACGGCCGGCATTCATGGAAAGATGACGCCACTCCGGGCGCGGGCTTTCGTCCTTCTCCTCAGATATTCGGGAATGCGGATCGGGGACGCCGCGACGCTCGCGCGGGACAGGATTCAGGACGGGAAGCTTTTCCTTTACACGGCGAAAACGAAAACGCCGGTGCATATGCCGCTCCCAAAGGAAGTCATTGAGGCGTTAGCGAAACTCTATGACACCGGCAAATATTACTTCTGGTCTGGGAAGGGAACGATCAAAGCCGCGACTTCAGGGATGCAGCGCACGCTCTATCGGCTCTTTAAGCTCGCGGGGATAAAGACCGGCCACGCCCACCGGTTCCGGGATACGTTCAGCGTGTCTCTTCTCGAATCGGGGGTCTCCCTTGAAACGGTCTCAATCCTTCTCGGGCACTCGAACAGCAAGATCACCGCGAAGCACTACAACCCATGGGTGAAGTCCCGGCAGATCGCGCTTGAAAATGAGATTCAGAAGGCGTGGAAGTTGAATTAAGGTGGCGACAACCGAGAAGTTGGCAAATCAGAAACTTATTCTTTTAGGCTGATATAGGTCCCACCCCGCGCACCCTTCAAAGAAGGTAAAGAAAAAGGGCCGCCTGATAAGAGCGGCCCTTGAGGCCGCCATCTAGTGAGGACGGCGGCCTGGAGGTAGTAACCTCGTGAAGTAAGAAATATACCAGAAAAAGACCACGTTTGGGGTGCCATCCGGTCGAGAGGCAATGTGGCGAAGCCTTTCGGCTGGCCATTCGGTTCGCCCCTCTCCTGACTAAATTCTGCGTTTCTAGGCGGGGAAAATGCCTTGGCTAGGCAAATAGAGACGACAGACGCGAAAACAAGTCTAGTGAAGGCTCAGGCCCAAGAATCGGGCATTACGCGGGGTGATCGAACCCCGTCGATCTATTTTCCGGGGCCTCTGCCCCGACAAGCATTCGAGCCATTTTTGCTCTGATCGCAGATTCGAATAAGCCCCCTCTGGCAGCCAACACCAAAGGGAACTTGGCAGCAAAGTCCTTCATGACTGTTTCATGGAGCCGTCGATACTCTCCTTCTGATAGGGATCCGAGGCGCTCATCAATTCTTACCTCTGGCTCACGTTCCGCCCGTTCGCGCTTTTCTTGCGCTGCAACCTGCTGCCGACCAATTTCCCTGGAACGTTCGCGGCAGTCAAACTCGGCGAGTGCTCGGGATGTATATTGTAAGATCCCGCCAAATGTTTGCGGGCTATAGTTGGTGCGCGTAGCCGCAGTGTGACTAAAGTCCACGACGAACTTCGAGCGTTCGAATCCATGGCTGGCAATGAGACTCACCGCCTGGGCAATTTCCCTAGGCCGTGGGTAAGGGTTTTCTACTCGATGAAAAGTCTTATAGAAATGCGCGACTAGCTCAACGCCCTGCGCCGTCAGCGGGGTCGCCTTTGGAAGAGATGGCTTTGCGACCTCCCCTTCCCTACGTGTGTCGTTCTTCGTGCTCACGTCGGATCGTCTCGTCTTGCGAAAAACAACTTTGTAATCCATTGCGTCCTTCGTTTCTTCAATCGTGGCGACGCTGAGGATGCCGGTACTCAGCGGAACGCCGCGTAGTTCGGCGAGCGCTTTTTCGAGAGCTCGTTTCCGGTCTGACCGTTTTCGATAGCCAGGACCTTGCAAACCGAAATCATCGAAAAGCTCTCTGGTGCGGCGTTCATAATGGTCGTTTCGCGCAAGGATCAGATCGACATGGCTGTAAAGTAGCTGTGCGATCTCACTCTTGAAATCCAAAATCAAATCGAGCAGGACCGGCTTTGTGTAATTCGCAAGAAGGTTTCTGAGGATGGAATCGTGAAAGCGAAAATACCCTGCTTCCTTGGTGACGTGTCCGTCCGCCTTGCGTCGGACAATTTTTAGATCCGCAAGAATGGTAAAAGTGTCGAGCACTTCTAGCTCGTCACCCGTTCTGCCGTCGCGATAAGCATTGATCCACGTGAATGGTGTCGTGCGGAGTTTACGAAGTGATTCTGTCGTAGCATCGATGACATTATTGCCCCAGTGCTTTTTTAGAATTCGTGCCAGTTTTCTCGTCGAGAAAAATGTGTATTCGGGTGACCGGCCGTTTTCTTCCCATTGTTTTATCAACCCGTAGTAGGTTTTCTGGTCCTCGGTTGTGAGGTTGCCCAAGTGGGTGAAGCCGACCTCCACCTTTGCAGTTCCGGCGCTCCCGTCTCGAAGCGTTATCTTGCGTTCGAATGTCTTGGCTGTCGGTTTCCGACGTGACTTTGATGGCTGCCAAATTGCCGGCCATTTTTCGATCGTAAGGTCTGGGCGAATCTTCTCTGATGTGTCTGAAGTACCGAGTGACTTAATTTCCTTGGAGTGCTTCGTTGAGGATTCTTTAGTCGGCTGAGTCTGTTGATTCTGCCTTAGAGGAAAATTCATATTGTGAGCATTACATCTTTAACGATACCGCCTCAGTATTCGCTGTCGAGAGGTGCGATATTCACAGGAGTCCGTGATGTGAGATCGATACGCACACACTGGTTTTAGATACCTCCCTTTCTGTGTGTATTGAGAACAGTATTTAAAACAGTATTCCGTCCGCGCTACCTGTTTCGGAGGCCCGTAAATGCTGCATTCCTGGAGCTTGGAAGCCCTTCGGGGCGTGTCATCAGCACCAAGTGGGCGTGTCATCAGCACCATGCGGGCGTGTCATCAGCACCATGCAGGCGTGTCATCAGCACCATGCAGGCGTGTCACCAGTATCGAGTAAGAAGCATCAAGAAGAGCCGGTTGGGGATCGGGCTCTTCAGAGTGAAGGGGAAATCACCAGAGGGACTAATGGCCTATTTCAATCGGACAATCGGGTTGTTTAAGTGCGTTTCGTCGGACTTGTCGACACGAGCCGAAACACATAAAACTTGCTTGCCAGTTTCTTCGCTTCTGTTTCCGGTAGTAGATACTAACGCAAAGCACCCAACTGAAAATTCAGTGCCGAGATTCGGGCCTGATAATCGTATTTGGCGGTGACCTGCTCTATTTGGGCTTGTGTTTGATTGAGCTGTGCCTGGCTAAGTTCTACGATCGAGCTGAGCCCAAGCTTGTAGCGGGATTGTGCGAGTTCTAGAGCGTCGTTTGCTTGTGTGAGAAGTTGATTTGTTACAGCGAGACGCTGGTATGCCGATTGGGCATTGAGCCATGCAGTGCGTACGTCACGGGTGATGCTGTTCTGCAGATCTCGAAGATATTGATTCTGGGCGCGCGCCCGAGCGGCGGCTTCGGACTCAAGAGAAGAATAGAGGTGGCCGTTGAAAAGCGGAATATTGACGTTGAATCCTGCTGCAGCATACCGCGAGCCAAGGGGAAATTCGGCGTAAGGTGTTAGCCCGGCCACGCCAAGGGCCGAGATAGTCGGGAATTTAAGATCGCGTTCGGCGGTAGTGAAGCTCTGCGCTGACTCGATATTAAGACGCTGGCCAATCATCTCTGGCCGGTCTCGTAACGCTTGGTTGATCAGCGGTGCGGCATCGGTGGCTGGAGCCGACGGCAACGGTTCATCGGCCAATTGAAACGTCCGCTGATCGGAATAGCCGAGAGCTGCCGACAGCTCGGCGAAGGAAGCCTGGACGTCATTTTGTGCTTGAATCAGCAGCAACTGCGACTGAGCGAGGTCGACATTGGCAAAACTGACGTCCAGCCCAGACTTGATTTTGTTTTTTTCCAATTCTGTGACCTGATCGGAAACTAGTTGACGCGCCTTTACAGTTTGCTCGGCAACGGTGAGGACGGCTTGAGCCCGCAGCGTTGCAAAGTACGACTCGTCAACTAATAGCAGAATGTCGGCGCGTATGCTGGTTACGTTTTCCTGCTGTGCCTGCGCATGCTGGCTTGAACTCTTAACGAGTTCGCGTGTGCGTCCGAAATCGGTGATGATCTGGTTCACAGTAATTCCGTTGGAATAGCGTTCGTAAATGATTGGGTTATTCAGTCCACCTGCGGCAACGCGGCTATTGTGCTCCGAATCCACCCCGGTAAGGCTTCCATAGACGGTCGGATAGTATCCGGAGCGCGTCTGGGTCACTTGCGCCAGGGCGGCGGTGGCAAGATCTACGGCGGCGTCTATTCGAGGATGATTCTGAAGAGCAATCTGCTCAGCATCGTGCAAGCTTAGAGTCTGCGGAGCCTGAGCCCAAGCGGAAGCTGTTATGAGGGCGCTACAGACAACGATTGTCCTCGGAAGAAATCTGAGTTTCATCGTGCCTCCTGCGCCAACTGTGAAGATGGTGCCGGGGTCCGCCGCTGGTAAATAAGCAAGTACGCAGCAGGAACAATAAAGATTGTGAGCACTACGGAAACGAGCAAGCCACCGATGATAACGCGCGCCAGCGGAGCGTATGCCTCGCTGCCCGATTCGAGTTTCAATGCCATGGGCAGAAGGCCGACTATCGTTGCAAGGGAAGTCATGAGGATGGGGCGCAAGCGTAATCGGCAGGAATGTGAGACCGCGCTGCGCAAATCGCGGCCTTCGGCGCAGAGGCGATTCGCGAAATCGACGATCAGGATGCTGTTCGATACGACCATGCCGGTGAGCATCACGATGCCCATCAGCGACTGGATGTTTAAGGTGGTGTCGGTGAACGCAAGCGTCAGGACTACACCGATCAGGCCGGTAGGCACCGCGAGGATGATCAGGAACGGGTCGACGAAAGAAGCGAACTGGGCTACGAGTACGAGATAAACGAGCAAAACCGATAACAACAGCCCAAAACCGAAGCTGCGGAACGATGAATTCATGGTGGTCACGAGGCCGCGGATGTTGACGCGCAGGTTCGGAGGAACATGTGCGGCGGCGACGATCTTGGCAATTTCCTTTGAGGGCTTGCCGAGGTCCTCGCCCAGTGGTGCTACGTAGACGTCAATTGTGCGCTGCAACTGGTAGTGGTCCACTTCGGTGGGGCTGAGCATTGGACTCACGTCCGCCACTTGATTGAGGTAAGTGGGCAATTTCAAGCTGGGAGCACGAAGAGGCATTGTCTTCAGGTCTTCAATTGTTTTCACCTGATTTTCGGGATACTGCACAGTGACGAAGTAATTGTTGCCGCTCTTCGGGTCAACCCAGTAGCTGGGCGCGATCATCGCATCGGAAGTAAGGGCGGTTATCAGATTGCCGACGACTTCCTTCGGGCTCAGACCAAGCTGGCTGGCACGATCGCGGTTCACATTCACTTGCAGCGCGGGATAGTCCATATCCTGCGGAATGTAGACATCCGACACGCCGGGGAGCACTTTGAACTGGCGGGATAGGTCCAGCGCCAAGTTGTCGGCGGCTTGCAGATCGCTTCCGCTCACCTGCACGTCGATTGGAGCGGGCATTCCCTGGTTCGAGAACGGAATCGACCAGGCCGCCAGATTGGAAGTACGTGCGCAATTCCGGGAGTTCCGCCGCTACGCGCTTTCGCACTTCATTCATGTAAACGAAGCTGCTGACTTTGTGTTCTTCGTTCAATCCCACTTGGATGAAGGCGGTATGCATGCCGGAGTTGGGAGTTGTCAACGCGGAAAGGTCCGGCGTGAGCCCGATGTTTGAGACGACAGCGTTCAGGTCAGAGGGCCGGATCACCTGGCGGACGATATCCTCTACTTTCTTTACATAAGACTCGGTCAGTTCCAGCCGCGTGCCGGTAGGAGCTTTTACGTTGATTACGAATTGGCCGGCATCCGTACGAGGGAAGAACGAAACACCTACGAGCGGATAGAGCAAAAGGCTTAAAAGAAAGACGCCGATAAACGCGAGGATCACTTCCTTGGGCCGGTCAAGAACTCTATGTACCCAGCGGTCATACGTGTCGAGCATGCGCTCGAACCGAACGTTGAACCATGCGTGGAATCTTGCACCCCACGACGTTGCGGTGTGAGAACCTGCCGCGTCCGCCGTGTGTACGATCGTTTTAAGAGTCTTCGCGCAGAAGAGTGGAACAACCGACACCGCCACGAAATAGGAGGCAAACAACGAGATTACGACTGCCAAAGCCAGCGCCGTGAACAAATATTTGCTCACGCCAAAGAGAAGAGTAACCGGGAAGAAAACAACGACCGTGACGATGGTAATCGCCATGACCGCCAAAGAGACTTCGTTCGCGCCTTGCTCGGCCGCCACTGCTGGAGCCTCCCCTAGTTCCAGGTGGCGAAAGATATTTTCTAGAACGATTACCGAGTTATCGATCAAGCGCGAAAACACCAGAGCCAGACCGCTCAGCACCATGCTGTTGACGGTTTCGTTGCCAGAATGAAGCAGAAAAAATGTCGCCATGACTGAAAGCGGAATCGAAAGGAACACGGCGGCGGTGGCGCGAGGGCTGCCCAGGAAAACCAGAATCATCAACGCCGTGAGCAAAAGTCCGATACCGCCTTCGCGCAATACCGTCGAGATGGCTTGCTTTACGAAAAGGGACTGATCGAACACCACGTGCGTTTTCAACTGCGAAGGGATGTCACGTAGAGTCTTGATGGCGCTTTGAATTCCGTCGACCACCGCGATCGTGTTGGTATCGCCCCCCTGTTTTAGGATCGGGTCATAGACGGATCGCTGCCCATTCACTCGCACGATGTTGTATTGCAGCGCGGCGCCGTCGACGGCCTTGCCCACGTCCGAGATGAACACGGACCTATCGCCTTCGGTCTTCAGCGGAATGTCGTTGAGCGCTTTCGGGCTCGGAACCTGAGCATTCGTATAAAGGTTGTAATCCATGGCCCCGATGCGCACGTCCCCGGCGGGCAGAATCAGATTCGATTCATCCGTAGCGCGGACGACGTCCATGGGGCTAAGTTGATTCGCCTGCAGCTTCAGCGGGTCGACGTAAACCATGATCTGCCGGTATTTGCCGCCATAGGGCGGAGGCACCGTTGCGCCGGGCACCCCGGCGATCTGGTTGCGAATCGCAAATTGCAGGTAGTCGTGGAGCTGCGTTTCATCCAACCCCTCGCCTTCAACAGTCAGCAAGCAAACGGGTAGATTTGAGGCATCCATGCTCATTACAACGGGAGGAAGCGTGCCTTGCGGCAAGCGGCGGAGATCCGCCATGGCCAGGTTTGAAATTTGCGTCACGTCGGCATTCGCAGAAGTCCCCGGCTGGAAGAAAATCTTGATGAGGCTGACGCCGGCCATCGAACGCGATTCCATATGATCGATGCCACTGCCTAACGTAAAGAACCGTTCGAAGGTGTCCGTAATGTCCGCTTCGATCTGCTGCGGTGGCATGCCGCTGTAAAAGGTCGCGACCATCACGACAGGAATATTGATAGGTGGAAACATGTCCACCGGCATCTGCACGAGGCTGGAAAGTCCGAGCACGCAGACAAACAAACAAATCACGACGATAAAATACGGATGTTTCAAAGAAAACGAGGACATGAATAACTCCTATTCCATTCCCGATGGCGTTACGACTTGCGGTACGACAAGTTCGTCCGCCTTGAACTGGGACTGTTCGCCGAACACAACGAGATCATTTTCTTTCAGGCCAGAAGTAACCTCGGCATAGGCGGCGCTCTGCAGGCCGAGGCTCACGTCGCGCCTTTCTATCTTGTTATTACCGTCTATTACGAGCACAGCGCCGCGCCCTTCTCCGGAGGTTTGCACGGCTTGAAGCGGCACGGCCAGGACATCATGCACGGTATGAAGGGGGACATCGACCGTGGCATACATCCCAGGAACCAATTCGTACTTGGCATTAGGAACATCAATTTCGGTGTGCATGGTTCGTGTGGCCGTGTCGATTTGGTCGGAGAACCGGACAATTTTTCCATTGAACGCTTGGTTCTTCGCCGAGACCTGAATGGTAACGGTCTCGCCGAGGTGGACGTCCGGAACGGCTCGTTCTGGGAGGGGAATGACCAGACGAAGAAGATCGTTTTGCGACAGGCGGCAAAGCGCTTGGTCGCCTTTGTTCGAAGAAGTCCCCGCGGGTAGAAGCGCTCCAGTATAGGCATCCATCTCGGTAACGACGCCATTGAATGGCGCTGAGATGCGCGCATACGCGTACATGGCTTTGTCTTTTTCAAGGGAGGCTTTCGCGGCCAGCAGGCCCTGCCCGGCGCCCGAGGCCGAAGCCTTAGCGGCTGAAACTCCGGAACTCGCTTCGAGGTCTTTTCCTTGTGCGACGTCAATCTCTTCCTGGGCAACCAGTTCTGGTCGCGTTTTTTGCACCTCTGCAAGCCGCGTATAGGTGAGGTGGGTCACGTTGTAGTTGGACTGCGCGCGGGTGAGCTCTTCATTCGCACGGGCGAGATACTGCTCGCTTCCGTGCACAGTTGCCTCGTCGAGCTGCAGCTGTTGCTGGAGTTCCGGGATTTCGAGCACCGCCAGGAGTTGCCCTTGATTCACGTGCGTGCCCCAGTCGATGTAAAGCTTCTGGATATATCCGGAGACCTTGGCGTAAACATTGATTTCTTGGAAGGGTTGAAATTCGGCGGCGATTTGCAAAGTATCCGAGAGATTTCGGCGAACGATCTTGACTACAGCCACGTGCGGCACATTGGCGGCGTCATCGGAGTTCGCTTTTGTGGCTGAACCGCAGCTGGCCAGGAACACTGAAAAAGCGAGAATGCAGAGCAGGAAGCAAGTTGTGTGAAGGGCGCACCCGGAATATTTTGCTATTGCGATATGCCTACCTCGATTGAAGCGGGACACGGTCATTTTCATGGTTTTTGGTCCAGTTCGTGGATTACGGCGCGGAGCTTTTCGGCCGAAAAATCGGCCGTTCGACATAGGTTGACAATGTGTTGTCGTCTCTGCAGAATTTCGCCAATTGCGATGGGTAGTTGATCGAGAATCTTCAGAGGAATGGTTTGTACGCCGTGACGGTCGGCATGAATCAGATCGCCGGGCCGAACATCGAGGCCCCCAACGACGACGGGGCCTCCGAAGTCGAAGATGTGCGCGTAAGCGTGTGACACGGACACGTTGCCGGCGAACATTGGAAAGCTCAATGGTCGAACCTCCGGCAGGTCGCGGATCCCTCCATTTGTAACCAACCCCGTGCATCCGAGTGCCAGAAGAATATTGGCGTTGACCTCTCCGATGAGCGCCCCTAGTCCGGGAGGATCGTCGATATCTTCAAGGACCACCACGCGCGGAGCAGGAATAGTAAGAATGTGATTCCACCAATCCGTCCGCTCATAGTTGTATCTCCGGCCTTCCATGGGTGGCGCACAGCTGCGGATGCGCGCTGTGGCCGCATACCCGGCCATAGGCGGAAGGTCGTCGAAAATGCAACGGATGCTTGAATCCGCAAAGCCCGTGTTGGGCAAGCGGATTTGGAAAGTTTCAATTGCACTTGCGACGACGCACGTGCTTAGACCCCGTAAGTGCTCGACAGGAGCAAGCGCCGATGCTTTCGATTTCATATGGACTCCGGTCCTGAACCTGGCCTTCTGATACGCACAGACCCCGGTTGATCGTTCAAATCAGTTGGGTTGTGAATGGCAGAAATACTAGGAAAGCGGGACAGGAGGAGAGCGGTGCTGCATCGAAACCGTGACACCGATGGGCGTTTTCTGGAGAACTGGTTCGTAATGCACACTAACGATTCGCAATTGTGGTTGCGGTGGATAAAATCGGGCCAGCAGTTGCGACGGCTCCGCGGCAACCTGCACCGTGGAGTGGGTCACATCCATTTTGGTTGAAATGGAAACGTTTCGAGCGGGATTCGATTTTGGGTAATACTGACCGTTCTTCGCGAGAGTGGCTAGCCCGGCAACTGTAAAGAGTAAAGCGATGATCGCTGTCTTGGTGGCAAAAACCGCCCAAAACTTTTTCGGAGTCGGCTGTGTGACGGTGTTTTCTCGCGGCATCATGATGAACGTTGCTCTAAACGCAATCAGGAAAGCTTTAGTCGCAGCCCCAACGACCTATAATACGGTTAGTGAGATTCTTAAAGCAAGCGTTGGGACTCATCCGTTTCCCGCTGAGAAAAGGTCTTCTTCACCACTTTGAATGGAACTCACGGACGACCTCTTCTGGCGAAAGATTCAAATAGATTTCGGTCGTGGTGAGATGGTCATGACCCAGGAGTCGTTGCAGAGAGGGGAGCGAGATTCCCTTCTGCACTGCCGTGACCGCGAATGTGTGTCGCAGGACGTGAGGCGTTACGGGTCGACTGATGTGAGCGCGGTTCGCCACCCGCTTCATGATGCGCTGGATCGTTCTCACGCTTACTTCCATCTGATCGTGAAGTGAGAGGTGCCCCTCAAGAAGCTGTTGAACGCGACTCGACAAGGGAATCACTCTTCGCTTTGAGCGGGTTCCGTAGGGACCGCCTTTTCCGTAGATCATGAGGCGGTGTGTTTGCCAATCAACTTTGTCTCTGGTGAGTCCGGCAAATTCTGAAACGCGAAGTCCCGTATCAAGCAAAGTCCAGACGATAAGTTTTTCTTCGTACTGCCCGCACGCGTTCGCAAGGCGATTTGCTTCATCCTGTGTGAGCGGTTCCCGTTTGTACTGGTAAGGCATCGAAAGGGGGGATATGTCGCTAATTATGAGGATTACGACGTATTGGCGCAATTGTCGGTTATCCCCAGTCTGAGTTTGCAGGAGTTCGCAACGAGCCCGACAACGAGAATGGCGTCCTTTTAGGTGGAAGGCGACACCGTGGACTGACCTTCGGGCCATGCGTCATTAAAAACGATGCCGACCACTTTATTGATCGAACGACCGCCCAAGAAGGCATAACTAATGGGTGGTCCGCCGCTTCGTAATCCACATTACTTCCGGTTTGCCGACCGATAACTCGGGGGCGCTCATTGGCCAGCGTCTCGGCACCATTACTCACAACCGATGGCAAAACTGGCGAAGTGCTGGAACGTTACTCAAGTTAGTCAGGGCTCCACAATGTAGCCCCGCGTCAACTTCTCGTTGTTCCATTGATCGAAGCACCTTATGAAATCCGCCTGCGCGAGTGGGTTGAGAGTCATGAGACCAGCACACTGTGAGCGAAACGAAGCTAACTTCGCATCGGTCATCGCATCATTGGGAAACGTATTGAGGAACGCCTTCGTCGCAATGCACCTCGTCTCAGGAAGCAGTGGTTCAAGCGTCATCCTCAAAATGAACTCAGCGAGCAGCCGAAAAGCAGCATTCTGGCTAGTCGAGGGGAGGAGCTCAAAAGCACGAATCATTTGGCGCATCGGAAATGCGTCCACTGACCCCTTGGACACACGAAGGGCAGCGATCATAACCGCGCCCGTGAAGTGCGTGGACTGATAGTTAAAACCGACCAACTTCGCGTATGCCTCGTCGACGACGCCACGGTCAATCAATCCGACATTTGCGATATGCTCCACTATTGCCTGAGTCCATCCACGCTCAACACCGAGCTGAGACTTGCCGACCTCTCCGGCTCCGAAATCATCAGTCCACCAAATGTAGCCCGGCGACAACGCGAGCAACGCAGATTCCAGCCCATACCGCCCCAAAATCCGTTCGAGTAGGTCGCGCCGTTCAGGCGCTAACGTCGCGAGCTGCGGCACTGGAATGACGTTCACATTCCTCTCGACACATTGCATATATTCTTCAAAGGCAGTCTTCTGTTCCTCGGTCTGCTCTTCGGTTGTTTCTGTAAAGTAGTGCTGACCCTTGTCGTAATACATCGTTCCATGAGGTACGCTGAATCGTGATTGGGCTCTTAGCTGCTGCAATTCGACAAAAGTTCCCGGTGAGATAACGAAGCGAAAAGCGCTGCTCGTGAGTACTTGACGGGTGATTCCGAGCAAGCGCAAGGTGGCAAGTGCCGTTAGATCTACCACGACCGTGCTCTTACTTCCGAGAGCTGTAAGCGCGTTCGCTAAAGCCTCCATCTGAGACGGGGCACATCGGACGAAGTCGTCCTCAGAAATAGCAAGATCGAAGAGTCCCTCGTAGGCGGTATGGCCTAACTGGTCGCCATACATATGAAGCGTCACAATAGTTGACCTGTATATCTCCCGAAGTTTTGAAATGGCTTCGGAGCGCGCTCTCACCGAATCGAGCATTGGCTGGAGATCGGCGGCGGTAAATTTCTCCGGTGGAGGAACGCGCATCCTCTGAATGACGCTTTGGGCTCCGAATTTAAGCTGCATTTGCTCACCAATGGCCTGAAAACGCCTGGTGTATTTGCTGAGAATTTGCACAACCTTGCCTACACGGTCCTGAATTGGGCTTCTTGCTAGGACGAAGGAATCGCCGACTTTTTTGCCCAGCAGCTCTCGTGCTATGTCGGATTGCACAGCTAGCTCTTCGAATTCACTGTTCGGTTTGTCAGTCTCTTCGATCACGAACCAGTCGACCGCAACGTCGCCACCTTCGGAATATTGCACGGCACTTCCAATTTGAACCTCATCCATCGTCGCAGGTATATCTTCAGGGCGGCTTGCCGGCATGAGGCTTGAAAGATAGGCTTTATGGGCCTCAAGTTCTGAATAATGACCGCGAAGCAGACGATAAGCATAATCGACGGCCAATTTTCCCTGACCCTGCCATTGCAGAAGATGGATTACTGGAACAGCGTATTGCATCGGAAGGTCTTCTGGACGAGGGAGAACTTCCTCCGAAACCTTCACGAGGTCGTCATGGCCGTAGCGCGTTCCGATGATCGCGAGCCGAAGCTTCGCTAGGCGGTGCGTCGGATTCGCGACTATGAATTCCTGGAGGCGGCCAATAGCCTTAGGGAAGTCGTACTCCTCAAGATAACGGGACTCGAACTCTACCAACTCCCAGTTGCGTACACCGCGTTCGTGAAGGGCTTGACACGTATCCAAAATTATTTGGTCTTGCTTTAGACGACCTGCACAATTTAATAAAAGTCCCACATCAAAGTTCGGCGTCTGAGCATTGAAGAGCTCTTGCAAGAGTGGAAGTGCATCGGTCAGGCGGCCAGCCTCGATAAGAGTACGCGCGAGGAAGTCTGTGGCGCAACGACTGTCCTCGGGCTGATGTGAGGTGATCGCCTCCGTCAAGAATTGGTTGGCTTCAACATCATGAGATTGATTCAGAGCGGCATACGCCTTTATTGTCGCCGTCATCACTGATGAAGCCGCGACCTCTGCCCGCGTGGTGTAGTTTGCGACCTCCGCGAAGCGTTTTGCTCGAACAATCGCTCTAACGGCGCTCACAATCACTGGATCTATGAGTTCACGATCCAGATTCTCAAGGTTAGCTGAGCTGAACACGTCGATTGCCCGGCTAACATCCGGCTCCGTTCCACGTGCCATAAGTGCCTGCCCAAGCATGAAACTAACGTGTGGAGCGTAGTCGGCCCGCGCATAAGCTTCCTCCAGAATGCGAATGCCCTCATCGGGATTTCCCATGCTGACCGAAACCTGTGCCATGGCCAGCAGTCCTTGCAGGTCCATCGGATTTGCGGCGAACGATTCGCGGGCAAAGCGCGCCGCATCTTCTTTTCGCCCCTGGATGAGAGAGATGTCCGATTTGAGCGCAAGCGCCTGTGCGCTCGTATATGAGTCACCCTCAGCCACCGCTATAGAGATCGCGTCATCGGCAGCTGCAAGTGAATTGGCGAGGTTCGTCTCCCTACCTTCTGCCTTTAGTGGCGCAATCGCGCGTACAGCCATGGCGACCGTGCCGAAATATGCTTGTGCCAAAAGAAGGTGGGCTTGTGACCACTTCGGTCTGTCTGCGGTGGCATCCTTTGCATGTCCGATAGCGCGGTCCAGCAATCCACTGGCTAAGGCTTTTCTGGAGAGCGCTGACGCGACCTCGGCGTTTTTTCGCAAGTGTCCAGGCGTCGCTTCTAACAACTCTTCATACGTTTTCTGGGGACGCGCGGCTTGAATCCATAATGACCGCAGACGAGCCGAATTTGGGAAGCGTTCGATTGCCGCTGCCGATTTCTGCCGCGTTTCATCTTCTTGAAGAAGTAGGTGGTAAGCAAGCACTTCATTCGTAACTGCCAGCTCATCATCTGGTCGAAAGTGCTTAGCTTCCAAAAAATATCTTGCTGCTTCGGTCCCTTTCCCAAGCATCAGACTGGCAGCACCTAGATTGGTAAAAATGCGAAATCTGTGCCAGTCAGATAGTTCACCACCCTTGGTTCGCTGGATTCGGTTTAGAAGAGAAACTGCGATCTGAGCATCGCTGGGCGTAATACGTGTACGAGCCTCGTCAATCAACGCGTCGATTTCCGTTGTGGCGGAGCTCGATGCGACGGATTCTGTCAGGTTGGCAATGTAGTCTAGCTTGGAGTTTACGGTCGCCACCTCTTCTGAGCGGAGGCCACCGAAAAACTGCTGCTCGATTTCTGGGTACTGCCGGATCAGTTCAGTGATTTTCTCCCAAGTGAAGAGTTCAACTGTAAAGAGTCCTGCGGCCCGGTGTTCCTGGTTGATGGCCTGTATGGCAAGTTGTGCCGCTCCCGAAATCTTGCCAGTCGTCAGAATGGCGTAGTGATCGAGTTTCGAAGGGAACGTCTTGGCCTTCTTAACTTCGTCACGTATCTCACCCGGATCAAGTGACTTCCACTGTTCCTTGAGCTTACATTGTGCCCCGTACATTGGGCTTTCGCCGAAGGTATCGAATATGTCGACACCGAATTGTTCCTCGCCCTTCTTTGCGAATCGCTCGAGACCAGGGCGAGACCAGTGACGCTTCAGCAGAGCTAAACACAGCTTCTCGAATGCGACTTCCGATTCGGGCGGATTGATGGTGTACGGGTTCATAGGAACAAGCAGCCAGTTTAGTACTGAAGAACTGGATTGCGGGAAGTAATCGAGGGATGGCAATCTCAACTCCCAGATAGCTACTGGATGACGCGCCGTATCCGGAAACTATCTCCACTAACGGCTCGGCTCAACTCCATCAACCCGGACGGGAGGTTTATGAGACGGCTTGTGGCAATAAAAAGCCCCGCTTTGTCCATGCAGGACGTGCGAGGCAACCAAGGGTCATGGCAGCGCCGATGACTATTTCCCGGTTAGATTTAGGAAATTGCCAAGCTTGGCTGTGACCTTAAACTGTGGTATCGGTTCGAGAGCCTTGAATGCGCTCGTGAAGGCGTTTGAAAGGCTCCATCGCGTCCGGGAAGAGAATTCCTCATACTGCGGGTTGAAATACAGCCGATGGACTTCTCTCGCCAGGTGTTTTGGAGCGTCGAGTTCGTCCTCGACGAATGCACGGTAAATAACGAGCTTTGCGTCGCCGTCAGTGAGTTGATCTTCCTTCCAAGCTTGGACTTGGCGGCGCATTGGTTCGAAGTTTCTCTGCATTCGATCCACACCCACCGACAGGGCATCAACTAAGTTGAAGTGCTTGGAGTGTTTTGCTAGAACCGGGCTGAAGTCGCCGTGAAACGCCAGATTGTCGCAGACAAAGACGCGGTAGCCCACGGTGAGAGCTAGCCTCATAGATTTGTCATTCGCATTCCTAATACCGATTGAGAAACGGCATCCATCGAATGTGCCTTCCAGCTCTGCTACACCGAAGAGCTTCATGCCATCTTCGGACACAGCGTATTCGTCGCGGACAACGTTGATGTGTCGAAAGGAGAGAGTTTCGAGAAGTGAATTGACGATTTCGACGTGTGGCACTGGGTGGTGTGTGGCTGTTCCTTGCGGTGCAGGTATTTCGGCGAGCTGCTCGCGCGTGAGTTTTTGCGCCCCGCGGTGAGCGAGTAGTGCTTCCATATGTTCCTCCGATTGTGAATGTGCAAACCGGGCAAGCGCCCGCGCCTGGAGCCATTCGAACTCGCTCCAGCCGCGGAAACTCAGTTAGGACTTGTCGCAGTCACTGCTTCAGTCAACACCTCGCATTCTGTGCTCAGACGTTCCTCTGCGCACCACTCACATAATCCGTCTTCGTCAAAGGTGCTTGGGCCGTAGACTCTGCGTCCTCCGCACCGCTGGCAGGTTTCGCGCTTTTCGTCCATCTCCATCAGTGTAAGTAGGCGACGAAAAACTGCAAGGACATGCCCGCGCTCTGGTGGAACAAGCCCTTGCTGCTTCGGGTGGCTCCATAAACAGCGTTTCTTGCTTTCCATAGCTTTCACGCATTTCAACGCATTTATTGCATGTTTATCGCCTTCTCTCTGCCTTGTCAGATTCCGTGGATTTCGTATCGTGAAAGCAGTTTCTTTGAGAGGAGGACATATGGCCTGGATTGATCTGAAGGCGGTCAAGCAATCCGTTTCCATGGACGACCTACTTTCAAGGTATGGAGTTTCTCTTAAGAAGGTGAACTCTGTGCAACTCCGGGGATGTTGCCCGCTTCCCACGCACACTTCAAAGGATTCGCGCTGGTCCTTCAACGTGAACACCGAACGGAATATCTGGTCCTGCAAATCTGATTCGTGTGTGAGCGGTAGTGGAAGGAAGGGAGGGAACTGCTTGGACTTCGTGGCGGCGATGGAGAAGTGCTCGGTCGTCGATGCCGCGAAGAAGATCGTCGAGTGGTATGGCCGGAAACCTGAACAGCAAAACTCCCCGCTCAAAGCGGAGAGTCCTGCTCACGAAGGAAATGCCCAGCCTCACCTTACAACGGTTGTGGAAGGAAACAAGCCACTCGCCTGGGAGCTGAAAGGGATTGCTTATCACGAGTATCTTTCCGGGCGGGGCATCTCGGAGGAAATGGCCCTGAAATTCGGGGTCGGGTTCTTTCCGGGGAAGGGTTCGATGGCGGGTCGCATCGTAATTCCTATTCGGAATGAGAAGGGGGAATTAGTCGCTTACGCGGGAAGGGCATTGAACGGCGACGAACCGAAATACAAACTTCCTCCGGGCTTCCACAAGTCGCTCGTGCTCTGGAACCGGTATGCCCTTTCCGGGGACGCATGCACGATTGTTGAGGGCTACTTTGGGGCAATCAAGGTGGCTGAAGCGGGCTTTCCCGTCGTGGCTCTCATGGGCCGGACACTCTCGGAAGCGCAGGAACGGCTCTTACGATTCAAATACATCACGCTGATGCTCGATCCCGACGAACCTGGAAAAGCGGCGACGCAAGAGCTCATTCTCCGCATTTCCCGGAACCACTATGTCCGCATGGCTCGCCACGACAAGCCGCCCGACGAAATGACCGCCGAGGAAATAAAGAACGCCCTCCGCTACGTCTGCCCGATCTGACTAACTTAGCCCCGTTTTCCGAGCGGGGCTTTTTCTATTGTGTGAAAAAGACCCGCGAGTATTGAGCGAACAAGAAAAAACCCCGCATTTCTGCGGGGCTCGTTCGTATGCCGCTTGCTAGCCGTTGAACTCCACTTCAACGGCCTCAGTCGGCACCTCCTTCTCGCAACTGGGCTTTGAACACCGAATGCTCTCGATACCGTTTTCAATACAGCCATGGGCACTGAGTTTTTGGCCGCCCTCCGGATCCGAACACGCCTCCCAAATGAGGCACTCCACCACGATAAAGTTCTGGTTCCCACATTCACACTTGAATTGCTTTGCCTCCGACATTTCAGATTCGATTGATTTATTGTTCTGGGGATTGCCGGACTAGAGCAACCCCCGTTATACACACCTACTCTCCAAACAGATCATCCATGATGCTTGAGGCAATCAGCCCGAGGTCCGCCTTTTCAATGACGAAAATCTCGATTTCTGCTTTCGGAAAGGTAATCGCAACCTTCCTGATGGCCACTCCGAGATAGAATTTCAAGTTCTCGTACCTAGTGGTGTCTTTCGGCATGGTTTTGTTTCTTGTCTTTCGACCTTTACGCCGTGGCTCTTTTGAGCTTCACGGCTAAGCAGGAAGAACGGGCTGGGAGCCCGTCGCATCAAGGAGGATCGTCTAAATTGCCGCTCCGAAGGGCGGCGAAGTGTCGAAGTTCCTTGAGGCGATGGGCTGCCCGTTATACTTAAAAGACGTGAAGCGAAATAATGTCTAGTCCTGCGCAGATTCCTTCGTATCAGATATAGCGGCGAGCCGAAGCCCTGTTGCGCGCCCGTGCGCTTTGGCGCGGGGGCGGCGCGAAGGGCCAGGCGAGCCAACCGCCGATGCGTTCCCCATGAGTAGTGTCTTTACTTTCTCCCTCATTTCTTTTCGGTCCCGTCCCCAGCGTTTAAGACTTTCACCGATCACTGCTCCGCGCGGCGGTTCGTCTCCAAGTTTTTTCACCTTGCTCCGGGCGGTGATCGTGTCCGATATGCTCGGGGAATAATTGATGAGCGTCCGTCCGATGAACCTGAAACTAGCCATATTCACAATGTGATGAACGAGTCCTTCGTCATCCATCTCATCCGCCAAAATCCCGGCGTCCGTCCCGCCAAGCCTATACGTGAGCCAATTCGTATAATTTCCGAAGGCCGCTTCAAGGTTGGGGATTTGTTTCAGATATTGCATTCCGAAAAACGGGAAGATTCTGTATTTGCGGGATTCCGAAAGGAATCCATCAATGTCTATTCCGTGCAGACAGTTTTGAGCTTCATCAACAAAACAATAAAAAGGTGCATTCTTCTTTGCTACATCCCTTCGTAGAGCGGCATTCCATACCTCTGAAAGAATGAGCGAACCTATGAGCGAGGCCACTTCGGTCCCAAGCTTTCCTTTGTTCAGATTGACGATGATGATCTTTCGGGAATCTATCAACATTTTCCAATCGAGCGGCTCATCCTGTCCGAGCATCGGACTCAATGCTGGCCGCAGAAAGGGAGAAGTCTTGTTCACAACGGGCGAAAACTTACTCATCCGTTCTGAAGGTCTCAGTCCTTCCTTGGTATCGTCATTGTCGTATTGTTCAGCGAAATCCTTAAGTGTAGGGTTGGTGCACTTCGAAAGAAGTGTCCGTCTGAATCTCGTTCGGGAAACGAATAGTGCTAGATGGAGGAGATTAGGACGAGGGAAATATTCCGTAATGGCGTCGAGACCCGCGAGGGCGATTCGCTCCGATTCAGGACCCCATGCGAGCTTATAAAGGGATCGGAACATAGACAGTACCGATTGGATTTTGTTTTCTTTCTCATATTCGTCAAGCCATGAAAATGTGTTGAGACTGGGAACCCTATCCGCGAGCGGGTTCCAATAGACGACATCGCCGTTTTCAAATCGTTTTCGGGGAATATATCCTGTAAGTTCTTCGGCCGTGTCCCCGTGAAAATCTACAAAAAGTAGGCCTTCTCCGGCTTGGATCACCTGGGTTGCGGCGACCCTCATAATTGTGGATTTACCCGTGCCGCTCTGACCAGTGAGGAAAGTTCTGCCTCCTAAATCCACGCGGTAATCGCGCCTATTGAATCCGTCATTCCATGATCCAAGTGATGCTTCCATTTAATGTGTTGTCCCCCGTCCTCAGGTTGCTCAACGTGGGCCACACGGTCGGGGGCACGGGGGAGAAACACGATTACCCGCGCCTCATCGGCGCGATTCCTTTAATCATAACTTTCGGGTGTTAGATGTCGAGAAAGCCACAGGACTTCGAGGTGTGGTCCTTTGGCGTTTTAAAAATCGGTTTGAGGATGTGGTTTACCTTCGCTTCATCCGTGAGCCAAAATCGCTTGTGCGGATACTGCGCTTCCATTTTTTCGAGAAGATTCTGCACGCGTTCCTCGGTCGGAAGGATGAAGACGACACGGAAGTCTCCGATTTGCCATGTCTCCTGGAACCGGGGTCGATAATTGTCGTAAGCTCGTATCTTCCTCATGATATTGCTCTCACCGTTCTGGTATTCGCTCTCGCGGCTTTTCACGACTTCGAGGAAGTAGGAATGTTCGTCGTCGATTGTGAATAAGGCATCGGGGATGATTGCCAAGCGTTCGCCGTTCGCATCCGCATAGTCTTTCAGCACGGCGCGGTGCTGTTCCCAGAACGTGAGCTTTTTCCCGAGCGCCTTATGCAGTCTGATGTGGAAGTCCGTGATCGCCATGTCGTGCGTAAGAATGAGACGGGATTTGTCCCTCCGCCATCGCGGACGGTCGAGATAGCCGAGGTGGGCCGCAAACGTCGCGCCCTTCTCGTCGAAGAAGTAGGCGCACTCGGTGGGATTGAAATGCTCCACGTCATCGCTTTCTACGAGCCGCGTCCGGTTCAGAAGTCCGTTCCGCCAGTATTGCCGGAGCCGTGCGCGCATGGAAACGACAGGCCGACCCGTGAGACCCGCAAACTGGAGCGGCGTGAGATACAGATACTCCGACAAGAGCTTCAATAGCTCCTTGTCCGTTTCCCTAAGGTGCAATCGTTCGTCTTTTTGGACGCCCTGCGCCATTTGCGCTGTACTCCTTTGTGGCATTTTTTAAGAATGTGTTTTGGTTCTCGATGAGAAGGCGGTCTACTTCTTCGGCTGGGCGGTTATCGCGGTTTATCTCTTTCATATATTCTGCAACAGTGTCGGGATTTGGCAAGTACGGCTCTATCCACGGGACGACGTAATCGCGGGCAGATTCACCGGGAAGTTTCAGCGTGCAATGGCGTCTTTCCTGGTTCTTAAGCTTCTCGACAAGCATCGAAACCCGCTCCTCGCGGGTCCAGTCCGTCTCCGAAGCAAGCTCTTGGGCCTCGCGCGGGCCATATCTGGTGGAAAAAGCGGTGGAATGCGAGCGGGATTTCGCCCGGCTTTTTGAATTCGCGTGGCTTTTGGAATCAAGGGAGGATTCCGTCGTGATGCTTGAGAATCCTTCGGTTGTGCCCGATCCGCCGCCCGAGGTCGAAAATCCGCTATGCTCCCCTTCGGATTCGGAAGAAAAGGAGCTGCTCGTTTCATTCGAGGAAAATCCGTCCGAGGTGCCGTGAGTGTGCCCTCGCGTTTTCCCCCACGATTCCGTATCGCCCTCGGCCTGTCCCCATCCTTCGGTCTGCGTGAGGTGCGGCTCCAACACATGCTTCGTGATGGTGCGGAAGTACCGCGCCTTCACTTGCCGCTTATTCACTTGGTCCAATTGAACCTCGTTCACGAAAAGAGCCGACTGCTCGAAGGGAAGTCCGCCGAACACGACTTTGATTTGCGCCTGCCCCATGAGCGAGTTCCGTAAATGCTCATCGTCGATGAATACTCCCTGCTTGAAGTGGTGATGCGAGAGGGTCAACCGCAACCCCGTTTTGAGCACCTGGTCGAGCATCTTCCCGGCGAACGGCGGCAAATATTCCTGGCATTCGTCCAAGTAAACGTAATAGGGAACCGGGTCGTCCGCGTTCTGCATGGCTTCATAAAACAATTCGTTGAGCATCAATGCGGCAAACGTCCGGGCTACTTCCTGGTCGAAGTCCGGCGACCACGCCAGGTTCACGAGGATAATCGCCTTCTGCCGCATCGCTTCTCCGAGGTCGATGCTTTCGTTCAGCCCCATGAAGCGGACCATGCCCTTCGACGATAGGAGCCGTCCCAGCCTGTTCTGCGTCGATAAGACGTGCCGGTGCCATTCCGATAGACTCCGGACGTATTGCAGTTCCTTGAGCTGCTGTTCGGCCCATTCCTCTCCCGACTCCCGGAACGCGGCGATAGCTTGCTCCCGCAGTTCCTTCTTGGGATATTCGAGAATCTTTGCCGCGTGCTGGAGGGGTTGCCGTGAAACCAGGGCGTAGTACGAAACGAGCTTTGCGATGCGCTCGTAGGTCGGCATCTCGTTCGAGTTCTTCGCCCCCCAAAAGGTGATCGTGGCGTCCACGAGCCGGGACACATGGGACGACACCTCGGCCCCGTTCCGAAGCCACGGGTTGTAGGGATAGACCGTTTCGGCGTTCGACGGGTCGATAAGGATGACCGGCCGTTTCGGTTGGACGAATGAGAGATACGCGACCAAGCTGTCGTAGAGGGGTTTGTTCCACGGGATCGCCAATACCCCGTTTCCGGCGTCGATATGGCGCCGGATGCAGTCCTCGAAGAACTTCGTCTTGCCGTATTGCGAGCCGCCTACTACGTGGCAATGCGTCTTGTACTTGTACCAGTCAGGCTGCATATTTCCTCCTGGTCCACGTCCTGCGTGGAGATAAGGACTTCCTTGCCCGACAGATCCGGCAATGCGGCATTTTCACCGTCTTGCCGAACCAGAGAGTCTTTCGATAGGCATTTTCGGTGCTCTTGCGACAGGCAAAGCACCACTGGTAGACCTTTTCCTTCTCGGGCCAAAAAAGCCGCACTAAAAACTTCCACATAGTTTTTGTTTTTCGCTAGAGGGACTGGCTCTAGGTAGCTCGCTTCGCTACACGGCGCGACCATCGGCGGGTCCCCTCCGAGGTCATAGGGAGCCTGCGACCTTGACGGAGGGAGGGTGCCGATATAATGGGAGAGCCGTGAAGCGAGCAACGCTGTGCTGCCTCCAGGCATGACTGCTTGGGTGTTCTTTCGGAACACGCACCGAGTGGCGCAGCGATCCGCCATATGGTTTCTCCTTTCAACCAGTAAACGCCCACCCGTCTGGAGCGTCAGCGACACCGAAGCCCCGCTTTTTGGGGCGGAGGCCCGCGTAGCGTCGGGTATCGGATGCCGGTGGCGATAGACCACGAAAGCGATAGGTTTCGAGGCAGACGATACCCGACGCGCGTCGCGGACGGGTGGGCGAACCAGTAAAGCGCGGTAGCGCAACAATTTATCGGCGTGTTCGCCGATTGTTTTTTGCGTTGCCGACGATAGGAGGACGATAGGAAACTCATCAGAGCTTCCGCTTCAGGATTTTTATTTCACCCTCGATTATTTTCGAATCCATAGCCTCCTCTATCCTTCGCTCGGCCATGTCGAGTTTCGCCTTCAGTCTAGGGTCGAGGTTCGGATTGAGTAAGCGATAGCTCCTGATGGCATCCAAACCGGCATCGTCGATAGTGATTTCTTCCAGGAAGCTATGGACCCATTTGGGTGGTTCAATTCCTTGAGGTAAGGAGTTGCGCGGAGCTTCGATGAGAACCTGTTGCACCTCCACTTCCTTGAGCACCTTTACTCGCTTCGGTGGAACGGCAGCTTTCAATCTTGCCTTCTCAAGAGCTAATCGTTCATTGAAGACCTGCTCAAGAATCTGGCGATTCTGAACGAGATATGCCTGGGCCAACTCCTCCTTGATCTTCTCGACCTCCAGGGTTTCGAGTTGCACCTCCGTTCTCTTGCGGTTGAGTTGGTTTTTGTGTTTCAGAGACTCGCGGTCGGACTGGGCTTCTTCAAGTCGAAGTTCTGCCTCCGCGATGGCGGTTTGCAAGTTAATCCGCTGAACAAGCGGGTGGTCAGTAAGGGAAGGATTGAAGGACCGAGTCTTCCCATTAATGGAATGAGATTTTCTGCGGAAGAAAATCAACCATACGATGGCAAGCGGAAGGAAGACCCACAAGAAAATTCTAAGCATTTGGACCTCCCCGCTTGCGTCGTAGTAGAGCTTTTAATGCTGCCCAACGCTCGCGTCGGGTGGCACCCTCCATCTCGGGATCATCACAGAGGTTCAAGAGGTCGAGAATTATCCCCTTGCACCAAGCCCATAACCCGGCTGATTGAGGATCGCTCCCAGCGATGGGTTCAAAGAACGATATAAACCAGCGATAGAAGCGGACTAGGATGTCGCCGAAATAGTTCATGCGCGCACCTCTCGTTCTCTGAACCAACGCTCAAGGACTGACTTGGGAATGAGGGGAGTGGCGTAGACACGCTTGCGTTTTTTACGTCCGGGACCGTAGACGAGCTTTACGCCCGGTTCTTTCTTGAACTCCGAACGGACCTTACTTGGGGAAAGACCAGTGAGGCGTGATACTTCCTTTACGCGATAATGTTCCTCCATTTCATAGATGCCTCTTTCTTCCGTTTTGCTCCCGTTTTTTTGATAACGGGTACGGGTAGTGTCTGGGTCCTCAGTCGAGTCTATCGCCCAAGAGGCTCTTTGACCCGAACCCAGCGGAATCCATTGGATGGTATTTTGCGGGGAGTTAGCTGTGCAATCCTCGCAATCCAATTCCCTTGTAATATGACTTTACTCAAGTTGCAATAGATATTTTAAAGCGGCTAAATGCGCCCATTATATCGAGCCTAACCGGAGCCTAACCGATGCAGAAACTCCCGCGTTCCAGATACGTTCCAGTTTTGCCTCAATTTATGACTTTTGAGCTTTCTCTGGTATTGCAAAATCAATAAGTTGCGCGTTTTCAATGCCGCCTGATGTTCCGATCCCCACCGCCCCTACCAGCCATCTTCGGTCCGATCCGGACACATCGGTAACACATCGTTCCTAAGACATAGGTAACACTTTAGGCCCGAAAGGGCTGTCGAGGGGTTGCAGAGTTTTTTCCTCAAGATCGATATATCCCAAATCATAATCCATAAAACTTACGAGCCAAGTGCCTTCCTCAACTTCTTTGAGACCGACGGCTTGGCCTGCAAAGACTGTGCTGAGATTAATCTTTTTACGGTGCAGGCAGATGCGTCCACAGAGGGTAACGTAGACGGTGTTGTCGTGAAACGGATAGCTGAGATCCGGCAGACCCTGATACGGGCGTGTGGAAGGGCGGTAAACTTCAGCCGGACACTTCATACCAAGTCCCTCATGAGGACGATCCTGGTTGAACTCTTCGATGAAATCGTTAAACTTACCCTGCTGCTGAAGACTATTGAGACCCGGCGGCCGTGTTGCTTCCTTTTTGAGTGTTAGATGCATCCGTTCGTGTCGTCCGTTCTGCTGGGGATGACCAGGCCTGATCCTTTCGATTTGAATGCCCAGCCGAAGCCACCAGACCGAAAGGCGGCTGAGATTAAAGAGCGAATTACCGGAGGCGAAGGGTATGCCATTATCGGAACGAATCGAGTTCGGCAGACCCCGTTCCTTGAACAGACGCTCAAAGGCCGTAATGGCCAGCGTTTCTCGTGTGGACTCCAGAGCTTCACAGAGAAGTAGATACCGCGATGCGTGATCGGTGACGTCAGCGGATAGCAATATTTCTGATTGCCCAGTAGGAACTCACCTTTGTAATCGGTGCACCAAAGTTCATTGGGCTTCTGTCCCAACGATAGGGCTGTGCCTTCCGCACGTCCGCGCCGGCGCCCCATGCGTTTGACCAGACCATGGCGGTCGAGCACTGCATGGATGGTACTTTGCGCGGGAACTTTGACCTCGCTCGCAAAGCGGCGGAGTAATTTTTCCCGGATCTTCCGCGCTCCCCAATGAGGCTTATCTTGCTTCAGAGTCAGGATAGCCGTCTCCACCTGCACCGGCAGCTGATTACCGTAGCGGTGAGGCCGCCGTGTGCGGTCGGAGATTCCCTCCAGGCCACACTCCTTGTAACGGTCAAAGATCTTGTAACCGGTCTTACGGGAAATATGGAATTCTCGACACAGCAGGGCCATCGACTCTCCCTCCAGCAATCGGGCAACAAAGCGAATGCGCTCGTCCATAACCATCCGGTCCTTCCATGGCATCCCCGCTCTCCCCCTTTCACAAAAAAGGGGGGAAGTGTAACCCATGTGTCCGGAACGATTTGTTACCTAACAGTTTGTTGAAAAATGAGTTGTCGCTGCAACTTTAATTAAAAGAACTCGTCTGAATGAGGGAAGGCCAAGGAGACGAGTGAATGCGCGGCGACGATAACCAGCAAGATGGAATGTTCAGCTACATTTCTCCGGAAAAGCGAGTTCCGGCGGATCATCCGTTGCGGCCGGTGCGCAAGATGGTGGATGAGATTCTGAGGGAGATGTCACCGAAGTTTGCGGAGTTGTACTCGAAAGTGGGGCGCCCCTCGATCGCGCCGGAGCGATTGTTGCGGTCGCTGCTGTTGCAGATCTTCTATTCGGTGCGCAGTGAGCGAATGCTGATCGAACAGCTGGAGTACAACCCGCTGTTCCGGTGGTTTGTGGGGATGGAGATGGACGAGGCGGTCTGGAATCACGCAGTGTTCAGCAAGAATCGGGAGCGTTTGCTGAACGAGGAGATTGCGGAGGGATTTTTCAGACGGGTGCTGGAGCGGGCAAAGCCGTACATTTCAGATGAGCATTTCACCGTGGACGGGACGCTGATCGAGGCATGGGCGAGTCAGAAGAGTTTCCGGCGGAAAGATGGGAAGGGGAACCCGCCTGGGGCGGGAGGGGATGTCGATTTTCACGGGGAGACGAGGAAGAACCAGACCCACAAGAGCACGACGGATTCCGATGCCCGGCTGTTTAAGAAGTCCAAAGGCAGCGAGGCAAAGCTGAGCTACCTGGGACATGTATTGATGGAAAACCGCAACGGGCTCTTGGTGCAGACTTTTCTGACCGAGGCGGATGGAAGAGCGGAGCGGGATGCTGCGATGCTGATGGCTGAGAGGATTCGAGGTGGGAAGCGGGTGACTCTCGGTGGCGACAAGAATTACGACACGCAAGAGTTTGTCAAAGAGCTTCGCGGGATGAACATCACGCCCCATGTAGCGCAGAACAATACCAACCGCCGGAGTGCGATTGATCAGCGGACAACGCGGCATGCCGGGTACGAGGTGAGTCAGCGGAAGCGAAAACGAGTGGAGCAGTCGTTCGGGTGGATGAAGATGGTCGGGATGCTAAGGAAAGTGAAGTTGCGAGGGATCGACAAGGTCGGGTGGCTGTTTACCTTCACCGGAGCCGCTTACAACCTCTGCCGGTTGCGAACTCTAATGGCGAAAGCCTGAAAATGGATGCCGCTGCGGGTAACCGCTCGAATCGAACGGTACCTAACAGCTCCCAAACAGCTCATCTATAACCAGAAATTCAGAGCCGAGTGCATTCCCAGCTGGTTTCTTCAACAAACTGCTATGTCTCGGGTCGGTCATTCCTGATTGGTCGGGACTTAACAAATTCACGAGGGGGCAAGAGGGGGCAGATAAGGCCATTGATCCGGTTCCGGTGCATTAATCTTCAGCGGCACGGATGACAACCGGATTCGTGAGCCTTCATCACAGACGAGGAAATACCATCGCGGCCATTCGTAAAATGCGTGTTGTGAGGCACTCAGATTGTTCGGAACGCCAGACCGTCTGCTTAGAAGCCGCTCGACCTACTTTGCCAAATCTTGCCAGAGGAGTGGCTAATCGAGCGAATTCAGCAAGTTGGGGCAACTCAACGCAAACCACTTTCTCCTTCGTTTTCCCCAATTGTCGTCATTTTTGCCGCTGTTTTCCGCAACTTGCGTTACGTTTTCGTGACAGTAGCACATTCAGGCTAGGCGCGCAGACTCCGGTGTCATTGTGTGATTTTCTTCCGAAACGAACATCGACGATCTCCATTTGAGCAAAAGACGCAGCAATCGCCTGGCTTCGCTCTCAGTACGCGGTCCTGAACAAGGCAGGAGCGGTCTTTCAAAGCACTCACTACAAGAAAGGTTGGCCGGAGGTCGGTAATGTGAGCCCGGTAGCAGACCCATCACTTGTTGCAGGATTGGAAGTGCCCCTGGATTGAAACCCTTCCAGAGTGCACACTTCTCAGGAAGTGGAATGACCCCTTGAATTGGCACAGTCGCGATGGGCACACTCTCCGGGAGAGGAAAAACCAGTGGAGAGAAGGAAGCGATATTCCCGGAAGTTTCAGCGCGCAGCCGTAGAGCGGATGAAGACCTGCGAAGGCGTCGATGATCTTGCCAAGGAACTCGGGGTTACCCGACGATGCCTCTACAAGTGGCGTACTAAACTCGAGGCGGTTGAGCCTGGCGAAGAAGCGGCGCGCCCGAGCACACATGCATCATTCCAGCGAAAAGAAATCCTCCAGCTAAAGCGCTTGCTCGCCGAGAAGGCGATGGAGGTGGATTTTTTGAAGGGTGCCTTGCAAAAAGTAGAGGCTCGACGCCAGCGCAGCAGCGGCTCTGGCGGGAAGACATCTACGAACACATCCAAGAACTGATGCCATTGCAAGGCAGGCTAAGCATCGAGCACCTGTGTCAGTTGGTAGCGGTGAGTCGTAGAGGTTTCTACCGGTCGTTGCGGCAACGGGAACCGGCAGAGGAAGAGACGGAAGTGCGGTCGTTAATTCAACAGATCGCTCTGGAACATCGTCGTCGCTACGGCTATCGGCGGATCACCGCAGAACTGCACCGTCGAGGCGTGCAGGTGAACCGGAAAAAGGTGGCCCGGATGATGCGGGACGATAATTTGCTGGCCATTCAACCGAAAAGGTTCGTGGTCACGACGAATTCGAAACATAAGTGCGAGGTGCACCTCAACTTAGCAAGTCGCATGACGCTGACGGGTATCAACCAGCTCTGGGTGGCAGACCTCACCTACATTCGCTTGAAAGGGGAGTTTGTCTACTTAGCGGTGATCCTGGATGGTTTCTCTCGCAAGGTTGTAGGGTGGGCTGTGGATCGAACGATGATGAGTAGCCATCTCACGGTGGCTGCGCTGGAGCGTGCTGTCGCAGATCGACAGCCGCGAGCAGGTTTGGTGCACCATTCGGATCGAGGACTTCAATATGCGAGCCCGGAATATGTGGCGGCATTGAACAGGCACGGCATGATTGCGAGCATGAGTCGGCCGGCCAATCCGTATGACAACGCGAGTTGTGAGAGCTTCATGAAAACGCTGAAGCAAGAGGAAATCTACGCTAACAAGTACGCTGACCTGGATCATTTGCGGGTGAACGTCGAAGAGTTCATCGAGCAGTATTACAATCGGCTGCGTTTGCATTCGGCACTGGGCTATCGGTCTCCGGAAGAATTCGAGCAACAGACTGAGGTTGCGAGTTCGGTCGATTCTCGAAGCGCAACGATAGAGTTTTTTGGGAACAACAATGAGAACAAGCAGGGAGAATCGGCAGCATCTCTGGGGAAGGGGGCGACGTCGCCCCCTTCCCCAGAGCCCTTAACCTACTAGGAGATGCAAGAACACTTTTAGAAAGCGGAAAGTGTGCCCAAAGTTTTTGTGACAGTTGAGGGGGTCACCTCAAAAGTTGGGAGCAATGTGGGAACAATTGGACAAGTTCAGAACACAACAACCACGACAATAGCCATGACATCAAGCACTTTCATTAAACACAATATGCTTATCGACCGGTCTGTCCAGGAAGAAATCATCAGAAGAGCGATAGACGGAAAGTTCGGAGACGACCCTAATCAGGCCGTTTATTCTCTTGGCAGTGCGAAGATGCCTGACGGTCGAGAGGTCCCGGTACATCTCAGGCATGCGGCAGGTCAAATGCGGCTTTCCTGTTTCAGGGTTTGCGAACACCCAGTCTTTCGCATTCGCTGGCGAAGCTGACCGCGGTTGATGTTGTCGCAATCTCTCCGCCTCGACAATCGTTCGCGTGAACTCGGATTGCCTCCCGTGACTGATCGCGACCGCATAGCCTTTGTGCGATCTGTGTTTGCCCCTTCTCTACTTTAGCAGTTTGTTGAAGAAACCAGCTGGGAATGCACTCGGCTCTGAATTTCTGGTTATAGATGAGCTGTTTGGGAGCTGTTAGGTACCGTTCGATTCGAGCGGTTACCCGCAGCGGCATCCATTTTCAGGCTTTCGCCATTAGAGTTCGCAACCGGCAGAGGTTGTAAGCGGCTCCGGTGAAGGTAAACAGCCACCCGACCTTGTCGATCCCTCGCAACTTCACTTTCCTTAGCATCCCGACCATCTTCATCCACCCGAACGACTGCTCCACTCGTTTTCGCTTCCGCTGACTCACCTCGTACCCGGCATGCCGCGTTGTCCGCTGATCAATCGCACTCCGGCGGTTGGTATTGTTCTGCGCTACATGGGGCGTGATGTTCATCCCGCGAAGCTCTTTGACAAACTCTTGCGTGTCGTAATTCTTGTCGCCACCGAGAGTCACCCGCTTCCCACCTCGAATCCTCTCAGCCATCAGCATCGCAGCATCCCGCTCCGCTCTTCCATCCGCCTCGGTCAGAAAAGTCTGCACCAAGAGCCCGTTGCGGTTTTCCATCAATACATGTCCCAGGTAGCTCAGCTTTGCCTCGCTGCCTTTGGACTTCTTAAACAGCCGGGCATCGGAATCCGTCGTGCTCTTGTGGGTCTGGTTCTTCCTCGTCTCCCCGTGAAAATCGACATCCCCTCCCGCCCCAGGCGGGTTCCCCTTCCCATCTTTCCGCCGGAAACTCTTCTGACTCGCCCATGCCTCGATCAGCGTCCCGTCCACGGTGAAATGCTCATCTGAAATGTACGGCTTTGCCCGCTCCAGCACCCGTCTGAAAAATCCCTCCGCAATCTCCTCGTTCAGCAAACGCTCCCGATTCTTGCTGAACACTGCGTGATTCCAGACCGCCTCGTCCATCTCCATCCCCACAAACCACCGGAACAGCAGGTTGTACTCCAGCTGTTCGATCAGCATTCGCTCACTGCGCACCGAATAGAAGATCTGCAACAGCAGCGACCGCAACAATCGCTCCGGCGCGATCGAGGGGCGCCCCACTTTCGAGTACAACTCCGCAAACTTCGGTGACATCTCCCTCAGAATCTCATCCACCATCTTGCGCACCGGCCGCAACGGATGATCCGCCGGAACTCGCTTTTCCGGAGAAATGTAGCTGAACATTCCATCTTGCTGGTTATCGTCGCCGCGCATTCACTCGTCTCCTTGGCCTTCCCTCATTCAGACGAGTTCTTTTAATTAAAGTTGCAGCGACAACTCATTTTTCAACAAACTGTTAGGCGATATGATTGCCCGTTATCCAAAAAGCCCTTTGCTAGAAGCGTACGCGTCCGCGGAGCTGGCAACGACGGCAGCTACCTATATGTGTAGCGGGACGCAGGGGGGAGTAATTTAGATGAAGTTCTACCGCGTCTGGGCCCTCATCGAACGTGACCTGCGTAAATTCTTTCGAAGCCCGGCGCTCTTGTTGGCGTCGATGGTGTTCCCTCTGGTCCAGCTTATCGTTCTGGGATATGCCTTCGGCGGAAAAATCAAGGGGGCCACGATCGCATTCGTGGATGAAGATCGCTCGGCGGAATCGTTGCGCGTCCGCGAAATGTTTGTTGGTATCGAGGCAGGGCCGCGAACATTTCGAATCGTGGATTACGGTTCGCTGACCCGCGCAGCCGATGATCTGCGGGCAGGATTTGTCCGCGGAATCGTCGAGGTGCCTATCGATTTTACACGCAGGTATTACCGGCACGACCGGCCGCGGATTGCCTTAATCGAGGACAATACCGACCAGGTGATGGCGAGCGCTCTTCTGGAGCGCATCCAGCAAATGGTGTCCGGAATGAACAGCGCCAATGTGGCGCCTCGCCTCGACTCCAAAGTGCAACTTGACGTCGTAGAAGTGTATCCCTATGTCGAATATGCGAAATATCTCCTGGCGGGTTCGGCCTCGCTGGCGATCTTCGTTGTAGCCATGATTGGCGGCGCCATCACGTTCATCGACGACAAGTCACGCGGTTTGCACGAAGGCTACCTTCTGACGCCGATTCGGAAGTCAGAGTTGGTCCTCAGTCTCATTGGCGCCGGGGCGTTCAAAGGACTCCTGGCCGGCATGGCTCTCACGATCATTGGCGGCCTGCTTGTGGGAATTCCGCGACTTTGGGACCCTGTGCGGCTTTTGTATCTGACACTGGTCGTTGTGGTGGCTTCGGTAGCAATGATCAGCTTCATGTTTTTAGCCATGGTGCGTGTAACGGATCCTTTAGTCCCTCGCGTGACCTTTGGGGTGCTGAATACGTTGCTTTTCTTCCCCTCCGGCGCGATATCTCCGATCGAAGGCTTTCCCAGGTGGCTCCGGTTTCTTTCCGTTGCCGATCCCTTTACTTACACGGTACACGCTTTGCGGAATCTGACGATCAAGAATACGGGTTGGGAGGGCATTTATCAGGATCTGATAGTTCTAAGCTGCTTTGCCGCCATTATGATCATGGGCAGTATTGCGCTGTTCAAGCGCCAGATATGACTCGCAAGAGTCTTCGTGACCCTTTGCGATCTGACCTTTCCCGCATACTTTAATCCGGCCAAAATAAAGGGCTCCCTCTACTCTGATTCACTGGCGAGAGCTTCGTTTTCGAACTTTAAATTATTGTGCTATTGTAGTGTTCTTATAACAAAGGAAAATAACTAGGGGCGCGCAACACCGTCAATCTCGAAACTTGCGAGCAAAGATTTATGGATTCACTCCACGGAATTAGGGTTCTCGATGCCGCTACCTTGTTCGCCGGCCCCCTGGCGGCCACTGTTTTGGGTGATTTGGGAGCCGATGTCATTAAGATTGAACATCCCCATGGAGATCCTGTACGCAATCACGGCTATCAGAAGGACGGTATTCCGCTGTGGTGGAAAGTCATCAGCCGAAACAAGCGGGCTGTCACCTTGAACCTCAGTCATCCAGAGGGACAGGACCTACTAAGGTGCCTGGTACGCAAGGCGGATGTATTAATCGAAGGTTTTCGGCCGGGCACGTTAGAGCGTTGGAATCTGGGGCCCGACGTACTCCAAAAGGAAAACCCGGGACTCGTACTCACCCGGGTCACCGGTTTTGGGCAAATCGGCCCCTATAAATCCCGGCCGGGCTTTGGGACATTGGCTGAAGCGATGAGCGGTTTTGCCGCAATCACCGGAGAGCCGGATGGGCCTCCGACCCTTCCGCCCTTTGGTTTGGCGGACGGGATCGCAGGTTTGGCGGCGGCGATTGCAACACTCGCGGCCTTGAGGTCGAGAGATCACACCGGCAAGGGGCAAGTTGTCGATTTGGCATTAATTGAGCCGATTCTGACCATACTCGGGCCGCAGCCAACCTGGTACGACCAGTTGGGAATCGTCCAGGAACGACTCGGAAACCGATCGACGAACAATTCCCCGCGCAATGTGTATCGCACGAAGGACGACCACTGGGTTGCGGTCTCCACGTCGGCGCAGTCCATCGCCGAGCGGGTCATGCGCCTGGTAGGACACCCCGAGGTTATCGATGAGCCCTGGTTTACTTCCGGAGCCGAACGTGCCAAACATGCGGAGATGCTGGATCAGATGGTGGGAGGTTGGATTGCCAGGTACTCCCTAGATGAAGTCGTCGCGGAGTTTGAGAAAGCTGAAGCCGCCGTTGCCCCGATTTACAGCATCCAGCAAGTAATGGAGGACCCCCAGTACAGAGCATTGAATTCCATCGTCGAGGTGGAAGACGAGGAACTCGGCCCAGTAAAGATGCAGAACGTCATGTTCCGTCTCTCCGAAACTCCCGGCCATGTCCGTTGGGCGGGGCGCCGCAAGGGACAAGACAATGCGGAAATTTATGGGGAGCTACTTGGCCTGGACTCTCGACGTATTCAGCAGCTTTCAGAAAAAGGAGTCATTTGATACCGTTCCTCGCCCGATCGTACCTATTCGCTCCTGGAAGCAATGACGAATTGTTGCGGAAAGTGTTCGAGGTTTCCGCGGATGCAGTTGTTCTGGACCTCGAAGACTCGGTTCGAGAGGACGATAAATCGCGGGCTCGTGAGTCAGTTGCCAGAGCGCTAAAAGAGCACGGCGGCTACAACCGGCCAACCTACGTGCGTATAAATCCTGTCGGCGGAAGCTTCTGGCGACAGGACATTGAAGCCCTCGGTCGCGGCTTATTCGGGATTCGCCTGGCAAAGTCGGAATCCGCGGAGCAAGTTCTCGCTCTGGGCGAAGCCATCTCTGCCATGGAGGAGAGGGTGGGGCTGCCGGTCGGTGGGGTCCGGATCATGCCCACAATTGAGAGTGCGGCAGGTCTGCTCGCGGCTGGTGAAATCGCAAGGGCTCCGAGGGTCGAGGCTTTGTGTTTCGGAATGACGGATTTTCTGCACGATATCAATGGTGAAGAGGATGAGTTGGGGTTGGCGACTCTGCACGCGCAATCTCATCTGGTGCTGGTGTCGCGCTCGGCGGGCTTGAGGCCTCCAGTTGCTTCGGTGTATACGCGGTTAAACGATCTCCACGGATTGCGGGCCACATCGGAGGCAGCACGGCGGCTGGGCTTCTTTGGGCGTTCCTGCATTCATCCCAAGCAGATTGAAGTCGTGCACGAAGTCTTCACTCCCTCGGCAAAAGGGATAGCACAGGCCCAGGCGATTGTCGCTGCGTCTGAACGAAGCGGAGCCGGGACGCTTGCCATGAATAACGGACAGTTCGTGGACGAAGCGGTAGTGAAGCGCGCTCGAGCCATCTTGAGTCTCGCCGCGAATCTGGAGCGCACGTCAGAGAAAAAGGTCTCTTGATGGCTTCACCCCAGGTATCCGATCTCCGCGCTCTGGTCGCGAAGGCGACCATCTACGATCTCGCCCAGCCGATGGATTTGCAAATGCCAGTCTCGCCCAATCACCCAGGCTTTCGCATGGCTCTACTGCGCCGGCATGGTGATGTTCTGCGTGCGGACGGAGGCTCAGCGGCGAATGAGATGATCGTTATGGGCGGGCACACCGGCACGCATGTAGACGCGCTTTGTCACGTATCGCACAACGGAAAACTGTATGGGGAGCAAGACGCGGCGGAGGCGCAGCGAGGGGGTTGTTTTTCCGTGCTGGGAATCGAAACGATTGCTCCGGTCCTCTGCCGCGGGGTCCTGCTCGACGTTCCGCGGCTACTGGGAGTCGAAGTGCTCGATGCCGGCACTCCCATAACAGCAGATCATCTGTCAAAAGCGGCCACGCGGCAAAACCTGGAAGTTGGAGCCGGAGACGCTGTACTCATCCGGTCGGGCTGGGCGAAATTTTGGTTGGAAGCTGGGCGCTATCTGGGGCTTTCCGATGGCGTACCGGGACCGGATGAGAGCGCTGCACAGTGGTTAGCGGATCGCCGGGTCCGCATCTCGGGAGCTGAAACAATCGCTTACGAATGTATTTATCCCGGACGCGGCCACGCTTTGCTGCCCGTGCACCGGATTCTCCTTGTGGAAGCCGGCATTCACATAGTGGAGGCGATGAATCTGGCAGAGTTGGCCCGCGATCAAGTGGGGGAGTTTCTCTTCGTAATGACTCCGATCAAAGTGGTGGGAGCGACGGGCGTTCCAGTGCGTCCGATCGCGGTCGTGCTATGAGTTCTCAGCCAACGATTCTAAAGCGACTAGCCGAATTCGCGGCCTCAGTGACATACCCGTCCCTTCCGAAAGAGGTTCGTGAAAGTGTGAAAGACCGAGTAATGGATACGGCCGGAATTTGTTTGGCCGCCGTTCCAGCCGACACGAGCCGCATGGCTGTCGAACTTGCAGCGGGCTGGGGAGGGAGGGAAGAATCGAGCGTTATCGGGTTTCCAAATAAGCTTCCAGCTGGCTCGGCCGCTTTCGTCAATGGAGTGCTAGCGCACACGCTCGACTTCGACGACACCCACCTTCCCTCGATCCTTCATCCGAGCGCCTCTATCATTCCGGCTGCTCTTGCAGTAGGAGAAGCGCAGGCTGAGACCGCCGAGGATGTGATTGCCGCGGCGGTGGCCGGCTACGAGGTTTGTATCCGAACCGGGATGGCCGCTTACGATCGCGCCCTGCGGAATTCGACATTTTTTGAGCATGGCTGGCACGCCACCTCGATCTGCGGAGCGTTGGGCGCAGCGGTGACGGCAGCAAAGCTTTACGGTCTTGATGCCTGCCGGATCGGGCACGCTCTAGGAATTGCGGCATCAATGGCATCTGGCATTCTGGAGGGGAATCGGTCCGGGGGGTCGGTGAAGAGGCTGCACTGCGGCTGGGCTGCGCACTCCGGCATTGCTGCCGCTCAGGCTGCGCGGGCAGGGTTCACTTCTCCTCCGTCCGTGTTCGAAGGCCGCTTCGGGTTCTACCAGGCCTTTTGCCGGGGAGTCTTTGATGAAAACGAAATCACGGTCGGGTTGGGATCGGATTGGAAGGTTCCGGAAATCTTCTACAAACCTTATCCGGCAAATCACTTTACCCATGCAGGCGTCGATGCAGCTTTGATACTTCGCGAGTCCCTCTCGACAGAAGATATCGCAGAGATAGAATTTCGGGTGCCGTCCCCTGTGTTGCGAACGATCGCCGAACCGGCCGACGCGAAGGCTCGGCCCCAAACTGGCTATCAAGCCCAGTTTAGCGGCCCCTTTGTGGTAGCGACGGCGCTCCTGGGGGGTGGTGGCCTTGGCGTATATCTTGATGATTTCACGGACGAGCGAGTGAGCGATGCACGATATTTGAATTTGGCCGCCAAGGTCCGTTGCAAAGCTGATCCGGAGTGTGACGCCGTGTTTCCCAATCAATTCCCGGGCATTCTCCGGATTGTCACCCGCGACGGCGTAGTCCACGAACAGAAGGTTTTCTCCAATCGAGGGGGGCCGGAAAATCCTTTGAGCAAAGACGAATTACGTTTGAAGTTCATGGCGAATGCGCGGCGCACACTGGAGCCGGGCCGAGCCGAAAGACTGGCTGCCATGATCCTGAATATGGAACATTTCACCGTGCGAGAGTCGATGGATTTGAGCCGTGGCGAAGGTGCGGGGGCAGCGCGTGCTCGCGAGAACTTCTAGCTTCGCTGGAACGCGTGTGAAATCCCGGAAATCGCGGATCTTCGCATCCGCTCAAGTTCCCTTGTACTACCAGCTGCAAAGCATTCTCACCGAACAGATCACTTCCGGGGTTATTGCCGAGGGGCAACAGCTACCGGTTGAGACGCAGCTTGAACAGCAGTATGGAGTCAGCCGGATTACGGTACGCCAGGCCCTGGCCGCCATGGAAAAGGAAGGATTGATCCGGAGAAAAGCGGGTAGCGGCACGTTCGTGAAGGAACGCCGGGTTTTCCCTCTGGAGGGGCTGCAACTCGAGGGATCGATGGATGAATTGATTTCTCTTGGCCTTACGACGACCGTCAAGCTGCTTTACGTAAGAACCGTGAAGGCCACTTCCGCGGAAGCGAAGTTGTTGGGGCTGGGCCCCGGAGCGGATTTGATTCGCTGTGCACGGGTCCGCCTATATCGCAGACAACCTTTCAGCCATGTGTTGAATGACCTTCCTTACGATATCGGCCGGAGACTGACTCAGTCGGATTGGAAGAAGTCCGTATCCCAAGTGTTGCAGGACAAATTAGGAATTGCCCTGGTCGACGCGCGTCAGAGCATCCGCGCGTCTCTCGCGAGCGCCGAATTAGCTCGCCAGCTATCCACGAGGATCGGAGATCCGCTCTTGTCAGTTGACCGAATGGTTATGACCAACGGAAACCGCCCCGTGATCCGGGTACGGACGAGTTACCGGAGCGATATTTTCCAGTTCAATGTTCATCTGCACAGAGACAACGGCCGCGGCAATTGGAAATTAAAGCCTTAGCAGTTTGTTGAAAAATGAGTTGTCGCTGCAACTTTAATTAAAAGAACTCGTCTGAATGAGGGAAGGCCAAGGAGACGAGTGAATGCGCGGCGACGATAACCAGCAAGATGGAATGTTCAGCTACATTTCTCCGGAAAAGCGAGTTCCGGCGGATCATCCGTTGCGGCCGGTGCGCAAGATGGTGGATGAGATTCTGAGGGAGATGTCACCGAAGTTTGCGGAGTTGTACTCGAAAGTGGGGCGCCCCTCGATCGCGCCGGAGCGATTGTTGCGGTCGCTGCTGTTGCAGATCTTCTATTCGGTGCGCAGTGAGCGAATGCTGATCGAACAGCTGGAGTACAACCTGCTGTTCCGGTGGTTTGTGGGGATGGAGATGGACGAGGCGGTCTGGAATCACGCAGTGTTCAGCAAGAATCGGGAGCGTTTGCTGAACGAGGAGATTGCGGAGGGATTTTTCAGACGGGTGCTGGAGCGGGCAAAGCCGTACATTTCAGACATTTCACCGTGGACGGGACGCTGATCGAGGCATGGGCGAGTCAGAAGAGTTTCCGGCGGAAAGATGGGAAGGGGAACCCGCCTGGGGCGGGAGGGGATGTCGATTTTCACGGGGAGACGAGGAAGAACCAGACCCACAAGAGCACGACGGATTCCGATGCCCGGCTGTTTAAGAAGTCCAAAGGCAGCGAGGCAAAGCTGAGCTACCTGGGACATGTATTGATGGAAAACCGCAACGGGCTCTTGGTGCAGACTTTTCTGACCGAGGCGGATGGAAGAGCGGAGCGGGATGCTGCGATGCTGATGGCTGAGAGGATTCGAGGTGGGAAGCGGGTGACTCTCGGTGGCGACAAGAATTACGACACGCAAGAGTTTGTCAAAGAGCTTCGCGGGATGAACATCACGCCCCATGTAGCGCAGAACAATACCAACCGCCGGAGTGCGATTGATCAGCGGACAACGCGGCATGCCGGGTACGAGGTGAGTCAGCGGAAGCGAAAACGAGTGGAGCAGTCGTTCGGGTGGATGAAGATGGTCGGGATGCTAAGGAAAGTGAAGTTGCGAGGGATCGACAAGGTCGGGTGGCTGTTTACCTTCACCGGAGCCGCTTACAACCTCTGCCGGTTGCGAACTCTAATGGCGAAAGCCTGAAAATGGATGCCGCTGCGGGTAACCGCTCGAATCGAACGGTACCTAACAGCTCCCAAACAGCTCATCTATAACCAGAAATTCAGAGCCGAGTGCATTCCCAGCTGGTTTCTTCAACAAACTGTTAGAGAATTGTTCGGCGAAAGTGAAATCAATGGGGCCAAACATGAAACGATATGACTCGGTGATTCTCAATGGAGTGGCAGTTCTTCCGAGCGTGGGATCGGTCCGGGCAGACTTGGGAATCAGGGATGGAAAAATCTGCGCCATAGCAGATTCGCTCGATCCCTCTGCAGCAGAAGAAGTGATCGACGCCCGAGGACTGCACGTGATGCCTGGGGCAATCGATTCCCACTTCCATATCGGAATTTACAGGCCCCACGCGGAGGATGCGCGATCCGAATCAGCTTCGGCGATTTCAGGCGGGGTTACGACGATCCTCAGCTATTTCCGCACGGGCCATCACTACCTGAATAAGACGGGACCGTATCGGGAGATATTCCCTGAAGTCTTGTCGCTTTCCGATGGGAATTTCTGGTGCGACTACGGCTACCACATCGCGCCCATGAACAGCGCGCAGCTCGACGAGGTGAGTTGGTTGGTCGATCAAGGCGTATCTTCGTTCAAATTCTACATGTTCTATAAAGGCTTGAACCTTTCTTCGGATTCGACCTTGGGTAATGAATACACCATGGCGCAGAACTACGATTTAGGCCATCTCTATGAGCTCATGGCCAAAGTCTCAGAGGAGGCGCACCGGCGAAATTTTCGAGTTTCCCTCAGTCTGCATTGCGAGAATCCGGAATTGATTCGAGTATTTATAGCCAAGGCGAAGGAACAGGGACTGACTGGGCTCGAAGCCTACAGTAAAGGGCGGCCGCCTCTGACAGAGAGTCTTTCAATTGAAGAGGCAGGCGTCTTGACCCGCGCGACCGAGTGTCCGGTAAACCTCCTACATCTTTCCAGCAAGGAGGCCATTCACTCAGCCATTGACGTGCGTCGCAGGAACCCGGGACTCGATCTCGTGCTCGAAGCCACCTTGCATCATTTGGCGCTCAATTACGAAGACGCAACCGGCATCACTGCAAAAGTGAATCCGCCCATACGGGCGAGAGACGACCAGCAAGCGTTGTGGAAGGCGCTATTGGCCGGTGAAGTGGATACGGTTGTGAGTGACCATGCCTGCTGCATGGAAGAGATGAAGAAGGGTGATCTCTGGTCCGCCTTGCCGGGTTTCGGAGGCACTTCTCTCCTTTATCCTGTGCTGCTGTCGGAGGGGGTTCACAAGCGGGGGCTCCCTATCGGACGCGCCGTCGAGTTGGTTTCCACGAATCCGGCCCGTAAATATGGACTCTTTCCCAAAAAAGGCGTGATTTCGATCGGCAGTGACGCCGATTTGGCGCTCTGCGATCTGGAAAAAACGGCGATCGTGAACGCCGAGGATTTGCACTCCGCGCAGGACTATAGCCCGTTTGCCGGTGTTTCGCTGAGGGGGGGGCCGGTAATTACCCTGTTGGGCGGTCGTGTGGTTTGCCGCTCCGGCGTGACACAAGGCAAGCCGTCGGGAAAATTCTTGAAGCGAATCCCCGCCGACATCTGACCAAGAATTAGTTTGTTCCACTGGTAAACGCAACGCACCGGACTCGAGTTCGCGAACGATCACATTTCCTCGTCAATTCGGGAGCGCCAAAGCGGATATTTTCCGCCGATGGTTGAGCAGCCCCCGCGGTCTTCGGTGAGCGGGACTTCTTTGGGTACGATCATGTGGATTTCCGTTCCTGTGCATCCATAAAAATCATAGAACTTTTCCTTGACAGGGAAGCCTTCCACCGCCGAAAATCGGTGTCCGACGACAATTGTTTGCGTGTGCAAACAGTTGGATGCGCGCCGTTGCGGCCGTTCATAAGACGAAGGAAGTGCGGCGGTTCGGTGAGGGCCACGGCAACGAGGAGAACTCCATGTCAGGTGAAAAGATAACCGCAATTGAAGCCACATACGTGATGGTGCCGGAAAACGGCTCCCAGGCAATCTTACGAAACAAGACGGTGGTGGTAGAAGGCGAGCGTATTAAGGAAATTTGCGATCATTATGATGGTCCCGCCGACCGGCGGATCAAAGCAGAGGGCCGTCTTCTCGCACCGGGCTTCATTAATTGCCACACGCACGTGGGCTGCGCCACCTATTCGCGCGGGATGGCCGAGGATCGCGACCTGGTCGAAGGAAGCGCCTTTTATCATTATTTTGTCCCCCTGCTAACGATTGGCTACAAACATTTCACGCCGGACGAATTATCGGCCCTGCTGGAATGGGACATCCTGGAAATGATTAAAAAGGGATCGACCACCATCCTGGAAGAGAATTTCGGCGGCTATGACAGCGTCATCGAAATCGTGAACCGGTTAGGGAATCGAGCCTACATCAGCTACAGCTATCCGAACCAAGTCAGCAAGATCGGCTACCTCAAGGATGGAAAGCTCTGTTACGACAAGCCGGATCCGGTGGAAGTCGGAAAGGGACTGGTACGCGGTCTGGCGATGTATGACAAGCATAATGGATCGGCTTCGGACCGAATTCGGGTTCGATTGAGCCCCACGGGTCCCGATACGTGCCCTCCCGAGGTATTGCGGGACACGCGAAAGGCCGCCGACCGTCTTGGCTGCGGAATCAGTATCCATGCCGCTCATCACTCGACCGAAGTGAACTTCTGCCGGAGTGTGTTCAATGCCAGTCCGATCGAACACCTGGCGAACACCGGTATTTTGGGCCCGGATACGATCGTCACTCACGTCACCTACACGGATGACAAGGATCGCAAGCTGCTCGCGGAGTCGCAATCCACTGTCGTTCACTGTTCTTACCGCAAAGCTCGCGAAGCGGTGATCAGCCCCTACCATGAGTATGTAGAAAGAGGGATCAACGTGGCGCTCGGTACGGATTCGTTCTCCAGCGATATCACCGAGACGATCAAGATGGCTGGAGTACTGGGCAAGATCCGCATGGAGCGCGTGGGGGTTCCGACTGCCGTCGAGGTGATGGGTTCCGCGACTCTCTCGGGAGCAAAAGGATTGGGACGCGACGATCTTGGGCAGATCAAGGCGGGAGCGAAGGCTGACATGGTCTTGATCGACTTGACGAAAACCCACAACTTTCCTGTAATCGAGCCGATCAAGAACTTCGTCTACTACTCCTTTGGCAGCGATGTGGAGACGGTGATGATCAACGGAAAGATTGTGGTTGAGAACGGGGTCGCCCTGACCACCGATGAGGCGGCGCTCCGCAAGCGAGTGCAGGCCGCCGCGGACCGCATCTGGTCCATTGCCGCCCGCGAAGGCGCGTTGCCGGGTGTAACTTTCTTCCCGAGCGGCAAGAAAGAACCCGTGACGGTATAGGTGCAACCGAACCTCAGGAGGAAGGAATCGACGATGCCGTTTGAGCGGCTGGCGGTCACTCCCAAGAAGTTGGACGGTATAGGATACGGATCACCTGCGGTACGGGCGGGAGATCTCCTGTTTATCGCGGGTCAATCTTCGGCGGAAGGAAATGTAGCCGCACAGTCTCAGACGGCACTGGAGCAGATTCGCGAAATCGTGACCGCCGCCGGCGGCACAATGGATGACATCGTGGACGTCGTGGCTTTTTTTTGCGATATCCGGGATGCAGAAGATGTTCTCGAAGTGGGCCGCAAGTTTTTCTCGAAAGATTATCCAGCCTGGACTTTCATGGGAACCCAGGGTCTGCCGCAGCGCGGAGCGGCTGTGGAAATTCACGCGGTGGCCCATCTCGGGAAAATACCCAAACAGTGTTTCACTCCGGATAGTCTGCGATGGTGGCGGAAATATCCCATTTCCGGGGCGTGCCGCAAGGGCGAGTATCTTTTCATATCCGGGCAAATGGCCGCCGATCTCGATGGCAACATCACCAACCCCGGCGATCATGCCGTGCAGTCGCGCTACATTTTCCACCGGCTCGAAGAGCTCGCGGAACTCGCCGGCGGGAACTTCCGAGAGGACGTTCTCGATCTTCTCTCGTTCAGCATCGATCCTCGAAGCTTTAATCCCATGTGCATCGAGGTGGGATGCAAAGAATTTCTCACCATGCCGCTTTCGCAGGCTCCGGCCTGGTCGGTGATCGGGAGTACCGGCTTATTTAAGCACCTGGCCTTCCATACTGTGAGAGCGATTTGCGAAGTGGGGAACGGCAAGGCGATTGCCTACACTCCCAGCAGCATTTTCTGGCGATATCTTCCCGTCTCCGGGGGCACCAAAAAGGAAAATGGCCATCTGCTGTGCATCGCCGGCGAAGTGAGCATGGACATGGACGGTCAGATCGTTTCCCCTGGAAATCCCGCGGCACAGGGCAGGTATGCGTTCAACCGCATTAAAGAGGTTGTCGAAATGGCCGGAGGCACGATGGCCAATATTGTGGATATCATTTCATTCCACAAGGATGTTCGAGCCATACCCACCATACAGGAAGTATCCAAAGAGTTTTTCTCAGGACCGCCGCCCGCCTGGACCGCCGTTGGCTATCCAGGGGGATATTTTGAAGGGCACCTGCACGAGATCTGTGCGCGGGCCTGGTTGCCTTAGGGAAGTCACATCTCAATCCGGATCAGCGAAATTGCGACACATTAGAGGAGTGGGAAGTGTCTGATAGCACCTACAAAGCGATCGATATTTCCATTAACGCTTTTTTGCCAGAGAGTTCCTACAAACACCTTTCACTCGGCTTATGGAAGGCATCCGGCCCGGCCTACGAGGAAAAAGTTCGCAAAGGCTGGACCGCGGAATACATGGTCGACATGATGGATCGGGGAGACGTAGAGCTTTCCTGTCTGATCTCCTTGTGTTCAGCCAACGGCGTCGGCGGAGAGGAATTAATTGTTCCGATCGACGAAGTCATTCCCGTCATCGACAAATATCCGAAACGCTTCGTCGGGCTGGTAGGGCTTTCCCCGCTGCAAAAATGGGGAAGCCCGTACTATCCGCCGACCTACATCGAGCGCGCCGTGAAGCAGCATGGATTCAAGGGCGTGCACATGTATCCCCACTGGTTCGGGATCCGCATCAACGATCGCCGCATGTATCCGATTTATGAAAAATGCGCCGAGCTGGACGTCCCGATATCCTTCCAGACGGGACAGGGTACCATGCGCTCGAATTCACGCGTGGTCGCCCGGCCGATCTGGATCGACGAAATGGTGCGTGACTTTCCGACGCTGAAAGTCGTGGCTCTGCACAGCGGGTACCCGTGGGAAGACGAATTAGTGGCGCTCGCCATCACCAACGAGAATGTCTACATTTGCCCTGACGTTCCGCCGCCGCGGCTGTGGCACGCGTCGATCTTGTCCTATTTGAAGGAAGAAGGGCGCTTTGAAGGCATGGGTGGAAGCGACAAAGTCCTATGGGCTACCGACTTCCCCCTGCAAGAGCCTGACAAGTCACTCAAAGAAGTAGACGCGCTAGGGCTGAGTCCTGAGATCCGCCGGAAGTTGGTGCGCGACAACGCGCGCAAACTCTTCAAGTTGTAGCGCGCTAACGGCGGGCCAGGGCGCGTTTTCGGGAGCGTTATGATCCGGGCAATCGACGTTTGTGTGAATCCTTTTTTCCCTGAATTCCGCAGCCAATATGCCCGTTTTGGGTACTGGAGCTTTCTGGGCGGCGTCCTCTGCCAGACCGCACAGAAGGGCTGGGAAGTCGGCTCTCTTCTGCGGTCGATGGATGAGGCGAACGTCGAAATGGCGGGCCTCGTCGCGTTCTGCGCGGCGAGTCCGCGCAATGGAGACGATTGCTTCATCCCCGCCGAGAAGATAAAGCCTCTGCTCGATCTTCATCCCGGGCGTTTTTTCGGTTTGGTAGGAGTCAATCCGCTAGCTGACATTCGCAATGAATATTACGCTCCCCGGTATATCGAACGCGCGGTGAAGGAGCTGGGCTTTAAGGCCGTGCATCTCGCGCTGCACTGGTTCGACATGCAGCCCAGCGACAAGCGGCTCTATCCTATTTACGAAAAGTGCCTGGAATTGGGCTTGCCAGTGGTGATGCCGCTCGGAGCCGCGCCTCCGCGCTCGGGAGCGCGCAGCGTTGCAGAACCCCACCTGCTGGATCCGGTCATCGGAGATTTCCTGGAGCTCAACATCGTCGGGCAATCGATCGGATATCCGTGGGAGCGTGAATCGGTGTATCTGGCGCGCAACAATGCGAATTTCAGCGTTCTGGCCGATTCGCCGGCGCCCCGGCATTGGATCGCCGATTTCGTCGGCTTTATCAAGCAAGGGCGATTCCCGAAACATGATGCGGGAAGCGATCAAGTCATGTGGGGATCAGGATTCCCTTTCACGGACCTTGTCGAATCGCGGCGTCAATTCGACTCCATAGGATTCACGGACATCATCGCTTCTCAGCTGCTTCGGGAAAATGCGGTTCGGATTTTCAAGCTCGGCGTTGACTGAAAAACAGGGCTCACTATATGCCAGCTGGTTTACGTGGTTGGAAGCTCCTTAGTCTATTGTGCCTGGCCAATGTCATGGCCTATATCGGCGTCTTTGAGCTTCCGCCGATCATCGGCAATCTGGTTCACGACTTCCACATCAGTTACGCGCAGGCGGGCTTGTTCATGAGCGTGTATGCGCTGGTTCGAATGATTGGCAGCTTGATGGCGGGCGCCTTCAGCGATCGATATGGAGTGAAGAGATTTGTTCTTGCGGGGCTGGTGCTGGTCGCGCTTGGGGGATTTGGTTGCGCACACAGTCACGCCTATCCGTCCATGCTGGCTTATCGCGCGATCATTGGTATCGGAGCGACGCTGATTTTCATCCCCGGCTTGGCGGCGGCGATGTATCTCGTGAAACCGCACCAGGTGAATCTCGCCACAGGAACGTTCTTCACTTCCATGAACCTCGGCCTGACCGTTGCGCTTCTGATTACGCCTATCATGGCGGCTTCCTCTACATGGCGAACCCCGCTGAATCTGTTTGCAGCGCTGACCGTGCTCGTGGCTCTCGTATTCTTCGCCTTGACACGCCGGCAAACCTTGCAGGCATCGGGTGACCTTGATTCAGCCGGACCGAGGCCTCAGCGCGCGATGGGAGCGTACTCGATTCGCAATGTGCCGCTGGTCCTGATTTCGATCGGATATTTTCTGATGCTGTTTCACACCTACGGGATGATTACCTGGTTGCCAGAATACCTGAAAGTGTCACGGGGGTACTCGCCAGCCCAGGTGGGAACTGTCTCCATGCTGCTCGGCTTGGTCATGATACCCGGAACTTTTATTTCCGGGTGGTTGGGAGACCGCATGGGAGCCTGGGGAATCGGCATGATTGGTGCGGCTTTGTGCGGAGGATGCCCGGCGGCATTCATTCTTTTTCCGGAGATGCCGCTTTCTGGCGTTTTCGCCGGCGTTTGTTTGCTGGCATTCGGCATCTGCCTGCTGGTTGTCCCGCTCACTAGTATCCTCAGCTATCTTGTGCCGTCCAAAGATAACGGAAAAGCAGTGGGGTTGATTCATACCACCGGCTATGCCGGATCGATTGCCTCGACCTATCTCGGCGGCTATCTGTTGACTCTGACCGGCAGCTACACATGGCCCTTTGCATTGTTCGTTGGATCAATGGTTGTGAGTCTATTTCTGCTGTTAGCCATGCATCGGTATTATGCCGAGGCCGAAGCCGGGCGAGGCGTGGTTGCCGTAGGAGTCGAATCCGTTTAATTTCACGTCTGCTGCGACGCCCACGAACGGGCCGAGAAGCGGTGTCGCATTTATCAGGAGGCCAAGTTGCCGACAAGCTCCCTGGCGAAATGCCAGCAAAAAAACGGTGCCGCCGCCGAACAAGGGGACTTGATGGCCGGAGCGCGCAACTGCGTCAACGGGTATTGCGCGATCCAATCCGATGAGCGGGTGCTGTTGTGGCTTGATCGCAGCGGCACTGTTGATCCCGCGGTCGTGGATTCGCTGGTCAAAGCGATCGACGAAACCGGCGCGTCTCTGAGTGTGTTGCGCACCAAGGCACCCATCTTCCGGCATGGAGAAAGGCTGTCCCCGGTCGAAGAGGCCGCGATCTCCCACGCGAATGTCCTGATGCATGTCTTCGACCTTGAAAACGCCGCGTCGGTGGACAATGCCGACATCTACCGGTGCATGTGGGAGCACGAGCTGCGGGTCACTTCGGTGATTGCGACCAACCCTAAAATCATGAACTCGGACTGGGCGCACTACCCCCCTGAACTGCATTACTACATGTGGATTAAATCGGCCCGCCTGCTTTGCGATACCGAAGCGCATCTCACCGACGATTTGGGCACCGACCTTCGCATGAAGCTTTTCCCCTGGCCTAAAGGCGACCCATTTTCCTCGTCCTGGGCCAGTGTCGATAAAAAGGCTAAGGTGCATCGACCGGCGGGGACGTGGGAATTTTTCCCCGGTGGCACGATCGCGCTGTGCCCCAAAGAAGTGGAAGGAACCCTCGTTTTCGAGCTGCTGGAAGGTTTTGCGGGTTATCTGAGCGAGCCTATCCGGTTGACGATCAAGGATCACTGGGTCACGAAAGTAGAAGGCGGAAGCGAAGCCCGGTGGCTGAAAGAACAGATGCGGAGTTACAAGAACGGATCGTACTTTTGCGAGTTTGCCTGGGGAATCAATCCGCGATCGCCTCTCGAGGAAGGCCTGAAAGTGAAGGCTCCGGACAGCATTCTTTTCCGACGAGCGGGGAGCTTTCATTGCGCCGTGGGCCTATGGCCGGGAATGGGCGTACCCAGCCTGTTCCATTGGGATGGCGGCGGCTTGAAGCCGACTCTCACGCTGGGGAGAAAAACGATTATCGACAAGGGCTACCTCACCATGCTGGACGATCCCGATGTCCGCGAGCTGGCTTCCAAGTATGGGAAGCCTGAAGAATTTTTGTCGTATGAAAGCTGAAAATCAGCACCCAGGGGCCTGATCTTGGACGAGAAGGAGCCGACAAAAACGTTCGTTACCGCGATTCACGCTTCCTACGTAGTAGTGCCTGACAAACAGAGCCATCGCGTTCTCCGGGATAAGACGGTGGTTCTCCATGGCAATCGCATCGAAGAGATCTGCGACCGTTACGAAGGCCCGGTGAACTTGGCCATCGACGCGGAGGGCAGACTCCTCGCCCCCGGCTTTATCAACGCGCACGTGCATGTGGGAGCGGCCACTTACGTGCGCGGCCTGTGCGAGGATCGCGATTTGCTGCAGGGAAGCGCCTTTTACCATTACGTAGTGCCTCTGATCGCGGTGGGCGCCGCGAATTTCAGCCTGGAAGAATTCGCCGCCGTGATCGAGTGGGACATGCTGGAGATGCTCAAGAAAGGGTCCACGACCATCCTCGAGGAGAATTTCGATCATTACGAAGTTCTGGTGGGGGTTGCAGAGAGGCTTGGGATTCGTGCTTATCTGAGCCCCACCTATCCTTCCGGCCACGGCAATATCGGGTATATCAAGGACGGAAAACTTCAGTACGACCATCCCGCAAAAGGGGCAGTTTCGGCCGGATTGCAGCGGAATATCGAACTGCACACGCAGTTCAACGGCTGCGCGGGCGACCGCATTCGTGTGCGCCTGAGCCCCACAGGTCCCGACACCTGCCCGCCGGAGGTTTTGCGCGAGACTCGGAGGGCGGCAGACAAGCTGGGTTGCGGCATCAGCATTCATGCGGCGCATCACCAGAGGGAATTCGCGATCTGCCGTGCCAAATACAACGCGACACCCATCGGGCATTTGGCGAACACGGGGATTCTCGGGCCCGACGCCGTCGTAACGCACTGCACTTTCACCGATGAGAACGACCGAGACCTCCTGGCCAGGAGCAAGTCGACCGTGGCCCATTGTTCTTACCGCAAAGCGCGGGAGGCGGTAATCGGTCCTTTCTGGGATTATCTCGAGAAGGGTATCAATGTCGCCCTCGGAACCGACTCCTATTCGAGTGATATCACCGAAACGATAAGAATGGCGGCCGTGCTGGGCAAAATGAAGACAGGTCGCGTAGGGGCACCTACGGCCGCGGATGCTTTCGACGCAGCGACTCTTTCCGGCGCGCGAGCGCTCGGTCGTGACGATCTTGGCCAGATTAAGCCTGGGGCCAAGGCTGACCTTGTCCTGATCGACTTGACGAAGCCTCACAACTGCCCGGTGATCGATCCCATCAAGAATTTCGTGTATTACTCCTCCGGAACGGATATCGAAACGGTAATTGTAGACGGGAAAATAGTTGTCGAGCGGGGTCGCGCCGTCAACACGGATGAGGATGATCTGCGGGAGCGAGTCCGGTCGGCGACCCAGCGCATTTGGCGTCTGGCGGATGAACAAGGCGCCGTAAGCGGGCTACAGGCCGCGCTTACCGCGGAGCCCGCATGACATCCTTTGTGCGAAAAGGCCTCAAAGCTACGGGCTTGCCCGGGATGCCATTTTCATCGGCGGTACGCGCCGGGGATTTGTTATTCATCAGCGGTCACACCGGCGTGCAAGGAGAGAATCCTAGCTCCGACATCCGTGTCCAGGCGAGAAATGCCTTCCGCGAGATTGAAAGGGTGGTTACCGCCGAAGGTGGCACGATGGCGGATGTGGTGGATATTCTCGCCGCTTTTGTCGATATCCGCGATACCGAGGACGCTCTCGAAGTCGCTCGGGAGTTTTTCCGCAGCGACTATCCCGCGTGGACCGCTATGGGCACACAGGGCTTGCAGCATCGCGGGTGCAAGCTTCTGGTTCATGCCGTGGCCCATTTGGGGCCCGAAGAAAAGCGCTGCTTCACTCCCGACAGTTTACGCTGGTGGCGCAAGTATCCGATTTCAGGCGCTTGCCGCAAGGGACAGTACATCTTCATTTCCGGGCAGATGCCTGTCGATATGGACGGGAACGTGGTGAACGCGGACGATCACCAAGGACAAGCCCGCTACCTGTTTAGCAGGATGAGGGAGCTCGCAGACCTCGCGGGCGGCAAGCTGGAAGATGATCTGCTCGATATCCTCTCCTTCAGCATCGATCCTCGCTCCTTCGCGCCCATGTGCGGAGTGAAGAATAGCGAGTTTCTTACCATGCCGTTCGCGCAGGCGCCATGTTCATCCATCATTGGCGCCACCAGCCTTTACCGTCACCTGGCTTTTCATACGGTGCGTGCCCTTTGCGAGGTCGGTAACGGCAAAGCCGTGGCGTACACGCCGGAGAGTCTTTTCTGGCGGTACCTGCCGGTGTCGGGCGGCACCAAGAAAGAAAAGGGCAATCTACTCTGTGTGGCCGGGGAAGTCGGTATGGACATGGATGGGCAGATCGTGACCCCGGGTGATCCGATCGCGCAGGCTCGCTATTCGTTCAACCGTATTCGGGATGTGGTCGAGATGGCAGGCGGAACTATGGATAGCGTGGTCGACATCATTTCGTTCCACAAAGATTCACGCGACATGGAAAGCGTGATGGAAGTCTCCCGTGAATATTTCCGTGGCGATCCACCGGCCTGGACCGCAATCGGTTATCCCGGCGGCTATTTCGAGGGACACCTTCACGAGATTCTAGCGCGAGCGTGGATCTCCTGAGTTGAGCAGAGACCGACACATGGCTGAGGTTGAAAAGGAGCAACCCAACTACCGGGCCATCGACGTCTCGGTCAATATTCACCTTCCCGAGCATTCCTACCGTTTGCTGCCTCTGGGTCTTTACAAGGCCGCGGGTCCCACCTGGGTCGAGAAGATCCGGGCGGGTTGGACTCCGGAATTTATGGTGGAAATGATGGATCGCTCCCAGGTGGAGCTTTCTCTGGTGATTTCCCTGTGGTGCGCCAACGGGGTGGGCGGAGAAGAATTGTACGTTGCCGCTGAGGAAATGCTGCCAATGTTCGCCCAGTACCCGGCCAAATTTCTCGGACTGGTCGGCATCTCTCCGATCCGCGCGTGGACGGATAAATACTATGCGCCTCGATATATCGATCGCATGGTCAGGGAGCACCGATTCAAGGGCGCCCATATGTACCCGCACTGGTTCGGAATCCGCATCGACGATCGACGCATGTATCCGATCTATGAGAAGTGCGCCGAGTTGAAAGTTCCGGTTTCTTTCCAGACGGGACAGGGCACTATGCGGTCGAATTCGCGCATTGTGGCGCGGCCGATCTGGATTGAGAACATCGCCCGCGATTTTCCGACGCTGAAAATTGTCGCACTGCATAGCGGATATCCGTGGGAAGAAGAACTGGTGGCGATGGCGATCAACAATGAAAACATTTTTATCTGCCCGGATGTTCCTCCGCCGCGCTTGTGGCATAGCGCAATCCTCGAATATTTGAAAGAAGAAGGAAGATTTTGCGGCTTCGAGGGCAGCACCAAAGTCGTTTGGGCCACGGATTGGCCCTTGCAGGATCAAGAGGCCTCTTTGAAGGAAATCGACGCCCTCAATTTAGCGCCGGCAATCCGCAGGAAGCTCGTTCGCGAGAATGCGATTCGGATCTTCGGACTGGAGGCGGATTTGCAAGATTCGGGCCTACCCGCAGGCGCGGGTGAAAAAGCGGGGTGGCCGAAATGAAGGCAACGTACGGTCCGTGGTTCGCCCTGCTGTTGATCTGTTCGGCGGTTTTCTGCGCTTTCGTTTCAGTATTTGCCATCCCTCCCCTGCTGGCCACGCTAACAAGCGTCTTTCGCATCAGCTTTGCCAGAGCGGGGCTTTTCATGACTGCGTATACCATGATTCCGACGTTTGGCAGCCTGATCATCGGCTTCTACAGCGATCGGATAGGTGTGCGGCGCTTGATCCTCAACGGACTTGCCCTGCTGGTACTCGCCGGTTTACTTTCGTCGCTTACGCAGAATTTCTGGGAAATGCTTGTTTGCCGGGTGCTGATTGGCATTGGGGCAACCAGTATCTTTGTGCCGGGCTTAGCGACGGTCCTCCATTTGTTTCCACCCGCGAGACTCAATTTGGCTACCGGCGCTTTCTTCAGTTCGCTGAATCTCGGTTTGTCGGTAGCGATGCTGGTGACACCGATTATCTCCAAGACCCTCGGATGGCGCGTTCCGTTGTCACTCTTCGCACTAGTGGCATTAATCGTCCTGGCAATCATGTTGGGCTTCACCGGCGGGAACGTTTTTAGCGAATTCGCGCATTCACCTCGCGACGGAAGGACCACGCCTGGCCCTCAGAGCTCTAAATGGGGGCTTCTATTGGTGAGCGCGGGGAATTTCTGTCTTTTCTTTCAGTCGTTTGCGATGATCACGTGGCTCCCGGAATATCTTGCGCAGCAGCGGGGATATCCGCCGGCTGAAGCGGGAGCAATCTCGATGTTGCTCGGTCTGGTGGTCATTCCGGGGTCGGTGCTTGCCGGCTGGCTTGCCGATCGCTTGGGTGCTTGGCTGGTGGCCGTTTTCGGTACCGTCTTATGCGTGATCTGCCCGGCGCTGTTGGTGCTGGCTCCCCGGGTTCAGCCGTTGGGAGTTGCAGTCAATACCGGTCTGGTCGCACTGGGTACCAGCCTGCTTACGATTCCACTCACGAGTGTGCTGGCAAGGTTGGTGGAGCGGCAACACGGAGGGAAAGCCGTAGGTCTTATTTTGACTACGGGTTACGCAGGGGCCATTGTTTCGACTTACCTGGGTGGATACCTATTGACTGCCACCGGCAGCTCTCGCTCGACTTTTTTCCTGTGCTCGGTGTCGATGTTAGTGACCTTGGTGCTTTTGAGTTTTCTTCGCCAAACGTACCGGGCGCTGTCGGTTCGGGCAGCGGTTCCCGAGGCGGTGGGTTAAATAACTGTTTCACATATAAAACAATTGATTTATTATGTGGCGTTCACCAGACGCCGTCCCTGTCAGGAGAAACTCTTCGGTGTCATACAGACTGGCGGTCGATGTGGGCGGCACATTTACCGATCTCCTGCTGTTCAATGAAAGCTCGGGAGAATTGGTGCTGGCAAAAACTCCTTCCACCAACGCGGATCCCTCGATAGGGGTGCTTGCAGGCGTTAAGAAGGTAGCGGCGCTGGCCGGTATCGATCCCAATCGCATCTCGCTGATTCTTCACGGCACGACGGTGGCCACCAACGCAGTACTTGAAGGTAAGGGCGCCCGCGTCGGCTTGATTACTGCTCGCGGTTTCGAGCAAATCCTTCATGTGGCGCGCGGTCAGACACCGGGCCCCCTGGCGGGCTGGATCATCATGATCAAGCCGGAGCCGATGGCTCCTCTGGACTTGACTCTCGGGATCAGCGCCCGGATGAGCGCCCGAGGCGAAGTTCTCGTGCCGTTTGACGAAGATGAAGCGCGTGGCGTATTGCGGCAACTCTGCGAACGGGGAATTCAAGCGCTTACGATTTGCCTGCTCAATTCGTATGCGAATCCCGAACACGAGAAGAAAATGAAGCAAATCGCGGAACAGTTTGCCGGCGACCTGGCAGTCACCGCATCTTATGAAATTCTGCCTGAATTCCGCGAGTACGAAAGAACGCTGACGACCGTCATGAACTCCTACGTAAGACCACGGATGCATTCCTATCTGCAGGGAATGCAGCGCAGGCTGGAGGAGGAGAAGCTGACCGCCCGCATGGAAATCGTGCGCTCCGACGGCGGCGTGATGAGTATGAAGGCCGCCTCAGAGCAGCCGGTAACCACTTTACTATCAGGACCCTCTGGCGGAGCTGTGGCATCCGCCTATATAGGTCAGCTTTCTGGATTTGCCAACGTGCTTTCGTTCGATATGGGCGGTACCTCTACGGACGTTGCTTTGGCCCGGGATGGAATGCCTTCAATTATTCGGGAGACGCGAGTCGGCCAGTATCCCGTGAAGGTCGCGAGCGTCGACGTCCATTCGGTTGGCGCCGGAGGCGGCTCGATTGCCCATGTGCCGATCACCGGCGCCCTGCGCGTGGGGCCCATGTCAGCGGGGGCCCAGCCCGGCCCGGCTTGCTACGGGCGCGGCGGCAGCGAACCCACGGTCACCGACGCCAATGTCGTGTTGGGGTACCTGCCTCCGGAATTGCTCGGCGGCGAAATGAAATTAGATCACGCAAGAGCCGTCTCCGCCGTGCAGACAATCGCGGATAAGATGGGGCTCTCACTGTTCGATGCAGCGCAGGGCATCTATGACATCGTCAATGAGAACATGTTTGGCGCCCTGCGCCTGATTTCGGTGCAGCGCGGCTACGATCCCAGGGACTTTGCGCTCCTGGCCTTGGGAGGTGCGGGCCCCCTTCATGCAAACGCGCTCTCCTGTCTGATTAACTCCTGGCCGGCGATCATTCCCACTGTCCCGGGTGTTCTGTCCGCGCTGGGATTTCTCCATGCCGACATCCGAACCGAGTTTTCACGGACTCTCATACGTACCATCGGCAGAATCGAGTCGGAAGTCATTCGTAAAAGCATGGATGAACTGGGAACCCAAGCCCGCGAATGGCTGAAGGGCGAGCACATTCCTTACGCGCGTCAGCGGGTCCGGTTTCAGTTCGATATGCGCTATTACCGCCAGGGCTATGAGTTTGCCATTGATGTGGAACCGGAATGGTTCAAAGAATCGTCGGGTATGGAGCGAGTAGTAGCTCAGTTTAAGGAAGTACATCATCGCAATTATGCCTTCAACATCGAGCACGAGGTTGAAATCGTTAATATGCGGGCCATTGCGATAGGAGAAGTGCCAAAAGTGGAGCTGAAGCGCCACGCAGCAACGAAGAGCCATTCAGAATCTGCTCAAACCGGCCAGCGGAATATATACCATCGCGGACAATTCACCTCAGCCGCCGTTTATGACCGTTCGAAGTTGAAGGTGGGGCATATTATTTCGGGCCCCGCCGTGATCACACAAGCCGATTCCACGACGCTCATTCTGCCAGGCCACTACGGCGAGGTGGATCCTTATCTGAATATTCTGATTTGGGCCGATGAGCGCCGAAGAATCCGAGCGAATAAAGGTAAGGCCCGTCTTCGGAAAGGCGTCAAGGGCAAACGATAAAAGCAGGGCCGACGGTCGAAACCTATGGCTAAGAACACCGTTTCTTCACGAAGAAAAAAGCAGTCCGGCGTCGGAGGCAAGGGCACGCCGGCTGGCGCGGGTGCCGCGGCGTCCAATAAAGTGACGCTCGACATCATTGAAAACGCCTTGCGCAACGCGAGACACGAGATGGATACGGTCCTGTTCCGTTCGGCGATGTCCCCCGTGATTCGCGAGCAGCATGACGGCTTCCCGATGATCTGCCTGCCGGATGGGCGCATGGTGGTAGGGCAGTTCGGTTCCTACGTGAGCGGCTTTATCTCCACCTGGGAGCGCGGGATTCAGGAAGGCGACGTGTTTTTGATGAGCGACCCGTACAAGTGCCGGGGAGCCATCTCTCACATCAACGACTGGATGGTGCTCCTTCCCATTTTTCATAAGGGCAAGCTTGCCGGCTGGGCCTCGCAGTTCGGGCATACGATCGATGTGGGAGGGCCGGTGTCAGGCAGCCTTCCGACCGATGCCACTACGATATACGGTGAAGGCACGCGAATTCCTCCGGTCAAACTGTTTGCCCAGGGAAAACTGAACGATGACTTGCTCGACCTGATTCTCAATAACTCCCGCATGCCCACGATGAATTACTTCGACCTGATGGCCATTGTGGCTGCCTGCCGAACTGCGGAGAAACGAGTGATAGAACTTTGCGAACGCTTCGGGCCGGAAGTCTATCTGCGTTCCTGCGAGGCTTTGCTGGACCGGACTTACCAGGCGATGGCTCGGTTGATCCGGCAAAACCTTCCCGAGCATAAGGTTAGTTTTGAGGACTATGTGGACGACGACGGCCGAGGAAACGGTCCTTATAAGTTGAAGCTGACGATCTGGCGGGAGGGCGAGCACGGTTATTTCGATTGGGCGGGAACCGATCCGCAGGCCCCTGGTCCTATCAATTTTTACCTCAATGAAGAAATGTTCAAGATGTTTATTGGCGTGTACCTGATCATGGTTTTCGATCCTCAGATTCTTTTTAACGACGGATTCTATCCGTTGCTTCACGTGTCCCAGCCGGAAGGCTCGTTGATTCTGCCGCGATTCCCTGCGGCGCTTGGCTGCCGGACGCACGCATTGACGCGTCTATTTGATGTGCTGGGAGGGGCTCTCGGGAATCAAGCTCCGGAGCTGACTACGGCGGCCGGGTACGGCACTTCTCCCTATCTTCTCTACAACGGGTATGACCAGCACGGTGAATTCTTTCATCTGATGGAAATCAGCTTTGGGGGAATTCCCGGGCGGCCAATCGGTGACGGCATGGACGCCCATTCCTGGTGGCCTCTTTTCGAAAATATTCCCAACGAGTATTTGGAAACATACTACCCGCTGACAGTCCTGGAGTATGGGTCGCGGTTGGATTCAGGCGGCGCGGGCTTTCATCGTGGCGGCAACGGCGTGCGCAAGATTTATCGTTTTGAAGCTGACGGCGAAATTGCGATCCATGACGACCGCGAACGCTCCCAGCCCTGGGGCATCCTGGGTGGATTGCCAGGGGCTTCGAGCAGCAAGCGTCTGATCCGAACTACCGGCGAATCCGTTTTGCTGCCGTCGAAAGTTTCGTGTGTGAAGGTGCAGCGCGGAGATGTGCTTGTCTATGAAACCGCTGGGGGCGGCGGCTGGAAGGATCCTCTTGACCGGCCGGCCGAACTGGTCTTGGCGGACGTACGGCGCAAATTGCTTTCAATCGATAAAGCCCGATCAGACTACGCCGTGGTTCTATCCCCGGAAACTCTGGAACTTGACGCCGACGCGACCGGGCATCTACGCGAGCGTGTCCGTAAGGATCGGGGTGAATTGGAGAAGTTCACCTTCGGGCCCATCCCGGAGGCAATTGGCGTGCGGCGGCTGGCCGAAGTGAAATCCAGCAGCTGGTAGCGTCTATTCGAAGGACGGTCTCGAAGTTTTCTTAGGGCTACGGGTCAAGGACTCTCGGATGAAACAGGATGGTAATAACAAGGCGGCGCGCAAACCTCTGGAGGGTTTGCGCGTTCTGGAAATGGGCCAGCTACTAGCCGGCCCCTTTGCATCGGCTCTTCTGGCTTGGTTTGGGGCGGAGGTTATAAAGATTGAGCAGCCGGGCGAGGGAGACCCTTTGCGCACGTGGCGGAGCACGTACAAAGGCACCTCGCTGTGGTGGTATGTGTTGGGACGAAATAAAAAGTCCGTGACCGTGAATCTGCGGACACCCGAAGGACAGGCGATCATCCATCGCCTGGTCACTAAGGTCGATGTGGTGCTCGAGAATTTCAAGCCCGGCACGATGGAAAAATGGAACCTTGGGTATGAGCGACTTAAGAAGATCAACCCCCGGATCATTATGGCGAGGGTTTCCGGTTGGGGGCAAGACGGCCCGTACAGCAGCAAACCTGGTTTCGCCTCGGTAGCAGAAGCTGTAGGGGGATTGCGCTTCGTGACCGGCTTTCCCGACAGCCCTCCCGTTCGTCCCAATCTGAGTTTGGGAGATACACTCGCGGGCTTGCACGCTGCGCTCGGCATCCTCGTGGCCGTCTACCATAGAAACTCCATGGAAGGCGGGGTGGGTCAGGTTGTCGATGTGGCCCTGTATGAATCGGTGCTCAACGTTATGGAGGGAGTGGTCCCCGAATTCGACAAGCTGGGCACGATCCGTCGCCGGGAAGGGAACCGGCTATCGGGTATCGTTCCCACCGGCACGTGGCGGTGCAGTGATGACAAATATGTGGTGATCGGCGGTAATAGCGACAGCATCTTCAAGCGTTTCATGTTGTCGATCGAACGGCCCGATCTGGCGAACAACCCGGAGTTGGAACACAACAACGGGCGCGTGAAGCACGCCGATTTGATCGATAACGCCATCTCCGGTTGGACCAAACAACACTCACTCCAGGAGATCATCGATATTCTTGAAAAAGCTGACGTCCCAGTCGGTCCAATCTATTCCGTGGCGGAAATGATGGAGGATCCGCATTTCATCGCCCGCGGACTCTTCGAGACCCATATGCTTCCCGATGGCACAGAGTTAAAAATTCCCGCGCTGACTCCGAAACTTACGGAGACGCCTGGACGAACTCAATGGATGGGCCCGGAACTGGGAGCCCATAATACGGAAGTCCTGGGCACGCTGCTGGGTATGACACAGGAAGAAGTCGGCCAGCTCGTTCAGGAGGGCGTAGTAGGTCCGACGGCAAGCGGGGCCTGTGATCCGGCTAAATTATGACGCCGGCGTAGATGCGGGCGCTCTCGAGCGAGGATAGATCGACCTCCATGTGGGGCCGGGTGACTTTGGGGTTTTTCTTCAAGTCTTCCGGAATGTCGTCCCATATCCGGTTACTGAAGAGTATTTTGTCGTATTTGGAAGATGTTACAAACTCGCGAAGGTCTTTGATCTTTGTAAAAGGTAAGGCGGTAATTTTGGATTCAGGCTTGATTACGAGCTTGCGATACAAATCGATTAATAGACTCAGCGAAGGGTAATCCTTATCGTCAAGGACCAGGACGATATTAGCAGTGGCTGGCAGGCGGCCGAGTTCTTTGACGGTTTTTTCAGCAAAAGTGAGACCTAACGGAATGACTTCGGCGTGATTTCCGACGATCCGGCGGACTTGGTCGAAGCGGATATAGTTTGTCAAAATCTTGCGAATTGTTCGGAGTCCGGATTTGGGCAGAGAGGCCAGCTCATCGATTGAATACCCGGGTACGTTGACTTGCCAGATCGCCGAGATATTACTGGCGCGCTCGACAGCTTGCGACTTGGTTGCGTCTACAAATATTACGAACGGAGAGAGCAGTTCCTGCTCTCTGGCGTGTTGATAGAGGTAACGCGCGAAGGCCGATGGAGAAACGCTCACTTCTCGCAACCGTGAAAGGACCTCCCTGGAGAGCGCCTCGCATTTCTCGTTCACGCTGTCTCGGCCTCCGTAACACAATTGCTTCTGCACCAAAACGCCTTTGCCGTGCCGCAAATCCAGCACGCCCAGAGTCTGCAGTTCGAGGTATGCCTTGCGAACGACGTTGCGGCTGACACCGACTTCTTTCTCGACTTCGCGTATCGACGGGAGAGTGTCTCCCGGCCGCAATTGGCCGAGCAGGAGAGCTAATTTGATTTTTTCCTGTATCTGCGCATGGGGGGGAAGGGGGCTATGTTTGTCCAACGCCAAATCCATCGTCAGGGCCTTTCAGATTTCATTCGAGCGACACAGGTGTTTCAAAGCCAAGTTATCATATACGAACGGGCGCTTCTTTTCACTCCGTTCAAATAAGGCGATTTTAGGCGGAGTGCGTTTCGTGCCGGCCAGAGCTTAAGAATTCCCGGAGAGGTGTGATGGCTCCCGCGCAAATACACGTGGTAGAGGTCGGGCCGCGCGACGGATTTCAAATGGAAGCGGCCTTTATACCCACCGATCTGAAGGTGGAGGTCATCGATACACTGTCGAGTGCCGGCATCGAGAAGATAGAAGCCACCTCCTTTGTGAGCCCGAAGGTGATCAGCCAGATGGCGGATGCCAATGAAGTGATGTCGCGAATTCGACGTGTTCCCGGAGCCCGGTATATCGCGCTGGTTCCCAATGCCAGGGGGGCCGACCGCGCGATTCAGGCGTGCGTTCACGGCGTGCGGATGGTGGTGTGTCTCAGTGAAAGCTACAACCGGCGAAATGTCGGGCTCAGCGTGCAGGAATCCCTGGAAGACTGTCGTCGTATCATGGAACTGAGCCAGAATCACGGGATCAACTGCGAGGTGATACTTGCCCTCGCATTTGGCTGCCCACTGGAAGGCGCCGTTGCCGAGGGCAAAGTTGTAACGGCTGCCCATCAACTGATTGAAATGGGTTTTGAGGAGCTCGCGATCGCTGATTCAATTGGGGTTGCAAACCCCGTCCAAGTGAAGAGCCTTATGGAAAGACTATCCAAGGAAGCTCCCGAGGCTCACTACTCATTGCATTTTCATAACACTCGGGGCCTGGGTCTGGCCAACGTACTGGCGGGAATGGAGGCCGGAGTGGATGCCTTCGATTCTTCATGCGGAGGCCTGGGAGGCTGCCCCGTGGTCCCGGGTGGAAGTGGCAATATCCCTACAGAGGATCTGGTGAATATGCTGCAAGAGATGGGGATCCGCACAGGCATCGATCTGGATTTAGTCGTGATGGCGGCGAAAAAGCTTCAACAATTTCTGCAGCGCCCTTTGCCCAGCTATGTGCTGGCGTCAGGCACGCGCAAGCAGTTGTTTGCCACCGCGGTGCCGGAATCCCTTGCGCCGCGTTGATGAACGGTTACGCCGAAAGGCGAATTCCTGAAGGAACCAAGTTTATGACAAGTTCGGGAGCCACGAAGAAGTTCTTTGTGAAGCGGGGATTTGCGGGGCGCGTTGGTTTTGGACGGCGGCCGGCCGTTCTGATTATCGATCTTATCAAGGCTTTTACCGAAGCCAGTTCGCCGCTGGCAGCGGATCTCGGTTCACAGATAGAGGCAGTCACAAAAATACTTAAGATCGCCCGCCGGACACGCATCCCTATTATTTTCACGACCGTGGAATATGACCCCAGCCTTAAGGACGCTGGCCTGTTTGTACGAAAAGTAAGCGGTCTGAAATGGTTGGTCACTGGATCGCCTTGGGTCGCTCTGCATCCGGCATTGAACAGGAAAAAGGGTGAGCTGATCATCAGAAAGAAGTATGCCTCGGCTTTCTTCGGGACTGAGCTGGCATCGTTTTTGACGACGGAAAGGGTCGACACGTTGATTGTTGGCGGGTGTACAACAAGCGGTTGTGTTCGTGCAACGGTTGTAGACGCCCTTCAGCTTGGGTTGCGCGCTATCGTCCCCCGCGAAGCGGTGGGAGACAGAGCATCGGGGCCCCATTCCGCCAGCCTGTTCGATATCGATATGAAGTACGGCGATGTTGTCAGTCTGCAAGAGGTTTCGGCATATCTACAGCGCCGAGGCCGGTAGTCTCCTCCTCACTCCTCTCTGGATTAGCGACACAAATCAGGACCATCAATGTTTTGATCTTGACAACGACCTCTAATCGTTTCATAACAATTGTCTGAAACTCAAGACAGTACTAAAAGGGGGAGGTCGTATGCGGACGATTCGGCAAGAGGCAGGCTACACAGCGGGCTGCACATTTCTGCCGAAATGGGTGTACCTGCGGGGCCTATTGGCGCTCGTTGCGTGCGTATTCATGGTGAATAGCTCCGCACGCGCTCAGGCTACGGCCACCATTGAGGGGCTCGTCGCCGATCCCTCGGGGGCGGCGCTTGCGAACGCACAAGTGCTTGCCACCAACGTGGCGACTGGCTTATCGCGAACTGTGACCGCCGGTGCGGACGGCTATTACCGAATTCCCAGCCTGCCCGTCGGAACGTATGACATGACGGTCACACAGTCAGGGTTCAAGAAAACCGTGCTCAGTGGAGTGACAGTAACGGTGGGCCAGACTGCTCGCATAGACGCTACCATGCAACTCGGCGATCTTCAGCAAGAGGTAACGGTGCAGGGAACCGTACCCTTGGTGGACACTTCTACACCGGCAGTCGGTGGGCTCGTCGAGAACAAGCAGATCATGTCGATGCCCCTCAATGGGCGCCATTTTCTCCAGTTGGGTTTGCTAATACCCGGCGTGAGTGAACCCCAGACCGGGAGCACGCAGGCCCAGTGGGGTACTGCCGGCGGTAACATAGGGTTTTCCGTGGCCGGGCAGCGCGATTCTTACAACAATTTTACCTTAGACGGCGTCAACCTTATGGACACGAACTATAACACCATCACAGTGAGTCCATCTGTGGATGCGGTCCAAGAGTTCAGGATCATCGCTGACGGTTATTCGGCTAAGTACGGCATTGTGCCCGGCGCGCAAGTAGACATCGTCACCCGCTCTGGCACCAATGCTTTGCACGGTTCGACCTACGAGTATCTTCGGAATTCGGTCCTTGACGCGAAGAACTATTTCGACAGCGCCAATCAGCCGATTCCCCCCTACAAACAGAATCAGTTCGGCGCTACCTTTGGCGGTCCAATTAAGAAAGACCGGGCCTTCTTCTTTCTGTCATACGAAGGGTTGCGCATACGCCAGTCTTTGACGCAAGAAACCACCGTGCCCACCTTGGCTATGCACCAGGGCAATCTGTCGGGAATTAACCCCGGAACGGGGCTACCCTTTCCGCAAATCAAGAGTGTTACCGGTGTTCCCTATGCGGGAAACCAGGTTCCTTTGGGTGCCATCAATCCCTTGGCGACTGCGATTCTAGCGATGACGCCCCTGCCCAATATTCCGAATGCGGCCCCCGGGCAGTCCAACTATCTGGCCGTGGCCCCCCGATACGACAACAGCAACGTTTACCTTGCGCGGATCGATTATCAGATCAGTACAAACAATCTTATGTTTATTCGCTACGCCCAACAACAGGATCTTTCGAGTTCGCCCTTCGTCCAGCGCTTTTCTCCGGTGTTACCCGGGCCCAATGGATTCGGTGACATCGGCAACTCTTACGGTCACAATGCAGACATCGCGTTAACCACGACCTTGACCCCAACTCTCGTAAATTCATTTCACTTCGGCTACAACGGTCTCCACGCCTTGTTCGAATCGCAGAATATTAACTCCGATTTTATTCAGAAACTGGGATTCCAGCGTTATGGCAAGACGCTGAACAATGGAATCCCCTACATCAGCATTCCCGGCTTGGGCGGATTGGGCGACAATGACACGCTGCAGCCAAACATTCGCCGCAATAACGGATTCGAGTTCCGCGACGATGTGACCTGGACGCACGGAAAATTCACTCACGAATTCGGGGCAGACTACTGGTTCTATCATCTCGCGGGCGTTACGGATACATTTTCCAATGGTGAGTTCACGTTCGGCTCGGATACCGGATTTGGACAGAATGCGACCGGTTCCGGTTTCTCGGATTTTCTGTTGGACCGCCCTCGGGTGAGTTTAATTCAGTTGGGAATCGGATATGGGTACTATAGATACAATTACCTTGGAACGTACTACGCCGGCCAATATCGAGCGACTCCTCGTCTCACTCTGAACTTTGGGTTGCGCTGGGAATTTTCTACCAGCCCGACCCCCATCAATGGAACCGTGATGTCCGTTTTGGATCTGCCTGCCAATGCCATTGTGCTTGGATCGCAGTCTGGACAGCTCCCATCGCTGGCGGATCCGCTCACGCAGTATTTTATAAAGAACTTCGGTACGAAGTTTGTGACTAACAGCCAGCTGGGGCTCCCTGCTTCCGTGAATCCCACCTACTACCCCAATATTGCCCCGCGCTTTGGGTTTGCCTGGGATGCACTCGGAGATTCCCGGCTGGTGATGCATGGCTCCATGGGTTTGTTCAACAGCTTTCAGGAACGCGGATACAGCGTCGAGTCCGGAAGCCTTGGTCCTCCGTTCGCTCCGACGGTGGCAACCTTTCAAGACTCGCTGTTCTTTCCCACCACCCCCAACACATATGAGACTACCTACGCGTTCGGTGGGCCAACAAACCGGACGAGTGACAATGGTGGACCTTCCACCGGGGGTGTCCCGCCCGGCGTTCGTCCTGGCTACGTCGAAGAATGGACCTTGAGTGCGCAGTCGCAGGTCAAAAAGAACACCGTTGCCGAGGTTTCTTATGCCGGAAACCACGGCGTGCACCTGAACGGCTTCTACCTTGCCGATCAGAACTATCCGAATACACCGCAAATGGCCGGAGGATTTCCGCCCAACCCAGCGTTTGGCGAATCCTTCGAGGAGCACAGCCAGGGTATGTCTTGGTATCAAGGATTGTCGGGTAGAATTCAGCAGCGGGTGGAACAAGGACTGACCTTCACCGTTGGTTACACTTGGGCTCGATCTGAAGATACGGTTTCCACGTTCACAGGGGGGCCAACAGACTCGCCCGTACCCCAAAACTCGTACGATATCTCGGGGAACAAGGGGCTATCGAATTTTGACCGTCGCAACCGGTTCATTTTGAACTACGTTTGGGATTTGCCATTTGGGCACGGCAAGAAATTCCTGGATAAGGGTGGCATCACCGACGCGATTGTCGGGGGTTGGCAGTGGGGAGGCGTGGCCACGATTGAATCGGGAACCCCGTTTACCGTGCAGTTGACGGCCAACGTCAGCGGGATTGCGAGCTCAAGCGCTGACCGGCCAAACTGTGTGTCGAATCCTAACACCGGCGCTCCGGATACCGTGGCGGAGTGGTTCAATGTAAACGCCTTTGCGCCCAATACCACTATTGTTCCGGCGGCTGGATCTCCTTATAAGCTGTTGGGTACCTGCGGACGCAACACCGTGGAGGGACCACCCGTCCGCAACTTTGACACTACCCTTGCTAAGAATTTCTCGTTGACGGAACGCACTCATCTGGAGTTCAGAGCTGATTTCTTCGATCTTTTCAACCATCCGAACTTCAATACGCCAAATCGCTACTTCGGCACATCGACGTTTGGACAGATCACTTCGGCCCAGCTGCCGCGGTTGATCCAATTTGGGCTGCGTCTCTCATTTTAGCGAGATGCGATACCGGCCAACCCGAAGGCAGATGCTGGCTTGCCTTTCTCTTGGCGGAGTGATGTTGAGCGGAACCGCCAATGCTGCGGGTGTCGCCCGTCCCGCGATGACAGAGGGCGCATCAACATCTGAAAGCTCTACATTTCCGTCCCCGCCGATTTCACCGGGTGGGTTCGCGCGCCGTATTGCGAGAATCCGTCAGCAGATGCGCACCGCGAAGCTGGATTGCCTGCTCGTGTCCTCGGTCTTGAACCATGCGGTTCGATATCTCGGTTTCTTCGATCCCGAATTACAAGGCCGGGGCTCCGGGTCTTCGCAGCTGGTTTCGGTTCTACTTCCAATGGAAGGGGATGCTGTTCTTTTTTTGCAGACCTTTACCGCTGCGGAATACATGCGCCCCAGGGCGGAGGCATCGAGCTATATAAAGGATGTTCGGCTGGTGGGAGGCGATAATCAATCGGTGCTCCAATTGGTTAAGGATCAATTGCGTGTTTGGAACCTGGAAGGCGGCAGCCTGGGATTGGCCGGTGGCGAAATTGACTGGGCGGAACAATTGTTCTTTCAGGAATTCCTGCCGCGCTTGAAAAGAGTGGATGCCAACGCCATGCTGAACCTCTTGCGGATCGTTAAGGACGACGAAGAGATTGAGTTGATGAGACGTTCGGCTGCCATCGGCGATGCGGCCATGAAGGAAGTGGAAAAATCGATCGCGCCGGGTGTGACCGATTTCGAACTCTACGCCAGTGGACAATCCAGCATGATCTCCGCGGGCGGCGAAGAGGACACATTCGTTCTCATGGGTATCGGACCCAATTCGAATGCCATGCTGATGGAGCTTCTCAATGGGCGCAAGCTTCGCCGCGGCAACGTGGTGGTTTATGAAACCTTGCCTTTCTATCATCTATATAACACTGAGTTGGCGGCAACATTCTCTCTGGGACCCGCATCCGCAAAGCAGCAGCGTGCGTCAGTTGCCTGCCAGGCCGCTTATGAAGCAGGTGTTGCCCAAGGGAGGCCGGGTGTTCCCGTGTCGAAAGTTGTGGACGCTTCGCTGGCCACGTTTCGAGAACACGGATTTGATTCCTTCACGCACACTCCTGGCCATTTTATAGGCCTGGATAATTACGAAGGACCCTCATTGCGCTCCCCCGATATCATTCTTGAGAAAGGGATGATCTTCAGCTTTCATCCGAATGTTGTAATTCCCGGAGAAGTTAAGGAAGAGATTTGCGGGCTTCTGCTGGTTACTGATAGCGGTGTGGAAAATCTTTCGAAGTATCCACCGAAGGGTATGCGGATTGTTTAAGAACAACCGCGGAATTTTATGAGCCATTACCGAACGAATAGGCGTGCGTTTCTGAAATCTGCCGCTCTAGCGGGAGCCGGCCTCACTTTGCTGCAATCGTCTGGCTTCGGTCCAAGTGCCAAGGCTGCCAGCCGTCTGCCTCTGCCACCAGAAGTGGCGACGCTCTACTCAAAGGAGTACGGACGGAAGCGAATCCAGAAGATTCAGACTGCTATGCGGCAGGCGAACCTCGATGCACTGATTGTGAGCAACCGTGGATTGGATTACATCGGCTATGTGAGTAATTTCCATCCTTATGCGCTTGAGCCAGGGATTGCGCTTGTGTTAGCTGAAGGGCCTTCGAGTCTCTTCGTGAGCATGTACAGTAGTGCCCACACCCGCGCTTTGTTGCCAGTAATATGGACGGACGAACTGGTGGATGTGCCGAAGGATCCCGTATCGGAGGGAAGCAACCAAAATCTCGCAAATGCGTGTATCCAGAAATTAAAAGACCGTAACCTCCAGCGTGGCAGGATCGGGCTATGCGGCGACGAAATTGATTGGCTTCTGCCGCTCTATTTCCGCGATCGCTTGCCGGATGCTAGGACGGAAGACGCGAACCGGGTTCTGACGCAGGTCATTGTCGTCAAAGACGAAGTCGAACTGGCTCTCATTCGGTTCGCACAGCGAATCATCGACGAGATCGCTTATCCAATTCTGCGAGAGGGCTTGCGTCCCGGAACCGTCGACTGGGCGGTGTACGCGCGGGTGATGGAGGGCATGCTCGAGACCGGCGCTAATCCGGCAACGGTCCTGCTATTCGACGCTGGTTCCGCCGGGGCCGGAACGTGGGCCAACGGCGCGAGTGGGCGGCGTTTGGAAAAGAGCGATATCGTTTTGACGGAACCTACACCCAACATCGCGGGGTATCAATCCGAAAAGATGTACACATTCGCGTTGAGCCGTGAAATACCGGAGTCGCAAAAGCGCGGATCGGAAATCATCTTCGAGGCTTACCAAACGCTCATGGGCGAATTGAAGGTAGGTGCGGAATTGACCCCGATTGTCGAAAAATTGGAGGCATTCATGCGCAGCCACGGTTATCCGGGCTCGACCGTCCCGGTCGGCCATTGGATCGGAACCCAAAACCACGAAGGGCCCCGGTTTACTGTCGAAGGCACGCGTGGGTGGGTGTTGCAGAAAAATATGGTTATGAGCTGGCATCCGAATATTGTGGTACCAGGTCAAGTGCGAACCACCTGCTCGACGTGTGTTGTGCTCACGGAAAAAGGTGCCGAAGACTTGTCTGCGGTAAAGATGGAACCGATTTATTACCTGGGATAGCTTTTATTACTATTGCGGAAATGTCGATGCCTCCAAAAGCACTCCTCTACGGCTTTCTCTTGTTGGCGGTGCCCCTGGCCGCCCAGACGCAGCGAACCCAGCCGATCATCGATGTTCACGTCCATGCTTATCCGGCAGATTGGGTGAAGAACGTCCTGGGTGTGTTGGCTACCGAGACTGACAAACTGCCGGACCCACCGAATCCCATCACTGGCAAGCGATCGGGCGCGGTTACCGACGACCAGCTTCGCAATGCCATGCTCGCGGCAATGAAGCGCGAGAACATCGTTAAAGCGATCGCGAGCGGTCCGCTGAATATCGTCTATCAGTGGAAGGACGCCGACCCGGGCCGCATCATTGGCTCCCCTTTATTCCCGATCCCCAGGATGGCACCCTACCCGGCCGTCGAACAACTCCGCCAGGATTACACGTCAGGCCGCTTGGGCGCATTAGGCGAGGTCACTGCAATCTACGACGGTCTTTCACCCAGTGATCCCAAAATGGATGCGTATTACGCCTTGGCCGAGAAGATGAACATACCGGTTGGAATTCACACCGGGATCGGCATTCCGGAGGCTTCGTACAGCTGCTGTCCAGGTTTTCGAATCGGATTGGCCAATCCGCTGAACTTGGAGGAGCTTCTGGTTCGCCACCCGCGCTTGCGCGTCTATGTGATGCATGCGGGATATCCTTACCTGGACTCGACCCTGGCGCTGATGAACGCCTATCCGAAAATCTATGCTGACTTGGCGGCCATCGATTGGCTGCTTCCGCGAGCCGAGTTCCAGCGATATTTGTCCAGCCTGATGCGAGCGGGTATGGGAAAGCGCTTGATGTATGGAACCGACGGGATTGTGTGGCCTGATGCTTTTGGGATTGCCATTGAAAATGTCAATTCCACGCCTTCTCTCAGTCCTGGAGAAAAAGCGGATATCTTTTACAACAACGCGGCACGTTTTCTTCAACTGAACCACGCCACGGCGGAATCGTCCAGGAGGTGATCCATGAGGGAAAGCAGGACAGGTGCCCGGAAGCGCCGCTCTTCGAAGTCGGGCCTTCGAGAAAGGGCTACCGCCTTCTTTGGAACATTGGCAAAGGATGCAGAGGGACGCCGGTTGTTGTCGGAGCAAAACCATCGGATCGAATTTGACGTCACCGATCATGATCCGTTCTGCGTGCGGATAAAGAACGGCCGAATCGAAACGCTGGCAGGTCCTATCGAACCCCGTCGGTTTGACATCAACGATCTCATACACTTTCAACTTTCCGCCGCCACCCTGACCCAGCTTTTCGACGCGAAGATCCGATTCACTGACGCTCTAATTCCGGTTGAACAGCAAGGGAAGAACGCCATGCTGTTATTGGAGTGCACATTGTTCAAATGGAGCGTCCTTAGCTGGGTGGGACGCCTTTTCCGGGGCGCCCAGATTCGAAAGGGTTGCGACTCGTGAACCCATTTCAAGCAGGACTTACGAGACGAAAACTGTTGTTGCTGAGTGCGCTCGCGTATCCCGGCAAATTACTGAAGCAGCGGGATTCCTTCCGCAAAGCCTCGGGGGCTTCGAATATCGATATCTACACCCACTTTTTACCGCCGCGGTACGGAAGCGAAATTATCCGGCGGGCAACCCGTACGCATCCGGATGTCCCTAACATGGACATGCTGATGCGCATGTTTCCGAATCTATGCGAGTTTGAAACACGCCTCACCCACATGGATCGATATGAGACCTCGCTCCAGGTGTTGACTCCTCTTCCCATCCCGGCCGACCTGTTTGTGAATGATGTGGCGACTGCATCCGCCTTGGTGCGAGTCGCCAATGACACTATGGCTGAAGCCGTCTCCAAGCGGCCGGATCGCTTTGTGGGAGTAGCCCTGCTGTGTTTCGCGGACATGGATGAAGCTGCCAAGGAATTGGAGCGAGCGGTAAAGCAGCTGGGCTTCAAAGGGGCAATGCTCTTTACCAATATTTCTGGGGCTCCGATCGACACACCCGCGTTATTCCCAGTCTACGAGACGGCCCAGCGGCTGGACGTACCACTCTGGATTCACCCGATCTCGTGGAACTATTACGACTGGGTTCGCGACTATCTGATCTGGCAGATTTTTGGCTGGCCGGTGGATACGACCTTGGCGATGGCTCGCCTCGTTTATGGCGGCGTACTCGAGAAATTTCCGAAGTTGAAGTTCATTACCCACCATGCCGGTGGAACCACGCCTTACCTTATTGGCAGGGTGATTGACACCTACGATCAAAATGAGGAATTGACTCGGCTTTCGCAGCCCGGTTTCGCAGCTCCTCCACCCACTGCGAAGAAGCCCATCGATTACTACCGGATGTTTTATGGCGACACCGCGCTTTCCGGTATTCCCAGCGCGATGAGTTGCGCTTATGAGATGTTCGGGCCGGAACGGCTCGCTTTTGGGTCCGATTACCCGTTCGGGCCAGATAGCGGTCAGCGCTTCATTCGTTCAAATCTTACGGCGATAGATGCTCTCAATCTCCCAGATCAGGCGCGTAGAAAGGTTCTGGTCGGGAACGCCCGCCTCCTGCTTGGAGTGGGATGAATGGTCTCCGGATGAAAGTTCTCCGCGCCGGTTGCAGCGTACCTCAGAGCAAGGATCGGTCCCTTGTCTAATTTGGGCGATGTTTTTTCAGAATAACAACATGCTGATCCGCGTCATCACCGTGGAACGCGAATATGGTAGCGGCGGGGCTGCGATTGCCGATACGCTGGCTAAGCGGCTTGGCTGGGAGCTTTGGGACCGCGACCTGACTGAGGAGATTGCGCGGGTCGCAAATGTGGATCACCATGCGGCGCTTCGATGCGACGAGCGGCGCGACACATTGCTCTATCGGCTATTCAGGGTTTACGCGCGCGGAAGTTACGAGCGCTCCCTTCCGCTCGGCTACCAAGCTGGCTTCGACGCCGACCAAATGGTCGACACCCTGCAGAAGGTAATCGAGGGCGTCGCTTCGCGAGGCAAATCGGTAATCGTCGGGCGCGGTTCAGCTTATTTCCTTCGCAACCGTCGCGACGCGTTTCACGTTTTCACCTATGCGTCCGTCGAAGAGAAACTCTGCCGCCTGAAATCGATCGGGAACAGCGAGAAGGCAGCGCTTCAACTGATCGACGAAATCGACCGAGAGCGAGCCTCTTTCATCCGCCATTACTTCCACGTCGAATGGCCTAAACGCGATCTTTACAACCTCATGATCAACACAAAATTCGGCGACAAGCACGCCGTGGAGACAGTTCTCCAACAAATCGCCGCTCTCGAGAAGTGCGATCAGCCGCAAACCCCTGGGACTTGATTACCTTTCGGGGAAGCCTCAGTTGAAATCGACTTTTTAATCCCACTCGACTGATCTGGCGTGGGGCAGAAAAATTTCATCCGCCTGCCGAATACACCAATCTCCTCGAGTTCCAGCAAATCGAGGAATACCCGATTCGGATACGAACCCGAGAGATTACGAGGAGGATCAGATCAACTAAACTGCAAACTCGGCTTGCCATCCGTGCCGCAAATTTGGGCCGGAAGCCGATTTGTGTTGGGGTAGTATGCTATTTTTCAATGACTTAGCGCTCTCTCTTGTTTGTTATAGGTCCCTGAAATTCCAATCGCTTTGTTTTCGATCCCCACCGCCCCTACCAACATTTCCTTTCGTCACTGTGAGTTGCAGATTTGCGAGGGAGCTTTAGGGAGCAAATAAGCTCACGCTACCTGCGCCGGTATCACCAAACGAACCACTTTGCTGTTGGCTTCTCGAAGCGCAGAGGGAACAGCGTGCGTGTAGATATTCATCGTGGTGCGAATATCCTCGTGCCTTAGCAATTCCTGCTGAACCTTCACGTCCACTTCGAGAGACCGCAGCAGTGTGGAGTAGGAATGTCGAAACGTGTGCCAACCGATATGGCCCACGCCCGTCTTAATACCTGCTGGACGCAGCCAGTGTTCGACGATACGGCTTGGCCACCACGGCATTCCGGTTGCGGGTTAGCAAAGACCCAGCCTGTTCCTCTCAATTCAGACGCTGTACGAACCCGGTGCTCCTTCAAAACGTTCGCAAGCGCTTGATCAAGGGGCATCCATCTATTCGAGTATTTCGTCTTCACGTCTCCGACCTTTCCATACACCCACGAGCGTCGGATGAAAACTTGCATTTTCGGGAAGTCGAAGTCACTCCATTGCAGGCCGAGAACTTCACTTACACGCAATCCCAAACACATTGCAACGATGCACATCGTGCGGAACGGTTCGGGTATCTGTGGCAGAAGCTTGCTGAACTCTTCCACTGTTAGCGGGCGAGGTTCGTGCAGCCGTTTGGAGCTATCTTTTACGCGCACGAGGCGCATGGGGTTGTCGTTGATTTCGATCAATTCCCATCGCATGGCACAGTTAAAAAGATTCCCCATCAACGTCGATTGTTACCATCGAAAAGTTACATTGTGCTGTATATTGTCAATGCGTTTATTCTGTACCAGCTTGAAAATAACTCCGATGCGAGGCGCCGGGCCGAGGGCGCTGCTCGTTGGCCGTTGCTCACTTTAAGCGAGCAACTGCCGCTACAGCGTGCTAGGAACGAGGCTTTGAATGAATCCCGGCGACCATCTCGATCATTACCGCATCGATAGCGTTGTTTCCCGCAGCGATGTGGCCACGGTCTTTCGCGGTACTGACCTCCGCACGAATCATCCAGTTGCAATCAAGATGCTGCACCCAGAGATCGAAATCGATCCATCCGTTTCCGATCGCTTCCACCGCGAAGAGGAAATCGAAAGAACATTGCGTCATCCGGGTCTTTTGAAAGCCGTTCCCGATAACGATCACAGCCGGTCTTATCTGGTGACGGAATGGTTCGACGGGTTGTCGCTGCGGCAATTACTCGTGGCGGAGAGAAAGCTTCCCGTCGAGCGCGCGGTTCGGATTGCCGTCCGTGTGTGTGACGTGCTCACATACATTCATGGTCATGGAGTCGTCCATCGCGACCTGAAGCCGGAAAATATTTTGGTCGACACCGAAGACCACATTAAACTGGCGAACTTCCGTTTCGCGGCAAAGGAAGGATCTCCGCGGATCACGTTTACGCACCTTTCCCAAGTCCTGGGCGCATCGTCCTACATGTCGCCTGAAGAACTGAAGGGAAATCGGGGGGATGCCCGGAGCGACATCTACGCGCTCGGCGTGATTTTGTACGAGATGCTCACGGGGAAATTGCCGTTTCAGGGGAAGGATCCCTTCGAACGGCTATCGGGCCATCCGATACCACCGCGTGAAATCGAGCCCGCCATTTCTCCCCAACTGCAAGAAGTGGTCTACCGGGCACTGGAGCGCGAGCATAAAGACCGCTACTCGAGCGCCCACGAGTTTGCACAGGACCTCACACATCTCGACCGAGTTGGGATCGCGGAGCGACCTGAACTGCGGGATGGGCAGAAACAGAAGGCACCCAAATCAAAGAAAGCGCTGCTCTATGTGGCGATGGCATTGATCCCAGCTGCAATTTTCGGGTTGCTGATTTATTTTTCGCGGCGCTAGTGAAACAGCTCGTTTTTCGAGGGCCTCGATTCCACGTGCAGGCCCGCAAGGGCAATCCCGGCCACGAAAAGGTGTGATTTGGGCGGGGCTGTGCGGTTTTGTTACTCTGAGCCGCTTCCCTGTGTCGCGACCGAAGGAGAGTCGGAGTTTCTTAGACGGGCAATTGAGTTCGTCCAACTCGGGGAACGTTTGCCAACTCGGAATCATGCGTGCACTATGGGCTGGAAAGCGACTAGCTGGTCTTCGAAGAGTTTTCAAAGATCTCCCGAGAGAGGCAATCGATCAAGCGGAGATTTCTCTGCTTCGGCTCTGCCGCCGCCTGTCGAGCCAGATTCCGTTACGGATATGGAGACCAATGGCCAGTCGGACAAGCGCGCTATGTTCGTACTCCGCAGCTACGGTTTATCGCTTTTGTTCGTCGCCGCCGCCCTGACTTTCACGCTGCTCTTGCAGCGGTTTTTCCCTTATCCGGTTTTGTTCGTCTTTTTTGCCGCCGTGATGGCGAGTTCCTGGTTTGGTGGCGTGGGCGCCGGCCTCTTCGCGGTTTTTATCTCAACGGTCGCTGTCGATTACTTTTTTGTTCCGCCGTTTCGTTCCTTCGCGATAGGGGCGCAGAACGTAACCTATTTTGCTTCATTCGTTGTTTTTGCCCTGGTGGCGAGCTGGGTCAGCTCGGCCAAGAGAAAAGATGAAGAAGCGCTTCGTGAAGCCCGTGACCAACTGGAAGTCCGCGTGGCAGAGCGAACCGCCGAACTCCAAAGATCGAACACAGATCTGCAGAGGAGTATTGAGCAGCACGAAACAGCCCAGCAGTCCCTCATGAAGACGCAGGCCGAACTCGCTGAATTATCGCGATTCCTGACTATGGCGGAGCTCACCGCGTCGATTGCTCACGAGGTAAATCAGCCTCTTACCGCAGTTGTAGTGTACGGAAGAGCCTGCCTGGAGTGGCTGTCCGCGAACCCGCCGAATTTGGATGAGGCTCGGCGCGCGACCGAGACCATCATCCAGGACGGCACCCGGGCTGGGGCCGTTCTCAATCGCATCCGAGCTTTATTCAAGAAGCAGTCGGTCGCCAGGGATTGGCTGGACCTGAATGACGTCATCCGAGACGCGGCGAATTTTGCACGCGAAGAAGCGGCTCGGAACCGAATCACTATACGCACTGAGCCTGCCCGAGATCTGCCTAAAATCAAGGGAGACCGTGTGCAATTGGAGCAGGTCGTACTTAATCTGGTCATAAACGCCATTGATGCCTTGCGGGAAACAATCGACGGTAAGGAAATTGTGATCGGGAGCCGCAGGGAAGGACCCGGCCATGCGATTGTCTCAGTTGAAGACAGTGGCATCGGCATTGGCCTGGATATTTCCACGAAGATATTCGATCCGTTTTTCACCACGAAATCCCAAGGTATCGGGATGGGTTTGTCGATCAGCCGCTCCATCGTTGAATCTCATGGCGGACGGTTGTGGGTCGAGCAACGCTTGCCAAAGGGTGCGATCTTCCGGTTTACTATTCCGCTTGGCTCGTAGGGGAATCCTTGATGATGGCGACCGATACCAGCCCCATAGTGTTCGTTGTTGATGACGATGTTTCCATACGCGATGGAATTCAAACTCTGCTCAGGTCGGTAGGGCTGAAGGCAGAAGCGTTTCCCTCTGCCGAAGAGTTTCTGAAGGCCGAACGGCCGGATGCTCCCAGCTGCCTCGTGCTTGACGTGAGGCTTCCAGGAGTGAACGGATTGGATTTTCAGGATCAGCTCAGCAGCGCGGGCATCGATATCCCCATCATCTTCATCACGGCACACGGCGACGTTCCGACAAGCTTGCGAGCGCTGAAGAAGGGCGCAGTCGAATTCCTGGCCAAGCCGTTTCAAGCGCAGGCGCTGCTTGCGGCCATACATCAAGCCCTGGACGGGGACCGCAAAAGGAGGGATGAACAAACCGAAGTTCCCCTTCAATCGAGAATCGAACAACTCGCGTCACGCGAGCGCGAAGTCATCATCGATATGGCTCTGCTAAACAGAATGGCCAACCGGCTTTCCGCAGCGGACCCCCTGCACCAGGTGTTGAACGAAGTCGTCGAGTTCATTGCCGCGGTCGTGAAATGCGATTCTTGCTTGATTTATGTGCTTGAAAACGACGAGCTGGTTCTACGAGCCTCGAAGAATCCTCGTTCGGAAGTCACGGGGCGCTTGAAATTACGAGTCGGCGAAGGCATCACCGGCTGGGTCGCAGAGCACCGGGAGGTGGTCGTTGTGCCGCGAAGGGCCCACGAAGACCCCCGTTTTATTCGGTTCCAGGAGTTGCCGGAAGACCGGTACGAAGCGCTCCTATCGGTACCGCTGGTAAGCGGCGGACGTCTGGTGGGCGTGATCAATCTTCAAAACCGTTCGCCGCACCAATATACGAAGCACGAGGTTAGTCTGGTTGCAACGATCGGGTTCCTGGTGGGCGCCGAAGTCGAAAGGGCGCGGTTGGAGACGGAAAAGTCTGAACTCTCGGACAAGCTCGAAAGCCGAAAGCTCATGGAACGAGCGAAGGGCATTCTGCAACACGACCTGAAAATCAGCGAGGACGAGGCGTATCGCATCATGCAACGGGAAAGTCAGAAGCGGAGAAAGTCCATGAAGGAAATCGCCGAGTCGATCATTTTGAATGACGATTTGAAACATGGATTTCAGCAGTAAATGCGCAGCAAGGGATACACCCATAGCGAAACCCGGATCGTTGCAATTGAAAAGTTGGATTTGACTCCTGCCTCAAGATGGTGCAACCTTCACGCGGAGTTGACCAAGTTCTAAAGTCACTCTGACCCCCTCTTTCGACGCCGAAACGAGGGCCTGCATCGGGCACGACGCCGTGTCCAACTCAATCACTATATTTGGCTCGACGGAGAGCTGACTGGCGACGCCGCCATAGCAGCAAGCGTTCGCGCTTGACTTAGCGTGGTCGCTTTGTATTGACGCGTGGCAGCCGTGCATTCGCCTGTAGTTGCCATGGATGGTTTAGAGGTGTGCCCAGAATTTGTAAGTGGGATTCTCGGCGTAGCTGCAAGGAGCAAGTATGCCGGTAGGCGATGTCGAAGGCAGTTGGCAGCGCAACGCGGACTCAAATCACGTCTTAAGCTCGCGACGGGAGCGCCTTGACGACGGCTCTCTCTCCCGGATCGAGAAGTATGCGCAGATTCTCGCACCCCGTCAGCAAACTGCGAGAGCCGCAGCGGTCGCGCGGGTGATTGCCTCCGCGAGAACTGCATCGGCTTATCGAGCTTCTTCCGCGCCTACAAGCGATGGCGGCGATCCACAAGGAACGATGATGAGATATTTGTGCGATGTCGGCGATTTTGTTCGCCGCTTGCGGATTCAAGCTCGATTCGGCGAGCTATCGCGCGCCTCCTTGTGCCTCCTGCGCGTGCAGTTGTGCGGGGAATACGCTGAGTGCGACTGGATCGCCCGCCCGTCCGATCCATGGGACGCGGATTTGCCTGCCCCCGTGGGAAGGCGCAACGCCTCCACGCAGGCGCTGCATGACGCCATCAGGGTTCGCGACCTCTTGTTTCGCGCTCTTCCCGATCTTCAAAAAGCGGAGCTCCGGTGTTACCGCTATGCCCCTGAAGATATGTTGGAGCTAATCGTGACGGGAACCGTGACCCGCGAGGTCCGAGCGCCCGCAAGCGTGCGCTCTCTGGCGATGCGAGCCAAGTTATTCGGTTTTAGGTTTTGGTTGGAAGAGGGAATTCTCGAGAGCCTGCAGCAGGAGGACGCGGGGAGTGGCGCGGACTCTATCAGGGGCGGATTGATTTACGGGGCCGGCGATACGCGTAGTTGCGCCTGAGCCAAGTTAAGGAGGCGGTCGATGAATCATCAGAATTTTTATGTGGAATTGCTGCTTGGCGGTTTTTTCGCGATTGCCTGCATTCGCACGTGCGTCCCCAGCGCCACCGATAGCAAGCTGGACTTCGGCCATTTTTTCAGGTTCCCCGGCAGGATCGAGAGGCTGCGCCGTTCAAGGTGGCAGTGGTTCTCCATGGTTTTGGTCCTCCTGGTTTGCCGCCTGCAAAATCAGCTGCCTTTGGTTCTGGAAGCGATGGTGGCACTGCAACTTATTGTCTTTTTTGCATTGCCTGCGGCGCCTGAATCGCGAGTCAGAGTTCGACGCCAATGAAGCAATTGTGGCAGATCGCCGGCTTCCTGCGCGGATTGCAGGCGGAGCTTCGCTTCGGCGAGTTTTCCAGGGCACCGCTGAAGCTGTTGCGATTTCAGGTTCAGGAGGAAATCGCGGAATGCGATTGGGTAGCGCGATCTACCGATGCCTGGGACGCCAGCATGCCGCGCCGAATGCGCGAGCAAAGAGCGTCGTTCGAAGCGATCCACGATGCCATGAAGCTGCGCGATCTGCTGTTTGTTCTGTTGCCGGGCATTCGCCAGGCAGTTCTCAGGGCCTTTCGGCAAACGGCTCGTGAACCTCCCCGGCTGATCATCGCTGGGACTGTGACGGCGCAGTCGCCTGCGGTGAGAAAAGTGAAATCGCCGGTGATGAGGGCCAAGTTATACGGCTTTAAGTTCTGGATGGACGACGGGGTTTTGGTCCCTCTTGAATCGGTGGAACGCAGCTTAGAGTTTGCAACTTAGCAACGGACCCTTTGGGTCGAGGAGGCAGGGCTTATGGCAGCAAATAAGTCGCAAGGAAGTTTCTACACCTTATTCCTGGTGGCATCCACGGTCTTGTGCGCGGGTATCTATCTCGGCGGCGGCACGGGAAAGCTGCTGCTGTTGGTGGGTGCTGCCGGTTTTCTCGGCAGTCTCTTCGGGATGATGAAGATCAAGCCGCTCGAAGGCAAGACCGCGATGAAGCCTGGGCCAGAGGCTATGAAACTGGTCGGCGCAGTCGTTGCGTTGCTGGGATGGGCGATCACGCTCTTCGGGATGCACCTTACTCCGAGCGTGGGCGGACGGATCGTCGTGGCGCTGATCGGAATTGCGGTGAGCCTGTTCGGCATTATCGTCGTGTTGCCGGCAGCTTTCAACAAGAACGCGGTTTGGAAAAGCTGAACGCGCCGGGCCTCATGACGGCAGCCAAAACTACTATGGAGCGAAACGAATGAAAAAAATAAGAAGTTCGTATTTAGGATTCGGCATTCTCCTGTTGGCTCTGGCTGGCGGTACAGCGCTTCACGCAAGAGCCGCAGCCGCACCTCCTCCGTCGGCTGCGACCGCAGAGTTAGCAGCCGCAGCGGCGAAGGCGCCCGCGACAACCGACCTCGCCAAGGGCGACCCCGGCGGCACGATCACCGGAACGATCAGTGACGTTCCGGTAGGAGACTCCAAGGTTGGTCTGACCCTTCCGGATACGGCGAACCAAGTAGGCCAAAACAAGATCGCTATCAACTTCGTGTGGACCCTGGTAACCGGCTTCCTGGTCATGTTCATGCAGGCGGGTTTCGCCATGGTCGAGTCGGGGTTGTGCCGGGTGAAAAACGCCAACCACACCTACATGATGAACTTCTTCGTGTATACGGCGGGGTTGTTTTCCTACTGGCTTGTGGGCTTCGCAATCCAGATGGGTGGCGCAGCCGGAAACGGCAACCTGGGCGGCCTTCAGTCGCTGACGCCGGAGCATACCTTCAGTCTGTTCGGCAAGACTTGGGGTCTGTTCGGCGGGTCCGGATTCTTTCTCTCCGGACACACCTATGACGTAGGCGTGATGGTCATTTTCCTGTTCCAAATGGTGTTCATGGATACGGCCCTCACGATCGTGACCGGGGCATGCGCGGAACGCTGGAAGTTTCTGGCCTTCTGCGTGTCTTCGTCAATCATGGGCGCGATTACCTACCCTCTCTATGCCAACTGGGCATGGGGCGGCGGCTGGCTATCGCAACTGGGTGCCAACAACCAATTGGGCAAGGGCTACTGCGATTTTGCGGGCTCGGGCGTAGTGCATGCGGTTGGAGGGGTAACAGCACTGGCGGTATCAATGATCGTCGGCCCGCGAATCGGAAAGTTCAATCGCGACGGTTCGAGCAACCCGATCATCGGCCACGACATTTCGGCCGTGCTAATCGGCTGCTTCATCCTGGCGTTCGGCTGGTTCGGTTTCAATCCCGGCAGCACGCTTGGAGCTTCCGCAGCCGGTAACCTGCGTATCGGGACGATTGCGGTGGACACCATGCTGGCTGGTTGCACCGGAACATTAGGCGCCATGCTCTTCATGTGGATGAAGAACGGCAAAGTTGACGCCTCCATGAGCGGCAATGGCCTGCTGGCAGGGCTGGTTGCGATTACCGCTCCTAGCGGCTTCGTCAGCTCGGTGGGAGCCTGCATCATCGGCCTCATCGCCGGTGTTCTCGTTGTTCTCAGCTGCATGTTCGTCGAAAACGTCATGAAGGTGGATGATCCCGTCGGCGCCATTTCCGTTCATGGCACGAATGGCCTTTGGGGCGTTCTTTCGGTTGGACTGTTCGCGGATGGCACGAGCAACTACGGGGGAAGCTGGAACGGTGTCACGGGTTCAGTTACCGGTTTGTTCTACGGTGACGCGAGCCAGCTTGCCGCGCAGCTCGTAGGCATCTCAACGCTCATCGGGTTTGTTTTCACGATGAGCTTTATATTCAACCTCGCAATAGAATTTTTCGTCGGGCAGCGAGTGTCAGTGGAAACGGAAATTGAAGGCCTCGACCTTCCGGAAATGGGGCAGCTCGGCTATCCCGAGTTCGTCATGAAGCCGGAAGCGGAGGTCTTCACTAAGTATGCCGCTGCCTAGTTTGAGTTAGCAGTACACACCGGCGGCAAGGCGCGTCTCGGCCACGCGCCTTGCCCGCTGATGTGGGTTTACCAGCAGAGACTCTAAGCCGCGATGCGAGGAATTCAGATTATGAGTGACGCTCTGATTGAGAACACGCAGCACAACCAATTGACCGCACCTGTTACTTCCGAGTGTTCTCAGGCGCTGGCCTCCATTCCAGAAAACACGCAGCATCTCATGCGCCGGATGTTCGCCGATCCGCGCGTTCTCGATAAGCAGGAGAAGGAAGAACTCGTGGCTCATCTAGGCGAGTGCGTGGAGCGGTACCCGAACGTGCCGGAACTTCGGGTGCTCTACGGGATGGCCCTGTGCGTAAATCTGGAAGTACAAGACGCTATGGAAGAACTGGGCGAGGCCGTGTCGCTTGCGCCGGACAGCTTTATAGCCCACTTGAAGATGGGAGAGCTTTGGATGCGTTTGCGAGTGTGCGAGAAGGCCGCGAACCATACGCAGCAGGCTGTGACGCTTGCGCAGAACATGGCTCAGTCGGAATTGGCCCGGCGCCAGGCCACAACGATCCGAACGATGATGCGGGAGGGGATTGAGCGCGGCGGCTATCGCCTCCCGTGGCTCTCACTGGGCCGCCTGCGACGTCTCTGGACAAGAAACCGCGGCGGAGAACAAGAACTGGCCCCTGTGGAAGCCCGCTAGCGATGCAGCCGGCCCTTCAGCTTGCGCTGCTGCTGGCAATTCTTCTTCCAGCTGTAAAGATCGCGGCTTCTCTATGCACCCGTTTCGGAATCCCCCCCATTCTGGGAGAGCTGTTGGTCGGCGTAGTCTTTGGCCCCGGCGTTTTTAATCTGCTTCATGTGCGTTTATTCGAGGATGGGCACGCCACGGCCACACTTCTGCTTCTCGCGCAAATCGGCGGTTACGTGCTCATGTTTATCGCCGGCATCGAAACAGACATTGTCCGAATGCGAGAGGCCAGCGTAACCGCGTTCATGGTGGCGCTCTCTGGCGTTATTTGGCCGTTCCTGCTCGGTGCGGGCGCCGCTCACGCGATGGGCCTCTCATGGACGACCGCATGCTTTCTCGGGGGAGCGCTCACAGCTACAAGCGTTTCGATTTCCGCGCGAACGTTGATGGATGCAGGGCAGATGGCCGCCCCGGAAGCGACGGTGATTTTAGGGGCGGCTGTCATTGACGACGTAATGGGTCTCTTTGTGCTCGCATTCCTCGCCGCCTCCATAACGACCAAAGGGGAGGCTTTCGGGTTGGCCCCCATGGCAAGCGCCTGGTTGCAGCAGAGGTTCGTCCCGGCGGCCAGTCACCCTCTCATCGTTCAGATGGCGATGATCAGCATCTGCGTCACCCTGTTTTTCGTGCTCGGATATGGGGCGGCGCAGCGGTGGTTGAATCCATTGGTTCTCCAGCTTCGTAAGCTGACAGCGAATGAAGCCGTGCCCAGCTGCGTCTTGGCCTTGGTCCTGGTTTACGCCCTCTCGGCGGAATGGATGGGCAGCGTAGCTGGGATCACGGGAGCCTATTTGCTTGGCTATGTATTTGCCGGGTCCGAATACAAAGCGGACGTGGAGCGCAGCTTTTACGCGCTGGGCCATGGCCTTCTAATCCCGCTGTTCTTCGTGTCGATTGGCCTCTCGAGCGACTACCGCGCTCTTGCCGGTCACTGGACGCTAATGTTCGTCGTTTTGCTCGTCGCAATCGTCGGAAAGTTAGTCGGATGCGGATTGGCAGCGCTTGGCTCCGGCATGGACTGGGTGCGCAGCCTCCGAATCGGCTGTGGAATGATGTCGCGTGGCGAAGTGGGATTAATCGTTACCGCGATGGGTGCTAGCACCGGTATTTTTGGCCGGTCAGAGGTTGCTGTGATGGTTGCTGTCGTCCTCCTTACCACACTTCTAACACCCATTGCGCTACGCGCCGCTTTTAATCTCAAATCCCGGCAAGATACAGAGGAAGGGTTAACCTCCACCGATCCCTCTCTCGTGGACGCCCCTCAGCAAAGGGAGACGCGGACCACCGATATAGAAGCACGTGCCGCTGATCTGTCTTCCAATCGGCTTAACCTCAGAATTGCGATTCCGCGTTCCTCAACTTTGATGGCCTTCGGTAGCAGCGATAATTCTTCAGGTTTTGAGCAAAGTTAATTCGAGGTCTTGCTCAATTCAATGAATTCTGGGAGTTGGTCGGATCCGAATCGAACTGTTTGATTGTCACTGCCCTGAAAGTCGGATCGCCGTTCATACGAAGTAATCCTACGGTGTTACGTAGGCACGTGGGCTACCGGTTGTGGGCAGCAGGAGCTGCCGACCGGAGGGCCGCTGCGCAACAAGATGCGTCACACTAAGCCTCTGCCGCAAAAACGGGCGCGCATCCCTATGTATTAGAACCGTGTCCCAACCCTACCAATTTTCGTCTTTGGGCTTAGCTTTCGAGCGAAAAGCGGATGCCTCAAATGATTGTAAGCAAACGAAAATGCGGGGAAATAATAGGGGGTTTAGAGATTTCTCGGCGGCTTGCAAAGCAGGCGCACTGGCTGCGGGGAGTTTTTCACCAGAGCGAGGCAGTCGATCGGAGCAAGGGACGTTCTGCATCGGACTACGTCGCTAATTTGGCTCAGGTATTCCATTCTCGGTTCGGCTTGCCATCCGTGCCGATAGATTTTTAGGCCGGAAGCCGATTTTTTGTCGATCCAATCTGACAAGCATCAACGAAAATCAGGGAACAACCGGGGAACAATTAAGTTTCTCCACCTTTCTTTTCAGCGTGTTACGTTCCTTTCGATTTCCCCTGACTCCTTGTCAGTCAGCTACCAAGTGCCAGTGGGCTGGCAACGGGAAACACGCTATCCTCGTGGATTGAGGGCACCCGATTTGCCGATACGCCCGCTCGTTAAACGACTTGTGCCCGCACGGCGGCAATCTCAGATGTGGAAAACAATTTGCAAGCGTTCAGGCTGTATTGCTATAGCTTTTAGTTGCAGACCGGTCGGGAGATCAGGCGCTGAGATTTAATACTCTCTTCATGACGAATACCAGCCCCTTCGTGTATGAGTGGCGGATGGGTATCGCGAGCTTTGGCTGCGCCGGACCGCACCAGGCTGAGTCATGCGAGGCATATCCGTGAGAACAAAACGGTGAGCAACGAACTTCCTGTAATTTACCTGGCCCGGCACGGTGAGACGGCGTGGAGCCTGACGGGCCAGCATACGGGTTTGACCGATCTTCCGCTGACCGGGCGGGGCGAGCAGAACGCTCTCTCTCTCTCGGGAAGGCTAGCCGGGCTGAAGTTCGGAGCGGTCTTTACGAGTCCGCTAAAGCGCGCGTTACGCACCTGCGAGTTGGCCGGCTTTGGTGGCGTCGCGCAACTTGATCCCAACCTGGTCGAATGGAATTACGGCGAATACGAAGGGCTGACCTCGGAACAGATTCTCGCGAAGCGGCCGGACTGGAAACTTTTCCGCGATGGCTGCCCGGGCGGTGAATCGCCCGATCAAGTGGGAGCGCGGGCCGATTGTGTGCTCACCCGCGTGCGAGCCGCCACAGGCAACGTGCTGCTTTTTTCCAGCGGCCATTTCCTGCGGGTGCTCGCCGCCCGCTGGCTGAAGCTGGAAGCCGCGGCCGGAAGATACCTGGTGCTGAGCACCGCGAGCCTGAGCGCGCTGGGCTATGAACATAACCTGAGCGAGCCCGTTATCCAATTATGGAACGACACTCGCCATGTGTCGGCTGACCAAAACCGTGCAGAGGCAGACGTTCGCCAGAATTCAGTGGCAGGCTAAGGGAGGTTCCCATGGGTACGCAGAGAGCGATGCAGGCGCGCGCTGGCCTCGACGGAATCCGAACAAATCGCGAAACTGCGCAGCCAATACGGAGTCGGCCCTGTCGAATTCGCCGGCACTCCCGGCGCGCTCTATGAACGCCACCTGGTGCTCGACGACGTGATCGATGTCGCGGCCGCGGGTCCGCGCGAGCGTTTTGCGGCCCTGGCCCGCTCCGTCCGGGACATCCTGTCGCAGCGATGGATCCGCACCGAGACCACCTACACGCGCCAGAATCCCAAGCGAGTCTACTATCTCTCCATGGAGTTCCTGATTGGGCGGTCGCTCGCCAACAATGTGACGAATCTACTGCTCGATCCATTTGTGAAGAAGGCCGTGAAAGAGGAGAAACTCGATTGGCTTGCCCTGCTCGAGGAGGAGCCGGACGCGGGCCTGGGCAACGGCGGGCTCGGTCGCCTGGCGGCGTGTTTCCTCGATTCCCTGGCCACGATGCAGCTGCCCGCAATCGGTTACGGCTTGCGCTACGAATACGGCATGTTCAAGCAGTCCATTTCGAATGGCTGGCAGCAGGAGCGCCCGGACAACTGGCTCCTGCGGCCGGATCCGTGGGAGGTTGCGCGGCCTGACCAGAAGGTTGAAATCAAGCTGAATTGTTCTTTTGAAGTCCGCGGAGGCGGCTTACACGCGATCCAGGGAAGGCCGTCAAGCTTGATCGGTGTTCCCTATGACCGGCCAGTGGCCGGCTACGGCGGACACACGATCAACACGCTGCGGCTCTGGGCCGCCAGCGCCCCCGATTACTTCGATTTTCAGGTGTTCAGCCACGGCGATTTCGTCGGTGCGGTGGCGGAAACTCTGGAGGCCGAATCCCTCACGCGGGTGCTTTATCCGGACGATTCCACCAGCATGGGCCAGGGTCTGCGCTTCGTGCAGGAGTATTTTCTCGTGGCATGCTCGCTGGCGGATATCATACGGCGCTTCCGGAGCGGCAACACCGATTGGGCCACCCTCCCCGAAAAAGCGGCCATCCAGCTGAACGACACGCATCCGACGCTGTCGGTTCCTGAATTGATGCGGATTCTGCTCGACGAAGCGCACCTCGGATGGGATCAGGCCTGGGACATCACCCAAAGAACTCTGGGTTACACCAACCATACCTTGCTGCCGGAGGCCCTCGAGAAATGGCCGCTGGCGTGGTTCGAGAGCCTGCTGCCGCGCCAGTTGGAAATCATCTACGAGATCAACCGGCGCCTGCTGGATTCGGTTCGATCGCGGTACCCTGGCGACGAGGGACGCGTGGAACGCGTCAGCCTCATCGAGGAAGGCCCCACCAGGCATGTGCGGATGGCCAACCTCGCGATCGTCGGGTCGCACAGCACCAACGGCGTGTCCGCGATCCACTCCGAACTGCTGCGCCGAATCACCGTCAAGGACCTGGCGGAGATGTTCCCCGACCGGTTCAGCAACAAGACCAACGGCGTCACGCCCCGCCGGTGGATGCTGGTCGCGAATCCGGAATTGTCTCAGGTGATCACCGAGGCCATCGGCGACCACTGGGTAACCGATCTGAGCGAGTTGACGAAGCTGAAACCCCTCGCCGGCGACAAAGCCTTTCGCGACAGCTTTCGCAAGGCCAAGCGTGACGCAAAATCGCGGTTTGCCGGCTGGCTGCAGGCGACCTCCGGGCAGACCGTCGACCCCGGCACAATCTTCGATTGCCAGATCAAGCGCATCCACGAGTACAAGCGGCAGCTGCTCAACGCCCTGCGTGTCGTGGTGTTGTACAACCGCTTGAAGGAGAATCCCAGCCTCGCGATGGAGCCGCGGACGTTTTTCTTCGCGGGCAAGGCTGCGCCCGCCTATCAGCTTGCCAAGCTCATCATCAAATTCATCGAGAACCTGGCCGGAATAATCGACGGCGACCCGGCGATGCGGGGACGGCTCAAGGTCCTGTTTTTGCCGGAGTACGACGTCTCGCTCGCGGAGCGGCTGATTCCCGCCAGCGATGTGTCGAATCAGATCTCGACCGCCGGATACGAGGCCAGCGGCACGAGCAACATGAAGTTCATGATGAACGCCGCCCTGACGATTGGCACGCGCGATGGAGCCACCATCGAGATGGCGCAGGAGGCGGGAGAGGAGAATTTTTTCCTGTTCGGCCTCACCGCGGAGGAGGTGTCCGGCAGCCGCGCGTGGTACAACCCGCACTGGCACTATGATCACGACCCGGAAACCCGCGCCGCGCTGGATATGATCTCTTCCAATTATTTCAGCGGGAATGAGCCGGATATCTTTAAGCCGTTGTACGATGCATTGTTAACGTCGGGGGACCACTACATGCACCTGGCGGACCTGAAGTCCTACCTGGAAGCCGATCAGCGCTTGCGGGAGTTGTACGCGGACCCGGAAGCATGGACGCGCAAAGCCATTTTGAACGTGGCCGCATCCGGCAAGTTCTCAAGCGATCGCACGATCTCCCAATACGCAACCCAGATCTGGAAGGTTAAGCCGTGTCCAGTGCTATAAAAAGCCCGGTCTCGAAGATCTCGCCGCTGGCCGGGAAGCCCGCTCCCAAGGATATGCTGATCGACGTGGCTCAGCTCGACCGGGAGTATTTCGAGCGTCGCCCCGATCTAAGCGATCCGAACCAGATGGTCAGCTTCGGAACCAGCGGACATCGCGGGTCGCCCCTGCACGGCACCTTTACCGAAGCGCACATTCTGGCCATCACGCAAGCCATCTGCGAATACCGAAAAGGGCAGGGAACCGATGGGCCGCTGTACATGGGTAAGGACACCCACGCCGTCTCCGACCCGGCCCAGCGCACCGCGCTGGAGGTTCTGGCGGCCAACGATGTCGACACGATCATTCAGCGCGACAACGGCGTAACGCCCACACCCGTTATCTCGCGGACCATCCTCGCCTATAACCGCGGACGCAAGCAGCACCTCGCGGACGGCATCGTGATTACGCCGTCGCACAATCCGCCGCAGGATGGCGGTTTCAAGTACAACCCGACCAACGGCGGACCCGCCGACACGGATGTCACGCGCTGGGTGCAGGACCGCGCCAACGAGCTGCTAAGGGGCAACAACGCCGGCGTGAAGCGCGTGGCCTTCGAGAAGGCGATCAACGCGGCCAGTACCCATCAGGAGGATTTTGTCCTTCCTTATGTGCGCGATCTGCGGAACGTGGTCGATATGGAAGCCATTCGCGGCGCAGGACTCAAGCTGGGCGTCGACCCGCTGGGAGGCTCTTCGCTGCCTTATTGGGAACCGATCAACGCGGAATATGGCTTGGAAATCACGGTTGTCAACCCGGTCATCGATCCAACGTTCTCTTTCATGACCGTCGATCACGATGGCGTGATTCGCATGGACTGTTCCAGCCCCTACGCGATGGCGCGGCTCGTGGGACTCAAGGACCAATACCGCGTGGCTTTTGCCAATGACCCGGATGCGGACCGCCACGGAATCGTCACGCCCTCCTCGGGCCTGATGAACCCGAACCACTACCTTGCGGTGGCCATCGACTATCTGCTCACGCATCGCCCGCAGTGGGCGCAGAACATTGCAGTTGGCAAGACACTCGTAAGCAGCAGCATGATCGACCGGGTGGTGCAGAAACTGGGTCGCCGGCTGAACGAGGTTCCCGTGGGATTCAAGTGGTTCGTGCCGGGGCTCTTCGATGGTTCCTGTTGCTTCGGCGGGGAAGAAAGTGCCGGAGCCAGTTTCCTGCGGCGCGATGGCACCGTATGGGCAACCGATAAAGACGGTCCCATCATGGACCTGCTCGCAGCGGAAATGACCGCCGTCACCGGAAAAGACCCTGGAGAGCGCTATCGCGAACTGACCGCCGAGTTTGGCGCCACCTACTACACCCGCATCGATGCGCCCGCCACGCCCGAGCAGAAGTCTAAGTTGCAGAAGTTGTCTCCCGAAGCCGTAAAGGCGTCGAGCCTGGTCGGCGATCCGATCACCGCGAAGCTCACCCGCGCCCCTGGGAACAACGCTCCGATTGGCGGTTTGAAGGTTGTGAGCACGACGGGCTGGTTTGCCGCCCGCCCCTCGGGCACCGAGAACATCTACAAAATCTATGCGGAGAGCTTCAAGGACGCCGCGCATTTGGACGCGATCGTAAGCGAAGCCCAGGAGATTGTCGGGAACGCCCTGGGCTCCCCGAATGCGCCCGGCGGCTCATCCGCAGAAGAACGAAAATGAGCGAAAACGATTCGCCATTGTGGTCGCCACTGTCCCTGTCACCGTTTCCGCCGGCTTACCGCGCCTCCGGCTTGCTGCTGCACGTGACGTCGCTGCCCGGCCCTTACGGGATCGGGGATGTGGGACCTGCCGCGCTCGCGTGGATCGACCGCCTCGCGCAAGCCGGGCAAAGCTGGTGGCAGTCTCTGCCTCTTGGACCTACCGGCTACGGCAACTCGCCGTATCAATCCTTGTCGTCTTTCGCCGGCAACGAATTGCTGATCAGCCCGGACTGGCTGATCGAGGATGAATTGCTGCGGGCGGGCGACTGCCAGGCGGGCGCGTTCCCGCAAGACGAAGTCGACTACAAGGCCGTCATTGCCTTCAAACAGAGGCTGCTCGAGAAAGCGTGGACCAATTTCAGCGCCGACGCACGCGCGGACTTGCGTACCGAGTATCGGCAATTCCGCGGCGAACAAGCCCAGTGGCTCGATGACTATGCGTTATTCCAGGCTCTCAAAACCAAATTCAACGGCGCGTATTACCTCCAATGGCCCGCGGAGTTAGTCGAGCGCGACCAGGCGGCGCTGGACCGCGCCCGGCGTGAACTCGCCGGCCAGATCGGCCAAACCTGCTTCGCGCAGTTTCTCTTGTTCCGCCAGTGTCGGCGGCTAAAGGCGCACGCTCACGCCAACGGCGTGCGTTTGATCGGCGACTTGCCCTTTTTCGTTTCGCCGGACTCGAGCGACGTGTGGGCTCACCCGGAATTCTTCCTGCTCGATGAGCGCCGCCGGCCGCGCGTTGTCGCCGGTGTTCCCCCCGATTACTTCAGCGCTCACGGGCAGCTGTGGGGCAACCCGATATATGATTGGGCCGCTCTGCGGGAGTCCGGCTATAGCTGGTACATCGCGCGGCTGAAGTCTCTTCTGACCCATGTCGACGCCATTCGCCTCGATCACTTCCGCGGCTTTTGCGCGGCGTGGCACGTGCCGCCGGATGCAACCACCGCGGAGCCGGGCAAGTGGGTGGCGGGCCCAGGCGCCGATGTGCTTGTGGCCATCGAGAAAGAATTGGGCGCTCTTCCGTTTATTGCCGAAGACCTGGGGATGATCACGCCCGACGTGTACGCCCTCCGCGACAAGTTCAAGCTGCCGGGAATGCGAATTCTCCAGTTTGCATTCGATGGCGATGCCCGGAATCCTTATCTCCCTGGCAACTACGTGAGCAACACGGTGGTTTACACCGGCACGCACGACAATCCCACGACGCGGAACTGGTTCGAGGAATTGCCCGATCGCGAGCGGCAGATTTTCTGGAAATACCTTGGGCGCACAGGCGGTGAAAGTCGCGAGGCCGCCCCTGCGCTGATGGGGTTGGCCTGGTCGTCCGTGGCCGCGGTTTCGATAGCCCCATTACAGGACTTGCTCAATTTGGGCCGGGAGGCGAGGATGAATGTCCCGGGCCGCGCCGATGGCAACTGGACCTGGCGTTGCAGCCAAGACAGGATGCGCGATCCGGCCTTTGAGTCGCTGCGCGATCTGACGAAAGGCTCGAACCGGTTTCCGCGCGCCGCGAGCGCGTCCAGGCCATCGCAGCCTGGCTCGGCGGGGCAAGGAGTGGGAACGCCGGCCGCAGTGCTGTAAATCTGACAAGATTTGATTCCGCCCGGATTTTGCCGGGCCAAAAACGAGGTGAAATGATGAAAGCGAAAGCAACGGAACAGCTTCACGACCTGGGCCAGAGTATCTGGCTCGACAACATCACGCGCGACCTGCTCAACAGCGGCACGCTCAAAAGCTACATAGCGGACCTGTCGGTAACGGGACTCACTTCGAATCCCACGATCTTCGATCACGCCATCAAGAACAGCAGCGCATACGACTCCGCCATCCGCGAGGGGTTGAGCAAAGGCAAATCGGGAGAGGATCTCTTCTTCGATCTGGCGCTCGAGGACATCACCCGGGCCGCCGGAGTGTTCCGGCCCGTCCATGATCGCACCGACGGCGTGGACGGCTGGGTGTCGCTCGAAGTGTCGCCCCTGCTCGCTTATGACACGGCCAGCACGCTGGCCGCGGCCAGGACTCTGCACGCCCGCGGAGCACAGCCGAACCTGTTCATCAAGATTCCCGGAACCAAAGAAGGATTGCCGGCCATTGAGGAGGCCATCTTTGCGGGAGTGCCGATCAACGTGACCCTCCTGTTTTCGCGCGAGCAGTACGTGGCGGCGGCGGAGGCTTTCCTGCGTGGGATCGAGCGGCGCATCGCCGCCGGGCTCAACCCTGTCGTTGGTTCGGTCGCTTCGGTATTTGTCAGCCGCTGGGATGCCGCAGTAGCCGGCAAGGTGCCGGGTCCGCTGCGTGAATCAGCTGGGCATTGCCATCGGTCAGCGGACCTACAAGGCCTACCGCGAATTGCTCGCATCCCCGCGCTGGCAGCGAACCTTCAATTCTGGCGCGCGGCCCCAGCGGCTGCTGTGGGCCAGCACCGGCACCAAGGACCCCAAGGCCTCGGACGTGCTCTACGTCAAGGCCCTCGCTTCGCCTTTCACCGTGAACACCATGCCGGAGGCTACCTTGAAGGCTTTCGCCGATCACGGCGAAGTGGGCGCGATCCTGCCGCCGGATGGCGGAGATTGCGAGGAAGTGCTGGCTCAGTTTGCCAAAGCCGGCATCGATGTGTACGCGCTTGCCGCCCAGCTTCAGGACGAGGGCGCGAAGTCGTTCGTAAAGTCCTGGGAAGAACTGATGGGCGTGATCGCTTCCAAGAGCGCAGCCCTGAAAGAGGCCGCAGCGCGTTAAAGGCTGTCAGCCAATCTTTTTCGCAAGCCGCGCGTCTCGACGACGGCGGACAGGGAAGGAGTGAAGACATGGCAACATCTGTTGTGACGGGCGCCAAAGGCGGGGGCGGCGTCGAGCCGCTGGTCAACCGCAAGGCCTGGAAGAGCCTCCAGACCCACTACGAGACTGTTCGAGGATTGCATCTGCGAAAGCTGTTCGCCGATGACCCGAAACGCGCGGAGCAAATGACCACCGAGGCGGCCGGCCTGTTCCTCGACTATTCGAAGAACCGCATCACCGACGAAACCGTCAAGCTCCTCCTCGAACTGGCGGAAGAATCCGGCCTGCGGGCGCGCATCGATGCCATGTTTCAGGGCGAGAAGATCAACATCACCGAGAAGCGCGCTGTGCTGCACGTGGCCCTGCGCGCGCCCAAAGGAACCTCCATCGTCGTCGATGGCGAGAACGTGGTTCCGCAAGTGCACGCGGTGCTCGACAAGATGGCCGCTTTCTCCAATCGCATACGCAGCGGAGAGTGGAAGGGTCACACCGGCAAGCGCATTCGCAACGTGATCAACATCGGCATTGGCGGCTCCGACCTCGGTCCGGTGATGGCTTACGAGGCGCTCAAACATTACAGCGATCGCGCCATGACGTTCCGGTTCGTCTCGAATATCGACGGCACCGATTTCGCCGAAGCTGTCGAGGGTCTCGACGCGGCCGAGACTCTTTTTATCATTTCCTCGAAAACCTTCACGACGCTCGAAACCATGACCAACGCCCACACGGCGCGCGCCTGGCTGCTCCAGGCCTTGGGCGGCGACGAAAAGTCCATCGCCAAGCACTTTGTCGCGGTGTCCACAAACGCAGCGGCGGTAGAGAAGTTCGGCATCGATACCGATAACATGTTTGTATTCTGGGACTGGGTGGGCGGGCGCTATTCGATGGACTCGGCCATCGGCCTTTCGACGATGCTGGCGATCGGCCCCGAGAATTTCCAGGCCATGCTCGATGGTTTCCACGAGATGGACGAGCATTTCCGCACCGCTCCGTTCGCGCAGAACCTGCCGGTGCTGATGGGACTGTTCGGCGTCTGGTACAGCGATTTTTTCGGCGCCGCCACCGTGGCCGTGCTGCCCTACGAGCAATACTTGAAGCGATTTCCCGCCTACCTGCAGCAGTTGACGATGGAGAGCAACGGCAAACATGTCACCCTCGATGGAAAAGAAGTCACCTATGCAACCGGTCCGATCTACTGGGGCGAGCCGGGAACCAACGGGCAGCACTCTTTCTACCAGCTGATCCATCAGGGCACCCGGCTCATCCCGTGCGACTTCATCGCCTTCGGCGAGCCGCTAAACCCGCTCGGCCGCCATCACGACATCCTGATGGCGAACGTCTTTGCCCAGGCGGAGGCGCTTGCGTTCGGCAAGACGGCCGACGAAGTGAAAGCGGAAGGCACGCCCGATTGGCTCGTGCCGCACCGGGTCTTCGAGGGCAACCGCCCGTCCAACACAATTCTCGCCGCCCGGCTCACGCCGGAAGTCCTGGGCAAGCTGGTGGCGCTTGTACGAACACAGCGTCTTCACGCAGGGCACGATCTGGCAGATCAACTCGTTCGATCAGTGGGGCGTGGAATTGGGCAAGGTCCTGGCGCAGCGCATCATCCCGGAACTGGAAAGCCAGAGCGAAACCAAGCTCGCTCATGATAGTTCCACGAACAGCCTGATCCGGCGCTACAGAAAGCTCAAGCAGGTTTCCTGAGCTTTTCGCTTTGCTTTTTTTGACGGGACCTGGAAATCAACTTCTCGATCGCAGCACGATGCCGCTAAAGGAGCGACTATGCAACTTGGAATGATTGGTCTTGGAAGAATGGGAGCGAACATGGTGCGGCGCCTCCTCAAGGGAGGGCATCAGTGCGTCGTGTTCGACAGGTCGCCAAAAGCGGTCGACGAGCTGGTGAAGGAGAAGGCGGCGGGAAGCTCCTCTCTTCCGGATCTGGTGGCCAAGCTTCAAAAGCCCCGGGCGCTGTGGCTGATGGTCCCGGCGGCCGTGGTAGATGAGACCATCTCCGACATTCTGCCGGCGCTTGAGCCGGGAGACATCCTCATCGACGGCGGCAACTCCTATTACGTGGACGATATCCGTCGGGCCAAGGAGCTCAAGGCCAAGGGCATCCATTATGTGGATGTGGGCACGAGCGGCGGAGTCTGGGGACTCGAACGCGGCTACTGCATGATGATTGGCGGCGAGAAGGATATCGTCGCGCATCTCGATCCGATTTTTGCGACGCTGGCTCCCGGCGCGGGCGACGCGCCGCGAACCGCCGGGCCGCGAGAAGCTGGGTGGGACCGCCGAGCAGGGTTACCTCCACTGCGGCCCCAACGGCGCCGGCCACTTCGTCAAGATGGTCCACAACGGCATCGAGTACGGCCTCATGGCCGCTTATGCCGAGGGGCTAAGCATTCTGCGCGCGGCCAACGTGGGCAAGCAGCAACATGCGATTGACGCGGAAACCACGCCCCTGCGCGATCCCGAACATTACCAATATGACCTCGATTTGCGCGACATCTCCGAGGTGTGGCGCCGCGGCAGCGTGATCGCCTCGTGGCTGCTCGATCTTACGGCCGCCAGCCTGGTGAAGGATCCGAGCCTCGCGCAATTCGAAGGCCGCGTCTCCGATTCCGGAGAGGGCCGCTGGACCATCAAGGCCGCCATCGACGAGGCCGTGCCGGTGCCGGTTCTCTCCACCGCGCTGTACCAGCGCTTCACCTCGCGCGGCGAGGCGGACTACCAGGATAGGGTGCTCTCGGCGATGAGGTTCGGCTTCGGCGGCCACCTCGAGAAGGCAGCCGGCAAGTAAGGTCTCGAAAGGAGACTCCCGATGAGCGATTCCCACTCCGACGCACTGGTTTTCTTCGGCGCCACCGGCGACCTCGCCTACAAGAAGATCTTCCCGGCGTTGCAATCCATGATCAAGCGCGGACACCTGGACGTGCCGGTGATCGGCGTCGCGAAAGCGGGCTGGAATCTCGAACAGTTTCGCGCGCGCGCCAAGGACAGCGTGGAGAAACACGGCGGCATCGATGCCGGGGCGTTCGACAAGCTGAGCCGCCTGTTGCATTACGTTGACGGCGACTACGAGGACCAGGCCACGTTCGAGGCCATCCGCAAGGAACTCGGCGGGGCGCAATGCCCGGCGCATTACCTGGCGATTCCGCCTCTGCTGTTCGGAAAGGTTGTCGAGCAATTGGGAAAAGCGGGCTGTTCCCGCGGCGCTCGCGTGATTGTGGAAAAGCCTTTCGGCCACAGCCTGGCTTCCGCGCAGGAGCTCAATAGGACGCTCCATTCTGTTTTCCCCGAGCGGTCCATTTTTCGCATCGACCACTATCTCGGCAAGCGGCCGGTCAACAACATCGTCGTTTTCCGCTTCGCCAACGCGTTCATGGAGCCCTTCTGGAATCGCAACTACATTGAAAGCGTGCAGATCACCATGGCCGAAGACTTCGGCGTCGAGGGCCGCGGCGGCTTCTACGATCAGACCGGAACCATTCGCGACGTGGTGGAGAATCACCTGTTCCAGGTCCTCTCCAACCTCGCGATGGAGCCTCCTGTCCGCACCGACAGCGAAACCATTCGCGACGAGAAGGTGAAGGTGCTCAAGGCGATTAAGCCCATCGATCCGAACAATTTGGTCCGGGGACAATTCCGCGGCTACCTCCAGGAGAAGGGAGTCCGCCCGGATTCCAAGACGGAAACCTTTGCGGCCCTGCGCCTCGATATCGATTCGTGGCGCTGGAAGGGCGTGCCGTTCTACATCCGGGCGGGGAAGAATCTGCCGGTGACCGCGACGGAGGTCCTCGGCCGTTTTCGAAAGCCTCCCTCGGTAGTGCCGGATAGCGCCCTCTCCCAGAATCATCTGCGCTTCCGGATCAGTCCCGAAATGTCGATCGCTGTCGGCGCCACCGTGCTGGCTCAGGGCGACGAAATGAAAGGTGAAAACGTCGAGATGGTCGCCTGCCGCCATCCCCGCCCGGAAGACATGGAAGCCTACGAACGCGTTCTCGGAGACGCGATGTCGGGAGACTCCACGCTTTTTGCCCGCGAGGACTACGTCGAAGAAGCGTGGAGAATCGTCGACGCGGCGCTCAGTGCCGATACGCCCGTCTATCCGTACGACAAGGGTTCGTGGGGGCCAAGCGAGGTCGATCAGCGAGTCTCGCCCCCGGGAGGCTGGTACAGCCCGGCCGCTTGCGAAAAGGAAGATTTCCGCGTCGCCGCACAGGCCGCCCGATAAGGCTGTTGGTAGGGCTATCGTTGGGGCCATCGAATTAGGGGAATCGATAAGGCTATCGCTGTAAAGGGGAAGGCCGATGGAGTTGGAAGTGTTTGACGATGCCGATTCCGTAGCGCGAGCCGCGGCCAAGACCATCGCCGCAGAAGCCCGAGCCGCGATTGCTTCCCGAAACGCTTCAGCCTGGCCGTCAGCGGCGGTCACACCCCCTGGGTCATGCTGCGCGCGCTGGCGGATGAAGACGTCCCCTGGGCCGGCGTGGATTTGTTTCAGGTCGACGAGCGAATCGCTCCCGCCGGAGACCCGGACCGCAACCTCACCCACCTGCGCGAAAGCTTTCTACAGCACGTTCCTTTGCGCCCGGAGCAGATCCACGCGATGCCAGTGGAAGCTGCCGACCTGCCAGCGGCGGCCGCATACTCCCGGGAGCTTGAAGCGATCACCGGATCCCCGGCAGTGCTCGATCTGGTCCATCTCGGCCTCGGACCCGACGGTCACACAGCTTCTCTCTTGCCCGGTGATCCGGGGCTGGATGTGACCGCCCAGGACGTGGCTTTGACCGGCGTCTATCAGGGCCGGCGTCGCATGACGCTCACCTACCCCGTGCTCAATCGCGCCCGGCGCATTCTTTGGGTCGTGACCGGCGGCGAAAAGCTCGAAATGCTGCGCCGCTTGCGCGAAGGCGATACGTCGATTCCCGCCGGGCGCGTCAGCTCCGGCCAGGCGCTGGTTCTGGCCGACCGCGCCGCTGCCGGTGAGCGCACCCTTGAAGTCAAGCAGGCAGGATGATACCGCCGGAACCCGAACCCTCTCAGTCGGGATCCGTCACACCCGGTGTGGCCCGCAGTCAAACCGCACCGCAAACAGTTCCACCACTGAGGAGACGACGATGAACACGACGACGCAAGCCGCCCCACCCATCACCGAGGCGCAACTCGATCTGCTGTGCATCAATACCATTCGCACTCTGGCGATGGACGCCGTGCAGCAGGCCAAGTCCGGCCATCCCGGCACGCCGATGGCGCTCGCTCCGCTGGTCTACACCATCTGGAATCAGGTGATGAATTTCGATCCGGCGGATCCCATCTGGCCCAATCGCGACCGCTTCGTCCTCTCCAACGGCCATGCCTCCATGCTGCAGTGGTCGATTCTCCATTTGACCCAGACCCAGGCAGTGAATGCCGAGTACGAGACGCTCGGAAAGCCCTCGGTAACCCTGGACGACATCCGCCGATTCCGCCAGTGGGGCTCCAAAGCCCCGGGTCACGGCGAGTATCACTGGGTCTCGGGAGTCGAAACCACCACCGGCCCGCTGGGGCAGGGAGTTGCCACCAGCGTGGGGATGGCCATCGGAGAAAAATGGCTGGCGGCCCGTTACAACCGCCCTGATTTTGAGATCTTCAATTACAGGATATATACCGTTTGCGGAGACGGCTGCATGATGGAAGGCATCGCGTCGGAAGCGGCCTCGCTCGCCGGCCATCTGGGCCTCGACAACCTTTGCTGGATCTACGACAACAATCACATCAGCATCGAAGGCGATACGCGCATCACCTTCACCGAAGATATCGCCGCCCGGTTCATGGGTTACGGATGGAACGTGCTGCGGGTAGGCGACGCCAACGACCTTGATCGCATCAGGCAAGCCCTCGACACATTCCAGGCGACCAAGGGCCGGCCAACCTTCATCATTCTCGACAGCCACATCGGCTACGGTTCGCCGCACAAGCAGGACACCGCCGAAGCGCACGGCGAACCCCTCGGCGACGAAGAAATCCGTCTCACCAAGCGCGCCTATGGCTGGCCCGAGGACGCGAAGTTCCTGGTGCCCGGCGGCGTCTACGAGCATTTCGCCGCCGGTGTGGGCGCGCGCGGTGCAAAAGGGCGGAAAGAATGGGAGGAGCTTTTCGAGGCCTACAGTGGCAAGTACCCCGAACTTGGCACCGAAATCGGGCAGATGCTGCGGCGCGATCTTCCGGCCTCGTGGGACCGCAACCTGCCCGTTTTTCCGCCGGACGCGAAGGGAATTGCGGGCCGGGACGCCTCGAGCAAAGTCCTCAATGTGCTGGCGCAGAATATTCCCTGGTTCCTCGGCGGCTCGGCCGATCTGGCTCCCTCCAACAAGACTCGCTTGACCTTCGAAGGAGCCGGAGATTTCCAGGCCGCCACGCCTTCCGGAAGGAACCTGCACTTCGGAATCCGCGAGCACTCGATGGGCGCGATCGTAAACGGGCTCTCCCTTTCCAAGATACGCGCGTTCGGCGCCACATTTTTCATCTTCAGCGATTACATGCGCCCTACGATTCGCCTCTCCGCGCTCATGGAGATTCCCAGCATTTTCGTCTTCACCCATGACGCCATGGGCGACGGAGAAGACGGTCCCACGCACCAGCCGGTGGAACAGCTCGCGTCGCTGCGCGCCATTCCAGGACTTGTCACGCTGCGCCCGGGCGATGCCAACGAAGCTGTCGAGGCCTATCGCTGCATTCTGCAATTGCGGCACAAACCTGCCGTGCTGGTGCTCTCGCGCCAGCCCCTGCCAACACTGGACCGCAACAAATACGCCCCTGCGTCCGGAGTAGCGCGCGGCGCCTACGTGCTGGCGGATTCCCCCGGAGGAAATCCCGAAGTGATCCTGATCGCTTCGGGAAGCGAAGTGAGTCTCGCGGTGGATGCGCATGAAGCGCTTCTCGCCGGAGGCATTCGTTCACGGGTAGTGTCGATGCCGTCCTGGGATATTTTCGAAGATCAGACTCAGGAGTACCGCGACACCGTGCTGCCGCCCGCGGTAAAGGCGCGGGTCGCCATCGAGCAGGCCTCCACCTTCGGATGGGAACGTTACGTGGGCAATACCGGGCGAGTGATCGGGATGAAAACTTTCGGTGCCTCGGCGCCGCTCAAGGAACTCCAAAAGGAATTCGGCTTCGAGCCGGAAACCGTGGTAGCGGCAGCGAAGCAGGTTTTGTCCCGGGCGTAAACCATGCCGTCCTCCTGGAACACAGCCGCTGCGGAAAACGCAACGGCCGCGGCGATAAGTATCGAAGGCGATGGGCGAAGCGCGCCGCTCGGCGCCACCCTGGTCCCAGGCGGCGCCAATTTCAGCCTGTATTCGCGCAACGCCTCCGCCGTGGAGTTGCTGTTGTTCGACCGGGAAGACGATTCCCGGCCCTCGCGCGTCATCACCATCGACCTCATCTGTAACCGCACCTACCATTATTGGCATGTATTCGTGCCCGGCGTGCAGGCGGGCCAGCTCTACGGCTACCGCGTCCACGGACCGTTCGATCCCGTGAACGGCATGCGCTTCGATCCCTCGAAACTATTGCTCGATCCCTATGGGCGCGCCGTAGCCGTCCCGGGCAATTACAGCCGCGAGGCCGCGCATCTCGAAGGCGACAACGCCGCCACGGCGATGAAAAGCGTCGTGGTCGATCCAGCCGCCTACGACTGGGAAGGCGACACGCTGCTGCGCCGCCCCTCTTCCCGCACCATCATTTACGAGATGCACGTGCGCGGCTTCACACGGCATCCCAGTTCAGGAGTCTCGGAGAAAAGGCGCGGCACGTACGCCGGCCTGATCGAGAAGATTCCCTATCTCCAGCGGCTCGGCATCACAGCCGTTGAACTCCTTCCGGTGTTCCAGTTCGATACCCAGGATGCTCCCCCCGGACGAACCAACTACTGGGGATACGCGCCAGTATCGTTCTTCGCGCCGCACCATGGCTATAGCTCCCGCCAGGATCCGCTTGGCCCGGTAAACGAATTTCGCGACATGGTAAAGGCGCTGCACCGCGCAGGCATCGAAGTCATTCTCGACGTTGTCTTCAACCACACCGCCGAGGGCGATCACAACGGGCCCACGTCGAGTTTCCGCGGCCTGGATAACAGCACCTATTACATGCTCGAGCTCGATCGTTCGCGCTACGCGAACTACAGCGGCACGGGAAACACGCTCAACGCCAATCACCCCATCGTGCGGCGCATGATTTTGGACAGCCTCCGCTATTGGGTCGAGCAGATGCACGTGGATGGCTTCCGGTTCGATCTGGCCTCCATTCTCGATCGTGACGAATCGGGCAATTTGATGCCGAACCCGCCGGTGCTCTGGGATATCGATTCCGATCCTGTCCTCGCCGGCGCCAAACTCATCGCCGAAGCTTGGGATGCCGCCGGCCTATACCAGGTCGGCAGCTTCATCGGGGACAGCTGGAGGGAATGGAACGGGAGGTTCCGCGACGACGTCCGCAGCTTCTTTCGAGGAGACGATGGGATGGTGCCGCGTCTCGCCGACCGCCTGCTGGGCAGCCCGCAGATCTATGGCCACAAGGAACGCGAGGCCGAGGCCAGCGTAAATTTCGTCACGTGTCACGACGGCTTTACTCTCAATGATCTGGTCTCCTACAGCCAGAAACACAACGAGCCGAACGGCGAGGACAATCGCGACGGCGCGAACGACAACCTGAGCTGGAATTGGGGCGTCGAGGGACCCAGCGACGATCCCGCGGTGGAGCGCGTGCGCAACCGGCTGGTAAAGAATTTTCTGGCCGTGACCATGCTTTCGCTCGGGTTGCCGATGATCTTGATGGGCGACGAAGTCCGCCGCACCCAGCAGGGCAACAACAACGCCTATTGCCAGGATGACGAGACCACCTGGTTCGACTGGACGCTGCTCGAAAAAAACGCCGATGTGCATCGTTTCGTATCGCTGCTCGCCGAAAGGCGCCTGCTGCGGGACCTCGAACCGGAACGCCGCAACGAAAGCCTCAATCAGGTCCTCCGGCAGGCGTCAAAAGCCTGGCACGGCGTAAAGCTGAACCAGCCCGACTGGAGCGACCAGTCGCACAGCGTAGCGTTCAGCGCCGAAGCGCCCAACCGCAAGATGCGCTTTTGCCTGATCCTGAACGCCTATTGGGAGCCGCTCGACTTCGAACTGCCTCCGCCGGGAGAGCCCACCGGCGATTCCTGGCGCCGCTGGATCGATACTACGCTGGAATCTCCCGACGACATCGTCGACTGGCCGTCCGCCCCGCGGGTAACCGGCGATACCTACCGCGCCGGCCCCCGCTCCATGGTAGTGCTTTTCGCCGGAGAAATAGCCACAGCGCCCGGCCTCTGACCGGCACCCGAGGAGCCCGTACCTTTGCCTGTCGCCGTCGCCTTTGCCTTTGGCCGTCGCCTTTGTCCTTGGCTGTCATCCTGAGGAGCGCAGCGACGAAGAACGGTTTTCCATCGCGCGATTTTCGCGCGATGAATCTCTCTTCATGCGCCAATTCAAGCAACATCACCGCAACGCGTCACGCCTCTCAGGGGTCGGAGTTTCAGAGCCTGTGTGGCAAGTCGATTCCTCGTCAGGGCACGGATTTATCCGTGCCGCAAAAACCGACGGCGCGTAGCGCCTACCGCTCGCGGTGCCGTTTCCGCGAGCTGTTGCAGGTGCCCCATCCTTGCGCTTCTCAGCAAGGGGGGCCTCGCTCCCTGACCGAAGCAGCAAGAATCAACTCCGAAAGGGATCGGAGCTTTCAAATCTTTTTTTTGCCCTTCGCCGTTGCCTTTGCCTTTCGCTGTCGCCTTTGCTTTTTGCTGTTGCCTTTGCTTTTTGCCGTCGCCTTTGCTTTTTGCCGTCGCCTTTGCCTTTCGTTGTCATCCTGAGGAGCGCAGCGACGAAGAACGGTTTTCCATCGCGCGATTTTCGCGCGATGAATCTCTCTTCATGCGCGAATTCGAGCAACATCGCCGCAATGCGTCACGCCTTTTAGGGGGTCGGAGCTTCAGCTCCGACATAACCGACGGCGCGCAGCGCCTACCGCTCGCGGTGCCGTTTCCGCGAGCCTTCTAGCCGCTGACGCGTAATTGAGCCAGTTGCCACACAGCCCCGTCTCTGCGGGAACGGAGCCTTTGTAAAATTAAGGAGGGAACACTTATGAAAGCCGCAATCGAGGAGTCGAATCGCCGGTGGGAGATTCCCGGCGCCGCCCAAATCGTGGAAGGGAACGGCGGCCTGCCCAAGGTCCGCGTCACCTCCGCCAGGGCGGAAGGGGAAATCTACCTGCACGGCGCGCACGTAACCTCCTGGAAGCCGGCCGGCAAACAAGAAGTATTTTTCGTCAGCTCCCAATCGCGATGGGAGGACGGCCGCGCCATCCGTGGAGGCATTCCCATCTGTTTCCCATGGTTCGGCAACAAGGCGGACGACCCCAAGGCCCCCGCACACGGTTTCGTGCGCACGAAAGCGTGGCAGATTGAGTTGATCGCGCGGGTGGATGACGCCGTCCGAGTCACCATGTTTACCGAAAGCAACGAAGACACCAGGAAATGGTGGCCCGCCGAATTTCGCGCAGTGTATAGCGTAACGTTCGATTCCGAGCTGAGCCTCGAGCTGGAGGTAACCAATCTCGGGCAAGCCCCCGTGCGCTTCGAGGAAGCCCTGCACGCCTACCACCGGATAGGCGAAATCGAAAAGGCACGAGTACGCGGCCTGGATGGCGTCAGCTATCTCGACAAAACCGACGCGAACCGCCAAAAGCAGCAGCAAGGTGAAATAGCAATAGTCTCGGAAACCGATCGCGTCTACCTCGACACCACTGGCGCCATCGAAATCGAAGATTCCGCCCTGAAGCGCGGCACCCGCGTCACCAAACAGAATTCGCGCACCACGGTAGTGTGGAATCCCTGGATCGAAAAAGCGCAAGCGCTGTCAGACCTTCCCGGCGACGAATGGAAGCGAATGCTCTGCATCGAAACCAGCAACGTCTCCGCCTATTCCGTAACTCTGCCCCCCGGCCATCAAAGCAAAATGAAAGCCGTGATCAAAGTAGAAGATTTTTAGGCGAGCATGCAGCTACGCACCAAGTTCTCCAAACAAGAGTAATAGGTGTGTTTTGGTCGTCTTTTCCCCCTTCGCTTCTAGCCCTTACAAAGCTTGACTGCACGTATGGTACGTGCTACACGTATTATACGTGCCAGACGCAAAATAAGCCGACGGAGGGCATCATGGCGAGCCCCAAGAGAGACGGGAAGCAGAACGTGACGATCAGCCTCGACCGGAAAACAATTCAAAAGGCCAGGATAGTCGCCGCGCGGCGTTCCACTTCCATTAGCGGCCTCCTGGCCCAGCAAATTGAGATTCTCGTCGGTGAGGAAGAAGCCTACGAACGGGCCGAGCGGCAGGCCATGGCCTTGCTCGACCGTGGTTTTCACCTCGGCGGTGTAATCGGAGCAAGCCGGGATGAACTCCATGAGCGGTAAGACGTTCGTCGATACGAACGTCTTGATTTATGCGCATGACGTCGATGCAGGCAAGAAACATGAAATCGCCAAGGCGGTGCTCCGCGGCCTTTGGAGCGAACGAACCGGCGCTCTTAGCGTGCAGGTGCTGCAGGAATTCTACGTGAACGCCACGCGAAAAATCGCTCGCCCTCTGAAAAAGGACATGGCGCGCCTTGTGGTGAACAACTATGCCATCTGGTCCGCGGAAACCACTCCTGCTGAAATTGCCACGGCATTTCGAATCGAGGACGAGTCACGAATCGGATTTTGGGACGCCCTGATCGTTTCATGCGCCTCAAGAATCGGCGCCAGCCGCATTCTGTCGGAGGATTTGAACGATGGGCAAAGCATTGCCGGCATCCTCATCGAGAATCCGTTTGCTCATATAAGCTGAAGCGGCCAGGCTTGGCCATCCGCACCACGGGTAGATGCAGGCCGTTGGGCAACGGCGTTGTATAGCGCTCCATCACCTCAAATCCCCTGGTGCGATAAAAAGGCTCCCCGGTCAGCGTCGCCACCAGTTCAAATCTTTTAAAGCCGCAGGCTCGCGCGTCTGCCTCGCAAACCTCGAGGATACGGCTGCCGATCCCGCGCCGCGCCCAGCTTGGATCCACAAAAAAGGCCCGGATACGCGCGGCATCCTGTTCCGGGTTAAGCTCGCTGTCATTTTTGCCGGCAATGGCGTCGCTGCCGAACAAAGTCTTTCTCCGGCTCCAGCCTCCGCAAGCAACGATCTCGGATCCCGCTTCCACGGCATAGTAGGTGCCGTCATGGATCAATTGGCGGTCAACGCCAAAGACAGTCCCAAGAGCGCCTTCGCGCTGCTCGATCGTGTAATCCTGACCCTGAAGCGCCATCACCGACCTTGCGATCAACTCCTCAAGAATCTCAATTTCATCCAGCCGGGCTTTGCGAACATTCAATGCTATCTGCCGATCATCGGAGATTGCGTCAATGTTATTACTCAAGGGATATAGCATCGACAGAATCGTTCAACGTAAGGACGAAAGACCTTCTTACATTGGCAAAGTTGTCTGCCACTACCAAATAGGTCAGTTCGTATCGGCCTGGTTTATCGATTACCGGGAAAATGTAGGAGGCATCACAAAATCCGAGGAACAAGAGTCTTTTGGGTCCATCTCTCAGAACACAGAAACCGTCGAAGTTACGGTCTTTCCCGTGTGCGATGTGAACGTTCGGCAACACATACCCTTCCCACTTCAATTCGAAAGGTCTAAACGGAATTTCTTCCTTCGTATCCAAACGAGTGGCCCGTTCCAAGTACGCGCAACAGTTCCTTGCGGTCTTTCTATGATGGTGGTTATGAACACCGACGTGAAAGTATCTATGCCATTGGCCGTTTTGTACGTTCAGGACTTCGACAAACTGGTCGGGTCGGTGTTCAATTACGAGTTCGTTTCTCCATTGGGGGTTCCATCTACCGTCATCTATCCGCCGCTTCACCTCTTTCGCTACCTGATCAGGTAACCCTTCCCTGTTATCAAACGGAATCGCGTTACCTTGAACGAATCCAAGGATGCCGTCGTCTTTCTTCACGCCCTGCTCTTGGAATGCGAGTACTTCCATCTGAAGATACGATGCCACACCAAGTTCTTGGTGAGAAAAGAGAGAACCCCGGTGCAAGTCTGCGCCGTCCAAACGTTCGCGCTTGAAATCGACAAATACGAGATACTCGGAGTTTTCTAACTGCTCGAACAGGTTTTCCGTTAAACCTCGAAGCGTTTGTTCGCCGACGGCAATGTATGGATCGAAGCCGAGTTTCGTCAGGCGATCGCTTATGGCGGATGCTATCTCTGGCTCTTTTGTGGTTTTGTTTTGTCCGCAACTTATGAAGACACGTGCCTGCGGTTTGTCGTCTTGCTGCTGCGCCATTTTCGGAACCCCACTACGATTCGTTTAGAAGTTTTGAAATATCCTCGACGTCGTCGAGGTCGAGACGGCCGTGCGGCAACTCACTAGGAATTTCCCGAATTGTTTTGATTGCCATTAGGTTGCAGTTCTGGGCAAGCGGAAGGCTATCGTTGCAATCTATCGCTTGTAAAGGTGAAATGACCGACCCGAGACATAGGTAACAAATCGTTCCGGACACATGGGTTACACTTCCCCCCTTTTTTGTGAAAGGGGGAGAGCGGGGATGCCATGGAAGGACCGGACGGTTATGGACGAGCGCATTCGCTTTGTTGCCCGATTGCTGGAGGGAGAGTCGATGGCCCTGCTGTGTCGAGAATTCCATATTTCCCGTAAGACCGGTTACAAGATCTTTGACCGTTACAAGGAGTGTGGCCTGGAGGGAATCTCCGACCGCACACGGCGGCCTCACCGCTACGGTAATCAGCTGCCGGTGCAGGTGGAGACGGCTATCCTGACTCTGAAGCAAGATAAGCCTCATTGGGGAGCGCGGAAGATCCGGGAAAAATTACTCCGCCGCTTTGCGAGCGAGGTCAAAGTTCCCGCGCAAAGTACCATCCATGCAGTGCTCGACCGCCATGGTCTGGTCAAACGCATGGGGCGCCGGCGCGGACGTGCGGAAGGCACAGCCCTATCGTTGGGACAGAAGCCCAATGAACTTTGGTGCACCGATTACAAAGGTGAGTTCCTACTGGGCAATCAGAAATATTGCTATCCGCTGACCGTCACCGATCACGCATCGCGGTATCTACTTCTCTGTGAAGCTCTGGAGTCCACACGAGAAACGCTGGCCATTACGGCCTTTGAGCGTCTGTTCAAGGAACGGGGTCTGCCGAACTCGATTCGTTCCGATAATGGCATACCCTTCGCCTCCGGTAATTCGCTCTTTAATCTCAGCCGCCTTTCGGTCTGGTGGCTTCGGCTGGGCATTCAAATCGAAAGGATCAGGCCTGGTCATCCCCAGCAGAACGGACGACACGAACGGATGCATCTAACACTCAAAAAGGAAGCAACACGGCCGCCGGGTCTCAATAGTCTTCAGCAGCAGGGTAAGTTTAACGATTTCATCGAAGAGTTCAACCAGGATCGTCCTCATGAGGGACTTGGTATGAAGTGTCCGGCTGAAGTTTACCGCCCTTCCACACGCCCGTATCAGGGTCTGCCGGATCTCAGCTATCCGTTTCACGACAACACCGTCTACGTTACCCTCTGTGGACGCATCTGCCTGCACCGTAAAAAGATTAATCTCAGCACAGTCTTTGCAGGCCAAGCCGTCGGTCTCAAAGAAGTTGAGGAAGGCACTTGGCTCGTAAGTTTTATGGATTATGATTTGGGATATATCGATCTTGAGGAAAAAACTCTGCAACCCCTCGACAGCCCTTTCGGGCCTAAAGTGTTACCTATGTCTTAGGAACGATGTGTTACCGATGTGTCCGGATCGGACCAAAGAAAAGTGGCGCACCCGGAGGGACTTGAACCCCCAACATCTTGGTTCGAAGCCAAGCGCTCTATCCAATTGAGCTACGGGTGCATCCGTTGGGAACCCCACTACCTTACTACGAATCCGCCGAATTGCTGCCAACCTTGGAAAGCGCGCTGGGAGGGCACCAAAAAGCAGAAGGCCCGCGTGAGCGGGCCTTCGAGGGGAGAAAGTTTCCGGCCATGCGCGGTAGGCCGAAGAACCCTTTCCTCGAACGCAGTCTAGTGGAACGACTTAAATGAAGTCAAGCGCGAATGCCGAAATGTGGCAGCCACGTAAGTCTTTATATTTCAACGAAATATGCGCAGGGCCACCCGGTCCGGCAGGTGTTTGTCTACCGTGATATCGGGCGTGGGCATTCCGTCCGGCTGGTAGAAGTCCTCTGCGTTGATGATCTTACTGGAGAGCCCCAGCTGCAGCACCTGGATCTGGCTGCTGCGGTCGAACACCCGATTCGGCAGCGCCCGCTTCATCACCAGCCGGAACCCGCCAAAAGCGATCCCGGCAATCAGCGTAAAGCCGCAGATCACTCCCGTGCCGATGATGCTTCCCACGATCATCATCTCGATGGTGGGTTCCTTGAACTGAAACGTCGGCTCGTTCCAGGTGACCTGCGTACCGGACTCGATGCCGCCCAGCAGCGGAGCCGCTTCCGCCTTGCTCGATGCGCCCATCACGATTCCGAGCATCGTCACCGTACGCTTGGCAAAAAGCGGCGAGCCTGTGCCGGCGTTCGAGCCGTTGACGTTGAATTTCTGCCCGAGGCGCGCAAGCTCGTCGGCGGCGATCTGCGGAGTGGGGAAGTCGGCCAGCAGCAGCGTGACGGTCTTGCCGCCGAGCTGGTACTGCGCCGTCTCGGCCTCGGCGCCGTGCGAGAAGCCCAGCCAGTCGTCCTCGCCCAGCGGAAAAAAGCGGTTGAGCGCCACCGGGCCCAGGATGTAATGGTCGGAGCGCGGGACCAGTTCGTCGGTGGGCAGGCGATTCTCGATCCAGGGCAGCGGGCCCTGCTGCGCGTTCTTGCCGACGGCGGCGGCCAGCGCCTTCAGCGCCGCTTCCTGCTTCGGGAGGTTGCTGCCGCGGATATCGAGGACGGTGTTGCCTTCAAGCACCAGCGCCCGCCCGGAGGAAATCGACGAATGATCGGCCAGGTCGGCGCGCGGCATGTCCGGCGTGCGCAGAAAGGAATATTCGCCGTACGCGCCGCTCGGGTCGGTCATCTTGTAGAGCGTCACATTGAGCGCTTCGGAGGGCTGGTTCGGCTTCTGCGTACCCGCGTGCGTATAAGTGTCATGTTCGCCGGAGACAAAGTCGTATTCCTGCGCAGCCCGCGCCTCCGTACCATTTGCACCGCTCTGTGCAGGCGAAAAACTTCCCGCCGAAGCCGCCGTCCAATCCGCAAATGACTTGGGCAGAACGGTTTGCGCGGATGCAGACGCCGCCGTCAGCACAAAAAACGCGGCCGCGCACCACGTAGTAAAATTACGGACCATAACGCTCCCATCCAATTCAAACTTCAAGTAATTCGGGCGTCCTAAATACGCGGTCTCCGCACCCAAAAAAATCAAAAAATCCGGACGCGCGAGATGCGGAACATACCAAAGTCGCCGCCGCAAGGCCACCCTTCCTGACTCTTTTTCCGGCTCTTCTTTAGATGCCCGAATTCTACTTGGGGTTCCCGTTTGACGCCACTGTTCCGGGGTCGGCGGGATTGGCGGAAAGGAGTTTCTGCTTGTTGTTCGAGAGGCTGTTGAGGCTTTCCAGATACGAGCTGACACCGCGGAACAGGCCGTCGGCGATGCGCTGGCGCTGGTCCGTTTTGCGGAGCAGCTTTTCGTCGGCGGGATTCGACACGAAGGAAATTTCCGAAAGGATCGAGGGCATGTTCGCGCCGATCAGCACCACGAAAGGCGCCTTCTTCACGCCGCGATTTCGTTCGCTGTGGCTGACGACCTGGAGGCGCTGAGTAAGCGAGTCCTGGATGTCGCTGGCGAGTTCTTTGGATTCCTCGATCTTGTCGTTGCGGGCGATTTTCTTGATGATGTCCTGCAGGTCGTGCAGGGATTCCTGCGAGAGCGCGTTCTCGCGCGAGGCCACTTCCATCGACTCTTCCGTCGTGGCGAAATTCAAGTAGTACGTTTCGACGCCGCGCGCCGATCCGTCGTGGCTGGAATTCGCGTGGATGGAAATGAACAGGTCGGCCTGGGCGCGGTTGGCGATGGCGGTGCGTTCCTCGAGCGGAACAAACGTGTCGTCGTTGCGCGTGTAGACCACATCGGCGCCGGGCAGTTTCTGTTCGATCAAGGAGCCGAGGCGCTGTGCCACGTCGAGGCAAAGATCCTTTTCCATCAGGCCGTGAGGACCGATGGTGCCGGTGTCGTGGCCGCCGTGGCCCGCGTCGATCACGATGCGGTTGATTTTGAGCCCCAGGGCGCGCGTCAGAGAGCGCTGGCCGTCGCGGGTGGGCTTCGGCTCAAGAGGCGGTTCCAGCAGCGCCGACATCTTTCCGGCTTTCTTGGAAAGCGGGAGCACGGTTTTTTCCGCCACCTTGGCGGGCGTGTCGTCAACTGGCGCGGGCGCGTGTGCGGGAACGGAAGCCTTGGTTGGCGGCTCTTCGGCAGTCACGTTGGCGGGCTTCGACTCGGGGCCTGGCGCAATCGCACTCGCAACGGATTTCTTCTCGGATTTTGTCTCGGGCTTTTTCTCGGTAGCTTTTGGAGCGACCGGCGCGGGAGCGGGAACCGTCGCGGCCAGCGACGGCGCCGTAACCGCAGGCATCGGCGGAGGAACGGCCGAAGAGCCAGATACAGACGCAGTCGACGCAGGGGAGATGGGAGGCTCCGCCAACGCAGGCGAAGATTTCGCGGTGTTCACGGCGCGCGAATGAATGTCGATGACCAGGCGGTAGGGATTTGCGAGCAGGAACGCCGAATAATCCTTTTCGCCGTTTACATTGAGGACGAGGCGCACCACGTCCGGCTTGTTTTGCGCTACGCGCACCGATTCCAGGAGCCCGTCGTTTACTTCCAGTTCCTGGCGGGAAAGCTTCGCGCCCACGTTCGCTTTGTAGAGGTTGAAATAGATGCGGTCGGGAGACGCGATGCGGGCGGACTCGTACTTGATCGTGTCATTCAGGGTGACGATAACCCGCGTGGAACCGGGCGAGTTCCAGGTCTGGACGCGAGTGACATCCGATCTCCGGTTGCCCAAGCGCGGCTCGACGGCCTGGCCTTTCAAATCGGGCTGTCCAGCGCTGACATTCTCGATCTGCTGGTCGCTCTTGCGCTTCTTTGTGTTGCTGCCGTCCTGCGCGTCGGCGGTAGATTGCGGCTTCGCATCGGGTTTGGAAGCAGCAGCGACGTCGGCCTTGACGTCGGTCTTGATGTCGGCCTTGACTTGGGCTTTAGAGCCGACCGCAGTTGCCGCGTCAGCCGCGCGCGCGCCGGAGTCCTTGGAAGCTGTTTTCTGCTGAGTTTCAGACTGGGCCGAGCGGTTCTGCGCGGTTGCCGCGGCCGCGGCTTGCTTTGAGTCAGGTTTCGGCTCCGGTTTGGGCTCGGGCTGGCGGGCGTCGGCGATTTCCTTCAGGACCTGTTGTGCGTCGGCGGCTTTGTCCGCACGCGGATAGCGCTTGAGGAACTGTTTGAAGGTTTCCTGCGCGTCGTCCGGCTTCTTCAGATCGTCTTTTTGAATCTTGCCGATGGCGAACAGGGTATCGGCGCGAAAGCGCGTGCCGGGGTATTGCTTGAGCAGAAAATTGTAGCGGAGGATGGCTTCCTGAAAATATTTCGGATCGAAGAGGCGGCCCATGGCCTCGTAAAGTTCGGCCTCGGATATCAGCGCCTGCGTGGCGTCGGGAGCGGTGGGCGTGATCAGGTAGACCTTGCGGTACGCGAGAACCGTTTGCTTGTAGTCAGACTCGCCGCGATCCCTCTCGAGATAGCCTTCGAGCATCGTGCGCATTTTGAACGCGCGCTCGAACTGCTTCTGGGAATCCGCTTTCGAGTCGGCGCGAACCGCAGGGGCGAGGAAGGCCGGGAAGGCCAGCGCGAGACCCAGAACAGCCCATAGAAAAGAGCCAGTGAGAAAGCTCGCGCGCTTTCGCGTAGGCAGATGGCTTGTGTTCATTCGTTCGTGAAGACTACCCGGCCATTCGCGTCGACATCCCGCCGCACTGTGGGCCTGGGAGGGCTCCAGAGCGTGGAAGTGCGACCCGAGCCGGGCCGGAAGTAAGCGCTGGTTACCTTTTGCACGTACTGCTGCGTTTCGCGGTAGGCCGGAACGCCGCCGCTCAGATCCACGGCACGCTCGCCGGCGTTATAGGCCGCGAGCGACTTCGTTAAATCGCCGTTGTAACGATCAAGCAGCGTTTTCAGGTACGTGGTGCCTCCCTCGACATTCTGGGCCGGGTCAAAAGGATTGCCTACGCCAAACCGTTGCGCGGTGGAAGGGATAAGCTGCATCAATCCCACCGCTCCCTTTTGCGATATAGCCCGCGTGTTCCATCCCGACTCCGTGGTGATGACGGCTTTGACCAGCGCCGGATCGAGACTGTGCCGCTGCGCCGCCTCCTGCACGATGCGATCGAGGCGCGAGTCGCTCGGATTCGAAACAAACGCACGCGCCGAAACAGCGCTCGATTCGACCGAACCGGGCGAAGCTGCGGCGAACTCGTTCGACTTCGTGCCGGGCTGCGGCATGGAATTCACGGGCGATGCCTTTGCCGCCACGGGACTACTTATAGTACTCCCGTGACGGGCTTGCGGGGAATCTCCATTGACGAAGACGAGCTTTCCTCGCTCATCCACGTAGGATGCGATCTGGCCGCTGGCCGGTCTCGCGAAAGACAAAAGCCACGGCCAGCAGCGCGAACGCCACGAAGACCCTCCGGTTGCTGTACATAGGGCATAGGGGTAGGCAGAACGCTACACTCCCGAACGAACGACAGACAGGCTTATGCAAACAGCGACAAGTGCCTGGGAAAGAAGAGTTTCCCGGCAGCGTTTCTGGCGAGCCGGATTATAACAACCGTTCTAAGAGGGGGTAAACGTTACCGAGGGTACTTTCTATGGCGGATGTGTCTTTTCCGCCAGCCTCCGCCAAATCGGGTCTGCCGCCCCCGGAACCGCCTACCATCTTGGCGAGTTCCTGGACGATTTTCCCGGCGTGGAGCCTGGGGATGAGGTCTTTCGTAACTGCTGTGATTAGAGCCACTTTGCCGTCGTCGGCGGAGGCCAGGACGACCACTCCCGAGCCGAGCTTCTGGCGCAGCGTATCGACCATCTGGCGGAGGGCTTCGCGGTCGGCATTGTCGACTTTCGCCGCGATCACCCGGACACCCTTTACTTCGCGGATGTCGTCCAGCAGGCCCTGGGCCTGGGAGCCGGCGGCTTTGCGCTTCAGGCCTTCGAGCTGCTTTTCGAGCTGCTTGATTTGATCGAGCTGGCGCTCGATGGCGGCGGTGAGGTCGTCTTCCGAGGTGTTCAGAAGGGAGGCGGCGCCCCGGAGCGTGGTAAGGGCTTTCTGGTATTCGGCGAGGGCGCGGTCGCCGGAGATGGCCTCGATCCGGCGGACGCCTGCCGCCGTGGACTGCTCGGAGACGATCTTGAAGACGCCGATTTCGCCGGTGCGGTGGACGTGCGTGCCGCCGCAAAGTTCTTTGGAGTAGAAACCGCGGGGCGCGGCCAGGTCGGGAATGGTGACGACGCGGACGTTGGCCTCGGGGTATTTGTCGCCGAAGAAGGCCAGGGCGCCGGAGGCGAGCGCGTCGTCGATATTGGTGATGTCCGTGGTGACCTTGAGATTGCGCAGGATTTCTTCGTTGACCTGCTGCTCGATTTCGGCGAGTTCGCTCGGGTCGACGGCGGCGAAGTGCGAGAAGTCGAAGCGCAGGTGGTCGGGCGCGACGAGCGAGCCGGCCTGCTTCACGTGCGTGCCGAGGATATTGCGCAGGGCCGCGTGCATCAGGTGCGTCGCGGTGTGATTGCGCATGTTGCGCGCGCGGCGATACGGGTCGGCGACGGTGGAGACGCGGTCGCCTACGTGCAGATCTTCTTTTGCCACGATGCGATGCGCGACCAGGCGGCTGACGGGGTAATACGCGCCGCGCACTTCGGCCACTTCGAGCGAGCCGGAATTATCGTAGAAGCCGCCGACGTCGGCGACCTGGCCGCCGGATTCGGAGTAGATGGATGTGCGGTCGAGGACGATTTCGGCTTCGGTGCCGGCTTTGATTTCGTTGACCTGGCCATCCTTGGTGACGATGGCTTCGATGAGGCAGTCGGTACTTTGGTGCCGAAGTAAAAATCGGGCTCCGTTTTGAAGGTGTCGGCGAGCTTTGCGTAGACCGGGATTCGCGACTTCTTTGTTCGCGCCTTTCCAGGAGGCTTTTGCGCGCGTGCGCTGCTCCTGCATGGCGGCGTCGAAGCCGGGCCAATCGACATCGACATGCCGCGTCGCGCGCGACATCCTCGATGAAATCGCGCGGCAAACCATAAGTATCGTAGAGTCGGAATGCCTTTGCTCCCGGATAGGTCGCGTCTTCCCGGGCTCTTGCGAGACTCAGTTTCGTAGTCTGCGAACTGGCGCCATTTTGGTTTCGCAAGCTCAAGTTCTACTACTCGGGTTTTGTACTGTCTAAGCGGCAAAATATCTTCGTCTAATTTTTTCAGGCCTATTTCGACGGTTCGCGAAAATCGCCGCTCTTCCTCATCGAAAACTCGGTTCACACGATCGGCTGTTTCTTCGAGTTCGGGATAGGCTTCCTTCATTTCCGCGCGGACGGCGGCGGACATCACCGAAAGAAATGGTGACGGCGCGTCGAGCATGTGCGCGTGGCGGAGGGCACGGCGGATGATTTTGCGCAGGACGTAGCCGCGGCCTTCGTTCGAGGGAATCACGCCATCGGAGATCAGAAATGTGGCGGCGCGGGAATGGTCCGCGATGATGCGCAACGAGGGCTGAATTTTGGAATCGCTCGCGTCTGCACTTGCGAGGCGGGCGGCTTCTTGGATCAGCGGCTGAAAAAGGTCCGTGTCGAAATTGCTGATTTTTCCCTGCAGGACGGCGGCGAAGCGTTCGAGGCCCGCGCCTGTGTCCACGGAGGGCTTGGGCAGGGGATTGAGCTTGCCGGACGCGTCGCGATTGAACTGCATGAAGACGAGATTCCAGATTTCGACGTAGCGGCCGCAGTCGCAGGGGAATTTGCAATCGGCGTGGCCCTGATCGGAGGCTGTCGGGCCCATGTCGTAGTGGATTTCGCTGCAAGGGCCGCAGGGGCCGGTGTCGCCCATGGCCCAGAAATTTTCCTTAGGCCGGGGATTTCGATGACGCGATTTTTGGGCGCGCCGATTTTCGTCCAGAGGGCGACGGCTTCCTGGTCGCTTTCAAGTTTCTGGCCTTTGGCGATTTCGGCGCCGCCGAAGACGGTGAAGTAGAGCTTGTCGAGCGGGATGCCGAACCACTGGGGCGAGGTGATGAGTTCCCAGGCGAAGGCGATGGCGTCCTTTTTGAAATAGTCGCCGAAGGAGAAATTGCCGAGCATTTCGAAAAAGGTGTGGTGGCGGTTGGTGAAGCCGACGTTTTCGAGGTCGTTGTGCTTGCCGCCGGCGCGGACGCATTTCTGGCAGGTGGTGGCGCGCTTGTAGTCGCGCTGCTCGAGGCCGAGGAAGACGTCCTTGAACTGGTTCATGCCGGCGTTGGTGAAGAGCAGCGTGGGATCGTTTGCCGGGACGAGCGAAGAGCTGCGCACGACGCGGTGGCCGCGCTCTTCGAAGAATCTCAGGAATGTTTTGCGGATTCGTTGCCGGTCAAGGTGCGTCCCAGGTCGATCTGAATTTTAGCTTACTGAGCGGGGTAATGGAATGACTTGCTTGTGGGTCGGAAAAGCAGATCCTTCGTCGCTGCGCTCCTCAGGATGACAGCGAAAGGCGAAGACAACGGCAAAAGGCAACGGCAACGGCAAATGCGAGCCGGGCGTGTCACGCGTCGGTCCTGGCGCGAAACAAAGAGAGATTCATCGCTCGAAAAGCGATCGATGGAGAACCGTACTTCGTCGCTGCGCTCCTCAGAATGACAGCTTAACAGCAAGGGCAACGGCGAGGGCAGAGGCAAGGGCAAGGGCAAGGGCAACGGCAACGGCAACGGCAACGGCAACGGCAACGGCTAATGCCAAACAGGCATCGCCCTAGGACGGCTGGGCGGGCGCTTCGGGTGCTGCTGCGGGCGCCGGTGCTGGCGTGGGCGGCGCTACGGACGTGACGATCTGCTGGATCGCGTCGAAGTAGCCGGTGCCTACGAAGCGCTGATGCTTTGCGCCCTCGTAGCCGTTTTGCTCCTCGCTGCGCAATTCTTCGTCCTGCAGGCGGCTGTAGGCGGCTACGCCGGTTTCCTTGTAATTGCGCGCGAGGTCGAACATGGACATGTTGAGCGCGTGGAAGCCCGCTATGGTGATGAACTGGAATTTGTAGCCCATCGCTGCTAGTTCGCGGTGCAGGCCGGAGAGCTTGGCTTCGTCCAACTCCTTCTTCCAGTTGAACGACGGCGCGAAATTGTAGGCGACCAGCTTCTTGGGGAATTGCGCGAGGACGCCTTCGGCGAATTCCCTGGCTTGGCCATGTCGAACTTGTTGGTTTCCGTCCAGAGGATATCGGCGTAGGGGGCGTAGGCCAGGGCGCGGGCAATGGCCATCTTTACGCCACCGCACACGGATGAATTTCAATGGTGCGCTTGGTGGTGAGGAATTCGCG
>CAWCQH010000019.1:0-175486 GCA_963797585.1 uncultured Acidobacteriota bacterium
ACGGCGTCACCAGCAACACTGTTTCTCTCACCGTGAATGCCGCTCAGCTGCCCACTTGCCCCTGCTCCATCTGGAGCAGCAACGCCACGCCCATCGTCGCTGATTCCGGCGCTGGTCCCGGTGTCGAAGTCGGTGTCAAGTTCCGTTCCGATGTCAGCGGCACCATCACCGGCATCCGCTTCTATAAGAGCGCTGCCAACATCGGAACTCATATCGGTAATCTCTGGTCGAGCACCGGCACCCTGCTCGCCACCGCCACCTTTACCAACGAGACCGCCTCGGGATGGCAGACCGTCACCTTCTCCCCCGCCGTCTCCATTACCGCCAACACCGTCTATGTCGCTTCCTATCACACCAATTTCAGCCACTTCGCTGCCGATCAGAACACGTTCACTTCGGCTGGCGTCGATAACCCCCCGCTCCACGCCCTGCAAAACGGCGTCAATGGCGGCAACGGCGTCTATGGTTACAGCAGCACGAGCATCTTCCCCACTAACACCTACTCGGCCTCCAACTACTGGGTCGATGTCGTATTCACAGCGGGAACCGTAACCCAGGCGCCATTGGTCTCTATCGCCGTCACTCCCGCTTCTCCCGCCGTGACCGTGGCGGCTACACAGCAGTTCACTGCCATCGGAACTTATCAGGACACCACTACTCAGGACCTCTCGAGCCAGGTCACGTGGGCTTCCTCCAACACCACATTCGCCACCATCAGCAGTTCTGGCTTGGCGACAGGTCAGTCCGCCGGAAGCTCCAATATCTCCGCTTCCCTGAACGGCGTCACCAGCAACACTGTTTCTCTCACCGTGAATGCCGCTCAGCTGCCCACTTGCCCCTGCTCCATCTGGAGCAGCAACGCCACGCCCATCGTCGCTGATTCCGGCGCTGGTCCCGGTGTCGAAGTCGGTGTCAAGTTCCGTTCCGATGTCAGCGGCACCATCACCGGCATCCGCTTCTATAAGAGCGCTGCCAACATCGGAACTCATATCGGTAATCTCTGGTCGAGCACCGGCACCCTGCTCGCCACCGCCACCTTTACCAACGAGACCGCCTCGGGATGGCAGACCGTCACCTTCTCCCCCGCCGTCTCCATTACCGCCAACACCGTCTATGTCGCTTCCTATCACACCAATTTCAGCCACTTCGCTGCCGATCAGAACACGTTCACTTCGGCTGGCGTCGATAACCCCCCGCTCCACGCCCTGCAAAACGGCGTCAATGGCGGCAACGGCGTCTATGGTTACAGCAGCACGAGCATCTTCCCCACTAACACCTACTCGGCCTCCAACTACTGGGTCGATGTCGTATTCACAGCGGGAACCGTAACCCAGGCGCCATTGGTTTCTATCGCCGTCACTCCCACTTCTCCCGCAGTGACCGTGGCGGCTACGCAGCAGTTCACTGCCATCGGAACTTATCAGGACACCACTACTCAGGACCTCTCGAGCCAGGTCACGTGGGCTTCTTCCAACACCACATTCGCCACCATCAGCAGCTCCGGCCTGGCGACAGGTCAGTCCGCCGGAAGCTCCAATATCTCCGCTTCCCTGAACGGCGTCACCAGCAACACTGTTTCTCTCACCGTGAATGCCGCTCAGCTGCCCACTTGCCCCTGCTCCATCTGGAGCAGCAACGCCACGCCCATCGTCGCTGATTCCGGCGCTGGTCCCGGTGTCGAAGTCGGTGTCAAGTTCCGTTCCGATGTCAGCGGCACCATCACCGGCATCCGCTTCTATAAGAGCGCTGCCAACATCGGAACTCATATCGGTAATCTCTGGTCGAGCACCGGCACCCTGCTCGCCACCGCCACCTTTACCAACGAGACCGCCTCGGGATGGCAGACCGTCACCTTCTCCCCCGCCGTCTCCATTACCGCCAACACCGTCTATGTCGCTTCCTATCACACCAATTTCAGCCACTTCGCTGCCGATCAGAACACGTTCACTTCGGCTGGCGTCGATAACCCCCCGCTCCACGCCCTGCAAAACGGCGTCAATGGCGGCAACGGCGTCTATGGTTACAGCAGCACGAGCATCTTCCCCACTAACACCTACTCGGCCTCCAACTACTGGGTCGACGTCGTATTCACAGCGGGAACTGTCACCCAGGCGCCCCTGGTCTCTATCGCTATCACTCCCGCCAGTCCGGCCGTCACCGTGGGGTCCACACTCCAGTTCACTGCCATCGGAACTTATCAGGACACCACTACTCAGGACCTCTCGAGCCAGGTCACGTGGGCTTCCTCCAACACCACATTCGCCACCATCAGCAGTTCTGGCTTGGCGACAGGTCAGTCCGCCGGAAGCTCCAATATCTCCGCTTCCCTGAACGGCGTCACCAGCAACACTGTTTCTCTCACCGTGAATGCCGCTCAGCTGCCCACTTGCCCCTGCTCCATCTGGAGCAGCAACGCCACGCCCATCGTCGCTGATTCCGGCGCTGGTCCCGGTGTCGAAGTCGGTGTCAAGTTCCGTTCCGATGTCAGCGGCACCATCACCGGCATCCGCTTCTATAAGAGCGCTGCCAACATCGGAACTCATATCGGTAATCTCTGGTCGAGCACCGGCACCCTGCTCGCCACCGCCACCTTTACCAACGAGACCGCCTCGGGATGGCAGACCGTCACCTTCTCCCCCGCCGTCTCCATTACCGCCAACACCGTCTATGTCGCTTCCTATCACACCAATCTACAGCCACTTCGCTGCCGATCAGAACACGTTCACTTCGGCTGGCGTCGATAACCCCCCGCTTCACGCCCTGCAAAACGGCGTCAATGGCGGCAACGGCGTCTACACTTACAGCGCCACCAGCGCCTTCCCCACCAGCTCTTATTCATCCTCCAACTACTGGGTCGATGTGATACTCCAATGAGGCTGGTGTTGGCGGGAGACCTTTGCGGCTGCAGGATCGGCGTTTCTAGCTGCAACTCGAATTACATCGCTATGCGTGGCCCATACCAGAGGCCACGCCGCTAGCATTGTTACTGTTATCCGCTTTTTTAGGGCACAATCGCCGCGACCTGATTCGACATGGCGCTCTCATTGTTGTTCGAATCGATGGAAGTAACGACGTAGTATCGCGTCTGCGCAGTCTCGAGCCCTCCGTCCGTATAACTCATGGCCGGTACCGGACTCGCGGTCAACTTCGTATATGAGCTACCCGACACCGAGCTGACGTACACGTTGTAGCCGACAACCGTCGAAGTGCTGGGCGCCCACGACAACATCACTTCATGCGCCACGGGAGCCACTCCGGTGCCGGCAAGGGCGATTATCACCGGCCCACCCGTTGCGTTGCTTCCGACGGTGATGCTGCCGGTAACATTTCCGCTGGCGGCCGGCGCGAACGTTGCACTCAATGTCGCACTTTGTCCAGGTGTGAGAACCGTTCCCGAGGACACTCCGCTCGCGTTGAATCCGGCCCCGGAAACGCTGGTGCTTGAAATCGCAACGTTCCCGTTGCCCGCATTCGTAAGCGTGACGGCCTGGCTGGTGCTATTCGACACGTTGACGCTGCCGAAGCTCAAGCTGGTTGTGCTGCTGTTAAGAATCAAGCTCGGCAGCTTCACTGTGAGCACCGCTGCGTTGCTGACTACGCTTCCGGCGGAGTTGCTGACGATCACGGTAAACTGCGAGCCGTTATCGGAGCTTCCAGCAGCAGGTGTCGTATAACCGGGGGATGTCGCTCCGCTGATCGGGCTTCCATTCTTCTGCCATTGATAGCTCAGCGGGCCGGTTCCCGCGTCAGCCGTGGAGAAAGTCGCTGACTGACCGGCGATAACCGTCTGACTGATAGGTTGCGTCGTGATCGTGGGAGCAATTGCGGCCGGCGGGCTTGCTGACGTGGCTGAAAAGACCACATCCACCCAATAGTTCGCGCCGTCGTATGTGTTGTTCGGGAAGCTGCTGTTGCCACCGTACATGTAAACGCCGTTGCCGCCGTTCATGCTGCTTGCCAGAGCTTGCAGCGGCGCGTTGCTTACGCCCGAAGCCGAGAAGAAGCCCAGGTCCGCGCTGTAGTGGCCCACGGTCGAGTGGTAGGAAGCCACATAGGTCGTGTTCGCCGTGATCGCCACCGGAGACGAAAAATTCACCTGCTGCCAGCCCGCTCCCGTTTCGTTGGTGAAGGTAGCCGAAGCCAGCAGCGCGCCCGTGCTTGACCACAGATTCCCCACATGCGTTCCGGTGTTCGCGCCGCTCTTATAGAATCGCACTCCCGTAATCGTCCCGTTGCTGCTGGAAGTGAACTTCACGCCCAATTCCACCGGAGAGTCAGGGCCGTTGTCGACCGAAGACGGAACATCGTTGCTGCCCCAAATCGTGCACGGACAAACTTGTTGCTGGGGCGTGAACACGACGTCTACCCAATAGTTCGCCGAGTAGTAGCTATTCGTGGGGAAGGAACTCGTCGCGTTATACGCGTAAACGCCATTGCCCCCGCTGACCCCATTTTGCAGTGCGTGCAGAGGAGTGCTGTCCACGCCAGCCGACGCGAACGCACTGAGATCGTAGCTGAAGTGGCCAACGTTGGTGTGATAGGAAGCCACGTAAACAGTGTTCGCGGTGACCGCAACAGCGGGAGAGAAAGTTACCTGCTGCCAGCCCGAGGCTGTTTCATTTGCGAACGTGACGCTGGCCAGCAACGTACCGTTGCTCGACCACAGATTGCCGACGTGGGTTCCCGTGTTGGCCGAATTCTTATAGAAGCGCAGGCCTGTGATGGTGCCACTAATGTCAGAGCGGAACTTCACGCCCAACTCGACGCCCGGCCCGGCGCCGGAATCAAGGTTCGCGGGGAGCGCACCGTTGTTCCAGATCGAATCTTGAGGAGTCGCCTTGACATCGTTGCCGCAAGCCAAGGCTGCGAGGATGAGAAGCACAAACGATAGAGCTGCTGAAGTCTTTCGTGTGGTTGGTACTGTGTAAGCTTTCATGCCCAGAGGATAATTCCCAGGCATCTATCGCTTCGACTGTACGGAGAACCAGTTTAAGTACCTCATTCATCCGATTGGAGTTCACTAATCTCCCCTGGCCCGCGAAGATGTTGCTAACGGGCCGGTTTTTACGTTGTTCGGCGGAACTTCGGCACACACGTCACACTTGCCATTGCGTGCAGAGGACAACAGAAATGAGAAATCACTACTGCAGAAGGGTGTTCTTCGAGTCGGGGCCCTGAAACTGGCCGCAATGCTTTCGGGCGGGGTTTGGTTTCTGCGGATATTCTAAGATGATGGCCAGGTCAAACGCTTTGCTTCTCCAACTCGCATTTCTGAGATTCAAGGATTAGGGTGTTGGACTCGCGGCGGGCGACAGCGACCAGCGAGGTGCCCATGGGCAGCCGCCATCGTCTGGCCAGCAAAGCGCGCTCGGCCGCCATCAGGACGTTCATTACCGTATTCACGAGAGGATTAATCCGGAATTCTTTTTGTGCCATTTCGGAGGCATCTCGGCCCTGTGATGCCGAAAGGCGCCTATTTACCCACATAAGAGGAAAAAGGGGCATCATATATTGGCTTAAATAGTCGATCGAAAAACCGGCCGCTTGCAGCTTGTCCCTTAATTCGGACGTCGTATATCGCCTGCAATGGTGCGAGGCCTCGTCAAAGTAACTCCACAACGCGGGATGCGCGGGAACGGTAAGCAGCAGGGTGCCGCCGGGCTCCAATAAATCAAAAACTTGACGCAGAACTCCGCTGTCGTCGGGTATATGCTCCAACACATCGAACATGCCGACGACATGAAATTTCTTCGCGAAAGGAGCTTTCAGGACATCCGCCTGAACTAGATTGGCGGCGCCGCGCTTACGCGCGTAACGCAATCCCTCTTCAAATAAGTCCATTCCTACTACGATTCCATTGGGGCAAGAAGACTGCAAAAAGCGAATGACGTTCCCATCGCCGCAGCCGAATTCGAGTACGCGGTAACCCGGTGCAAGGCCGCTAACGGCCCCCGATACCAGCGCCGCGATCACCTGGTTGCGGGATTTGAACCAAAAATGCGTGTCTTCGGCGGCATAGAGCAGTTCGTAGAAAGCCGGGTCGTAGCCACCTGACTGGTCGGTCATGGGGTCTCAGGAGAGGAGTCTAATGTTGCCATCGAAAAGCCGTGACTTCCACTTCTGGGCGAAATGTCGAGGAGTTCGTATGAACCATCTTAGAGTCGGTTGAAGCGAGCGTCAGATCCACCGATTGAAGTCTCATGTTCGGAACGACAGTTTCCTTGAAAGGATAAATGTATCGTCGTTCTACAAGTTTTAGGCCTGTCTATGCCGTCCAGGCAAGCACCATTCTCGGGATGTGGTTCTTCTTCTAAACAGAAGGATCACGAAATCGGGCCCGGAGAGCCGCTTGACAAAGCGTTTACCGTCCGTCACATTCACAGATGCTCACGCCCTTGAAACCCCCCACCCAGTCAGGAGAAAGCCTCATGTCCCTAGGCGCTTTCGCATTTCTATTTTTGATCGCGCTCTGTGTTGCTGCCGCCAACCTGCTCCTCCGCGAGAGTTTAGCCCGGATAGCGCCCTTCACGCTGTCCCTGCAAGGAATTCTACAATTGGTGCGCCAGCCGATGTTCATTGGCGGGATAGTCGTTGTAGGCATCAGCGGGCTTTTATGGTGTCGTGCTCTTTCGACGGGAAACTTGACGACCATCTACCCGCTGTTTGTAGGCCTCACATTTATCCTGATCACGATTGGATCGACATATTTTCGTGGCGAGAAGCTTTCTTTGAATCAAATGATTGGCGCAACCGTAATCCTGGGGGGCATTTTCGTGGCTACAAGGTCCTAAGTTGGTCGGAGCCGCACGCGCCGGCGCTGGCACAGCACTGCACCAATATGGAGGCTTACTTACAAGCTGGATTTTACAGTTGAACGTGAACAGGCAGGGTATCTGCTCGGGCCTGAGGAGTGTATCGTGGGCGGCCGATACAACGCGTGGATGGGGCCCAATCCTGTCGAGCCTATTCCATCCGTTCAGCCAGCCAACTGTTTATCATCGGAGGTAATGTCCCAGGGGAGTGTGCAGGAATGCAATTTCGGTAAGAATGCCACTTCTAACATGCAAAATCAAAATCCCGAACGCCAGCAGGTGGCGCGCCAGGACAAAACCATGTACATCCGTTTTGTGGATTTGGCCCACATAGAAAAGAACGGAAAATACGAAAAGAAGAAATAGGGTAATGTAGCCGCTCCATAGAAAATTGCCGGCGCTCCAGTGGACTTTTTCGGCGAGGAAATAGCTATAGCCTGCTCCGCACGCGAAGAGAAGAAATCCCAGATTGAGCGCGGTATCGTAGCGGGCGCGCCCCCAGTAGAGAACATAGACCGCCACAGGAAACAGAATCGACAATAAAAATCTGCTGGCTAGATGACCCTCCGAACTGGGCAAGCCTCATAAGGCCAGGCGAAGGATTTCCCGGTAGTTGTATCGGCGACGCGAGGAGGCTCGAGAAAGGAACCGGCTCTCCAGGCGCTTCCGAAGCAAGACTAAATTCCTTGAAATCGCGGGCCATTTCTCTCGCTCCTTCAGGCTCGGAGAGTCGCGCTACAACGTCGGAAGACGAAATAAATCTTGAGGCCGCAGGTCAAACCAGGAAACCATTTCAGCCACGAACTCTTGTTGTTATTCGTACAGGCCTACTCCCGCCACCGAGACCTCAATTCCCGCGTCGCAATTGCCGGCCGGAGCGCAGGCAGAAGTAAAAGATTCCATACCGACATTCATTAATTAAATATAATATCAACCCAGTAGTTCGTGGAGTTGTAAGAGTTTCCGGGGAATGTACTATTGGTACCGTAGGCATACACCCCGTTGCCTCCAGCCACCCCGTTCGAGAGCGCCTGCAGCGGGAAATTACTGACCCCCGTTGCGAAGAATCCCTGATCCGCGCTGAAGTGGCTCACAGTGGTGTGATAGGAAACTACGTACACCGTGTTCGCCGTGATCGCCACCGCCGGTGAAAAACTCACCGTCTGCCATCCCGACGCCGTTTCACCGCTGAACGTCGCCGTCGCCAGCAGCGCTCCCCCGCTCGTCCACAGATTCCCCACATGCGTACCCGTGTTCGCACTGCTCTTATAGAAGCTCATCCCCGTAACCATCCCGCTGCTGTTCGAGGTGAACTTCATCCCCACTTCCACCCCCGGTCCTGCCCCCGCATCCCCCACCGTCGGCACCGCGTTGCCGTTCCACACCGAGCACGGGCACACCGTCGGCGTAAACGCCACATCCACCCAGTAGTTTGTCGAGTTGTAGGAATTGCCCGGGAAAACCCCGCCCGCTCCGTACGCATACACCCCGTTGCCTCCCCCCGCCGCGTTCGACAGCGCCTGCAGCGGAGCATTGCTTACACCCGTCGCAAAAAAGCCCTGATCCGCCGCGAAGTGCCCGACGTTCGTGTGATAGGAAGCCACATACACCGTATTGGCCGCTATCGATACCGGCGCCGAAAAGTTCACCTGCTGCCATCCCGACCCCGTTTCACCGCTGAACGTCGCTGTCGCCAGCAAAGTCCCCGTGCTCGTCCACAGATTCCCCACGTGCGTGCCCGTGTTCGCGCTGCTCTTGTAGAACCGGATCCCCGTAATCGTTCCGTTGCTGCTCGAGCTGAATTTCACTCCCACCTCGACTCCCGGCCCCGCACCCGAATCCGCCACCGTCGGCGTCGTGCTGCTGCTCCAGATCGTGCACGGGCACCCCGACGATGCCGCTACCGTTAGGCTCTCACTCGGGCTGTTGGTGCCGCTCAAGCTAGCCGAGATCATCGAGCTTCCTGTCGCTTGCCCCGTCGCCAATCCTCCGCTGTTGATCGTGACCGCTGTCGTGTTCGACGAAACCCACGTGACTTGCGTGGTGATGTTCTGCGTGCTGTTGTCCTGATACGTCCCCGTCGCCGTGAACTGCTGCGTCCCGCCCACATTCACCGTAGGATTGTTGGTCGGCGTCACCGCGATCGACACCAGCGGTGTCTGCGTTGTCTGGGAGAACACCACATCCACCCAGTAGTTGGTCGAGTTGTAAGAACCGCTCGGGAAAGTGCTGCTGCTCCCATACGCATATACCCCATTGCCTCCACCCACTGCGTTCGACAGCGCCTGCAGCGGAGCATTGCTTACCCCCGTCGCAAAGAAACCCTGATCCGCACTGAAGTGCCCCACATTCGTATGATAGGAGGCCACATACACCGTATTTGCCGCAATCGATACCGGCGCCGAAAAGCTCACCTGCTGCCATCCCGACGCCGTCTCACCGCTGAACGTCGCTGTCGCCAGCAGAGTCCCGCCGCTCGACCACAAATTCCCCACATGCGTACCCGTGTTCGCGCTGCTCTTATAGAACCTGATTCCTGTAATCGTTCCGCTGCTGCTCGAAGTGAACTTCACTCCTACCTCTACCCCCGGACCCGCACCCGAATCCACGACCGTCGGTGCCGCACTATTGCTCCAGATCGTACACGGACATCCCGGAGCCGCTACCGTGACGCTTTCACTCGGGCTGCTGACGCTGCTCAAACTAGCCGAGATCATCGAGCTCCCTGCCGCTTGCCCGGTCGCCAATCCTCCGCTGTTGATCGTGACCGCTGTCGTGTTCGACGAGCTCCACGTGACCTGGGTTGTAAGGTCCGCCGTGCTGTTGTCCTGATACGTCCCCGTCGCCGTAAACTGCTGCGTCCCGCCCACATTAACCGTCGGATTATTTGTCGGCGTTACCGCTATCGACACCAGAGAAGCCTGCGTTGTCTGGGAGAACACCACATCCACCCAGTAGTTGGTCGAGTTGTACGAACCGCTCGGGAAGGTGCTGCTGCTCCCGTACGCATAAACCCCATTGCCCCCGCCCACCGCGTTCGATAGCGCCTGCAGCGGCGGATTGTTTACCCCCGTCGTAAAGAAGCCCTGATCCGCGCTGAAGTGCCCCGTGTTCGCGTGATAGGAGGCCACATACACCGTATTCGCCGTGATCGCCACTACCGGCGAAAAATTCACCTGCTGCCACCCCGACGCCGTTTCGTTGCTGAACGTCGCTGTCGCCAGCAGAGTTCCCGTACTCGTCCACAGATTCCCCACGTGCGTCCCGGTGTTCGCGCTGCTCTTATAAAACCGGAGTCCCGCAATCGTCCCGTTGCTGCTCGAAGTGAACTTCACTCCTACCTCGACGCTTGGACCCGCACCCGAATCCACATTCGTCGGCGCCGCGCTGCTGTTCCAGATCGTGCAGGGACAAACCGGAGGAGGCGGCGGCTGCACCGTAAGCGAGACCACATTGCTGTTCGCAAGGCCGTTCTGCGTGGCCGTAATAGTTACATTTCCCGCTGCCTGGCCCGTAGCCAGGCCCGAGTTGCTGATCGTGGCTATCAGTGAATTCGACGAATTCCATGCAACCAGCGAGCTAATATTGTGTGTCGCTCCCCCTTGGTATGTGCCCGTTGCAATGAACTGTTGCGTTCCACCGGCGGCCACAGCTGGGTTGCTCGGACTCACCGAAATCGACGTCAGAGGAGGGCCGCCACTGATCAGATAAAGATTGTTGATTTCTACGGCGCTCAGAGCCCGGTTGTAGAGACGTACCTCGTCAATTGACCCTGTGAAATAGTTTCCGAAGGGCGCCCATTGATTCAAGCCCACGTTCAAATTTGCAAAATTGTCGCCCCCGGCGGTGCTGATGATCGCTGTCGACGAACTGGAGCCTCCGTCGACGTAGAACTGGACATTTGCGCCGATCGTGATCACCGCCACCACATAGTGCCATTGCCCATCATTGATTGTTGACGTGTCGACAGCGGTCGATGTGACGTCGTGGATGTCGTTGCCTCCAAGCTGCAACTCCAGATGCCCGCTCGCATCCGTTCGAAAGATGTAACCCCATCCCCCGCCCGACGCATCGTACTTCGAAATAATCGATTCCAGACGCGACGCATTTGTCGTCTTTATCCAGGCGCATAAGGTCGCGCTGTTTATGAAGGTCGCGGGCGGATCGGCAGCCGTGGGCATGGAAACAAATGAATTGAGTCCATTAAAACTCAGGGCCTGATTGAGTTTCCCTGTTATCTCGGCCGGACTCCCATATATATTTCCATTCCCATTGTTTCCGGATCGATCAAGCGCCACACCGCCGGTGTCGTCTGCCGTGTCAAACGTCCAATAAAGCACTAAACCGCTCGGCTGCGGAAGAGTGACCGGAACAAACAAATTCGTGCTGTTGGAAACGCCATTCGCCGTGGCGGATATCGTCGTATTTCCGGCGGACATCGCGGTTGCCACACCTGCACTGCTGATCGTCGCAATAGGTGTGTTCGATGAATTCCAGGTCACCTGCGAGGTGATGTTCTGTGTGCCGCCCCCCTGATAGCTGCCAGTGGCCGTGAATTGCTGTATTCCTCCGATCGCCACAGTGGGATTGGTCGGTGTGACCGAAATCGAAGACAGGGCCGGCGCGGTCACCTGCGCGCTTCCGGAAATGCCGCTTAAGGTCGCCGAAATCGTCGAGCTTCCGGTAGTTAGCGCCGTTACAACCCCGCTGCTATTCACTGTGGCGACCGTTGTGTTAGTCGAGCCCCAACTTGCCTGTTGCGTGATGTTTTGCGTGCCCCCGCCCGCATAGGTGCCCGTTGCTGTCATCGCCTGTGACGCACCTGGGAGTACCGTCGCACCGTTCGGCGTAACCGCGATCGACACCAGCGCCGGCGAAGTAACCAGCGTGCTCCCGGAAACGCTGCCGAGCGTCGCCGAAATCGTCGAAGTGCCTGTTCCTACAGCCGTTACAACCCCGCTGCTGCTGACCGTGGCAACCGCCGTGTTGGTCGAATTCCAACTCACCTGAAGTGTGATGTTTTGCGTGCCGCCTCCCGGATACGTGCCGGTCGCAGTCATTGCCTGTGACGCCCCGGGGAGTATTGTCGGGTTAGCTGGTGCCACGGCGATGGAGGTTGGAGCCGCTACTGTCAGCGTCGCAGGATTTGAGGTTATTGAACCAATTTTGTTGGTAACCACACACTTGAAGCTGGTGCCGCTATCGCCAAGACCGGCTGGCGAAGTCGTATAAGTGCTTAAGGTGGCGCCAGTGATCGCAGAGAAGGACGTAGACCCGGAAGGCTGGGATTCCCACTGGTAACTCAGACCACCTCCCGCAGCGCCCACGGTAAACGTCGCCGTCGCCCCCACATTGACGAATGAGCTTTGAGGTTGCTCCGTGATTACAGGCTGCGAGACCGAGTTGCCGCCGAAAAACACAGCGCTGACCGACGCACTCACCCCACCGAAGTAAGTGACAACTATCTTTACGTGTCCGCTGATGTTCCAGACTAGGTACGTGCCGTGGACGAAATTGTAAATGCTCGTCGTATATAACGGAAAACCCGTGCTCGCATCCTGAACCTGGATCGTCTCCAGCCTGCCCCTGTAGTCCCAGTCCAATAAATAAAGGCTGATCTCGTGCGAGTTGCCGTCTGTTAAATTCAGATCGAAACTAAAACTCGATTGACTCTCCCAGGTTGCCAGAATTCTTCCCGAGCTGCTCCCTGGATACTCCAGCGCTCTGGGATCGTTTGCCGGTTCTCCTGCCGGCGGCGCAACGTTGGGGCTAAACCATAGATTGGTCGTCTCATTCTGAATCGAAATTGCAGCATAGTAAGGGATAACTGGATTGGGGACGGAAGTCATAAATTGTCCGTCCGTTCCGTAGACGCCGCTCCAGTTGCCTTGGGTTGTTGTGTCAACCGCGACCAGCGTGGCCGATGCGGCAACCGGGGAACCTCCCTGTGGGTAAATATTCAGCGTAAAGCTTTGCGAGACGACAGGAAACACACCGTCGGTCGCCGTAAAAGTGAATGAGTAGGTTCCACCACCCGTCGGAGTGCCGCTGAGTGTGCCGGTGCCGTCGTTATTGTCAGTGAACGTGACCCCGTTAGGAAGCGTTCCCAACGCAGCCAGACTGGGCGTCGGCCAATAGTTGGTTATCACTACGAAGGAACCTGGCGTGCCGGCAACAAAGGAGGCACTCGGACTGCTGGTGATGGACGGGGTTATACTGTTCGCGACGATCTCGAAAATGCGCTCGTTGTATTCGTCCGCGAGGTATACGTTATGCTGGCTGTCTATCGCCAACGCCCGCGGGTAAGCTAATTCCGCCACTACTGCTGGAATGTTCGAACCATTGAAGCCGTAAACCCCTGAGCCACCGGCGATCGTAGTGATGAATCCTGTTTTATGGTCTACGAGCTGGACACTGGAATTCTCCGTATCGGAAATGTAGATATTTCCGGTATTATCTACTTTAACAGCATCCGGGTCGGCAAATTCAGCAGTGACGGCGGGGCCAGAGAAGCGATGCCAGTAAGCCCCGTCCCCGGCAATGGTTTGGATGTAGCCGGGCTGAATCGTGACATTGGCCACGGTAATCTGGCTTGTCCCGGCGTTCACAAGCCGGATTCTCCGGTTATATGTATCACAGATGTAGATGTTCCCCTGGCCGTCTACCGCGAGACCGTACGGATTGTCGAATTGCGCGCTCAGGGCGGGGCCGCCGTCACCACCGCTCCCGTACGTGCCATTCCCGGCGACCGTCGCGATGTTTCCCGGTGGAATGGTTACATTGGCCACCGTAATCGCGGTACTGCCCATGTTTACTACTCGAATCGCATTCAGATACGTATCTGTCATATATACGTTTCCGAGGCTGTCTAAGGCCAAGTCGTAGGGGAATACCGATGCGCTGGCGGCAACCCCATTTCCACTGTATATGGCATTCCCGTTGCCGGTTACGGTCGAGATTATTCCGCTGGTGTTTACTTTGCGAATTCGGTAGTTATACAGATCGACGAAGTAAATGTTGCCGGCGCTATCGACTGCCACGCTCGATGGATTATAAATCTCGGCGTTGATTGCCAATCCGCCGTCGCCGCCGTAACCAGGGGTACCCGTTCCCGCCACGGTAGCAATATTCCCCGGAGCGATCGTTACATTTGCGACCGTAATTGTACTGCTTCCGGTATTCACCACCCGGATTCGGGAGTTGCTCGTATCGGCAATATAGAGGTTTCCGCTGCTATCCACCGCCACGCCGGTGGGATTCAGGACTTCGGAGTTGCTGGCCGAAGCGCCGTCTCCGGCATAGCCCGGCACGCCGTTGCCTGCGGCGGTCTCAATCAGTTGCGCTCCTGCCCGCCATGGGAAAGCCAGGTAAAGGAAAGAGATGAACATCATCGCAAATGCTCTTTTTGAGTTCATCGTCACCCTTAGTTTATTGAGGAGCGTAAATTGGCACACGGATAGGAGAGAGTCCAGCTCAGCCGAAAAGACAGAGATAGCCGCCCAGTTCCCTGAAAAACTTCAGGACTGCCCCCGGACTCAAAGAGAAGGATCGACCTTACAACCGCTCTCCCCAGCTACCTCATTGAAAGATGACATCGACCCAGTAGTTCGTGGAGTTGTAAGAGTTTCCGGGGAATGTACTATTGGTACCGTAGGCATACACCCCGTTGCCTCCAGCCACCCCGTTCGAGAGCGCCTGCAGCGGGAAATTACTGACCCCCGTTGCGAAGAATCCCTGATCCGCGCTGAAGTGGCTCACAGTGGTGTGATAGGAAACTACGTACACCGTGTTCGCCGTGATCGCCACCGCCGGTGAAAAACTCACCGTCTGCCATCCCGACGCCGTTTCACCGCTGAACGTCGCCGTCGCCAGCAGCGCTCCCCCGCTCGTCCACAGATTCCCCACATGCGTACCCGTGTTCGCACTGCTCTTATAGAAGCTCATCCCCGTAACCATCCCGCTGCTGTTCGAGGTGAACTTCATCCCCACTTCCACCCCCGGTCCTGCCCCCGCATCCCCCACCGTCGGCACCGCGTTGCCGTTCCACACCGAGCACGGGCACACCGTCGGCGTAAACGCCACATCCACCCAGTAGTTTGTCGAGTTGTAGGAATTGCCCGGGAAAACCCCGCCCGCTCCGTACGCATACACCCCGTTGCCTCCCCCCGCCGCGTTCGACAGCGCCTGCAGCGGAGCATTGCTTACACCCGTCGCAAAAAAGCCCTGATCCGCCGCGAAGTGCCCGACGTTCGTGTGATAGGAAGCCACATACACCGTATTGGCCGCTATCGATACCGGCGCCGAAAAGTTCACCTGCTGCCATCCCGACCCCGTTTCACCGCTGAACGTCGCTGTCGCCAGCAAAGTCCCCGTGCTCGTCCACAGATTCCCCACGTGCGTGCCCGTGTTCGCGCTGCTCTTGTAGAACCGGATCCCCGTAATCGTTCCGTTGCTGCTCGAGCTGAATTTCACTCCCACCTCGACTCCCGGCCCCGCACCCGAATCCGCCACCGTCGGCGTCGTGCTGCTGCTCCAGATCGTGCACGGGCACCCCGACGATGCCGCTACCGTTAGGCTCTCACTCGGGCTGTTGGTGCCGCTCAAGCTAGCCGAGATCATCGAGCTTCCTGTCGCTTGCCCCGTCGCCAATCCTCCGCTGTTGATCGTGACCGCTGTCGTGTTCGACGAAACCCACGTGACTTGCGTGGTGATGTTCTGCGTGCTGTTGTCCTGATACGTCCCCGTCGCCGTGAACTGCTGCGTCCCGCCCACATTCACCGTAGGATTGTTGGTCGGCGTCACCGCGATCGACACCAGCGGTGTCTGCGTTGTCTGGGAGAACACCACATCCACCCAGTAGTTGGTCGAGTTGTAAGAACCGCTCGGGAAAGTGCTGCTGCTCCCATACGCATATACCCCATTGCCTCCACCCACTGCGTTCGACAGCGCCTGCAGCGGAGCATTGCTTACCCCCGTCGCAAAGAAACCCTGATCCGCACTGAAGTGCCCCACATTCGTATGATAGGAGGCCACATACACCGTATTTGCCGCAATCGATACCGGCGCCGAAAAGCTCACCTGCTGCCATCCCGACGCCGTCTCACCGCTGAACGTCGCTGTCGCCAGCAGAGTCCCGCCGCTCGACCACAAATTCCCCACATGCGTACCCGTGTTCGCGCTGCTCTTATAGAACCTGATTCCTGTAATCGTTCCGCTGCTGCTCGAAGTGAACTTCACTCCTACCTCTACCCCCGGACCCGCACCCGAATCCACGACCGTCGGTGCCGCACTATTGCTCCAGATGGTGCACGGACACGTAGGAGGGGGCGGCGTCATCACCATGAGGGTTGCATTGCCGTTGCTGCTCGTACTGCTGACGCTTCCCAGAACAGCCGAAATCGTGGAGCTTCCCGCCGCTTGTCCCGTCGCCAAACCGCCGCTGCCGATCGTGGCGGCTGTCGTGTTCGACGAATTCCACGTGACCTGCGTGGTGATGTTCTGTGTGCTGTTGTCCTGATAAGTCCCGATGGCCGTGAACTGCTGCGTACTTCCCACATTCACGGTTGGGCTAGCCGGCGTTACGGCAATGGAGACCAGCGTCCGTACATTTACGGTTGCCATGCCGGTAATGCCGGCGTTCTTCGCATAAATCGTGGCACTGCCTCCACTTACGGCTGTGACAAGTCCACCGCTGCTGACAGTCGCCACGGCCGTATTGGACGAACTCCATGCAGCCTGTGTTGTGAGGTTCTGCTGCGAGGAATCCGAATAAGTTCCGGTCGCGGCGAGTTGCTGGGTTGCTGCAGGGAAAAGCGTCGAGCTCGCCGGCGTAACCTGAATGGACGTCAGTGGGGACGTGTTCGGTACAAATACGAGATCCACCCAATAGTTGGTTGCTTGGTAAGTGTTGGACGGGAACGTGCCGCTGGCTCCGTACGAATAAATCCCATTCGCGCCGCTGACGCCGTTTTGCAATGCGTGCAGCGGGGAGTTGTCAACTCCGTTGTTCGCAAAAAAGCTGATGTCCGCACTGTAATGGCCTACGGTGGTGTGGTACGACGCTACATAAAGTGTGTTCGCACCGACTGTTACAGGGCTGCTGAAGTTCACCTGTTGCCAGCCTGATGTCGTCTCGTTGCTGAACGTCGCGGTAGCCAGCAGCGTTCCCGTAGTCGACCACAGTTCGCCCGTGTGAGCCCCCGTATTTGCGGTGCTCTTGTAGAACCGTATTCCGGTAATCGTCCCATTCGTATCCGGCCGGAAGAGTACGCCCAACTCGACCGGACTGTCGGCTCCATTGTCGACCCTCGTGGGCCTTGCGCTGCTGTTCCAGATCGTGTACGGCGCGAGGGTAATTGTAGCTGTGCCGGATTCCGAGGGCGTATTCGTGCTGGTGGCCGTTACCGTGACGGTCTGTCCGCTTGTAATGACGGCTGGGGCGCTGTAGTTCCCGCCCGCAGTAATACTACCGACCGCAGGACTTATGCCCCAGCTCACAGGCTGGTTCGAAAGCTCATTCACCAAGGCAGCGAACTGCTGACTTTGTCCGGGCTGCACTGTAACAACCGATGGGGACACTGAAACGGGAAAGTTAATTGCCGCCGAAACGAAATTGATAACAAGCAGCTTTTCCGCATACTGGACTCCAGATTGATCGATCAGGTGCCCGGCTGCCGCGGAATAATCGACGAGTACCAGATCGCCCTCTCCGCCATTTGCATTGTCGCTGATTAAAACGTGTCCCTGGCCGTCGTTCACAGGCGTGGTAAGCTCCGCACCCACACTTCCTAATTGCAGAGTATGAAAGATCCCGGTGGCCGGATCGTATTGGCCCACGGAGTTCCCACTAGCCGTGAAGATATCGCCCGTAAGCGGATCGAAACTCAACCGATGACTCGGCACGTTTGAAAAAAGCCTGTGGGTGACAAACTGGGAATGGACGGTATCGAAAACGATCGTTCCGAAATCGCAGGCATTACTGGTTGCAGTGCCAAAAGCGTAGTAGCCAACACCGTTGGAATCGAACGCGATGCTGTTTACGTCTAAATCGTCGCCCGTAACCGGATAGGCCAGGCCGTTACCAGGGGTTGGCGAGAGGGGATAAACGGTGATAGATTGGTAGCCGAGCTCTTTCTCGGTGGCGACGAGTGTGCCCGGCGTAAAACCGCTCGCTGAACCATTGGCCGGCACGACCACCAAGTCGTATGTTGAGTAGTTGGGCAAGCAGTTGGAGCAATCGTTTGGGGCCGGACCAAACGTCAGCGTGGCAGGGCTGCCCGCGGCTCCCGTCTGTGTGAGTTGATAAACGATACCCGGAGAGCCCGCGTTTCCGCCGTTTGGCGCCTGGCCGCCACTCGCTACCAGTACGTTTCCGTTGTTGGGGTTAAAAACGATTCCATCCGCTCCGCCAATCGAGGTGTTGAGCGCGGTCTGGCCGCTCAGTGTCAAGGTATTCGTGGCGAATACATATTGAACATTGACCGTACCTACCGATGGGCCAAACCCGTTGAACGCATATTGCGTGTAGACGATATTGAGATTGACGTCGTTTCCCCAGGCGGACGAGCAGGTCAAGGCAAATAAGAGCAGCAGAATGCCCGCCGTGAGTTTCGATAGCGCGTTGTTAGATGCAATCCTCATTTGTGAATGCCTCTTCTTGAAAGTGCTATTGGAAATCCAGGTACCTCGCGGAGCTGGGCTTTCTGAAATGGGGCACGTCTGACTTGTTGGCGATGGAAAACGAATACAGCGTCCGTGCAGACTCTCAAACAACTTGAACGGGTGTAAGAACGGAGTTTCGCTAGCCTCGAACGTTACTGCGCATAGATGCCAGTCGGCTTGGTGACGCGGAACTTGCACAACGTGGAAACTACGTACTCCTGATCCGCTTCGGTGAGTTCGATGTAGAATGGCAAACGCACCAGGCGATCGCTGACACTTTCCGTGACGGGGCAATCTCCCTCCTTGCCCCCTAATTCCCTTCCCATGTCCGACAAGTGCAGCGGCAGGTAATGAAAGACGCTCAGGATCCCACGCTCTTTCAAGTGCGCAATCAAGGCCTGGCGATGCTCCAGCGACGGCAGAAGCATGTAGAACATATGGTAGGGCTGTTCACAATGTTCGGGAACGCAGGGCAGGCGGACATCGTTCTGCTCCGCCCATGCGGACAGATTCTTGTAGTAATACTCCCAGACGTTCCTTCGCCTGGATTGAATGAAGCTGCGGTTTTCAAGTTGCGCGAACAGGAAGGCTGCGAGCGCGTCGGAGGGCAGGTAGCTGGAACCGACATCTACCCACGTATACTTGTCTACCTGGCCCCGGAAGAAACGGCCCCGGTTTGTGCCCTTCTCCCGCAGAATCTCGGCACGCTCGCCATAAAGAGGGTCATTGATGAGAAGCGCGCCGCCTTCCCCGCAGGTGAAGTTTTTTGTTTCATGGAAGCTTTGTGTAGCGAGGCATCCGAATGTTCCCAGATTCTTCCCCTTGAAACGTCCGAAAAGACCGTGCGCATTGTCCTCGACAACCGGGATTCCGTGGCGGCGGGCGATCGCAAGGATGCAATCCATCTCGCAGGCGACGCCGGCATAATGAACCGGCACGATGGCCTTGGTGCGATTCGTGATGAGGCGTTCAATCTGGCGCTCGTCCAAATTCAGAGTATCGGGTCTGATGTCACAGAATACCGGCCGCGCGCCTCGCAGGACAAACGCATTGATCGTCGAAACAAATGTAAAAGACGGAACGATCACCTCGTCGCCAGGCTGGATATCGAGAAGCAACGCCGCCATCTCCAGCGCGTGGGTGCAGGAGGTTGTCAGCAGAACCTTCGGCACACCCAGCTCCGACTCCAGTAACTCATGACATTTCTTTGTAAAGGAACCGTCTCCGGATATATGGCCGGCCCGCAAGGCCTGGGAGATGTATTCCATCTCGTTGCCGACAAGCGCAGCGCGGTTGAAGGGGATGCGTGGCGGTGTGGTCATGAGTTTTCCTCCCTGTTATCGAACCAGCGGTGATACCACAGTTCCATGGACCGGGTAACGAATCCGCATCTTTGATAAAGACGCTGAGCGCGTGTATTACGGCCCTGGGTGACGACGCGCACGGTCTTGATATCCTGCCCGGCGAACCAGTTCATCGCCTGACACACGAGATCTTTACCGAGTCCTTTACCCTGAATATCGCCTTGAACGCTTATCAGACCGATCTGACCGGCCGCAGGATCGTCGAGGTGGCAGGTAATGTATCCGGCAGGGGCGCCTTCGTGCTCTGCGACGAACACATTCTGCGCCGCGCCGTGGCAGCTCTTGTCGATCCAAATCTCGAACAATTCATCGCACTTTGCGGCAGGGAAACGGCCGTCGTAGTAAAAACGGGAATCCCGATGGCTCCTCTGGGCTATTTTGCGAAGTGCTGGAATGTCCTGCTCGGCGAAACCTCGTATCTTTGACCGGGACGCCTCGAGGCCCGCATGTGGCGCGATCTGCCGTTCGAGAGTCAGCCGGATGTCTACTAATTGAAACTGATTGCTCTCCGCAAGCTTCGTCGTGGTTGAATCAGCCGCGTCCGCAAGAAAGTACAAACAGTCGATGTTGTTCGCCCGGCACCATGATCGAATGTCCGTCACCGCCGCCTGGGTAAGCCTGTTGATCCTCGCTCGACCGATTCTCTTCCCGAAGAAATTCGAGTCCCATTCCAGGTAATCGCAGATGGTCCCGTTATCGGTCACAGTTACGTACTCGGAGTCGTGTCGCGCAGCGTGTAGGCGGGCCTGTCCATCATGCGAAAATGCATCCGAGCGAGGTATTCACCCATGATGCCGAGAGAAAACAGTTGCGCTCCCGAAAAAATGGCGATGATCGAGGCCAGGAAAGGAAAACCTTGCACCGGACTCCCTCGGATCAAGTAGAGGGCAATGACATAAACGAGCGTAACGATCCCGAAAAGTGTAAATGTAAATCCGATGATGCTGGCAATCTGGAGAGGGATTACACTGAATCCGGTCATCATGTTCAGGGCATGAGCGATGAGCAAACGCAGGCTATAGCCGGAGGTTCCTTCCCGGCGTGGCGCGTGAGACACTCGCACCGCGCCGAAACGCGTGGTGCCCCATGTCAGCAGCACGTCAATGGACACGAAAGGGCCGCGATAATTGTTAAACGCCTCCCGGACACCCGTGCGGAAAACCCGAAAGGCGCTGATGTTTTCGGCGATCTCCGCGCCCATCGCGTTCTGCAGAACGATCTTCGTAACACGCGAAGCCATGTCCCGAAGCAGGCCGTGCTGCTGATGTTCGGGAACACCGTAGACGACATCCAACTTTTCCCCGGCCAATTTCCCCAGCAATTTCGGAATCTCGTGAGGAGGGTTCTGGAGATCGTCGTCGATGGTGACCAGTAAATCGTATTTCGCCGCCCGAATCCCGCATAACAGCGCATTGTGCTGTCCGGAATTCCTCATCAAGTTGAAGCCGCGCACCCAGGAATATTCCTGAGACAATTTGAGGATCACTTCCCAGCTTTGATCGCGGCTCGCGTCATTCACAAGAATCACTTCGTACTTTTCGCAACAGGTACAAAGCGCAGCCTCTAATTCGTCGATAAGCCGGGGCAAGACCGTGGCACTGTTATAAACCGGCACGACCACAGATACTTCGACCGGACCGCACTGGCTATCCCGGGAGCTCTCGGTTTTCGTCGCGGTTGAACTCATCGGATCCCGCTCGCCAAGGTATCACCGGCTGAAGCAAGCCGGGTGTCGATTTCAGCCATCGTTGCTTCCGAGGACATCCCTCCGGTACTCGAACTTGGTGCAATAGCCACGTCACGCTCTTTCGGGACAAGGAGGTAATACCGGTGAGTAGACCCAACGACCTTGAAATGCTCGTCGATGTAGCGGGCGACAGGTGCCGCATGGACATCCTGGTGGCTGCGATTCCAAAACTTGACGATATCCGGGTTGTAAACGGCGCACGCACGCGAATGCTCAGAAAGAACCGCGGAGGCCGTTTCCTGTTGCTGGTCAGTATCGGTCACAAACCAGGCGTCGTTTTCCGTACCTGCCACCGGGGCCATCGCCGTCCAGACATGGAGGCTGGGAATTTCAGGTAGTCCAACGAATACGTCGCACTGGGCCTTGAGATTGAACACCAGCCAGGAGTAGTCCTGCTCCACTATGGGGGAGACATGGATTCTCTGCGCGCCAGGAAGACCCAGGGAAATCATCGAATCGTAGCTCCGGCGCTGTACATATGCGGAGGCGAGATAGTACGCCGGAACGCAAAGCAAGAGCACTGGCACCGCGGCGCGCAGAAAAGACGGCCAAGCCACCGGGTGTTTGTCCTGTTGCCACAGAAAAAAGTCGCCTAAACAAACCATCACCACAACAATCAGAAGAATCTGGATGAACTTGGCCTGATAGCCGGTAGTTGGATAGGCGTAGAGCGTCTGCAGCACCGTTACGCTACACAGTAATGTCCGGGGAAAACCTCCCACAGTTCCGGGCGCATCCGAAGGCGCGTACAACACCAGCCAGCAAAAGGGTGTCACAAAGCCCAGCAAAGAATGATGGAGCGCAAAAACCACCACACCGGCCAGCACGGCAAAGATCAGTTTTAGATAGTGGATTTGCTGCTCGATCTCATCTTTCCGAAGGCTTTTCCACGAGAAGTACAGAGCCGAGACAGCCCCGGCACCCATGGAAGCGATCCAGAGTTTGCTGACGGGAACCGGCGACCAATATCCTTGATTCACACTCACTCGGAGGTTCGCCAGCACGAGCCAATACCAGACTGCGGACAAGGAGCTGCCTTGGATTTTCAGCGTGAGGAGTACACCGGCCAGAGTTCCAACGAAAGACGCGAGAACAATCCAGCAGTCGCGAAAAGATAGAGAAACGGCGGTCGTTCCCCGGAACAAAACAACCAGCATGGAGACTGCCGACACCGTCAAAAGGGCACAGTAGTAATCCGCCACTCGCTCTCCCAGATGCGCTTTCATCAGCATGAATGGAAGAATGAGGTAGGCGGCCCCCACGACAATCAATGCGAGGCGCGACACACTGCTCCTGGAAACGTGAATCACGACGGCCAACGCCACTGCAAGAATCGCGAAGATGCCAATATTGACTTTTATCAGCAGCAGAGCCGCGGGAATCGCACCCAGCAGAATCATCCCCATCAAACGATAGCGCTGAACCGGCATCCAGAGTCCAACGGCCACCAGACTGACCAGGAGCACGATGCAGAGCTCGTGCGGATGGCCTGGCGCTTGCCGAAAGAAAGCCAAAGTTGCGAACGTGAACAGATGCGTGGCTGACGCCAACAAAAGCGACTTGGTCACTTTCAGCACGATCCAGGCGCAAATCAACGCGGTGAGAAGCCAGGGAATCAGAGAACTCATCCGGGTGACGTCATGAGTCACCGGAGTGCCGGAAGCCAGCCGAAGCAGCCGGTCATAGAAATAGTAAACCGGACCATAGCTCGTGAAAACCCGGTCGTAGAGCCTCATGCCGCCCACATACTGCTTGACGGATTGCAGCAGAGTGCCTTCATCGTCCCAAAAGCTGAAGCCGGTAAAAATCTCATAGTAAGCCGCAACGCCCGCGGCCAGACTCAGGATCGTAAACCAGATGCCCGCCTGCTGCGGCCGGGTCAAACCGATAGCTTGTCTTGGCTGCGTTGAAATCATGGTTGGAAGGCTGGTTGCGCAGTGGTAGCCGCAGACGACGGCTTGCATGCGCGCAAGCTACCGCCCCTTGAGTCGCATGGAAGGTACCCTGAACGAAATCCAAGGGTTTCCAGGCAGACGGCACCCGATGACTGCCCTATCCTATGCACGATGGGTGCCCACTGTAAGTCCTTTGTTTTCTTTTAGCGAACACGAAGGAAGGTGCAAATGTTTTCTCCCGCGATGAAGGGGTTGGCGTGGAGAAGCCAAGGTTTTCCCGGTCGACTCCGTACCCCCGCGACGCCCCGGGACGCCCGGCAGCCGCATCCAGGATGGAGGAATCACGGTAAAGCGCGGTCGAGTCGGCTATTGGTCTCTGTGAGCCTCGGCCTCAGGCGAGGAGAGCTGTTTCACCACCGCCAGCGGCACCCCCAGTCTCTCGACCGTAAGAATTATGGGGCCGTCCACCGACTTGTCGGCGTTGAAGCGAGTGGTCGCAATGAAAAAGTCGGCATCCGCCGGATTGTAGGTGAGTGAAAAGTTTTTCGGAAAAAAGTACGTCACACAGGACCGGTCGATGGATGTCAAATACACCTTGTAGTGTCGCGGCTGGCCCGCCGAGTCCCTCGCCTGAACGAATCGGCTCAGAGACTTTACCGCCTCGCGATAAGAGTTCCCCCAATAGTCGGTTTCGTAACGCCCATAGGCGCCTGGCAACCCCCCGACAAATTCATTGAAGTAGACATACTCATCCGGGTGCAGCCGGACCATCGTAACGATTTCAAAGATCACGTACGCGACGGCAAGCCCCGCCACAATGCGCCGCGAAGAAACATTCAGGCTGGATGCCGCCCAGAAAAGGCCCCCGGCAGCCAGGCACGCGAGGGGTGGAACGGTAAAAAGAAAGTGGCGCGCGCCGTCATAAAGAACAGGCCGCTTGGCAACTGCATAAACGATCGGGAAAAGCGCAGCCAGCGCTACGATGGACCAGTTCGTCAAACTCGTAACTGAGAATTCCGGGCCGCGACGTAGAAGATACCAGAGGGTCCAGAATATGCCCAGGGCCAGCCCCAAAAAGTAGATCTCCGGGAGAGTGACCGCCATCCACTGCGGCAGATAGCTTCTGGGAAGGTCATTGGACATCACCGAATGTCCACCGGAGAGAACGGGCCCGCTCCAATCATAGTGAGAGAATCCCGAAAGGGCCTGCAGGGGTCTGCTGAAGGGATGAATCTGGGCCCACGGCCAAAACACCAGCATGATCGCCCACGCCAGGCACGCCACCGTCGCATAAACGGCGGCCAAATGTGCCAACGAACGCACAGCGCCGGGAACGCCGGTCTTCGCAACCTGCACGATCCACCACAGTCCGAGCACAAGGGCGAGGTAGCAAAGCAACAGCAATCCACCCACACGTATGGAGAGCGTCGCCCCAATGGCAGCCCCCAATTTCAACGAAAGAGACCACGGCGCGCGCGGCAACTGGCGGAGCAGCTGGATCAGATAATAAACGGACCAGATGTAGAAAGCCGCGAAGGGAATGTCCTTACCGTCATTGAACATGCCGCCGTAGTAGCGCGCCGTGATCGCCAGCAGCAGCGCGGCACCGAACGCGACTTTCGGTCCTCCCACCAACCGGGCCAGTTTCCAGCAGCCGATGATGCCCAGCAGGCCCATGATCGCGCTAAGCAGATGGCGCGTCTCGTATTTACCGAAAGGAGAGATGAGATTCAGCACGGCCAGTGTCGTATCGAATCCGCCGCTGTGTCCCCATTGAGCCACATTCTCAAAATGAGCGGCGCTGCCGTTGTAGTGGCCGTGCAAAGCTGCCACGTAGTAGAGAACGATGGCCTTTCCATATTCCGTGTCGACTGGCTCGTCCCAGGTGATGCCGTAGTGCCAGAAAGTGGAGGCAACGAGAATCGCTACAACGGAAAAGAGAACCCAGGACGCCTGGTCCCAAGGCGAAGCGTTCACCCAGGCCGAAACCGCGGCTCTTCGAACTCTTTCGAACAAGTGTGCGCTCGGGTAGGAAACGGCCTGGGAGCTCATGTCTTTGACGCCCCGCCCGCCGAAAGCAAATATACCCGGTAACCCGTCGAGCCCAGCGGCTTCCAGCCGTCCTCGGAAAGGCCGTCAGGCATTCCGGTTACCACGAATGCGACTGCTCCGGTCTGCGCAACGGAGTTCAGCAAAGCCATGCGCTGTTCCGGACGCACCGACCAGAATCGCTCCTGCTGGCCGTCGGGAACCTCCGCGATAATTCGCAGCCCCGCTAAATGAGCCCACGAATAGTCCTGCTTGGAGTTGAAGGCATTCGGCCGAACCCAGGCAACCTTGTCGCCTGGCCGCAAGCCCGCGCGGCGCAGTTGATCTGCCACCTGCCACTCAAAATTAGCTGCGGGACTGTGCAACAAGAGAAGTTCTTTCGGGCTATGCGAAGCCATCTCGCCAAGCATGGAGTCGCAGAGCAGCACGGTCGTCAGCAGGGCAACCGAAACAAGGGCCAGAGAGGCCGCTCTCCGGACATCCGGCCGGTCGCGGAAACGCACCGCGGCAAACAAGCCCATCCAAATCATCACATCGAAGGCCGGGGTCATCCGGTCTTCAACGTGCACCAGAACGTACATTCCCAGGGCGGCGAGAGGAGGGACCAAAAGAATCCAGTAAGCCGCGATATCGGTGAAGGCGCGAAAGCCGCAGCCTCCGATGAGAAACAGGAACAGGCAGGTCGCGACAACAGCCGCCTGCTCGTGAAAAACGATCCTCTCGTAAACGAGCCCGTCGACGAAAAGTTGATTGAGATTCGACTTCCAGTTCACCACCGGCCGGATTCCCGCGTTCCAGTAGGCGGGATCGTACCAGATCGGATACGTCGCGGTTCCATGATCGAAAGCATATACGGGAGGTTGATCGAATATCTTTTTCGACGCGTGAAGCGCGGTCCCGCTCGCCGGCGCGCCCCCTTGCCAGTGATAACGCGGAGCGTGATCGACGTACCACGCGTAATTGAGCTTCGCGCTGTCTCCCCAGGTAAGGCGCTTTTGAGCGTGCGAAAGCGCGAAGATAAACGGCCCCGCAATGAGAGCGAATCCGACCAGCGCAACGCAAACCCGGGCCAAGGACTTCCCCTTTCCACCCGCCGCGATGAATGCCATGGCGAAAAAGGTGAAGCCCACGGGCAGCATGGGCGCCTTCGCGAGGTAACCGAATCCCACAATCATGCCCAGCAGGAAGAAATCGCGGTATCGGTTCCGGCCCGACGGTACGCCCAGCAACACCCCGGCTCCCAGGTACGCGAACATCGCTACGCTCATGTCGGGACTGACGATCGAGTTAGGCATCAACTCAAGCGCAGTCCAAAGAAAAAGCACGTAACCAAGCATTCGAAGCGCCCACTCCGGAAGAAGGGTCCACTGACCTGCTTCCCCTCGAAGCGCAAGACGGGACTGGTATTGAAAAAACCGCGACAGAAAAAACTCAAAGGCGCCGGCGCAGCCAATCAACAGAACAAAATTGACCAGATGCACGACGGCGAATTCCCAATAAGGTGAGGGATGGAGAAGCTTCAGCGCCACGGCCAGGAAAGCTGGATACAAAGGGCTCCAGTAGGCGTTGACGCCGGAGGCCCAATCGTGCCGGCCGAATGCGCTGGATACGTCCAAATAGGAAATCCCGTCCGTATTCATCGCAAAACGGCTGATCCAGAACTGAATGCCTCCGAACAATAGTGTGAGGCTCCAGAATATTCTTTGCAGCCGCCGGCAAAGGCCGGCGTCGTCCCGGAGCGGCACTTCACCGGTCGCGCCGGAGGGTGCCGAAACCACATTCCCCAATTGCTCGGAAATAACCCCGGTGGACAACTAACCCCTCCCTCGGGTCATGACATGCGACACCAAAGATTGCAAGATCAACGGTCTCATCGCGTCACATCCACGAATAAGTCCGCAGCCGCCGATCGCGGTTCCTGGCGAAACGCCCAGTACACGGTACCGATCAGAAATCCCAGCCCATAGGAAACGTGAAACACCACGAACGTCGCGGGGAGATACGGCAAAAGGTCCCATCCCCATCGGCGTGCAGCAGAAACAGCCGCTGTCAGACACCCGGCCGCATAAACCGCGAGCACAACCAGCCAGGCCAGCGCGAAATCCCAGGCAAGCTCCCTGCCTCCCGCGAGCGCGGCACCGAGGATGAACAAAGGCCACAGTACGTTTGCCGATACGAAGGCGGCCGGAATCAAATGCCGCCACGAACCGGGAATCCTGTGTTTGCGAATCACGCGCACTTTCCAGAATCCGTACTGGAAATACTGATGAAAAAGGGCCGAAAGCGTGGTCCGCGGGCGATACCAGGAAACGATATCGGACGCCTGCCATATCTTCCCGCCGGATCGAACCAGGCGAAGATTCAATTCGTCATCCTGATTTCTGACCAAGCCCTCGTCGAACAGCCCGATTCGGACCAGCGTTTCTTTTTTCCAGCAGCCGTAGGTCACCGTATCCACGTAACCTGAGTACGCTTCGTCGTGGAATTTCGCGCCTCCGGTCGAAAAAGGGCTGTGATAAGCCGCGCAAATCGCCCGAGCCCGCCGGCCCTCCGACTTGGTTCGAGCAGGGCCGCCCACGTTCTCCGCGCCCGTTTTATCCAGCCACTCGATGCATTTCCCCACATAGTCCGGAGCGTATTCGGTGTGGGCATCCATGCGGAGAATGATCTCCCCGCGCGCAGCCCGAATCGCGGCATTGAGACCCGCCGACACAAACCGCGCCGGGTTCGAGAGGACCACAATGCGCGCATCCCGCCCGGCGAACTTCGATAAAATCGCCGGCGTTCCATCGTCACTCGCTCCGTCGGCGATAATCACTTCCCAATCGAAACCCTCCAGCTCCTGCGCTCGAAGCGAATCGAGAAAGCGCTCGATGTGGTTCGCTTCATTGCGGCAGGCCACAACGATCGATATCGCCCTTCGCTCCGCCGGCTCGGGCGAACGGCCCTGAATCGTCGCGGCTGATGGCTGCTTAATAGGCGCGGACATAGTCACGGTGCTTCGCATTGGGTAAGTGCGGCAACTGGTCGACGATCTGTATCGGTATGGACAGGTCTTCTCCGAGGGCTGTCCGCATCTCCCGCTCGACGATTTTGCGGTGCTCCTCGCGAAACGAATTGCCGACAACCAGATAGAGCTCGAGCGACTTCTCCGAGCTTTGCACGAAACGGTAGCGCTGAATCACATTCAGCGAAGCGAGGGGTTTGAAAATGTAACTGGGTAGATTCGCATTGACCCGCCTGCCGTTGGGAAGATGAATCGTGATTCCACTACGCCCTTCCACCGATTGCAGCATGGGATGCGGTCTGCCGCATTTGCACAAGCCGTCTTTGAGAACCACCCGGTCCCCAATCGCATAACGGATCAAGGGGAACGCGCGAAGCATCATGTCCGTAACCAACGCATCGCCTTCCGTTGCGCCAGACTCGCGCACCTGCAGCCCGGTTACTTCGGAAGACAGATGCAGGGAACCCTCCGGGCACTCGAAGGCGCTCAAGCCTCCTTCGGCGCTCCCGTATTCGTTGATGCAGGGGCTGCCGGTAACCTGCACAATCAATTCGCGCTGGTAGGCGTGCAGTGGTTCGGCAGTGAGGCAGACCGCTTTCATCCCGAGGTCCCGCAGATCGAGATTGCGGTCTTTCAGCATGAAGCAGAAGTCGTAGATCGCCGAGGGATAGCCGAGAAAATAGGCGGGTCGGTGTTTGCGAACGCTTTCCAAATGCTGCACCACATTTTCAGGACCGATCTCGAAGGCCGAAACGCGAACCCGATTGAACGTGATGTCCCGAAGCCTTGTCTCGAAGCGCCGGCGGCGATTCCAGTGAAGACCAAAGAAAAGGGCGTACGGGTCTCCCACTTTCACTCCGAAGGCGCCCGTTTGGCGGAAATGCAAACCATGACGGTAAGCCCAGGACTTCTTGTCGCACGGAAACATCAGGGGCGTGCCGGATGATCCCGATGTCTTATCCGGATAGGTCTCCGACCGGGGAATACCGCGTGCCTTCAGCTGTTCAAAGCACGCCGTGACAATATCCTTCTCCAGCACCGGCAGCTCGGACATCAGTTCGGCGACTTCCGCGTGACCCTGTGCTTTCCGGATTTTCTCCTTGAACGGCGCATACGCACCCCGATACCACGGCACATGTTCGGTAACGAAGCGAAGCTGAGCGAGCTGGCGCGCGGCCTGCAGCGACAGCAATTCTTCCCGCGAAATAAACTCGGTTCGCCGCAGGTCTTCGAGCGCCTCACGGACCGGCTCGCCCCTCAGTCGTTGGAGGGTGAAATAGGTCTTCTGGGCGAGCCAGCGGTTCATGGGCGCACACCAATTCTTTCCGCAGACTGTGTGCCGTGGTGAACATCCGTTTTCGAATTCGCTCGCGAAGCATCTGTTGGATCAGCAACCACGTTCCACCACTTGCCCAGCAGCGAGCGCAGGGATTCCCGCAAGGCCCCCATCGAATATTGACAGGCCCAGGAAGCCGCACTCGCGCGCATTTCAGCATAGTCTTGGGGATTCGCGAGCGGTCCACGCAGGGCGGCCGTGAGCGCATCCACATCCCGTGGGGGGACTAGCAATCCACGATTCTCACCGAGAATCGTGGGGATCAACCCGACATCCGAACCGATCGCCACCAGACCGAAGGCCATCGCTTCCACAATCGCTTTGGGCCACCCCTCGGTTTGCGAAGCGAGAACCAGCACCCCACTGCGTTGCAGCAACTCAACAACCTGATCGAAGCTCACGCCGCCCGCAAACTGCACGCGCTCCCGCAAGCCCAATTCCGCGGAGAGCTGCTGAAGCGAAGCAAACTCGGGACCTTCACCCACAATTGTCGCCGTAAAAGCAACGCCCTCCGACTTGAGCCGCCCCAAAGCATTCAGGAGAACGTCGACGTTCTTCGAGCGAGAGAGGCGTCCCACAAACAGCACGTGTTTGAATTCACCGGCTCCCCGGCTTTTGATTGCCTCTTCGGCGCGAGCAATTTGATCGTCGGTGAGCACGGAATTAAAGAATGGAACAATGTGCGCAGGCTCGCCGGGCCAATTCCCGTAAACGGTAACGGGACCCCGCCACCAGCGGGAACGCAGCACGCCGCGCTGTAAACGAATGCTAAGCGGATCGTTCGGGCCCGAAGTCCATTGCCCCGCATACTTGGCAACCAATCGCTTTGAAAACAGCGGACCCAAAAGCGACCCAAGAAATCCCAGGTTGCCCGGGCTGCGGACCTGGATGGCGTCGCCCAGACGCAGGGCCTGCGAGAGCTCCCACATCAGCACGGGCAACATCAGAATCGACTTCACCTTGGACGCCCAGCCCTCTCCACCCACTTCTCTCTGCGGCTGGACGCTCAGTTCTTCCACCTCGATCGCCGCACAATCGCCGGGAGGCTCCTGCTCGCGGCACGGTGCCGCAATGACGATTGCGTCGAAAAGCCCGCCCCAAATCTCCATCTCGCGAGCATACGGGGCGTAGGCATAAATTCGCCCCGCGTGTCTGTAATGGACAACATGCGTCACAACGACGAGCTTCAAGGGAAAATGAAATGATTCGCTCAGCGTCCCGGTGGGGCCAGCCGCCGGCGACTCCAAATCTTCGTATCGGATTGCCTTCACGCCGCTCACAGTTGGATCACCATCTCATCCGATTCGACCGTGGCAAAGTGCTGACGAATCACGTAACGGGGAGTGTTGCGCATGGTAACGAATCCGATGCCGAGGATTATTCCGCCAAGCGCGTCAACGGCCGTCACCGAAAGGCCCAGCACCATGAATGTAACCACGCATATCATCGGCGCGATTTCCCCGTATCGCCTCAAATGCAAGATAGACCGTACCAGGAAAACTCCAAGGAGGGTCATTAGGGGCAGGAATCCCAGCAAACCCGTCTCGGCAATGATTTGAATGTATAGCGCGTGCCATTCCAGGTGGCGCTGGGTGAAGAGCCAGTCCACATCTCTTCCCGACCCCGGCCCCCAGCCCCAAACAGGCGACTGCGCAAAAATGCTCGGAAGTACTTCCCATTGGACCGACCGCCCGCTCGTCCGCGATTTCAGGGACCGGTCGGAATCGACCGACCGGTCGTATTGATTGATGACACCCGATCCTTTGTCCGTCGCAAGCAGCAGGATCGCCGCCAGACACATCACCCCGAGAGCCGCGAAGATCGGCTTACGGTCCTGCTTGCTGAAGATCATGATCAGCACAAATCCTAAGATGGTTACAATCCAGCTGCCGCGAGACCCCGACATAAGGAGCCACATTCCGGAAATGCTGCACACCAGGACGCGCCAGAAGGGTTTGTCCTCGAGCAGCAGCCAACGGCCATTGTCCGCAAAACACATCAGCACAATGAGGGCGGTGGGCACTCCCATCTGAATCGGGTTGCCGATTTCCATGCCGTCTATTTGGGCCAGTCCCAGGCGATCGCCGGCGACCGGCAGTAAGCCCATGGCCAGCGCCGTCGCGGAAAGAGCGACTCCCGCCAAGGCCGTGGCCAGATAGCCGCGTTGCTTGGCGAGCAGATACATGGCGGTAATCGCCAGCGCGAAATCAAGATAGCGGCTGTTCGAAAAATAGTCTCCCGTGTAGAGAACCGACGCCCACCAGAAAACGATGCAGAGACCCACCAGCCATCTCCACGCCAGATCCTTCCACACAAACGCGAGCTCTTTTAAACACAGTCCGGCCCATAAACCGATTCCCATCGTAAGAAAGACGGTAACGCTGTGATAGAAAAAAAGGCCCCGCAGGAAGCCCAGTACCGGCATGGCCCCCAGGGCCACGCTGAAGAAGCGGTAGCGATCCTGCTGCACCGCATGAAAAACGAGAAAGCAGAACAGCGTGGCGGGAACCGAGCGAGCCGCCAATTGCGGCCTGTGAAGAGCCACCAAAGCCATGCCCGGAACCACGCAGACCGCCACTTCGACGAGCGTCTGCCAGTGCAGCCGCACGGGCCGGCTCCTCATCACCGGAGCCGCAAAACCGGCGCTCGCCATCGCGCTCATTTCACGCTCGCAGGCTTGCGGTTTCGGGCTTCCAAAGAAATCTCTCCCAGTCTGGGCGCGTACGGCCTTCTCGCTTCGCAGGAGGCCCAGCCGGCACAAAAACCCTTCGTCCGGACGAAAATAGTCATCCCATTCGAATACGTCGGCTTGCTGAGGAAAGTGAGCACGTCTACCAGTACGTCTCCGGCAAAGGTTTTCGCGATCGTAGCGTAGTCCCCGGGCTTGCCCGCGCTCTTGGCAAAACGCCGCGCCGTGCCGAATCCGGTCTGATACGCTCGATGGAGATGCGAGTCGCGTCCCGGCTGTGCGCCGTGGTGATTCACCAGCAGCTCTCCGCAAATCCACAGCTTCCAGCGGCTTCCCACATACATCGAAAAGTCGCGATCTTCTCCTCCGTAGGTGGGCAGCTTTTCGTCAAATTGGAGCCCCTCGATCGCTTCGCGCCGGTAAATCATGCAAAAACCAGGCAGCCATCCGATCTCCCGATGGCCGGCCCACGGCGCGAGAAAGCTCACGGTAACGGCTCTCCCGAGATGATCGACGTCTCCGGGTTCGAGGCTTGGGATCGCGCCGAGGAACTTCTTCATGCGCCAGCGCATGGTCACCGGTGCGGAATAGTTCAGCGGATCGTAGCCGGTAATCCCGCCGACGTTGGCCGCGTCAGGGTTTTGAAAAATGCCCGCAAGCTTCGAAAGAAAATCGGGGCCGAAGGAAACATCGTCGTCCAGGAAACAAATCAGATCGCCCTTCGACGCCTCAAGGCCCACATTCCGCTGGCGGGTTAGTCCTTTCTGCGACCGGATCACACAAATCGGAACCCTGAAGTTCTCCTTGCCAAGAGCTTTCTCGACCGCTTCCCGGGCAGGCGTCTTGTCCCCTTCGTTTCCATCGATAATGAGAACTTCGAAATCGCGATAATCCTGAACGTTCAGGCAGTCCAGCACAACCCCCAGCGCGGCTGCCCGCCCATACGTACAAACGACAATGGATATGGAAGAGCTCAATGGCCCCTCGACCTCATCTTGAACTCACCAAGGCAGCGATCGTAAAAGGCCTCGTTCTGAGTAACCAGCCGGTCGACGCTGAAAACTCGCTGGACCCGCTCGCGGGCCGCCTCGCCGATTTCGCGCGCGAACGACGGATTTTGCAGCACGCGCAAAATCGAATTGGCAATATCCTCCGGCTTGTCCGGGTTCACCAAAAGGCCTTCGCGTTCGTTAGTAAGCAGCTCTGGGCCGCTGCCGCGATCGCTGAAAATCGTGGGGCACCCCACCGCCATCGCCTCCAGGGGCGCCACGGCAAAAGCCTCCGCATAGGAAGGAAACACCGCCACGCTGGCCGTACGATACGCCTCAAATAGCTGCTGCCGGTTAACGTGCCCGTGGAAGTGGATGCTGGGCCGCTCGCCATTGACCAGCGAGCACAAAAATTCCTGCATCGAGCTGCCGTCTTCGGCGCGGCCGTCCTTGCCGAACACATGCAGCTCGGCTTCCGGGGCGGCCTTCGCCACGTGCCGCCAGGCCTGAATCAGGGAGACGATTCCCTTTTTGCCTGTCAGCGTGCCGCTGAAAACAACCTTGTTCGAATTCCGCGGAATTTCCGTTGTCGCGGGGGGCGTTTCCACCGGATTGTAGAGAATCTCGACTGGCTTCATCGGGATTCTGAAGACTTTGCCCGTCATGTCCGCCGTGTAGCGGCAAACAGAAGCCAGGAAATCGGCGCGTTTCAGCGAAGCACGCTCCAGCCAGTAAGCCTTTCTCTCCTTCGGCTGGTTGAGTTCTTCTGAAAAATAAGTGAGTGAACCATGCATGCGCACGATCACCGGTGCGTCCAGTGCGTTCCATCCTGCCGCCAGCCCTTGATAGTCGGGTAACTCGACTACATCGACCTCGCCCGCGCGAATCCATTCTGAAATTTGACGATACAGTTGGTAACGCGAAGCAATCCATCCCAGAGGATGCTCCCGTTGGCGCAGCCGAAGCACCTGCACTCCCTGATCGTCCTGCCTTTCGGGCGCCTCATACCACGAGGGATATAATCCGATCGAGCGCACCTCGTGACCGGCCCTCACCAGCGCGCGAGCGAGCACCTGCGTCATCGTACCGATGCCGCCGTGCGGCCCGGGGGGATACTCTCTGCAGACGAAGCAAAGCTTCATCGAGCCTCCCGCATGGCCGGCAGAAGGAACTGCGTTTTTGTCGTTGCGAGCTTCAAAAAGCCCATCATGAAAGGAATCGGCTGTGTGCGGGCATTGGCACGAAGATGCTTCCATCGCCGGAACGCTGAAGTACGCGCCAGTTCCTGTCGATCTTCGGGCGTCAAGTCCGTCGCCCTTTGCCACAGCCTGTCCCAGCGGTCGAGCAACTCGATCCCCTGGGCGACCGGCATGGTTTGGCTTAGGCCGACAGTCCGCAAGCCGGTAAGGTCGGCGCGTGACCACCGTTCGCCCGTAAGAGCGAGCATGTGATCGGATAATACATCCAGGCCGAGTTCCGTTTGCAGCGTGGCCCGGATGTGGGTCTGGCGCGTCTGGTGATACCGGACGTAGCAAAGCACCTCGGGCATCGTGCCCAGCCAATCGCGGCGCGTCAATTCGCACCACAAGCGATAATCCTGCGAAAGAGGCAGCTCCCGGTACCCACCGAGATCCTCCATCATGGAACGCTCATAGCAAACAGCGCTATGGAGGGACGGAGCCCGCAGCAGCAGCTCCCAGCGAAAGATTCTCGGGTTCGCGGGGACCTTCACCGTGTGCGGGATAATGCCGGACTCGGTAAACCCCTGCCAAAAGGATACGCAAGCGCGGTATTCCAGGTGATTTTCAAGAAACTGGACCTGGCGTTCCAGTCGCTGCGGCGGAAAGTGGTCGTCCGCATCGGTGCGAACCACAAACTTGCCCCGCGCGGCTCGCAGGCCCTCATTGGCGGCAACGTAAGGGCCGGCCGAAGATGGCCTTTTCAGCAAATGAATGCGCGAATCCCGGCGCTGATATTCCTCGACAACGCTGACGGTCGAGTCAGTCGAAGCGTCATCCACGATGATGTATTCCCAGTCCGAATGCGTTTGCTTCAGGGCGCACTCGATCGTGGACGCCAGGTGGCCGGCGCCGTTGCGAACCGCCGTCAGAATCGTGACTTGCGGCGAGCTCATGCGAGAGCCACTTGGCCCAGCAGTTCCGACAAGCTTTCCTGGGGAGCGCTGGGCCTCCTGTGTACTTGCAGCCAAACATCGAACACAAACAAATTCCAGACGCGGCGTGCATTGCGGCTGGCCGCCTGGGGATTCTCAACGAGCGGCCTCACGCCTTCCGCCTTGAAGAGTCCTTGCTTCACCGCCGTCCCTTCCGGCAGCGCGCGGACGAGGTCGTAGAGTCCCGGCTGTTGCACCCAGTGGCGCAGCGGGGTGTCGAAACCCCATTTCGGCCGGTTCAAAACCTCCGGCGGGCACCGCTCTCCCAGCACTTTCTTGAGCAAAATCTTGAAATCCTGTGGGCCCTGCTTGAGGCTCCCCGGAACTCGCTGCGTGAAACGGACCAGCCGGTAGTCCATGAAAGGAACGCGGACTTCCAGCGATGCCGCCATCGACATACGATCCGTCAAAGCCAGTATCTGATCGGGCAGGTAGGTATTCTGGTCGATGAACTGCCGGCGCGAGATCGAATCGCTGCCGGGGTACTTGGCCCAGAGCGAGGAGATAGTCTCCTCCGCGCGCCCCTTGGCTGGAAACCCAATATTTTCGAGCGAGCGCCCGTCAAATATCTGCAGCCTGTGCAGGTAACTGCGCCACGCCATGGAAGCGCTGCCCGCCAGGCGAAGCTCCTCCGCCCAGTTGTAATTGTAGTGATCGACGATCGGAGCGAGCGTTCTCGCGACGACAGGTGCGTGCCGGAAAACCCTGCGGATCGTTCCTTCCCCGGCGTCGAGGTACCGCGAATACCCTCCGAATAGCTCATCGCCACCCAGCCCGGAAAGGCACACCTTCACGTGCTCGGCGGCCATTCGGCTGATCAGGTAATTCGGGATAATGGACGAATCGCCCATCGGCTCGTCCATGTGCCACAGCAGCATAGGCAGCTTCTCGATCGCGTCGCTCACCGAAGCGATCATTTCGGTATGCTGCGTTCCGGCGCGGCGCGCTACAGCCGAGGCAAACGGAAGCTCGTTGAACTCGCTGTGCTCGAATCCCATCGCGAACGTGCGCATCGGTACGTCCGACTGGCGCTGTGCGGTGATCGTCACCAGGCTCGAATCGAGGCCTCCGCTGAGGAACGACGCTACCGGCACATCGCTGCGCATACGCAGTTTGACGGCGTCGTCGAATTCTTCGGTGAGCTGGGCTTCCGCGGACGCCCCCATCTGGATTGTTCCGGCGGCGATATCCGACAAATCCCACCAGGCGCGATTTTCCGCCTGCCCATCGCTGATTCGAAGATAGTGGCCAGGCAGCAGCTTCCGTACGTGCGCATAGGGTGTCGCTTCCCGGGGGATATAGCTGAGCCGCAGGAAATCGGCGAGCGCCTCCGGATCGAGCTCCGTGTCGACTTCCTTCTGCGTAAGGATGCACTTGAGTTCGCTGGCAAAGAACCACCGCGAGCCGGCTCGCGCGTAATAAAGCGGCTTCACCCCCATGCGGTCGCGGGCCAGCAACACGGATCGCGACCTGCTGTCCCACAGCGCGAAAGCAAACATGCCGTTCAGCTTGGGAAGCAGTTCGGGGCCGTGTTCCTCGTAGAGATGCAGGAGAACTTCGGTATCGGATTTCGTCGAGAAGCGATGGCCCCGTTGGCTCAGCCATTCGCGCAACTCAACATAGTTGAACAGTTCGCCGTTCATCACCACGGCGAGCGATCGGTCTTCGTTGAAAATCGGCTGATCGCCGCCCGCCAGATCGATGATCGAGAGCCGGCGCATGCCCATCGCCACAGGGCCATCGACGAGGAAACCGTCGGCATCCGGGCCGCGATGGGATTGGATGTCGACCATCGGCCGGAGTTCCCGCAACTGGGGATCTCTCGCTACATCGAATATGCCTGCGATGCCACACATCGACGAATTACTTTTTCCCTCGGATTACCAGATTCCAGCCCACCAGTCCGGGAAGCTTGCCCTTCAAGCCCTGGGGCACCAGCGGCAGCAGCCGGCGCAACGGCCCGAAGTGCCCGGGCCACAGGTAATGCACCTCGGTCTGGACATCCTTGAACTGTCGGAACATCTTCCTCGCTTCACGCTTGGAATAAACCTTGGTGAGGGGGCAAACGCTGGTCTCGGTCTGGCTGTCCCATTCCGTGTACTTGCTGATCAGGTCCGCCATGCTCTTGGTCTTCCACAAGGCTCCCTGGTAAATCCCGCGGCCGAGCAGAACCTCGCCCCACACCATCGCCGACCACTTGTAGTACAGCATGATGATCGCTTCACCCCCCGGTTTGAGGCAGCGATAAACCTCCCGGATGGCCTTCTCGGTGCCCGGCGTATGGTGCAAAACGCCGAACGAATAGACCACGTCGAACGAATTGTCCGCGAAGGGCAGATTCTCCGCATCTTCGTGGATGAACGATCCCGGCGCTCCGGCGTCCTGGAACCGCGCCCGCGTGATCTCCACGCTCGGCCGGTTGTAGTCCACGCACACCACGCGGTTTCCCGCGCGGTGCCATTCGAGCGCGTCGACGCCGATACCGCAGCCCACCTCCAGCACGAGCTTTCCCTTGTGCTCGTTGAACCGGATCGCATCCTTCAGGAAAGGCCGCTTCCAATCCGTATGGATCTCGAAGCGATGCTTCTCCGTCTCCTCGAAAAAGGCGTGCGAATCCGCCGGCTTCTCGCTGTGAATGAGCCCGCAGGGGCGATTGCCCCAGAACTTCTGCACGGCTTCCTTGAGGGCTTTTGGTTCGGTGGTTTCGGTCGGCTGTATCGTTTCTGTTGTCATGATCCCTTCCTAAAGGTCCACTGAGCGTTCCACGAGCATGGCAGCGGCTGCGCGCCCTTCAAAACCAGCACGCGGCCTTGTTTTTCCACTCCGTATTCCGGCAAGAACGTACACGGCTGGATCGAAATCGCCGCGTTCTGCGGCGCCCTTACGGTCATTTCAACCGATCGGCCGTCTTCGCGCCTGCAGGTAAAATTCACGACCGAAGGGTCCGAAGACGCCTCGGCAGTCCACGGCGTATCTCCCAGGCAGAGGCGCGATTCGAAACTCACTTGCTTGGTTCCTTCGATGCGCTCGTCGAATCGGAGCGTTCCGGAAGTCTCGAAGCGCCAGGTGCGAAACAAAACGATATCCGCATGCAGACGGCGGAACGATTCGCAGCGGAATCCGATCCCGTCGTCGCCGGTTTCGCGCCACGTCCCGCCTTTCGGCGCGTACCAGGAAACCTGAAATTGCCGGTCCTGCTTCGTGAGGCCCGGAGCGAGTCCATCCAGCGCGGTCACATTCTGCGCTTTTGCCGACTGGTAAAACATCCAACTCGCGTCGGAATTGCTCGAAAAACTTCCCGGCTCGCGTATCAGCGCCTGGCCGTCCCACCAAAGCTCAAAGCTGCCGCATCCGGAATCCCCATGGGTGCCCGCGTCCTCGCGCCTGTCGGCGTGGGCCGCCACTTCGACAGGAAGGTCCTCAGATCGCAGAAACGCGAAACCGCCCGCTGGAAAAATAGATTCGCGGGGGGCTCGATTGACGCCTGCCGGAAGCTCCGGGCTGACACCGCAATAGAAGAGCGTCAGCGTCGTGATGGCGCGATGCCGCGGCGGTTGCTTTAGCAAACCGCAGTGATAGGCAGCCGCCAGCAATCCCCAGAGGTCCTCGATGGTTCGGTCGGGAGAGTTGTCTCCGAAGCGTGGAAGGCTTCCGTCGGGCCTTACCAGGTCGTTCGCCAAATCGAACATTGCGTGCAGTCGTTCCTCGAATCCGCTTGCGACGCTGCGCTTCGAGCGGCGGCACGCCAACGAATATTCCAGAGCAGTCCGGCAAAGCAGAATGTGATAGTGGCTCGATTTCTCGCTCAAGGTGCCGTCGGGCAGCACCAGCTTAGGGAAGTATTCATCCCATATCTCGAAAGCAAGATCCCGCCAGCCCTTGGACTCTTCGCAGCCCGCCAGCACAGCGCTGGCTCGAAACAACCCCCGCGCGTCATTGAGCAGATGATTGTGCACACCCAGGCCATACTCGATCGAAGACGACAATCGCACGCCATCCCTGAAAATCTGCCGCTTGATCGGAACGATCAAAGCGTCCAGGCTCGAATCTCCCGCCACCGAAAACCAAAAGAGCATCTCGCTCAACGAGCCAATGCGTTCGGCAACCGTATAGGGCCACGCGGCAACCGGTGAGCGATCGCACTGGTCGAACCAACCGGGCAGCTCCGATAACAGCCCGTGTTTCGCCCCCGGGTGTCCCATGCCGGCCGCTTGCGCGTAGCGGAGAGCCCAATAGAGCCGGTGATAAGCATGCGCATCCTCAGGGTCTTCGGCGGACTCCGCATCCCAATCGGCCATCGCTCGCGAGCGTCCTCCCGCAAGCCTGAAATTCCCCTCGAGTTGCCGGTCCACCTCGGCGAACAAACGCTCCGGACGCGCGATTGATGCAGCGCTTCCTGGGAAAATCTCGCAGAAAATCGTATTCAACTCCGCAGAAAATTGCGGAATTTCAACTTCCTCCGCGGTGCTTTGAACGCTGGGCATCACATCCCGGCCGCGAAAAGCATCCCTCCGGAACCGGTAGAGTGCCACGCGCAGCGGCGACAAAACCGTGCCGACGCCATCTCTCCAATGGCCCGTCCGCCAGCACTGCCGCAAAAAATTCGCCCGCTCCAGTGAGATCACCGTGTCCAACGTCCTATCGTCCCCTCACCGCATGTACTTCTTCCGGCGCCGCCACCTTGCTCCCAAGGAACGCCTGCACCGCGTCCGCCACACGCCCGGTTGCCCGTCCATCATCGTAGGTGCAAATCTCCCGCACCATGTGCTTCCGGCCTTCCGCCAGGCGCCCCGGATTTACGAGCGCATCGCGAATCGCCGCAATCAACTCCTGTTCGCTGCGCACCATATCCAGCCCGCCCGAGTGCGTGATAGGCAAGTAATGTTCCTGGTAGTAGAGGTCCTGGGACGTCCGGTCGTATTTCCCGCGCGGAGAATCGTCGTAAGCGGGACCGATTTGCGGACGGTCGAAAATCGCCCCATCCACGGACATGGTCGAAGCGACGCTGACGTGTACGCGGCTGTGAAAGAGCGTCGACGTCAGGCGCTGAATATCGTGATTGGTCAGATTGGTACGCCCCGCGGTCTCGCCCGGATTCGGATCGTCCAGGATCACGTGCTTCGCTTTTTTGAGAACCGGATGCCAGCGCTCGATCGCATCCACGGGATGATTCCGAAACAAAACCACCGCATTGCCGGGAATCTCTTTCCGCTCGATGGCGTTGTCAATCTGCTCGAGGAACCGCGGCTCGTGCTGCGCGCAGAAGTGGTAGCCGCCGCCGTAAAGAATCACGGGACGTCCCTCGGGCAGACCCAGCCTCTGCCGCCATTCCGCTTCACTCCAGCAAAAGTCGGCATTCCAGTAGAAATCGAACTGCGGCGCTCCCACGATGCCTACCTGGGACGGACTCACTTCCGGATAGGACCGAAGCAACTCCTCGGCGTTATACCGGTTCCACAGAAAATATTTGTCGAAAGGCACGGGAATCCAGCCGCGTGTCGTGATGTTGTCGAACGAAAGAATCGACGTGCACGAAGGAATATTGCGCCGGGTGCACGCGCGCAACGCCATTTGTTCGTTTGCCAGGAACGGAGTGATACTGAAAGCCGCGTCCAGCCGCAGCGCGTCGATTTGCTTCTGCACCTCGGCGGCATTGGTCTCTTCGTCGAACAGTCTCTGCTCTTTTCGCCGCAACCAGCTCTCCCCTCCGGCCACCAGCGAAAGAGATTCAAAAATCCGTTTCCGTGTGCGGCGCCGCATCCGGTTCCATGCGGACCTGCCGATATCGGCCCGGCGCTCCCAGATTATCTCGCTCGGAGTGTTCAGGCGCTTTTTGTGGAGCAGGTTGAGCCAGCTGCGCACTCGCTCGTAGTTCGGGCTGGTCTTGGCCGGGATCAGAAAATGCACCTCGGCTCCCTTTCTTTCCAGCTCTGCCTCGAGTTCCCGGTCGCGCCAGTCCAGCAGAATCACCGGCTCGGCCGCGTCCGACAAACGGTCGAGCAGCCCAGACCGCAGAATGTAGCGGACGGAAAACTGGATGCTGACGGGAATGAGCAGCCGTGGCTTCTTCAAGTTCTATTCGCTCCGATAGAAGTGTTGTTCGCGCCGCAATCTTTCATGTCCTGCTAAACCGTGGTTGCAAAATCACTGGACGGCGAGGCGACCGTCACATTCCCCGCCCGCTCGCCCTCCCACGTCGCCGCCGGGCTGAGAGAACCCATCAGCATTTCCGGGTCGTCGGTGCCCGTTATGTCGAGCATGATGTTGTCGGAGAGAAACCGCGCCTTGCCCATCCCGACCGCCGATACCAGGAACTTGAAATAAACGTTGTACACCCCAGGCCGCAGCCAGAGAGACGGAAAACGCACCCGAATCAAGTGCGATCCCCGCTGATTCGAGCGATCCAGAAGCTTTCTCTCGCAGGGAGCCACTATGATCTCTTCTCCGTTGGCATCCTGAATCACGCAAAAGAGCCGCACCCCCGGCAGTCTTTCGGTCAGCTGCAGTGTGCAACTCACCTCGAACTCTTCCCCTGAACCGACGCTGCCCGGATTCTGTCCGTTCACCAGAATCGAAGTAAATCGGGTTTCCTGGCTGGTCTCGTCGATCGTGACGTCCCGCTGGTTCTGCGTGTAATGGTAAAGCACACGCTCCACGGGCCCCGTAACCACAATTTCTCCCCGGTCCAGCAGAAGGCCCCGCGTGCACAGCGTCCGCACAGCCGCTAAGTTGTGGCTCACAAACAGCACCGTCCGGCCCTCTCGCGCGACTTCGTTCATGCGGCCGACGCACTTCTTCTGAAAAGCGGCGTCGCCCACCGCCAGTACCTCGTCCACGAAAAGAATCTCCGACACAAGATGAGCGGCCACCGCAAAAGCCAGCCGCAGATACATGCCGCTCGAATACCGTTTCACGGGTGTATCGATAAACTGTTCTATGCCAGCAAATTCCACGATCTCGTCGAACTTCTTCTCGATTTCGACCCTTTTCATCCCCAGGATCGCACCGTTGAGGTAAATGTTTTCCCGTCCCGTCAGCTCCGGGTGAAATCCCGTTCCCACCTCCAGAAGCGACCGAACCCGCCCCTTGATCACCGCCCGGCCCTCGGTGGGGGTGGTAATTCGAGACAATATCTTGAGTAACGTGCTCTTCCCGGCTCCGTTTCGTCCCACTAACCCCAGGATTTCGCCAGCTTTAACGTCAAAGCTCACATTCTTGAGGGCCCAGATGGCAGGTGCCTCCGAAGCCTCCGTTCTTGGCTTGCCGCTGAAAATCTTCCCCAAATTCCTGACCGGCTTTGTCACTGCATTGCGCAAAGATTCTCGAAACGATTCCTGAACCTGCCGGGCCCCAATTTGATACTCCTTCGATAAACCCTCTACCTTGATGACGATGTCGCTCACGACGTCCTCTTCTCACTTTGAGACGACAGACCGAGACTAATCCATTGCCACACGTGAAAGCTGTTGTCCCCTAGACCCGAGCAATACTCTTGCCACTGCTTCCGCACCGCTTCGGCGTCAAGCCATGTGTTTCCATGCTCTTGGAGAGCCTTCTCTATGCACTCACCCGCCCATCCCCGCAGTTCGCCACGCAGCCACTCGCGCTGCGGAGTCTGCACTGGGCGCTTGGGCGCCTCGACCACCGACGCCGCCACCAGGTTCTTGGCCACGTCCCGCAGGAGTTTCTTGCGGGTGCCATTTTCGATTTTCCGTTCGACCGGTTGCCGGAAAGCCAGTTCAAAAAGCCGGTGATCCAGGAACGGCTCCCGCAGCTCAATCGACGAGCGCATCGAAATCCGGTCGTTGAAGCGCAAGGCTTTCGGCATCTTCGTATACCGGGTGTCCAGATATTGGCGGTTGCGCAGCGCATCCGGGAACGGCTGGGGTGGTGCGAAAGGCTTCGCCAGCGACCGAAAATCGGGAAGCAGGCATTCCGGCCTAGTGGTGCGCTGCTTGGTTCCTTGAATCGGAGACGCCGGCGACCCATTGGTGCTCGCAGCGTAGTAGTCGTAGCCGGCCCACTGCTCATCCATACCCTGGCCGTCCATCACCACCGTTACGCCATCAGCGTGCGCGCGATCGAAAAGCCGCGCATACGCCAGCGTCGGCATTCCCCCAAACGGCTCGCTTTGGTGCCTCTGCACCGAGGCCGCAAGTTCAGGAACTTCCTCTGGCAAAAGTTGATAAATGATCGAAGGATGCTGGGTGCCCTCGAGCATCTTTTTTACCCAGGGCAGCTCGTCGTAGTCCGGGTTGCCGGTCACATAAGTAAACGCTTCGATATTGCTGTTGGCTCCATGGACGGCTTGCACCAGCCCCACCAGAATCGAGGAATCAAGACCCCCACTCACGTTTATGCCCACCGGAACGTCCGACCGAAACCGCAGCTTGATGCTGTCCTTCATCAGCGCCAGGTATTCCTCCTGCACTGCTGCAACCGGGCGCGCATCGAAGCCAGCGCCCACTCGTTCGGCAAGGTCATACCAGCACTTCACGGAAACCTTGCCACCCTCCCAGGTCATGGAATGCCCCGGCGGGAGCGAATAGATGTCCTCCCAGAATGTTTCGGCGGAATGGTCGTGTAACCCGTCGACGAGATAGGTCGCCCAGGTGGACGCTTTCATCCGCTGGGGGGCTCCTCCGGCAAAAAGCGTCTGTATCTCGCTGGCAAAAAGAATGGGATCGCTGCCGTGCTGATAGTAATGCAGCGGCTTCACGCCGAACCGATCCCGCGCGGCAAACAATCGCTGTTTGCGCTCGTCCCAGATGAGCAGCGCGAACATGCCAATGAAGCGGTCCAGGCACGCCTCGCCCCATTTCCTGTAAGCGGCGAGCACGACTTCGGTGTCTGTCTGGCTGTGATACGGATAGTCCTTCAGTTCCTGCCGCAGTTCGAGAAAGTTGTAAATCTCGCCGTTCAACGCGATCGTCAGCCCGCTTTCAGCGTCCGTCATAGGCTGCAGTCCGGCGGTCGAAAGGTCGAGAATGCTCAGGCGGTTCAGTGCCAGCGCAGCCAGACCGGTCGGGTCGAAGTAGCTGCCTTCCATGTCCGGGCCGCGATGGCGCTGGCTCGCGATCATGGCCGCCAGTTGCTCTGGCTTCCAGCCGCGCCCCACGATTCCTGAAATTCCGCACATGTCAGCCGCGATCCTTTCGGTCGCCCGCGACGCAGGGTTCTTCCGAATGTGTTTGCAGAAAGCTCGCAACCTTCCCGGCCAGAAATTCCTCGGTCTGCTGCATCGATTCGAGCGTGCAGCCCCCGATGTGCGGCGTGATCAGCAGATTCGGGTGGGTACGCGCGTAAGCGACCAGCGGATGATCCTTCATCCCGGAAGACCGCTCGTCGAACAAAACGTCCAGCGCGGCCCCGGCGATGCGGCCTGCCGCAAGCCCCGCCAAAAGAGCGCCTTCATCAACCAGTTCCCCGCGGGATGTGTTGACGAACCACGCCCCGTCCTTCATGCCCGCGAACTGATCCCGGCCGAAAAACCCTCGCGTCTCATCGCGTGAGGGACACATGCAGCGTCACTAGGTCCGACTGCGCGAGAAGTCTTTCCAGCGATACGAGCTCCACGCCCACGTCCGGTGACGCTCGTCAAAGCGGGATCGGCGGCCAGAATCTTCATCCCCAGCGCCCCAAGAAATCCCGCAACCATGCGCCCCACGCGCCCGTAGCCCACGATGCCGGCAGTCTTACCGTGAAGTTCCCGGCCGCGAAACAGATCCCGGTTCCAGCCGCCTTCTGTGACGTGCCGGGCGGACTCCGGCACATGGCGCACCAGCGCTAGGATCAGCGCGAGCGTATGCTCGCCGGTTGCAAAGATTTTTTCCAGGAATGCCGTCTCGCCGCGAAGCGAAATCACGCGGATATTCCGGCGCTTCGCCTCTTCAAGATCGATATGATTCAGGCCCGTGGTGGCGGTCGCAATCGCGCGCAGCCGCGGGGCTGCTTCCATCACTTCCGCATCGATTCGATGCCGCAGCCTCACCCACAGCACGTCCGCGCCACGCACTTTCGCAAGGAGTTCGCCGCGTTCCTGCACGTCCGCCAGTTCAACCCTTCCGACCGGCCGCAGCAACTCGAGCGCAGCCGGAGAAAACCCCGAGCTTTCCGACACGAAAATGGCGGGGGACGTAAAAGGGAGGGAATCCATCGGGATTATTCCCGCGAGCCCGCGCAGGCCTCGGCCTTCGTGCGGCTGCGGAGAATCTGCTCGACAATCAGCAGATCGAGGGGTGAGTCGATGTTGCGGGAGCGTTCTTCGGGGATGATCCAGGCCCGGCAATCGGCGCCTTTGAGCGAATTCTGCTCCATCAGCACTGCCCGGCGGGTAAGGTAAATCGAGCCGTCCCGCAGATACAACTTGCTCAGCTGTTGGCGGGGTTTTCCTTCGAATTCTTCCGCAAAAGGAGGATCGCTGACCCGGCCCTCTTCGTCGATCCATTTCATGCGCGCCGGATGACGCTCGCCCACATCCGAAAAGGAAATCACCGAGTCGGCGCCGGTGCGTTCCAGCAGATCGATGGCCCCTTCTATATCGCCGGGTTGGCGCAGCGGATTGGTGGGCTGCAGCGTAAGAATGGCGTCGTAACGTTCGCCCATGCTTTCGAGCCTCCCGACAACGTCCTGCAGCACGGGGATGGTAGGCGTGTCATCCCGGGCAAGTTCCGCGGGACGGAAGAACGGAACGTCGATTCCCCACTGCTTTCCAATGTTAGCAATTTCGGCGTCGTCGGTGGAAAGCACCGTGCGGGTGAGTTTCTTGCTGGCCAATGCGGCTTCGGCGGTGTAGGCCAGCAGCGGCTTACCGAGCAGCGATACGAGGTTCTTCCGCGGTATGCCTTTCGATCCGCCGCGCGCCGTTATGATTCCGAGTACGCGTATGGCCATTCTGATCCTCGGTTTCTTGGTCGTAGATGTAGTGCAGCGTTTTCTGAACGTACGGCTCCAGACTCACCAGGCCGTCCGCGATGCGGCCGGAAACCACGCCGTCGCCGTAGAGCGTGCTCGGTTCATAAGGTCCGTGACGAAGCTGCTCCTGCAGCGCCCGGAACACTTGCGCCGCCGTCGGCTCCACTCGCGTGACGTGCTCGTCGGTTTCCCGCCCTTCCTGGCGGTCCCCCACCAGAACCACCGGCGTTCCGAAGTAGCCCGCGTCGCGCACGAAGCTGCTCGAATTTCCCACCGTGCACGAAACCCGCGCCAGAAGGTTCAGATACTGCTCGGGCGACAGGTTGGTGATCGTGCGCAGCCAGTTCGGCGCTTCGCGGTCCCGGAACAACCGGATGGCCTTGCTGATGTGATCGGCTCCCGCGTCGATGTTCGGCCACAGCATGATCGTCTGCATTTGCAGCTTCGAGAGAGCCTGCAGAATTTCCTCCACCTGCTTCCGCTCGCCCCCGTAGGTTGTGGTGGTGGGGTGAAATACCACGAGCAGAAATGGCTTGCCGATATCGATGATCGCCCCGCTGCCGGTGTTGTTGATCAGCTCGGAACTGATCGAGGGCACCAACATCCGCGCGATGTCGCTGCTCGGGCAGCCCACGCCGAGGATGGATTTAGGAGACTCGCCCATGCGAACCAGGTACTGCGCCGAACGCTTCGTGCTCGGAAAATGATAGTGAGCGAGCTTGGTGATCGCGTGGCGGGCGCTCTCGTCGATGGACCCGGAAACCTCGCCGCCCTGGATATGGACGATGCAAATGTTCATATAGGCTGCCGCCAGCGCCGCCGCCAAAGCTTCGTAACGGTCGCCAATCAGCATCACCACGTCCGGCTTCAAGCGCTGGAATTCGCTCGAGAACTCAACCACCGCGAATCCGAGAGACTTCGCCATGGTTGCCGGCGTGGATCCCTCGAGCTCAATGTAGATTTCGCCGTCCACCTTAAAGCCGTCGTTCTTCACGTTCTGCACAGGGTTGCCGAACCGTTCCAGCACCATCGTTCCGGCGGCGATCAGCTGAAGCTCTAGCTCCGGGCGCGTCGCGATCTCGCCCAGCACCGGCTTTAGCCGGCCGTAATTGGCGCGGTCCACCAGCACCACGCACACTTTTCTTTTCTTGCCCGCTTCGTTTTTGTTGGTCGTCATATTCACAAGTTCGCTCATGGTTGTCCTGGCCGCTGCCTTGTCTCAAACAATATCCGCGAAGCGATTCTCCATCTTCCGGAAATACATCGCCCCGCCCAGCGCAAACAGCAGAGTGGTCAACGCGGAAACGGCAATCACCGGTCCCGGAGCTGTGTGGGTCCCTAGCAGCGACCACCTCATCCCGTCGACAACGCCCACCATGGGGTTCAGTGCATACAGCGTCCGCCACCGCGCCGGCAACATGCTGGTCGGATAAACAATCGGCGAAGCGAACATCCAGAACTGCAGCAGGAACGGAACCACGTAGCGGATATCCCGGTATTTCACGTTCAGCGCCGAAAGCCACAGCCCCACGCCCAGCGACGCAAGAAACGCCAGCAGCACGAAGAACGGCACGTAAAGCGCATGAACCGTCGGCATGCGCCGGTAATAAATCATCATTCCCACCAGCACCACGAACGAAATTCCAAAATCCACCATCGCGGCCAGCACCGTCGCGACAGGAATGGCCAGCCGCGGAAAATAGACCTTGCTGATCAGATTCGCGCTCCCCACCACGCTGTTCGAGGATTGCTGCACCGCCATCACGAAGAACGTCCACGGCACCAGAGCCGTAAAACTAAACAAGGGATACGGAATCCCATCGGAAGGGACCTTTGCCAGCCGCCCGAAGAACAGGCTGAAAATCAGCATCGTGAGCAAGGGCTGCAGAATCGCCCACGACGCGCCCAGTGCCGCCTCTTTGTAGCGAACCTTGATATCGCGCCAGGCGAGGAAATAAAGCAACTCGCGATACTCCCAAAGCTCGCCCAGCTTCAGGCTGGTCCATCCGCGCTGCGGCTCAATGATTAAGTCTGGATGCGACTCACCCACGGCTAATTTCGGTTCGTCGAGAATTGCCTGACTCGCAGTCATCAAAACGTCTCAACCTCTTGGAAAAGCAAGAATGCAACGGCAGCGTTACCCAAGCCCCGTTTAGTCGCCATAAGTCGGTTGGGCCACACCCGTGCCCCTATTGTGAGAAAGTTGCGGCTCTCGAGGAGCCTTCGGGAGGATATCTTTGCAATCCACGCGCCGAATGGCGAACAAGTCGATGCCCGGTAAGTTGTTTCCTGGCTCCGTACATAGCGCAAACCGGTACCCCAATTGCCTCAGAATTTCCACTGTGTTCCGGTTGAAGGAATCTGCTTTCCCATAGGGGTAGCTGAAGGGCCAAATAGGCTGCGGCTCTAACTTCTTTTGAATCAGTTCCCAATTCCGGGTGAGGTCCCTGAAGAGCTCTGGGTAGCGCAGCGTCGCCAGCGGCCGGTGCTCGTGCGTATGGCCCCCGATCATCATCCCCGCCCGCTGCATTTCTCGCGCCTCGCCCCAGTTCAAATAGAGTTCCTTGCCAAACGACGTCTCATCGCCGAGATATTTCGCAAATAAGGTCTTCACGGCGAGATCGCGGATTTGCGGCGCCAGCATGAAATTGAACAGGTACTTGAATCGCGCGACTTCCCGGGTATCCAGAGGATATGTGCGCTGGAACACAGTCGGATCGGCTTGCGCTTTCAACTGCTCCGCGTAACCCAGCTCCCGCACCGTGGCCTCAAAAGCGGCGCGATAGCACTCAAAACCAAGATGCGCCATCAAAAAGTGGTTCATGTGGACAGGCGCCACAACACCATCCTCCATGCAGCCGCTGATCAGAAAAAAAAGCCCCTCGATCTGCTGCTCCGCGAGGATCGGCGTTACCTCGGCATAGTGCTCCCGCAGGCCATCGTCGAAAGTCATCAGGCAAAGATCGCGGCGCGGCGTATATTTGCCGCTGAGAAACGCCATGGCCGATTCCAGCGTCGCCATTTCGTAGACGTCCGGGAGCGCTTGCACCTGGCGCCGGAAATCGTCCAGCAGCATTCCCTTGATCTGCGGAAATTTCGTGCGCGGCAGATCGCGAACGTAGTGATAAGTGGCAACGTGCAGTTGTGGTGGATGGCTCATGAAAGTTGGCTCCGATTCCTCTGCTGCTGTTCCTCGCGGAGTCTCTAGTTGGGGCGATCCTGGTCTGAATCCGACTTGGTCCAATACCAGGGGCATTCGCAGTCGTCCTGCGTGGGAGTCTTTGCGTCTCGCAGGAAGATTGCGCTCATAATTCCGCCACCCTTGCCGTCGAGCGGCTGAAACCGCGAGGGCAGTGCTCCGCCATCGGGATGGACGGAAGCGCCGTTGAAGCCAATCTCCTGAAGCAGCCTTCGCGTTTCCCCGTGATACCCGTAGAAGTCGGCGGCCATCGCACCAGCCTTATCGAGTTCTCCGACAAACGCCCCGAACAATGCCTGAGCATTGGCCGGAGACGCGGGCAGGAATTCCACCAGACGCCCTATGCGATCCACATCTTTGCGTCCGTGGGGAGTTTCAGTGCGAATCGTTTCGAGGCGCCATACGGCGAGACCGGTCTTCTTGCCCTCGGCCACCGTAACGAATTTGTATTCGAAGTCCGGGTGATTCTTATAGCGCCAGGTGAGAAAATCGGCGTCACGAGCCGCACCGATAGTGCGTGCGGCATGTTCCTGCCAGCCACGCTCATCCCAGTCGGCGGGCAAAACATGGCCCATCTGCAACGGCGCAACAGGTAATTCTTTGAGTTCAAAGGCCGAGATGAGGCTCGCGGCCCGCTCGTCAGACCAGTCCGGATACGCGAGTTTGAGCGCGCACGCCATGCGCTCGCCTTGGTGCGGGAGCACGAGAAAATGGCGGGGAATCTCGGGAAGCACCTGGCCGCGAAGAACCTGATAAATCGCGACAGTCGCGGGATTGATGCCGAAGGCGACCACCGCCGAGAATTCCGGCTTGCGGAAAGAACTCAGAAGCTGCAGCGCCATCGCTCCCTTGCGATAGTCCGGGCGGATCACGTAATTCACGATCCACACCGCCTTGGACGACTGGCCGAAGCGATTCAGCGTAAAGGGAATTCCGCCGAGAATGCCTACGAGTTCGGGGCCATCCACGGCCAGCGAAAAGCTGTAGCTGTTGGGGTCCCAGTGACCCGGCCGGCGAAAACTCCAGTCAAACAAGGGCCGGTTGCGCGTGTAGATGTGGTTCTTGGCCCAGTGCTCGTTCAGGAAATCGCTGATGCGCGGATACTCGCTGAAGTTGGCGTATCTAAATTCCACTGCCATTGGAGGAACCGTTTCCTTTCACTTTTTCTTCGACCAGCGCGGTGGTCAGCTCGATCGAGAGAAGCTGCTCGATTTCTTCCGGGGAAAACTGCACGTTGAATTCCTGCTCGAGAGCCAGCACGAAGCTCAGATGGTGAAGGGAGTCCCACGTCTCAATCGTGTCCGGGGTGGATGCCGGTCCCAGACTCGCTTGCGGCACTTGAAACACGTCGGTGGCAACTGCGATCACTTTATTAAGCACGAGATTCGTTGGACCGATGGGAACCGTTTGTGACATGCAGTCGAATCCATTCTGGGAACGGAATATTGGCTTCGCCTAGATTCAGGCTCCACAGCGTGGCGCCGTTTTCAGACGCAACCGGCCGGAATTTATGAGACTCGTACAGGTCCTTCACTGGAGCGTTCTTCTTTGTGGGGATGAACCACCCTTGCAGCAGACTGGCGCCCCGCGCCTTGCCCGCATCGGTGAGAAAACCCAGCATGGCCGTCTCGATGGTGCGCCCGATCACGCGGCAGCTCAGCAGAAATGTGTCGATCTCGCAGACATCGTCCTCGGTGCGCGTGATCAGCACGCCCACGATGCCGTTGTCGCCAAATCGGTCTTTAACCCCCACCGAGTAGACGCCGCAGTCCGGCCGCGAAACGAATTCCGCGATCTGTTGTTCGGTATAGCGCCGCGTGGTTACGTTGTACTGGTTCGTCTTCTGCGTAAGCTGTGCCACGCGGGCGATCGAATCCGGCGTCACGTTGGCGATCACGACTTCCTGTTCGAGCGAACGGAAGAAGTCTTCGAGCGAGCCGGATGTCTGCGCCAGATCGGAGCGCTTGCGCTGCTCGTGGTATTGCTTCGTTTTTACCTGGTCTTCGGAGGAAAGCGTGAGCCGCTCGAAGAACGGGCAATCGCGCAATGCCTGCGTGTATCCCTGCACGTGACTCGGTACCGGGATGACCTTCACTTCCGGCGCTTCGGAGCGAACGAGTTCTCGTTCCACCGGGTTGTCGTCGAAGAACGCAATCGAGTCGATGCCAACGTTTAATTCTTCCGCGATCTCTCGCAGGTTTTGCGCCTTGTCCTGCCAGTTGATGCGAAACGCCGCGAAGTGTTCGGGCCGCAGCAGCATGCCGGGATGATTCTGCAGGGCCGCCATCGCTTCGTCGTGATTGTTCTTGCTGCACACCGCGAGAAGAATGCCGCGCTGATGAAGATCGAGGATGGCGCGCTGGAAGCCGCGGTAGAGCGCGCCCGGATATTCGACGCCCAGTTTCAGTCCGTCTACACCGTCTTCGCCGAGAACCCCGCCCCACAAAGTGTTGTCCAGATCCACCGCCAGAACTTTGCAGACCACTCCGGTGAGCGGATGAATGAACTTCAGCCACGCTCCTGCCATCGGGAGCATGCTGTCTGGCGCGAAAGGCATGCGGACCATCAGCCATTTGCCTTCATCGTGCCAGCGCGCGCGGCCGTGCTGCGCCACTAACGCGTCGTAATCGAGCACATGGACGCCGCGATGTTCGCTGCACAGCGCCCGCAATCCGGCGTTGATCTGTTCGATGGCCGCAAGCTGCCCGGCTTTGCGCTGCGTTTCCAGCACGCCCAGGCTGGCGGCCGGCTTTTCAAGATTGTGAATCACGAGCGAGGCATTGCTGCGCTCGCGGAACGTGCGCACCCAGGCGCCGAAGTCGCGCAGGACACGGTCAACAGCCGATTGCGCGTCCGCTTCCGTCAGGTCCGCGTAGCCATCCCAGATTTCCGGGGCGATGTCGCGGGTTTGAATGGCCAGCACCACGATCTCCGGATCGAAGGCGTACAGTGCGCTCGCCGGATCGAGAATCTCCTGCGCATACGAGTTGAACTGGCCCACGTGAACGGTCGCGTCAATGCCTTCCACAAGCGCGGCGCTGCGCAGGATGGGCACCAGCGGCTCGACCGTCATCGACCGAAGAAACGCTATGCGCGTCTGCAGGAGCGGCAAATGCCCTTTCATTTTCTCGTAGCAGGACAATACGTAATTCGCGGCGGCGGCGCGGCCTTCTTTGCGCCAGAAATCGCCCAGGCAGGCGTGCGCCTGCGCCCAGCGGCCCTCCGCCAGACAGCCTTCAACCAGTTCGCGCAATTCCTTGGAGTGTGCCATGCGAGAAAACCGCCTACATCTGCAAGCCGCCGGAGACGGGTATTTCCGCTCCGGTGACAAAATCACCCGCGCTCGTGCACAACGCCGCCACCACAGCGGCGATTTCGGCGGCCGAAGCCAGACGCCGCAGCGGCGTCTGCATGGCCTGCACTTTGCGCAGGCGTTCGGAGAGCCCTGCGATCGATTCCGTTTCCACCAGCCCGGGCGAAACCATGTTGACGCGAATCCCGTGCGGGCCGAGCTCCGCCGCCAGGCACCGCGTGAGCGCCTGCATCGCGGATTTCGCGACGAGGAAATTGCTCCAGTTTACCGGCGGCGTATTCAAAGAGAAGGACGAGCCGATATTGACGATGCGCCCGGACTTCTGCTCGATCATTCCCGGGATCGCGGCCTGGCTGCAATGGAACGCGCCCCGCACGTGGACGTCGAGAGTCGCCTGCACGTCCTCCCAGGTTGTCTGCAGGAAGGGACGCGGCTCGGGCAAGCTGCCTGCGTTATTGATGAGGATGCTGACCGGCCGTTTGTACTCCTGGCGGGCCTTCTCCAGCGCCGAGGTTACCGAGGCTTGATTGGTCACATCGGCTTGCACGGGAATCGCGCGCCCGCCATTGGATTGCAGAGAGGCGCAAAGATCTTCGGCGGCAGCGGCGCTGTTGTGATAGTTCACGGCGACCATCGCGCCGGCCTGCGCCAGCGCCGTGGCGATTGCCGCTCCCAGGCCGCGCGCGCCCCCGCTGATAAACGCTACCCGCTCGGTGATGGGAAGATCCTTGGGCTGCTGGCGCTCTTCCAGCGCGGTGACGGTTCCTTCGCCTTCCATAACCACCTTCCCCTCTTGATTCAGGGCCTTCACTTCGATTGTGAGGCTGCGCGCGCCTTCCGATTTGTGCGTGACCTTCATCGTGAGGCCGATGCGGTCGCCGATGAACACCGGCGCGAGCCACTTGAAATTCTGCTGGCTCCAGAGCGCGCCCGGGCCGGGGCAGCGCATGCCGATCAGCGTGGAAACGTAATTCGCGACCAGCATTCCATGCACGACGCGGCGCTGAAAATGCGTGCGGGCCGCGAAGCTGTCGTCCATGTGCAGCGGGTTGCGGTCGCCGCTCAGTTTGGCGAACGCCTCAACGTCTTCGGCGGTGATCGCCTTCGCGAACTCGAATTCGTCGCCCGGCTTGATCTTCTCGAAATCGGCGAATTCGGTGGAAGCCGGTGGCGCGGCCGCATCCTTGCGCGGTTCCGCGGCGCCTTTCGCGCCAGGCAGAACGAAAATGTTGGCCTGGCTCATCGAATCTATCGCCCCGGCGCCTGGAACACGGCTTCTTCGGCCAGATGTGACTCGCTCAGCATCTCACCGGCCGCCAGCGGCCTGCGCAAACGGCGCCCGATCATCGAAGGCAGCCGGTCGGCGGGAATTCCCGTCCCCGGCTTCTTCACCGACAGGGCCTCCGGAGTGAGTACCGCACCGCTTGGGAGATCGACTTCCGCCACAATGCTCTTGGTAAAAAGATCGCGCAGCGGGACCATCTCCTCCGCCATTTTATTTTTGTCGACGGCGCTCGCCCGCATGCGCTCGTTAACCCGCACGCCTTCCACCAATGTCTTGAGCTCGGCCGTCGTGATCGAGGCCGGCACGTCAGGCCCGAAGCATTCCTTGCTGAACGTGACATGCACCTCGACGAGTTCCGCGCCCAGCGTGGCAGCGGCCAGTCCCGGGAAAATCGTGCCCGAATGGTCCGAGAGCCCCACCGCACAAGCGTAGCGCGACCGAAAAATCTCCAGCATATTCAGCCCGACTTTTTCCGGCGGACATGGGTACGCGGACGTGCATTGCATCACCGCCAGCGGAACCCCCGCAGATTGCACGCGCGCAACGGCCGCGTCAATTTCTCCGATGGCGCTCATCCCGGTGGAAATCATCATCGGAAGCCGCGTCTCGGCCATAAACGCAAACAACGGCGCGTTCCCCACTTCGCCCGAGGCCACCTTCCAGGCCTTCATACCGATCCGCTGCAGCATCCGCGCCGCTTCCAACGAAAACGGAGAACTCAGGAATTCGAGGCCCTTTTCTTCCGCATGGCGTTTTAGGCCGAGCCACTGCTCCTCGGTAAATTCCATGCGCTTCCAGTATTCGTAGCGCGACGCGTCCTGGTAGCTGAAGCGCACGCGCCAGGGCTCCTGCGGGGTGCTTTCCGCGGCGGCAATGTGCGTCTGAAACTTCACCGCGCCGGCGCCAGCCTTGGCGATCGCATCGATGTAGGCGTGCGCCGTGCCCAGGCTGCCGTCGTGCGCCTGCGCCACTTCGCCGATCACCAAACATCGCTGCGGATCGAACTCCATATTTAATCGCCTGCCGCCGCCTTCAAGGACCGCTGCCGCAAAGCCACCTGCCATTTGCCGCTGGGCTGGTATTCCGGAACGATGTCCGCCATGTGCGACAACACGCGCACTTCATCCCGCCGGGAGACCAGGGAACGCAGCTCGCCCACCCAGCGGTCGATGAAATCGCGCTGGATCGGGGCGCCGCAAAAAACCATGATCTTCTCGTGATACGTCGGCCGCGTCTCGTCGCTTTCGGTCGAAAGCTCCTCGAAGAGCTTCTCCCCGGGGCGCATGCCGGTGATGCGGATCGGGATGTCCACATCTGGCTCATGGCCGGACAGACGGATCATGTTTCGCGCCAGATCCAGAATCCGCACCGGCTCTCCCATATCGAGCACGAAGATTTCCGATCCCTTGCCCATCACCGAGGCCTGGAGCACCAATTGTACGGCTTCCGGAATGGTCATGAAATACCGCCGCATGTCCGGATGTGTAATCGTTACGGGGCCTCCCCGCGCGATCTGTTCCTTGAAGATGGGCACCACGCTGCCGTTGCTGCCCAGCACGTTTCCAAAGCGCACCGACACGAACTTGGTGCCGTTGTCGCCGGTCGAATCCGGCATGGATTGAACGATCAGCTCGGTAACGCGCTTGGTGAGCCCCATCACGTTGGTGGGATTCACCGCCTTGTCCGAGGAAATCATCACGAACGAGTTTACGCCGTTGCGGTAGGCCGCCTTGACCATATTGTCCAGGCCGATCACGTTGTTGGTGACGGCTTCGATCACGTTGTGTTCCATCATCGGCACGTGCTTGTAAGCCGCCGCGTGGTAGACGGAGGTCACGCCAAACTCGCGGATGATTTCTTCCATGCGGTCGTAATCGCGAATGTCGCCGATCACCGGGCAGACCGTCGCCTGGGAAGACATTTCCAGCAGTTCCATCTCAATCTTGAACAAATCGCTCTCGGCCTGGTCCAGCGCCACCAGGCACTTCGGCTCGAAGCGGATCAGCTGCCGGCAGAGCTCGCTTCCGATCGAGCCGCCGGCCCCGGTAACCAGGATCGACCGGCCCGCGACGGATTCGTGAATCCGGTCGTGCTCGAGCTGCACCGGTTCGCGCCCCAGCAGGTTCTCCACCGAGATTTCGCGGATCTCGCTGACGCGCACCTTCCCGGCCAGCAATTCTGCAAGATTCGGGATCGTCTTGCACGGCACGCCGCTCGACCGGCAATTGGTCAGCGCCTCCGACATTTGCTTGCCGGACGCCGACGGCATGGCGATGACGATTTCGTCGATGCTATGCGAGCGGCGGCGGTAGCGCTCGACAATTGCGGTAACGTCGCGGCCGGAACCGAGGACGTTCACGCCCATCAGGCTCACATTCCACTTGTGCGGATTGTCGTCGATGAATCCGATGATTCGATAGTTCATGCTGGGATTGGAACGAATTTCGCGCACCAGGTTCAGACCCGCGATCCCGGCGCCGTAAATGAGAAGCCCCTTCTGCTTCGCCTTCTTCGCCGCGACTTCGTGCATCACCATCTCGTGATACAGACGCACGCCAAACCGCGCTCCTGACGTGGCGAGGAAGCACAGGAGGAAATCGATCAGGTAAACCGATCGCGGAAATTCCGATCCCATCAGGGCAACCATGGCCGCCGTAAAGACGATCGATCCCCCCGCATTGGCGATCAGAAGCTTTACCAGATCGGAAAGCCCCGAGAAGCGCCACCAGCCGTGCTCGATGCCCACCACGTAAAACACCACCATCTTCACGGCCAGCACGATCAGCAGGCCAACCAACAAATGGCGCATCTCCCCGTGCGGGAAGACGAAATCGAACCGCACCAGGAAAGACGCCACCAGCGAAAGCGCGATTACCGAGGCCTGCCAAGCGCGGATGAAGATCAGCCGGTTGGAGATCACCATGCCCTGCAGAGCTTGCGGGGCCAGGTCGAGAAGGTTCGCCGATAATACCCGCCGCCGGATTAGTTTTGCCACTCGATCGCCGTAAATGGAGAATTTGAGCATATTGTTCCCGTCGGAGATGAAGTTAGTTGAGTTTGAATTCGAAAATTGCGCTGGCATCCGTCTCGGTAGGAACACCGTCCACGCGCGCCGGTTTGTAACGGCGTTCGCGTACGGCATCTACGGCTGCCTGTCCCAGTATTTCCGGGCCCTTCACAACAACCACGTCGTGCACGTCGCCCATAGCGCTGATCTTGAAGCGCACTTCCACCGGCCCTGAGATTCCCGCTTCCTTGGCCTCGGTCGGATAGATCGGATTGATATTCGTCAACAAGAGCGCCGGCTGCACGGCTCCACCCTTCCGGGCAAAGCGCGTAATGGAAGGAGCAAATGCAGCCGCGGAAGACGCCGAAGATGTGGAAGATGCAGAAGATGCGGGAATCACAGGAATCAATTCCGCCGGCGCCCTCATCGGGTCACCGGGTGCAACGGGAGCTGCCGGTTTCGAGGCCACCGCAGGCCCCTTGCTGTTCGCCGCAACCTTCGAACTCCCCGTGCTGGGTGCCTGATGCGCTTTCGCTCGCGCCGTCGGCGAGAGCGCTCTCGACACTGTCAGACTATCCTCGGGAAGCTTCGCTCCCGATCGAAGCGACTCCCGCTTCGCATTGGCATTCAAGCCGTTCGCCGCATTCACGGACGCAGACGTAGTGGGTGGAGCGATCTTCCTCAGTTCCTCGTCGGCCAGCCGGGGATTTCCGGATTGCGGCGAGCCGGCCGGCGGATTGATCGTCATCGCCGCGGAATTAGCCGCCGCATTGATCGACCCAGAGGTCGTGCTGGGCAAGCCGCCTACGATTCGCACCGAGTCCGTCACCGGTTCCGTTGAATTCTCTGTATTGACCTGGAGCCGGACAACCAGGTCGTCGGTCAACGGCGAATAAATAACGCTGCCCCTTCTAACATCGGAAGCATCCAGATTCACCGTTTTGCTCAAAGGGCCGTCAGTAATAACAAGGGCGCCTCCGGTGCTGTTGGCGATGGCTGCGGAATCCGTGTTCCAGCTCAGTTTCCAATCGCTCCCGGCGCGATCCAGTTTCAGCCCAAGATTTACCGGCGCCCCTTGCTCCGCGCTGGGCACCCCCGAACCAGTCGATCGCACGCCCCCAAGCCGCAGGAAGAGACCGGTAAGCAGCAACGCCCCAATAATGAAAATCCCCACGCCGAAAACCCATGGACGCGAGAATTGCGGCAGTTGGAAGGATCTTTCGGAAGGCTCTTCCTCAACTCGCGTCTCCTCTTCGAAGTCCGCGACTCGCGCTGGTTCGGGTCGTGAAGGCTCCGGCCTCATGGTTTCGGGCCTGCGAACCGGCGGCGAGGGTTGATTCCCTTCCGTCGGGCGTGGGAACCCGCGGCCGGAAAGCTGGGAGCGATTGAAGGGGATGGCAGGCCATTCAAACGTTGCCGCGCCGTCCTTGCACAAAAACAAGTGCCCGGTGCTGGGTAGATTGGTCTGCGGTTCGATCAAAAGAAAAATCGATTCCGGTTTGCCGGAATTCAAACCGAGTACCGACAGATCGTCCTCGGTAAGGGCCGTCTCCCCGGCAGAGCAGCTGCGATAGAAGCCCAGAACCGATATGCGCTTTTCCGAACGGTTCTGCCAGCGGTCGATCATTCCCTTGAGTTGCCGCGGATCTCCAAAGGCTGAATCGGTGCTCTTCCAGGTTGCCGGAGGAATCGGCTCGTAGTTCTCGACCGTGCAGGTCAAATCCCGGCTTTCATCTCTCCTCCCGAGCAGAATTCCCGCTGTATGCGCTTTCCCGTTGCGCACGACGTCCCGTTCCAGGAGTTCCACCGTGTTCAGATGAAAGTGGATGGCCATGGGCTCGCCCGGTTCTTCCCAGCGGAAGAAGCCTGCGCTCGTTCGTCCCTGCCAGCTGGCCGCGTTGATGGGTTGTGAGCTCACGTTAAGAGAAGACAATCGAAAAGACAGCAACCGCCCGAATAGAATCGGGGCCTAGAAGCGGGTCAGAATCAGAACGCCTGTGCTGACCGCAGATGTGCTGGCCGTCTGTGCGTAACCCTTCAGCGTGCTCGACGGCACCACGAGGATATCGCCGGAACTTAACAGTCGATCCTCTTGCTTACCCGTCATGATCGCCTTCAAATCAATCCGGCCTAGGGGCTTATAGACGCCTGACGATTCAAGGCGCATGATCTGCGTCTTCCCCGGCGAGGACAGCTTGGTAAGTCCTCCCGCAGCCGCGAGAATTTGCATCACCGAAACCGTGTTCTGAGTGGACAGCTCCACGGCGCCCGGCCGGTTGACCTCGCCGATTACGTATACCAGGCGCTTTTGGTTCAATACGGAAACCACATCATGAGGCTGCATTTCGAGTCTGGAAGCGGCGGACGTAGGGTCGGTGATAACGGCTATGGCCACTTCCGCGCTGCTGTGTTGGCCATCGGCATCCATTTTCGCCTCGGGCAACGGGATGATGCCGTACTTCGCTTCACGGGTAAGAATCAATGTCGCGCCTGGCGCATCCAGACCTCCGGCCATCTGTATAGTCGCCAGCAAAGTCGTCCCGCTCCTCACTTCAAACGTTGCGGGCCTGTGTACGGCGCCTGCCACCGTGACCGGTCGGCTTCGTCCCTCGGCTATAAACACGCTGACCTGCGGGTTGCGAATGTACTGCTTCAGACCGGCAGCCAGTTGCCCTTCCAGTTCGCCCACGGTCAGTCCAGCCGCGTGGATTTTCCCGACAAGCGGGAGGTCCAGATCCCCGGTGTCATTCACTCGCCACGTCTTGCTGATCTCGTCCGCTTCGAGCGCGAAGATCGTAATGCTGTCGTTCGGGCCGATTCTGTCCGGAGACATCTGGGTGGCCGAGGCAGTTTCCTGCCCGTCTTGGCCCGCGAGGCAAGCGGTGCTCGAAAGAGACAGCAGCAACAACATCGTTGCCGTTTTACTTTTCATTGCGAGTCGCTCGAGGTCATGGGGAATCTCTCTGAATTCCAGGAAGAGACGCTGGCAGTGGCCTTTTCTTGACGGCTCGCGCCCGCGATTTCCCTCACCGCGTGGGCAACATAACGGACCTCTTCTTCCGTCATCGCCGGGTACAGAGGCAGTGAAATCAGCCGCGGATAAAGCTCTAGCGCCTTGGGGCACTGGTTCTCCGGAAGATCGGCCCATTTCTTGAAAAAGGGATGGAACGGAATCGGGATGAAGTGAACGCTGGCTCCGATATTTTTACGCTGTAGGTTCGCGATAAATTGAGCGCGGTCGATCGTCAGCGATTTCAGGTTCAGCCGGATCGCGTAGAGATGCCATGCATGGCGCCCGTTCACCGATGACTCTGGCAGTTTGATCTCCTCCATCCCGCTCAATTCCTGGTTATAGATTTCGGCATATCGCGCTCGCCGCTCGGTAAAGTCCTCGAGTTTCCTGAGCTGGTGGATCCCGACGGCAGACTGCAAATCGCTCAGGTTGTATTTGAACCCGCATTCGAGAACTTCGTAGTACCAGCTTCCGTCCTCGCGGTACCGGTTCCAGGCGTCTTTGCTGATCCCGTGCAGAGTGAGCATCTTGACGCGCTCGGCGAGAAGCTTGCTGTTCATCGTGATCATGCCGCCTTCGCCGGTGGTCAGGTTCTTCGTCGCATAGAAGCTGAAGCAAACCGCATCGCTCGGAAATTCCGAGGAGCCGATCTTATGGCCGCGATATTCGGTGCCCGCCGCATGGGCTGCGTCCTCGATCACAAACAGGCGATGCTTGTGGGCCAGCTTCCAGATCGCGTCCATATCGCAGGGCGCTCCCGCAAGGTGTACCGGAATAATTGCCTTCGTGCGGGGCGTGATGCGTTTCTCGATGGACGCTGCATCGATATTGCCGTTGGGAAGCACGTCTGCCAGCACGGGTGTTGCTCCCACGTGTACGATCACGCTCACCGTGGCGCAGAATGTGAGCGGCGTCGTGATCACTTCGTCTCCCGGACCGATGTTGAGTCCCACAAGAGCCAGGTGCAATGCTGCCGTGCATGAACTCACGGCCTGGGCGTGCTTGGCTCCCACGTATTCACGAAATTCCTTTTCGAATTGCGCCGTGCGCACCCCGGTGGTCAGCCAGCCGGAACGCAGGGTGCTCACCACCTCGGCGATTTCCGACTCGTCGATCTCGGGGCGGTTGAAAGGGATGAAGGGTTGTTTGTTCATTTTAGTTTTATGGTCCTGGTTGGACTAAATCCCGTCTTGCTTGGAGCGGTCGTAGCCGGGAAGCACAGCGCAGCGAGCCGTCTCCAGAAGCACTCGAATATCGAGCCACACAGACCTTTTCTCCAGATAAGCCAGGTTCAACGACAGTTTCGCTGGCAGCAGATTCTCTTTATAGAATCCGAACGGATCGGAAGCCTTCGCGAGCAGTTCTTCCTCGTTGCGAAAAGCGATGGACGCCGGATCGGTGATGCCGGGACGCACCTGCAAAACCGCTTGCCACACCGGATCGCTTGCATCGACATACTCGGGAACTTCCGGCCGCGGACCCACCAGACTCATATCTCCGCGCAACACATTCCAGAGTTGCGGAAGTTCGTCCAGCTTGAACTTGCGTAGCACTTTGCCCGCTCGCGTTACCCGCGAATCTCCGCCCACCGTGATTGAGGGGCCGCTGCTGCCAACCCGCATCGTGCGAAATTTCAGGAGCGTGAACGGGTTTCCGTTCCGCCCAACCCGCTGTTGCCGGAACACCAGCGGTAATCCGGTTTCGAGGAATATCGCTGCGGCGATCCCCGCAAGCAGCGGCGAAGAGAGAAGCAGGAGCGTCGCCGCTGCCAGGCAATCGAACCAGCGGCTGGCTTCCTTGATTTTGTGCACTTCGACGGATTCCTGAAATCGGCTGCGCGATAACTCCGAAGCGTGGGCGCTCATTCCCGGACATTCTCGTATTCGTAAGCGTCATAGGGATAGCGGCTCGAATTCTTGATGTCCCAGGCATTCAAAACCGTTCCCAGCACCGGTATTCCGTCGTTGGTGAGGCGCATTTTTGCGCTGATGACCGCGTCGCGATCGGTCTTCCCGGCGCGGCACACCAGGATGACGCCGTCGACCAGCCGCCCCAGAATCCGGGCGTCGACGATCTGCAGCATCGGCGGTGAATCGATCACGATGCTGTCGAAATCGCAGCGCAGCCGCTGCAGCAATTCCATCATGCGGCTCGAATACAGAAGGTTCGTGATGCTCAGCGAGCTTGGGCCGCTCGCGAGGATGCTCAAATTCGGAATGTGCGTCCGCTGCACCAGGGCTTCCAACGGGCAGTCGCGCAGCGAACTGCTCTCCCGCAGAAGGTCGCTCAGCCCCCAGCTGTTATCGATCTTGAAAACCTCGCTCAAACGCGGCTTTCTCAGGTCCGCGTCGATGATCAGAACCCTCTGGTTGATTTCTGCCAGGGCGATGCCCAGGTTGCTTACAACAGTGGTCTTGCCCTCGCCCCGCGCGGCGCTGCTCACAAGCATCACCCGAGGCGCCACGGAACTCTCGGCGGAGTGCAGGATCGAAGTCAGCGTTCCCCGGAAGGACTCAGCCATGCTGGATTGCTTGTCCTGCCAGGTCACCAGCTCAACTTCGTTGTAGGGCGACCTCTCTTTTTCGCGGCCATTCCCGGGATCCGCGTCACGCCCCCGTAGGTACCCTGGCCAGAGCCCAGGGCCAGCGGCCCGGTCGGGATCACTCCCAATTCCGGCAGCTTCAGGTGGAACGAGGCGTCTCCGGGGCCTTTGAAAGTGTGGTCGAGCCCTTCTCGAACCACGATCGCGATGATTCCGATGGCCAGCCCAGAAATCGAACCCAGCAAAGTTCCCCACATCACATTCGGCTTATACGGCTTCGTAGGCGTCAGCGCCAGGTCGACGATTCGCACGTTGCTTCCCCGCATGGCCGTCGCAACGTCGGCTTCCCTCGATTTCTGCAGCAACGCATCGTACATCTGGCGGTTCGTCTCGACGTCGCGCTCCAGAATGTTGTACTTAATGGTTTCTTGCGTCTGATCGGACACCAGCTGTGCCTGCTTCCGGTACGCGGCGGTCAGCAGATTCTCTCTCATCAGCGCGGATTGGTACTCGCTGCGAATCCGCACCAGCACGTTCCCCCGCTCCGTGTTGAATGTTGACTCCAGCTGATCGATCTGGGCCTGGAGCTGTTGCACCTTCGGATGCTGGGGGGTGTATTGAGAGCTCAGTTGGGCCAGTTGCCGGCGCAAGTCCGCGATCTGGGACTGATATTCGCTGAGCTTGGCGTTGTCCAGCACCTGCGGCACCGAGTCGGCGGGCGTCGAAGAGGCAATCTGAAAAGCGGCCTGCTTTTCAATTCGCGCCGACTGGGCTTCTGACAGCGCCGCCTGCACTTCTTTCAGCTTGTCCTGTTCCGCACTCTCCTTGTCGCCGCCGGTGAACATTAGGTTCGAAGCTTGCCCGTACAGTGTCAGCTGGTTTTCGGAATCCTGAAGCTTCTTGCGCGTTTCCTCGAGCTGCTGCGCAAGCCATTCCCGCGCCTGCGTGATCGCGTCCCAACGGGCCTGCAAATTTGAATCGATATACTCGTTCGCCAGCGTGTTTGCATATCTGGCTGCGACTTCCGGGTCCTCCGAATCGCATACCAGCTCGACGATACGAGTGTTGTTCTGAATGTTGATTTTTACATCGACCGCCGGTACAGCTGTCGGCGGGGGGGCCTTCTTCTTTCCTAACAGCCTGCGAAGAATGCCGGTCTTGCCGGATGCGTGCGGCTTGCTGAGCTTCTGGCTGGCCAGCTTGGCATAAACCTTTTGCTGCAGTGTCCGGCTCTGAAGTATCAGCGCCTGGGTGGGAAGGTATGCCTCGGGAGCCTCTTCTGCCTGCATGTCGGCGATTGGCAGATTGATGGGCTCCACATTCGGGTTTTGAATTTCAATCGAAACGTGGGCTTGGTAAATGGGGGTTTGTGAAGCGCTGTAGGCAAACCCGCCCAGCGACCCGAGAATCAGTATCGCAATAATCCAGGGTAACTTGGGCCGCAGCGCCCCCCACAAATCGAAACGCTGGGACCTCTCGTTTGGGTCGTACCCCGGCTCTCCGCCCATCGGCTCCAGATACAGCACGCGCGGAGTCGCATTCTTCGAGCCGTTAGGGCGTGCGATGATTTCAGTTCGGGGTCTGGTCAGATCTGCCATGTCTTTAGTCTTTAGTCTTTAAAAGGTATGAACGAAACGTCTAGGCCTTGATCACAGGCCCGCCGTACCGCCGGCGCTGGCCACTGCGGTCGACGACCTGGCTGGAATCACCCAATGTTCGGGCATCTCCACCGCGACTGCGCGCTGGAGCAATTGCACTCCGACGATCAGCTGGTTCGTTCCTTTGAAACGCAGCAGCACGCCCTCGAGCCCTCGCAGCGAACCTTCTTCAATACGCACCGTCCGTCCGATTTCCAGATGCGGCCACGGCACGATCTTCTGGCCCGAGTTGACGGCTACTCGGATCGCTTCCACTTCCTTGGCTTCGATCGGAAGAGGTGTCTTCCCGGAACCCACGATGAGCACGACGCCGGGGGTCGATAGGATCGGCACACGGTCGGCGGTCGAAAACCGGCAGAACAGGTATCCCGAAAAGAGCGGTAGTTGCAGAACTTTCACCCGGTCGGACCATCGGCGCCGCGACCAGTAGAGCGGCAGAAATTCTTCATAGCCCTTTTGGCGCAGGGCATCGGAAACGGCCCATTCGCAGCGCGACTTCACGCGGATGGCAAACCAGGATTGATCTGAGTTGGACAAGTTGGGGTGATCCTATGGACAAGCCAAACGGCCGGACAGACTTACGCCCCTTGACTCACATTCGCTCGACCAATCTGGGCCGCCACTAAATGCACGCGCCTTGGGTCGCTCATATGCTGAATCGCTGTGCAAATATGCATCTGGCGTGCCAGCTCTAAGTGGTTTTAATTCAGCAATACGCCAAAATTTGCTGCGCAAAACATTTCCCACTTGGGAGAATCATTTCCATCTAGCCCTCCTTCGCCCTCTTGGCAAAGTCCCGGAAAATACACGCTTTAGAGTAGGTATCCCTCGCCGGATAGCCTCCACATCTCCACAAGCTTCTCTCCGAGAGATCAAAGTGCTAGGATTGGGACCCGTTATGCAAAATTCCACGATTGATGCCCGCCGCCAGTTCCTGAAATTCCTGGCGGCCAGCCCCTACGTTGCAGCACTCGGCGGCGTCGCTGCCTTCCTTGGGCGCGCAGTCTCCGCCCAAAACACCCAGGAGGCCGCTTCGGTTATTACGGACCCGGCTCAGGCCCTCAACGTCTTCGACTTCGAGGAAGCTGCGCACCACAAGGTTCGCCCGGGACACTGGGCCTACATGGCCAGCGGCGTCGACGACGATGGCACACTCCGCGCCAACCGCGAGGCTTTCAAGCATATCGAACTGCGTCCCCGGCGCCTCCACGACGCCACCAAGGTCGACACGCACGTCGATCTGTTCGGCACCGTTTACGACAGCCCGATCTTCACGTGCCCCACCGGCGGCCAGAAATCGTTTCACCCTCAAGGCGAACTCGCTGTGGCGAAAGCGGATAAAGCCCGTGGCACCCTGCAAGTCCTTTCGACGGCCACATCCACGCCGATAGAGGACGTGAACAAGGCGCTCGGCCGGCCGGTCTGGTTCCAGCTCTACGGCCCCACCAGCTGGGACGTATGCGAAAAACTACTGAGACGCGTCGAAGCCTCCGGCTGCTCCGTAATTGCACTGACCGTCGACAACACCACCGGCCGCAACAGCGAAACCTACCTCCGCACTCGGCCCAAGGATTTGACCCAGTGCATGGCGTGCCACGAGCAAGGTGAACCCGGCACTTCGCTCTCCGAGCGTCCCATGTATGACGGCATCGATATGAAGGGGATACGCCAGATCAACCCCGCGATGGATTGGGCTTATGCCGACCGTATCCGCCAGACGTGGAAGGGAAAGTTCCTGATCAAAGGTATCGACACAGGCGAGGACGCCAAACTCGCCGTCGAGCACGGCCTCGACGGCATCCTCGTCTCCAATCACGGTGGGCGCTCCACGGAAACCTTGCGCGCCACAATCCAGGCGCTGCCCGAAGTAGTAGCTGCGGTCAATAATCGCGTTCCCGTCTTTGTCGATGGAGGGTTCCGGCGCGGTACCGATATCTTCAAAGCCCTCGCCCTAGGCGCCAAAGGCGTTGGTATCGGCCGCCCCATGCTCTGGGGCCTCGGCGCGTTCGGCCAGCCAGGCGTTGAACGAGTGGTCGAGATCCTCCAGGGCGAACTCCGGATGTGCATGGGCAATTGCGGAACGCGGACGGTTGCGGACATTACGTCCGCGTACGTAGAAATACCCAACTGGAAAAGCTAGCAGCCGCCCGCGTTTCCGAAGTTGCTCAATCTTCTCGTATCCCTTTCAACAGAATCGCATCTGATGTTCTGCGGAGGCTCCCTATGTCCATACGTCCCGTGAAGAAGCTGATCCAGGCAAAGCCTACCCTCGAAGGCGCGGGCGTGCATCTGCGCCGGGCATTCGGCTTCGGTAATACTACTGATTTCGACCCTTTCCTCCTCCTCGACGACTTCCGCAACGACGTCCCCGAGGATTATCTGGCGGGCTTTCCCTGGCACCCGCATCGGGGCATCGAGACAATCACTTACGTGCTGGCCGGAACCGTGGAGCATGGCGACAGCATGGGCAACCACGGGGCAATCGCCTCCGGTGACGTGCAGTGGATGACCGCCGGGAGCGGCATAATTCATCAAGAGATGCCCAAGGGCGACCACGCCGGCCGCATGCACGGATTTCAGCTTTGGGCCAACCTTCCCTCGTCGCTCAAGATGACGCCGCCTCGCTATCAGGAAGTGAAATCCAACGACATTCCCGAAATAAAGGACGACGACGGCACCCACGTGCGCCTCGTTTGCGGGAGCTTCTGGGGGCGCAAAGGCCCCGTCGATGGCATCGCCGCCGACCCGATTTACATCGATGTCTCCGTCCCGCCCGGCCGCAGGAAGACGTTGCCGGTCGAGACCACGCGCCACGCGTTTGCCTACGTATTTTCGGGCGCGGGCAAATTTGGCAACGCCTCCGAACCCCTCGCTGTGCCGACCGAACCCGTGGGCTGGGCCGATACGGCGCCTCCCGCACAGGCGGACAATCGCTCCCTCGTGTTATTCGATCGCGGCGACGAAGTCACCGTGCAGGCAGGAGACGATGGCATCCGCTTCCTGCTGGTTTCCGGGAAGCCGCTCGAAGAGCCGGTGGCCTGGTACGGCCCCATCGTCATGAATACGCAGGAGCAGCTCCGCGAGGCCTTCACCGATCTCGATCGCGGCACATTCCTGAAATCGCGCTGAAATCGGTCCCATCCTGGCTCGGCTGATGGTCGACTGACGCTCGCCTGAGCCGGCTGAAGGAACGGCGAACAAAGCTCATTTGAAACGGAGACATTCCCCATCCATCATTGTGATGATCTCCTATCGGTAAGATCACGCTATACTGGGCCGAGCCCCGACCCTTGACTCGTCGCAGAGCGAAGATAGTGTGCACCCTCGGCCCCGCCAGTTCCTCGGACCGAATCATTGATAAGATGGTAGTTGCGGGCATGAACGTGGCTCGCCTGAACTTCTCCCACGGCACCCACGACGACCACGCCAAGCGCGTCGCCTCGGTTCGCGCCGCCGCCAAGAAATACGAAAAGCCCATCGCCGTCCTGGCGGATATGCAGGGTCCCAAAATCCGCACTGGCTCGCTGGAGCGGGGCGTGCCCATACGCCTGCGCTTCGGACAACGCTTTTTCATCACCACCAGGACCGTCATCGGGAATGTCGAGGGCGTCAGCACCACCTTCAAGCAGTTGCCCGAATCGGTCCACCGGGGCGACCAGATCCTGCTGCGTGACGGCGAGATCGCCCTGCGCGTTCTCTCGGTCCAGGGACGCGACGTCATCTGCCAGGTGGAAAACGCCGGCGAACTCGGCGAGCACCAGGGGATCAATCTTCCCGGCGCCAAACTGAAAATTCCTTCGCTGACCGCCAAAGACCGCATCGATCTGGCGTTCGCCGTCCAGGTCGGCGTCGAATACATCGCGCTGAGCTTTGTACGCACCGCCGCCGACGTCCGCATGGCCCAGGCAGCCATCCGGCGCGAAGGGAAAGACACGCCGGTAATCGCCAAGCTCGAAAAGCCGGAGGCCATCGACAACCTCGAAGAAATCCTGAAGGTCGCCGACGGCGTCATGGTCGCTCGCGGCGATCTCGGCGTCGAGATGAGGCCGGAGCAAGTCCCCATCGTGCAGAAGCGGATTATTCTGGAAGCGCGCAACGCGCTGGTGCCGGTGATTACGGCGACGCAGATGCTCGATTCCATGCAGAAGAATCCGCGGCCCACGCGCGCCGAGGCGTCCGATGTTGCGAACGCCATTTTTGACGGCAGCGACGCCCTGATGCTCTCCGGCGAAACAGCCGCCGGAAGCTATCCGCTGCAATCGGTGGAAATGATGAATCGCATCATCTGCGAGGCGGAGGCCAACGTCACCCAGCAGCTTCGGCCGCGTCGCTCCGCGCAACCCCGCATCAGCGAGGCCATCGCGGAGGCGATCTGCCACGCCGCCGAAGAGCTGCACATGAAGGCCATCGTGGTCTTCACCGAAACGGGCTACTCCGCGCAGCTTGTTTCGAAGTACCGTCCGCGCGCCCCGATTCTTACTTTTTCTCCGAATCAGGAAACGCGCCGCCGCCTGAATCTCTTCTGGGGCGTCGACTCGAAAAGAATGGACCGCATCGAGTATATCGACCAGCTTCCCGCGGTAGTCGAAGAACGCCTCCGCAAAGAAAAGCTCGTAAAAAAGGGCGACATCGTCGGCATGATCGCCGGAACGCCGATCGGCGCCCGCGGCACCACCAACCTGATGCGCCTCATGCGCATCGGCAGCTAGCCTCTAGCTAGTGGGTCAGTTTCCAGTTACGGCGTTAATCCGGGCCTAGCATTCTCAACCGTTCGCATTCTGCGAATGCCATAATGGCGAGATATGGTTTCCATTTCCCAAATTCCGAGCTACGACACGCTTCGCCGTATTCAGCGGATTCAAGCAGTCACAATCGTTTGGATGAGCGTTGAAGCTGCGGTTTCTCTAACGGCGGCATGGATAGCCCGCAGCCCTGCTCTGCTTGCATTCGGCGGTGACAGTGTTATTGAACTTCTTTCGGCAGTGGTGGTGTTGTGGCAATTCAGCGCACCCGTTGAAAGCCGCCGCGTAGAAACACGGGCTGCGCGGATAGCTGGTGTATTGCTTTTTGTCCTTGCCGCGTATGTGACGGTGGTCTCAGTGATGACCCTGCTGGGGCATAACGAACCCAGACCGACCTTCGTCGGCATAATGATTCTGATTGCAGCAGCCGGGATCATGCCGTGGCTTACCGTTAATAAGCGGAAGCTGTCAGCCGCTACGGGCAGTGCTGCGCTAAAGGCGGATGCATCGCAGTCGGGCTTGTGTGCCTATCTTTCCCTGATTGCTCTGGCGGGACTCGCGGTGAATGCAATCTGGCACATTGCTTGGGCCGACCCAGTTGCTGCGTTAGCCATTACTCCCCTCATCGTTTGGGAAGGCAAGGAAGCAATTCGCGGGAAGGCTTGCGGTTGCTGCTGATTCTCCATTCCAAGGCGACAGGACGATACTGGACCGCATTGTGGACGCGCGCCGCGCCTCGGTGGCGCATCGCAAGCGCGTGCTGCCGGACGTGGCCCTGAAGATGGCCGTCCAGAAGGCCGAGCCTCCCCGGAATTTTGCGGCCACACTCACGCGCGATTCGCCGGAACGCACATCGGCGCCCGCGGCACCACCAACCTGATGCGCCTCATGCGCATCGGCAGCTAGCCTCCAGGTAGTGGGTCAGTCCTCGCACACCGGGGAGATCCTGCGCAGAGCACTCCGAGACTGGCCCAAGAACTCCTTACGGTCGTTTCTAAGAACGCTTAGAATCTTTGTTTTTTTCCAACCATTCATCCAAAAACCGAAGCAAGAATGGCAAAATGCCCTGGGCGATTTTCGTAGCGACAGCGCTTGCAGGGGGCGGTTGCATCGGCGCTGGCGTTTACAAGGGTATGAGGATCACATGAACCGAAGGGATTTTATGCGTTTTGGATGGGCCACAGTGATCGCGGCCGGCGCAGGCAAGCTGCGACCCGCGTTTGCCCAGTCGCTGGCACTCCCCCGGGTTTCAAAGCCTCTGCCGTATCCGATGGCGGCGGTCGCGGGACCGACGTCACACGAGCGCGCGGCGGATTTCACCTTGCGGATCGCACCGATGACACTCGAACTGGCGCCTCAGGTTGTACTCAGCACGATCGGCTACAGCAACCAGGTCCCCGGTCCCATGCTGCGGGTGCGGGAGGGGCAGCCCGTCGCCGTGGAGGTTGTGAACGAGACGGATGTTCCGGAATACGTGCACTGGCATGGCTTGTTCGTTCCCTCGGAGGTGGACGGAGCCGAGGAAGAAGGCACGCCCCCGGTGCCTCCGCACGGCCGCCGACGCTATCAATTCGTGGCCAAGCCGGCGGGTTCGCGGTGGTACCACTCGCACGCAATGGCTATGCTGGATCTGCATCGCGGCACCTACACCGGCCAGTTCGGTTTTCTCATGATCGATTCCAGGAATAATCCCGGGCTCTACGACCAAGAGGTCTTTCTGGCGCTGCGCGACTGGGAGCCTTATCTGAGCCCGATGGATCAGGACGAGATGGCGGCGGATCCCAACGATCCGATGCCCGAAAAGCCCGCCACTCCAGACACGCGTCCCAACGGGCTCGAAGTCAGCGCTCCTCTTTATTCGATTAACGATAAGATGCTCGGCGCGGGGGAGCCTCTCCGCGTGCGTCCGGGTCAGCGGATCCTGATGCGCCTGCTCAACGCCAGCGCCTCGCAAATTCATCGCGTGGCTTTGCCCGCCCACAAGTTTCAGGTGATCGCTCTCGACGGCAATCCTGTGCCCGCGCCTCAGCTGGTCAGCGTGATTGAGATCGCCCCCGGTGAGCGCGTGGATGCGATTGTGGAGATGAATCAGCCGGGCGTCTGGATTTTAGGCGAGCCGCGCGACGCCGCGCGGACATCCGGCATGGGCATCGTGGTGGAATACGCCAATCAGCAGCAGCAGCGCCCCACCTGGCTTCCGCCTCCGAGCGCGCGTTGGGACTACACGATCTTTGGCAAGCCCGCTCCGCATCCCCCGCCAGACCAGACCATCGACATGGTCTTTGAGAAAGTGCCGGGCGGGCCCCACGGGATCAATCACTGGCTCGTCAACGGCAAGGAATATCCGCATGAACGGGAATTCGTGTTTCGGCAGGGAGGCCGCTACCGGCTGGTGTTTCACAATCGCAGCGACGACAGCCACCCGGTGCACTTCCACCGGCACCTGTTCGAGCTTGTCGAGCTCAACGGCAAGCCGACTGCCGGCGTGATGAAGGATACGGTGATCGTTCCCGCGTTTGGGCGCGCCGCCGTGGATCTGGTCGCCGACCAGCCGGGCCTCACGCTGTTTCACTGCCATATCCAGCAGCACATGGACTTTGGTTTCAAGGCGCTGTTTCGCTACGCCTGAGCGTCGCATCGTCTGCAAACGGGGCGAGGTGGCGATTTCTGCGGAGGCTACCATTGTGAACCGTCCAGCGCGATAACTTCAGCATCCCGTCGTTGCGAATCGACGGCGGATTCGCCGGCAGCAATCGTTTTTCAGTCCCAAATAGTCCGTGTTACACGTTTTTCACACATTCGACACGCCCCCGAAATATCGAAGAGATAAAAATCAGCAGTTTCGCAATATCCAAGCTCATATCCGAACGGGAGGAACCGCATGAAAGCAGTCCGAGGGGGAATCCGAGCGGCAGTGCTCGTGGGAGCAGCCGCCTCGTTACTGGCATTTGCAGGTGGGGCAAAGGCGCAGGATCGAGACTTCAACGATTCGTGGTTCTTCGGCAATCCGCCGGCGAACGACAATCTGTGGCCTTACGCAACGGGTAAATCGCCCGTGCTGGCGGTAGTTGGCGACATCGCCTGCCAGCCAGGCGGAGAGGTGTCAGGTGAGGCTTCGAATGAAGTTTGTACCGACCCCGCCGCAAAAAAGGGCAACTACACCAGTACTTCTCTATGGCAATCACAGGAGGCTACTGCGGGTCAGATTGAGGCTATGAAACCTGACGCCGTCGCGCTTCTCGGAGATCTGCAATACCAGGTGGGCCTATATTCGGACTTCAAGGGATCGTTCGATTTGACGTATGGCGCTTTTAAATTTCTCCACCGGCCCGCGCCCGGCAACCACGAGTTCTATGACGAGCATAGCGAGACAGGCGTTGCCGGCTACGGCTACTTCTCCTACTACAACGGCTTCCAGGTCAATACCACTGGTAGTCCTATCACGACCGTGGTCCCGGACCCGTGCCCATCAGCCTTGGCGGCGGGTTGCAACTATCCGGGCCTTAACACTCCCATTGCCCAACCCGTGCCGCTGGCGGATGGACAGGCGGGGCACTTCGATTTGGGGGTGAGCGGAGGCCTGAACGGAACCGGAGTCGGAGAAGGCTGGTACTCCTATAATCTGGGCTCGTGGCACATTATCTCCCTTAATATAGAGTGCTCGACGCAGCAGCCGGGCGGCTGTCCGGCCTTAGGCGCGGAACCGGCAACGGGCACCTGGTTGGCCAATGAACTCGCATGGCTGAAAAAGGATCTCGAGGAGAATCATGCCGAGTGCACAGCCGCGTACTGGCATCAGCCCACGTTCAGCGCTACTAACAGCATCAGCCCGGAGGGCGTGGCCGCTCAAGCCTTTTGGCAGCTGCTCTACGATTACAACGCCGACTTGGTGCTGAACGGGCACGACCACCTCTATGCCCGCTACCGCCCCCTTAACGCCTCCGGGAGTTACGATCCAAGGAGGGGCATACGGGAATTCATCGTGGGCTCCGGCGGCGAGACACTCGATCCGATCTACGCAACCACTGAGACGAGCAGCACAGGCGCACAGCCAGGTTATCCAAAGTTGGTCGGTGAAACAAACCTGGAGGATCCTACCGGCAACACGAGCTTCAACGCAACGAATCTCGAGGCGTATACCGGGGACTACTGGGGCGTGATGAAACTGACGCTCGATCCGAACGGTTACCAATGGGATTTCGAGTCGGCACCGGGGCTGGCAAGTCCTACAACTACATTCAATGGTCCTACACTTCCCGCACCGGCTACGACTGGTGGTTATAGCGACAAGGGCTTCGGCATCTGCCACGGTGGGCACCACTGGGGGTGGTAACAATCAGGCAATACAAAAATAACCGGGTCGTATTCGCCTGGTTGTTTTTGACCTTTCGTTCGGTACATATCCCCACCCTTCGTGACGGCTCGCGAAGGGTGGGGATTTTATTTTGCCTTGCCCCTGCCGATTTTCCGCTCTGCGTTCCTTTGATTATCCCCACTGCCGGCTTCTATTCTACGTAGCCTCTTTCGGCTCTATCTTCGCTACAATAGTGGATTCCACCATGGCAACCATGTCAGGGGAAACCATGTCAGGCGACAGGACGATACTCGACCGCATTGTGGACGCGCGCCGCGCCTCGGTGGCGCATCGCAAGCGCGTACTGCCGGACGTGGCCCTGAAGATGGCCGTCAAGAAGGCCGAGCCTCCCCGGAATTTTGCCGCCGCACTCACGCGCGACAGTTTCAACATCATCGCGGAACTGAAAAAAGCGTCCCCTTCGCTGGGAATCATTCGCGAGACCTACGTCCCGGCGGAATTGGCTGCGCTGCTCGAAAAAGCGGGAGCCGCAGCGCTCTCCGTGCTCACCGAGGAGGAATTCTTTCAGGGCTCCCTCGGCCACCTGAAGGAAGCAAAAAAGGCCACGCAGATTCCCATCCTGCGCAAGGATTTCGTTTTTGATCCGTGGCAGGTCTGGGAAGCGCGCGCGGCCGATGCGGACACGTTTCTTCTGATCGCCGCCGTCCTCTCCGATGGAGCGCTCCGCGAGCTCCTCGAACTGGGCCGCTCGCTCCAGATGGAGCCGCTCGTCGAGGTACATTCCCGCGCGGAACTGGATCGCACGATTGCGTCTGGCGCGAAAATCATCGGCGTCAACAACCGCGACCTTCGCGACTTTAGCGTTCGCCTGGAAACCTCGCTCGAACTCGTGGAATCGATTCCGGACGATTGCATCGCCGTCAGCGAATCGGGATTGCACTCGCACGCGGACCTTGCCCGCCTGCGCGCGGCCGGCTTCGACGCGTTCCTCGTCGGCGAAAATGTAATGAAATCCGCCGATCCGGGGGCTTCGCTGCGAAGCCTCATCGACGCGGACGGAGCGGCGGCCTCCTGATCGCGCCATGCCCAGGCAATCCAAATCGAAGGCGCCCAATCCGAAGGTGCCCAGCCCGAAGGTAAAGGTAAAGATTTGCGGCATCACCAACTGGCCGGACGCGCGCCGCGCCGTCGAAGCCGGCGCCGATTTCCTGGGCTTTAATTTCTACCCGCCCAGCCCGCGCTACATCGCTCCGGCAAAAGCGCGCCGCATCGTGCAGCGCTTGCCGAAAGAAATCTCCGCCGTCGGCGTGTTCGTGAACGAGAGCGAAGACAAAATTTTGGATATCGCATCCAGGGTAGGCTTCGTCCACCTCCAGCTTCACGGTGACGAGTCCCCGGCAGCGGTTGCGCGGCTGAGCCGTATATTTCCGGTGATGAAGGCCATTCGCGTGCGAAAATCGTTCCGACCCGCGCAGCTGGCGCGATTCAAGGACGCGCAAGCGTTCCTGCTGGACGGCTTCGATGCGCATCACTGGGGCGGAACCGGCAAAACATTCGACTGGCGCCTCGTCCCCAGGAAAAAAGGGGACGCCAGGATTTTCCTGGCCGGCGGCATCACGCCGGAGAACGTGGGCGACGCGATTCGCACCGCCCGGCCGTACGCAATCGACGTCTGCAGCGGAGTCGAGTCCAAGCCCGGCGAGAAAGACCCGCAACGCATGAAAGCCTTCATGCAAGCGGTACGTGAGGCACAGAAAAGCAAAAGCAGGTCAAAGGCGAGCAAAGCAGCGAAAGGTACACGATGATGGCGACAAGTTCAGTAGGTTCGATCTCGCAGGTTGTGCCGGATGCGCGCGGCCGCTACGGCCCGTACGGCGGCCGGTACGTCCCCGAGACGCTTATGGCGCCCCTCGAAGAACTCGAACGGGCCTACGCGGAGGCCTCCGCCGATCCCAGCTTCCAGGCGCGGCTCAGCAAGCTGCTGCACGATTTCGCCGGCAGGCCCACGCCGCTGCAGTTCGCCTCGCGCCTGACGGAACAATTCGGCGGCCCGCGCATTTACATCAAGCGCGAAGACCTGCTGCACACCGGCTCGCACAAAATTAATAATTGCCTCGGACAGGGTTTGCTGGCCGTCCGCATGGGCAAGAAGCGCGTGATCGCGGAAACCGGCGCGGGGCAGCACGGCGTCGCCACGGCCACCGTCGCGGCGCTGCTCGGCCTTACCTGCACGGTCTACATGGGCACCGACGACATGGAGCGCCAGCGCCTCAACGTCTTCCGCATGCGCCTTCTCGGCGCGGAAGTGGTGGGCGTCGATTCCGGCAGCCGCACCCTCAAGGACGCGATCAACGAAGCCATGCGCGACTGGGTCACCAACGTCCAGAGCACGCACTATCTGCTCGGCTCCGTCCTGGGCGCGCATCCTTATCCGCAGATCGTGCGCGATTTTCACAAGATCATCGGCGAAGAGGCGCGCGAGCAAATCCTCCAGGCGGAAGGCCGCCTGCCGGATTATCTTTTCGCCTGCGTGGGCGGCGGCTCCAACGCCATCGGCCTGTTCCACGCGTTCCTCGGCGACGCCGCGGTGAAAATGGTCGGCGTGGAAGCAGGCGGGCGCGGGAAGACGCTCGGCGAGCACGCCTCCCGGCTGGCCGCGTCGGAGGGTTTCTCCGGCGCAAAGCCCGGGGTGCTGCAGGGAACATACACCTACGTGTTGCAAACGCCGGACGGCCAGATTTCCACCACGCATTCGGTTTCCGCCGGACTCGATTACCCGGCCGTAGGTCCCGAGCACGCGTGGCTGGCCGAGCTAGGCCGCGCCGAATACACCGCCATCAGTGACGAAGACGCGATCGAAGCGGCGCGCACACTCGCCCGCAAAGAAGGAATCATTCCGGCGCTCGAATCCGCGCACGCGTTGGGCGAACTCATCCGCCGCGCTCCCAAAATGAAGAAGAATGAAATCGTGATACTCAATTTGTCCGGCCGCGGCGACAAGGATATGGATTTCCTCTCACGCTATGTCTGACACCACGATTCCGGGCCCCTCCATCACGAAGCCGCAAGGAAACCAGTCTGGCGAAGGGTCCGTCGCGACCGCCCCCAGCCGGATCACCCGGCGTTTCGGGGAACTCTCCGCCGCGGGTGAGCTAGGCCTGGTCGCCTATCTCACTGCGTGCGACCCGACGCTCGACGCGAGCGAGAAAATCATCCTCGCCGCCGCCGAAGCCGGCGCCGACGTGATCGAACTGGGCGTGCCCTTCAGCGATCCGGTCGCCGACGGCCCGGTAATCCAGCGCGCCAGCGAACGAGCGTTGAAAAGCGGCACAACCCTCGCCGGGGTTCTCGATCTGGCCAGGCGCCTGCGCGCCCGCACCGAAGTGCCGTTGGTTCTTTTCAGTTATTTCAACCCGCTCCTGCAAATGGGCCTTGAGAAATTTGCCCAAGCGGCGCACGCCGCTGGGATCGACGGCGTCCTGGTGACGGATTTAACTCCGGAGGAGTCGTCCGAGTACCGCGAGATCATCCGAGCGCAGGGGCTGGACACAATTTTCCTGGGCGCCCCCACCTCCACCGACGCCCGACTGGCCGCCATCGCCGAATGCTCCAGCGGGTTTCTCTATCTGATATCGCGCACCGGCGTAACCGGCACGCGCGAGTCGCTCCCGGAAGAATTGCCGGCGCTGGTGCGCCGCGCCCGGCGCGTCACCAAGCTTCCCATTGCGGTCGGCTTCGGCATATCTCTGCCGGAACACGTATCGGTTCTCGGCGGCATCGCCGACGCGGCGGTAGTAGGCTCGGCCCTGGTAGCCGAAGTCGAGCAAGCCTCCAAATCGAAGCTCGGCCCGGAAGCAGCCGCGAGAGCGGTAGCCGACCGAATCCGCCTGCTCAAAAGCGCCGCCCGCCGCGGAATCAGCACCCGCGATTCAAAGCGCGACTAGCTCCCGGAGAATCCCAACGGCGGCGTTCCGCCGCCTCAAAATAAAGGACTTGGCATAATATTTTCATATAACGATTGGGCTGTTAACTTCTTACTACTATCCACGACGACATATCCGCTCCGAGAATTTCGACGGCGCCACCGTAGCGTCGATACCATTGCAGTATGTTTCATACACCCTTGAGCGTCGCGGCCCTCGCTCCCTTGATGTGGATCGTCGCTTCATTCAGTCTCCCATTAGCGGTGCGGTTGCAAGGGAAGAACCAATTTCTGAGACTGGCGGTCGCCCTAATCGTTTGCGCATTATTCGTTGCCGTGCCGTTCTATCAGATCAATCTATATCGTTCGATTACGCACAATCGAGGTAGCCTCCAACACGACGCTTTTTTCACCACGCTTCTCATGGGTGAGCTGTTTATCGCTGTTGCGATCATGATGGCTTTCGCCGTCCGAGATATAGCGAAAGATCGCCAGCCTGGCAAAGCTGTCCTTACCCCGGCGCAGAATGCGAGAGTTTCTCAGGCAGTCCCCTTACTCTGTGTCTTGTTTTTTGTCGCTCTCGTCCGAGAGTTGCCCCGCGGTTGGGACCTAAGTGACACCATCGCGATGGCCGGTATGGGAGTGATGGTGATCGGCTTGGTTGCATTGCTTCGATGGCTGCAACACGGAAAAGCCTAAGCAGTTTAATCCCCCGTATTTGTAAATTGATCCGCCGCCATAGAGCGCCACGCCTTGCACGGGACTGCTTTTATGCCTAAAATTACGGGGCGAATCGGGGCTGCGGTAATCGATGGTTCCCACCGAGGGATACGCGGTAGTCTGACTTCTTCCAGTCGTCACGGTCGGCGTCTGGAATTCGTTCCAGGCCATTGATCCGGTTTTGCCCGATATTGCTAGGGCGTTTCCGTCTGTCGGCGATTCGTCACTCCCGAAGGAGAACTGCATCGAATGGATAAGCGGGTAGCAAGTGCGGAAGCGGCGGTTGCCCGCATACACGATGGCGCAACGATTTTGATGGGCGGATTCGGCGCCTCGGGCGTTGCGGAAAATCTGGTCCGCGCGCTGTGCCGCCAGGGGACCCGGGACCTCACGATCGTCTCGAACAACGCCGGCATCAACGGGTACGGGATCGATCTGCTGCTCAAGAACAAGCAGGTGAAGAAAATGATCGCCAGTTTCGTCGGCGGAAACAAGACCTTCGAGCAGCTCGCGCTGAAGAAGGAAATCGAGCTGGAGCTGAATCCCCAGGGCACGCTGGCGGAGCGCGTCCGCTGCGGCGGCGCCGGAATCCCGGCCTTCTTCACGCCCACCGGCTATGGCACGCTGGCGGCGGAAGGCAAGGAAGTCCGCGAGTTCAACGGGCGCCCGCACATTCTGGTGCCCTCGCTGCGGGGAGACTTCGCGCTGGTGAAGGCCTGGAAGGGCGATCGCTGGGGCAATCTTGTTTATCGCAAGACCGCGCGAAATTATAATGCGGTGATGGCCACCGCCGCCGACCACGTGATCGCGGAAGTGGAGCACCTGGTGGAACTCGGCGATCTCGATCCGGACGGCGTGCACACGCCCAGCATCTATGTAGATGCCATCCTGCAGGGCGAGCGCTACGACAAGCCCATCGAAATCCGCACCACGCGAAAGCGCGCGTAAAGGGGAATCATGCCGCCACAAACGGATAAACGCGAAATGATCGCTCGCCGCGTCGCGCAGGAAATGCGCGACGGCGACTACGTCAACCTCGGCATCGGCTTGCCCACGCTGATTCCGAATTTTTTGCCGCCGGGAGTGGAAGTCGTCCTGCAATCGGAGAACGGCATGCTGGGCATCGGGCCTTATCCTTATGAAGGCGAGGAAGACCCCGATCTAGTGAATGCGGGCAAGGAGACCATCTCGGAGATCCCGGGCTGCTGCTACTTTTCGAGCGCCGAGTCGTTCGCGATGATCCGCGGCGGCCGCGTGGACGTCACCGTGCTCGGCGCGCTGCAGGTCGATGAAAAGGGCAACCTCGCCAACTGGGCCATCCCGGGCAAAATGCTCAAGGGCATGGGCGGCGCGATGGACCTCGTGGCGGGCGCCAAGCGCGTTATCATCGCCATGGAGCACTCCACCAAGGAAGGCGAGCACAAGATTGTGAAGCTGTGCAATCTGCCCTTTACCGGCCTGGGCGTCGTGAACCTGATCGTCACCGAGCTGGCCGTTATCGAGGTCACTCCGCAGGGCCTGCTCCTGCGCGAAGTGGCCCCTGGCGTTACACCGGAGGACGTTCAGAAGGCAACCGAGCCGACGCTGCAGCTCGCGCCCGACCTGCAAAGGATCGCGGTCTAAGCAAACTCGACGCTATGAATTGACCGGTAGCGAAGCGTGTTACCTTTCGGCTCCGCGCGCATGGCGCGGTCGCCGCGCCTGCGGTACCATCAATCATCACCGGAAAATCGCGGGAGATTCGCCCAGGAGACGTGATGGAGCCGCACTCGATTGTCGTGGTGAGCCTGCACAGCCCCAAAGAGCGCGTTTGGGGCGAACTGGTGGACATTTCGAATGCCGGCGTCACCGTGCGGGGCATCGATCTTGGGTCTTTTGACGACTTCGTGAGCCAGGTGCTGCATCCGGAAGGTGACCGCATCGGCCTGCCGACGCTTTTTTTCCCCATGCTCCGCATCGAGCGGATCGCCCTCGACGAGCCGCGCGGCTCCATTCCCTCGATGGCAGAAATGTTCGCAAAGAAAGTAGGCCGCTCACTCGAGGACTATCTGGGGCAGTTTGCCTGAGCGCCCCTTCGGCAGCCCGGTCCGGAAATAACATGAAGAGCCGCATTCTAACGGTCCCCAACCAGCTCACCTTCCTGCGCCTGGCGTTTCTTCCATTTTTTATCATCGCCATCAAATACGACGACTACCGTGTGGCGCTGGCGATTTTTCTCGTGGCGGGATTAACCGACGGCCTCGATGGCCTGCTCGCCCGCGAATTGAATCAGAGAACGCCGCTCGGCGCCTACCTCGATCCTATCGCCGACAAACTGCTGCTCTCTTCGTCCTACTTCGTGCTGGCGCTGAAAACGAAAATTGCCTGGTGGCTCGCGATCCTCGTCCTCGGGCGCGACGTTCTGCTTCTGGTCGCCTGCGCCACGATTCTTCTCACCATCGGCTACCGCCCGTTCCCCCCCAGCGTGTGGGGAAAGGCCACCACCTTCTTCGAGCTTTCGCTGATCTTTCTGGTTCTGGTGCTGGCCGTCTGGAACAACAATTTCCTGTGGTTTCTGCGGAGCATTTGCCCCTATTTTGTGGCGACATTCGTCATCGTATCGGGGCTGCACTACAGCATCACCGTGTCCCGCCAGCTCCATGCGGGATCCTGATCCAATCCCAATCATCCCCCCGTTCATCCGGTCTCCGATGGCAATTCAAATCGCCCCTGTTGTATGCTCGCCGCATATCGGCATGTCTAACCGCATCGTTGGTCTTATAGTCGGCCTCATCGCTGGCATTATCCTCGCAGTCGTCGCGCTCACTGCCATGCCTCGATCGTTGCTGTTTGCCGCTTCGCCGCACGATGAAAAAGCGCCCCCGGACCTCTCCGGCGTCTGGATGGAGCGCCAGGCCATCGATACGCTAGGCGGCGCCGAACCTCCGATGCGCCCCGCTACCGAAGCCGCATACCGGGCGGCGAAGCCCGGCTATGGACCGCATGCCACGGTCGATTCGCAAGACCCCACTTTGAGCTGCTTTCCTCCCGGCGTCCCGCGCATCATGCTGTTGCCGTTTCCCATGCAGATCGTGCAGACGCGCGACGAAACGCTCCTGATCTTCGAATACGATCACTTCGTTCGCCAGATCTATATGAATCGCAAGCTGCATCCCAAAAATCTCGATTCCACGTGGATGGGAGATTCCATCGGCCGCTGGGACGGGGATACCCTGGTTGTCGACACGGCCGGCTTGAACGAAAAGACCTGGCTCGATCAATCGGGCCACCCGCACTCCAGCGCGCTCCATGTGATCGAGCGCATCCGGCGCATCGACCACAACACGCTTGTGGACGACATCACCATCGACGATCCCCAGGCGTACACAAAGAGCTGGACGGGACGTCAAACGTTTGTCTCGAAGCCGGGCTGGCACCTTGAGGAATACGTCTGCGCCGACAATATCAATTTTCTCGAATACCACCGGAAGGAGGTCGGGGGCAGCAAATAGCGCAGGCAGGCGCTCTGCGGAGACGCGCGACAGGAGCACAACAGGACTCTCCTCCGAAATCCTATGCAGTGGGTAAAGAAATATTTCGCGGAGGTACTCGCGATTCTGGCCATGGCCGGAGTGGTTGTTCTGCTCGCGGCGCTCCAGTACCGCTGGACCGGCCAGATCAGCGGGATTGAGCAGAACCAGATGGAAGGCGCGCTCGATACGGCCGTAAAGCGTTTCGGACAGGAATTTTCGTATCGATTTCGAGCGCCTCTGCGAAAGCTTCGAACTCACACCCGACGCTTCGTCAAGCGCTTTCGACGCCAGGCTCCTCAGTCGCTATACCTCCTGGATCAAAACCAGTTCCCAGCCAGGCCTGCTTGCCGGCTTGTACATCTGGAAGACGCAGGATGGCCAAAATACTTCGCTCGAATCGCTCGGTTTGGATAGCAGGCGATTCGAGGAAATCGCCTGGCCTGAAAAGTTCGGCTCGCTCGCGGTGTACCTGAACCATCAGGCGGAGCGGCTTGCCGCGCCTGTCACTGATCGCGAGGCTTCCTATTACCCGTGGATTTTTTACCGGGATTCGGCCCTGCTCATTCGCCCGCTCTTCGTCGATTTCATCCGAGGGGACCGGAGGGCCGAGTGGAAATGAATCGGTCGCGAATGCTAAGCCAGTGGGTTTTCTGATCGTCGAGTTGAATAGCGATTTTTTGAGGCGCGTGTACTTCCCCGAATTAGTGGAGCGACATTTCGGAAAACTCGAATTTGCGATCGCCGTCCGAAGCCCGCAAGCCCTGGCCAAGCCGGTCTATTTGTCGGACACCAGCTTCCCTTCTGTCGGCACAGTCGCCGGATGCGGCATTGAACCTGTTCGATTCCGTGGCGGAAGAAGCGCGCCGGCGGGGGCGCCCCTCCGTCCGCGCCAGCGATCCCTCGATGCAGTGGCAACTGGTGGCGCAGCATCGTTCGGGGTCCCTGGAGGCGGCCGTCGGATCGTGGCGCCGGCGGAATTTCGCGATCAGCCTGGGATTACTGGCGGTGCTGGCCGGATCCCTGGTCCTGATTTTTCTGGTGGCGCGCCGCGCCGAGCGGTTCGCCAAATTGCAGATGGAGTTTGTTGCCGGGGTCTCCCACGAACTGTGCACGCCATTGGCGGTCATCAATTCCGCCGTCGAGAACCTCGCCGACGGCGTCGTCGATAATCCCGCGCAGGTTCAGGAATACGCCGGAATCCTCCGGGAGCAGGGCGTGCGGCTCGAACGTTTGCTCGACCAGGTATTATTGTTCGCGTCGTCGAGATTTAACGGCTCGAAGCACGAACTCGGGACCATTCACCTGGGTCCCATCGTCGAACAGAGCGTAGCCTTATCGGAGCCTATGCTGCGCGACGCAGGGTTCATCGTCGAAACGTCGGTGAATGCGGATTTGCCCGCCGTGGTTGCGGATCCCGCTACTGTAAGCAAGTGTCTTGAGAATCTGATCAGCAACGCCATCAAATATTCGGGCCCGAAACGCTCGCTGGCGGTTCGCGCCGCGGCGGTTCACGAACGATCGCGCACCGAAGTGCAGGTCAGCGTTGCCGACAGCGGCATCGGGATTTCGCCGGCGGATTTGCCGCACATTTTCGAACCGTTTTACCGCGTGCAGTCCGTTCGAGAGGGGCATTCCCGCGGCGTGGGCCTCGGTCTTCACCTCGTGAAGCAGATGATGGAAGCGATGGGCGGCCGGGTAAGCGTTACGAGCGTCATGGGGCAGGGCTCGTGTTTCGTGCTGCATTTCCGGGCAGCGGTTTCAGGAGAGCAAAGTCAGCAGCAGCCGGAATCCTCCGCTCAACTCCGGCGCCAAATTCCCGGCGGATAAGCGGGTGGATATGGATGCGTGGGTATGGATGCAAGGATACTGATCGTCGAAGATGAACCCGGTCTGGTCACCGCGCTGCGAGACCGCCTGAAAAAAGAGGGATACGCCGTGACCGTTGCAAAGGATGGCACGGCCGGCTTTGAACTTGCCTCCCGGGAGCGGTTTGACCTGATCATCCTGGACCTGATGCTGCCGGGCCTGAGTGGCCTGACCATCTGCCAAAAGCTGCGGCAGAAAGGGTCTGCCGTTCCCATACTGATGCTCACCGCGCGGCGCCAGACCATGGATAAGGTCGTGGGACTTCGAACCGGCGCGGACGACTACCTCACCAAGCCATTCAAGATGGCCGAACTTCTGGCGCGAATCGACGCGCTTCTCCGTCGAGCTGGACAGGCGGCCCCCGCCGGCAGCTCACTCTACGAACGAGGCTCCGTCCGGATCGATCTAAAGAGAACCGAAGTGACGCGCGAAGGTCACGTGGTTCCGTTGTCCGCCAAAGAATTTCAGTTGCTCGCTTATTTTGTGGAGCGTCCCGGCGAAACGCTTTCTCGCGAAGTGCTTCTGCGCGAGGTATGGGGCTATGACGCGACGCCTTCCACACGCACGGTGGATGTGCATGTCGCCTGGCTCCGGCAGAAGCTGGAAAAAGATCCGAAAGACCCGCAGCTGATCCGAACCGTCGTGGGATTGGGCTATCGATTCGCGGATTAGACGCTGTTAAATCCGTGTTAAGAACATTTAACGCCCATTTTACGGCAATATTCGGAGAAGGGGCTCATAATCCTTACGCATTGGGGGATACGGGAGACTTTGATGAGGGTTCTCGCGCTGGCATCTCTGGGATTTTTCACCTTACTCGCACAAACAAGTTCGGGCCAGGCGCCCGCCTTTCAGCCCGTGGGAACCGTCCACCAGATTATGGTCGGGATCGTCGCGCCCGCCTCCGACGTGATTTTCGCGGTTCCCAATCGTGCACCCAAAGACGACAAGGAATGGTCATCCGTGCAGAACAGCGCGCTGATTCTGGCCGAAGTCGGAAATCTGCTGATGATCCCGGGCCGCGCGAAAGACACGGGAGACTGGATGAAGTTCGCCAAGGCCCTGCGGGACGCCGGCTCCGAAGCCTTCAAGGCCGCCAATGACAAGGACGCCAAAGCGCTCGAAACCATCGGCGACAAAATCGACGACACCTGTGAAACGTGCCACGCGAAATATCTACCCAAACCGCCTCAGTAAGCGGTAGAGTTTCGCCGAAACGCGAAGTTTCTTTCGGGTAGCAGTGGATCGGCCGGGCCAGGTAAGAAGAACAGTTGGATGAAAGGTGCGCATGGGCTTTTCTCTATGGCTGCAGCGTAACGCGTTCGTCGTTTGGGTAAACGGCTCGGTGGTAACCGCGTCGTCGCTTGAAATCATCCATTACGTGGGCTTCTTCCTGCTCGTCGGCGCCACCGCGATCATGGACTTGCGCGTGATGGGCGTCGCGGCAAAACGCCAGTCGGCAACACAGCTGGCCGAGCAGGTTTTTCCGTGGATGTGGACGGGCCTGGTCCTGGCGACAATTTCCGGCTTCCTGATGTACGCCTCCGACGCCACGGAATATCTCCACAATTCCGTCTTCCACCACAAGCTGTACCTGTGCGTGCTGGGGATCATCTTTGCCGTGATCGTCCGGCGAAACGTGCCGAAATGGGACAAGCTGCCCGCCATCCCCGGTGTCGCAAAACTGATCGCTCTTGTTTCTCTGGTGCTGTGGGTAGCAACGATTTTGTGGGGCGTCGACGTTCCCGCTCTCACGGGCGTGGGCTAGAAACAGAAATTAGCAGCGCAGCGTAATCCATTCGAGGTGTTTGCGAATGCACCAATTCATCATTAACTTTGCGCGCTGGGTTCAGGGTACGCACCTGGGCGTCGGAATTCTCGAATCCACGTGGGCATTTCCCTACGTGCAGCTCACGCACTTCACGGGCCTGTCCATTTTTATAGGCACGAATCTGGCGCTCGATCTTCGCATGATAGGCATCGGCAACAAGAATCAAACCGCCGCGCAACTCTCCGATTCCGTGTTTGCCTGGAACTGGGTAGGTTTCGTCATCGCAATCACCGGCGGTTTCATGCTCTTCTCGACGGCTGCGCTCACCTATGTGGCCAACCCTTCTTTCGACGTGAAGCTCAGCATGCTTATTCCGACCGCCCTTATTGTGCACATTTTCAATCAGCAAAAGGTGCGCACCTGGGGCCAAACGCCCGAGACGCCCGGCATCGCCAAACTAGCCGGCCTGGTGGAATTGCTCCTGTGGCTGTCGGTGGTGACCGCCGCCGTCTTGATCCCATACTTCGCGGCGGAACCCTAGATCGCCGGAAGCTGGCAGGGAACTTATCTTATGCCATTGAAAACAAGAAATCGGAATATCACGCCTTTTTTGATACTCCCGCTGGTTTTTGCCGCTATCGTCGCCTTCCCCGCCGCGTCTTTCGCCCATCACGGTACCGTCGGCTACGATTTCACGAAAACCATCACGTTGCATGGCACGGCCACCAGCTTCGACTGGGTCAATCCGCATTGCCTTCTGCATATGGACGTGAAGGACGCCGGCAGCGTCCAGCGCTGGACTCTCGAAATGTCCCCTCCCTCTATGCTGTCCCGTAAGGGCTGGACCAAAGATTCCTTCAGGCCGGGAGACGACCTCACCATCGATACACACCCCGCAAGGAATGGCACCCCCATAGGCATCAGTTCCGGCAATTCTTACATCTTGCGAGCTGTGGTGAACGGCAAGGCCCTCCCCGTTCAATAAAGAAAATCATCAAAGGGACCGGATGAAGAAGCTCAAGATAAAGCAGAAGACGATCTGCGCGCTCTCGGCGCAAGAAACTCCTCTTTTCGTAGGGCATTAAATCCGCGTTAAGGATATTTTGCACGGATTTAACGTCGCGGGTCATCCCGTCTGCTGCATAGTCCATTAGCCGATTACCGGTGTGTCGGCCGTCACAAATTCACTTGGAATTGCGAGGCACGGTGACCAAAATTCTTCGGGCAACCTTCATTTTGACGGCTCTCTCTCTCCTCTTGTGTCAGCCAAGAACATGGGCGCAGGTCGCTGCGGGGAGTATTTCCGGGACTGTAAGAGATCCCAGCGGCAGCGTGGTGCCGGATGCATCTGTAGTGCTTCATAACACTGCGACGGGAATCGACCAAACAACACAAAGCAGTGCCGACGGCTTTTACGCTTTCCCGAGCGTTGCGGTGGGCCAATACGAGCTGAGCGTTACACATACCGGATTCAAACCATACAGGCGAACCGGCATCATGATGGACGTGAATGCGAAGCTCCAAGCCGATATCGGCATAGAGATAGGCGCAACGAGCGAGCAAATAACGGTTCAAGCAAACACGGTACAGGTTGAAACTCAGAGTACGCAAATGGGCGAGGTCATTACCGGTCAAACGATCACTGCCGTTGCGCTCAACGGAAGGAGCTATACCGATCTGTTAGCGCTTCAGCCCGGCATCGTGCCGATGTCGACCCAGACGCCGGATTCGGTCGTGATGGCTGGCGTGACGGTGGCGATTCCGCCTTCGGGCGACCTGAATGCAGGGAACCAATCGATTAGCGGGCAGCGGGAAGATGCCAACGGATTTCTTATCAACGGATCGGACGTTAAGGAGGAGATGAACGGCGGTACCAGTGTCATTCCGAATTTGGATTCCATTGCCGAATTCCGGGTGCTGACGAACAATTTCGACGCGGAATTCGGCAACTACTCCGGCGGCATCGTAAACGTAGTAACCAAAAGCGGAGGGGACCGATTACACGGTAACGCTTTCGAATTCCTGCGCAATACCGATCTCGATTCGCGGAACTACTTTTCACCCGAGCGGGAGACCTATCAGCAGAATCAATTCGGGGGCACGCTCGGTGGGCCGATCAAAAAAGACAAGCTCTTCTTTTTTGGGGACTATCAAGGGACCCGGACAATCGAGGGCCTGGATACGGGGCTTCTTACCGTGCCGTCTCTGGCCGACCGGGCTGGCAACCTCTCCGACCTGGCCAGTTCATTTTCCACTCCCAGCGGGCCTATGACGGTACAAGGGGCGGGGTTGGCGGCACAGCTTCAGAATTCACTGGGCTTCCCGGTTTCTCCAGGCGAGCCGTATTACACACGGGGATGCTCGAGTTCCTCGCAGTGCGTGTTCCCAAACGCTGTCTTCCCGGTGTCCGCTTGGGCGGTTCCCGCCCAACGGCTACTGCAGTACATTCCGCTCCCCAATCAGGGCCCGAACAGTTTCTCCGCTCAGGTGAGTGAGAGAGTCCGCGACGATAAATTCGGATTTCGAATCGACAAGACTGGTGCACGTTGGGGAAATCTCTCGGCCTACTACTTTTTTGACGACTATCGCTTGAACAATCCATTTCCCAGCGGCCAGGGCGGCGCGAACGTGCCCGGCTTCGGCGGTTTGAACTCCGGCCGCTCGCAGCTCATCAGTTTGGGCGACACGAAAACATTCGGCGCCAATACGGTAAACGAGGTTCATGTCAGCTTTATGCGAAGTCACAACATCGTGGGACAGCCATCCGGCGGGCTGGGACCCAGCTACGCGTCCCAGGGTTTTGTGACCGGCGCGGGAACGGCGGGCATCTATCCCTTGGATCCCGCCATCACGGGGGTCGAAAACGTAGTCTTTCAAGGTCAGTTCGTCATGGGGCTGCCCATCACCAATGTCAACCAGGCCAATAATACGTGGAACTTCAGCGATAGCCTTTCCCGCGTCATAGGCTCTCATGAACTCAAGTTTGGGGGCATTCTAAGTCTGGAGCAGGTAAACGTGAATCCGGATGCTATATTTAATGGCACTTTCATATTCGACGGCTATCAGACTGGCAGCGATTTCGCGGACTTCCTGATCGGCGCGCCAAACCAATTTAACCAGCAGGACTCGCAGCACTACTATCCGCGCCACAGATACGCGGGCTGGTACGCGCAGGATTCCTGGCGGATCAAGCCAAATTTCACGTTTAATTACGGGCTGCGCATGGAGCTGATGCGCTTTTGGTCGGAAAAATACAACCAGGTTCCAACTTTTATACCGGGCGAACAATCGGTGGTGTACCCAAACGCCTTTCCCGGGCTGGTTTATGCGACCGATAAGGGCGTCCCGACCACACTCGTACCCGAAAAGCTTCGATATGCTCCGCGGATCGGCCTGGCGTATTCGCCCAACAACGGCAGCGGGCTTTTAGGAAAGGTTTTTGGAGGACCTGGAAAGACCAGCATCCGCGCAAGCTACGGGATATTTAACACGGTAATTCAGGGCAATACGATTGGAGTTGACGAGCCTCAGCCTCCCTACGGGCTGAGCGGTACGGTCTATAACGGTCTGTTTGCGACGCCCTACAACCTGGTCGACGGCACCCCGGGAACAACCCCGTATCCGCTTACGTTCCCCCCTCTCAATGCTTCGGCCAGCCATCCGAATCCCAACGTCCAATTCAACGGCGTGTACAACCCGCAGTCCGGCATGACCGCCCCTGTGCCGTGGGATACCTATCCTTATACGGAGAACTATTTCCTTTCCATCGAGCGGCAACTGCCGGGACAGACCGTGTTGAGTCTGAGCTACGTTGGCTCCCAAACTCATCACCAGCTCCTCGTGTTTTCGGCAGACCCGGGTAATCCGGCTTTTTGTCTGGCCCTCGATCAGCCTGGCGTTCTTGTGCCGGGAGAGTCTTGCGGCCCTGGCGGTGAAAACAACACGTACAATCTCGCTCAACCGGTTACATTCAACGGGGTTAAATATCCCGCAGGGACGGCGCTCCAGGGTACCCGCTTTGGCGGAGTTGACGGCAGGGGAAGCTTGAACCCAAGCCTCATCAACAACAACCCACTCCTGGCCGGAAACTACTATGGCAATGACGACTATATTGGCAGCGTCGGAAACGCAAATTACAACGCACTGGAAGTGAGTTTTAGAGGCACGTCCAAGCGTCTTACGTTTTCGCTCAACTATACCTACAACAAGTCCATCGATCAGGCCTCGTCGCTTGCCGATGCTGTCGATCCCTCCAATTTCAACCTCACGCGCGCGACTTCGGCCTGGAATCTGACCAACAACTTTGTGGCGACTTACGATTTCCGCTTGCCGCTGGAAATGCTGACGCCCCACGCTCACTTTTTGCTCGAGGGCTGGGAGATTTCCGGCATCACCCGCGCCAGCACGGGCTTCCCGGTTACCCTGAGCACGGACGGCGACAATTCCTTGCAGGGAAGCAGCCCCAACGGCGTTAACAACCGCTACCTGGACCTCCCTGATTTTACGGGACAACCCGTGGGCATCAATTCCAATCCCCGCGGCAATGGCCTGGCCTATTTCAATCCCGGAGCCTTCACCGACAATGCCATAGGCACCCCCGGTAACGCGCCGCGACGATATTTTTCCGGGCCCGGTTCGTTCAACACGGACCTGGCGCTGCAGCGAACTTTCCGAATCGACGAAGCGAAGTCATTTCAGTTCCGCCTGGAATCGTTCAACGTTTTCAACCACACGCAATTTTTCGGCCCGACAGCGGTGAGCGGAGACGTGGACAATGCGCTATTTGGCCACGTGGTGAATGCAGCGCCGCCGAGGTTGATACAGCTCGCTTTGAAATTTGCGTTCTGATTCGCGGTAGCGGGGACGCGCCGCGAAATTCTCTTTCTGGGATTACGCGCGGACAGCTCCTCCATTCAGAACAGCAAGGGCATATTCGCGAGATACAGAATCGATCCGCGTTTCCCTGCTACTTTTGATATGCTTCCTGGGAAAGCCGCCCCCGCATGGCGAGGCTAACCGGGAAGCACTCCCCCGACGAAAATGTCCACGACACTGCTTCCTCCGCCTGTTGCTCCGCAGCCCAAAAGACAAAAGTCGCTCTCCGATCGCAAGGGAAACGGATCGGGCGGCGGAAATGCCGGCTACCCTGGCGATCCCCGGCGTGACAATCCGGAGCCGGACCCCGAGCGATGGGCCACTCCGCTGGGGGCTTACCGGACGGCCAGTTGGTTTGCCGTGTTTTCCATCATGTCGGTGTTTGCGACCCTCACCCACGTCCTCGAATCGCGCTGGGTGCATTCGAAGGATTGGGTCTCAGTTGCGCTTCCTCATATTCTCTACGTCAACACCGCCGTGCTCCTGGTCAGCAGCCTGACCATCGAGTTCGCGCGCGCGTCGGCAGCCCGGCAGAACGCGGCCCGCTGCGCACGCTGGCTGCTCGCAACTCTCCTGCTTGGCTTCGCGTTCGTAGCAGGCCAACTCGTGGCATGGCGGGAACTCGTTTCGCGGGGCCTCTACGTCGCGTCCAACCCCGGCAGCTTTTTCTTTTATTTCCTCACCGCGACGCACGGGTTGCACTTGCTCGGAGGGATTCTGGCGCTGGGAGGAGTCATACTGTTCGCAGGGCGGCTGGCTCGCAAGAACCGCCAGGAAGCAGCGGTCGGCGCGCTCTCCATCTACTGGCACTTCATGGACGGCCTCTGGCTCTACCTGTTCGCACTCCTGTTCGCAACCATCCAGCGCTAGCGGAACGCTAGTGCCGCGCCCGGCGCTGAACCTTCGCCCCCTCCCGCATTCCCGTCAAAAAGATTCTATCTGTTGCATTTAGTCAGTCGGATAGCTATAACGGTGTGCGCCATTTCGTCGTGGATGGTTTCGGTCCAGGCTCCGGAATCCGATCGCCAATTGAGGACTCAACAAAAAAATGTTTCAACAAATTCTTAATCCGACGGGAAATTTGTGGCTTACGGTTTTCGCTTCGCTGGTGCCCCTTCTCGCCCTCCTCTTCATGCTGGCGATCCTCCGCATGACGGCATGGCTCGCCACCATCTGCGCCGGCGTGATCACCATGCTGGTGGGAGCCTTGGTCTGGCACGCGCCGCTGGCGAGCATGCTCAAGTCATACACCCTCGGCGGTCTGACGGGCTTCTGGGTGATCGACTGGATCACTTTCTGGGGCTTGATGATCTTCAACACGATGGTGCTGACCGGCGTGTTTGAGCGCTTCAAGAACTGGATGGTCCACCACGCCACCGCCGATATCCGCATTCAAACGATCATGCTCGCCTGGGCCTTCGGAGCGCTGCTCGAAGGTGTCGTGGGATTCGGCTACCCGTGGGCCGTCGTAGTGCCGATCCTGGTAGGTCTGGGAATAGGCGATCTGGACGCGATCCGCGTCGCGGCGCTCGCCAACAACGCGCCCGTCTCCTACGGCGCCCTGGGGGCCCCGATCCTCGGCCTCGCCGCCGTCACCGGGCTTCCGCTGATGGCGCTGTCCGGGTCGATCGGGAACATCGTCGCGGTGCTGGCGCTCCTGCCTCCGTGGGTTCTGATTTATCTCGTGAGCGGATGGGAGGGCGTCTTCGAAGCGTGGCCTCTCGCGATTGTCGGCTCGCTTTCTTATATCGCCGGACAGTGGCCCGTCGCGCACTACCTGGGGCCGTATCTGCCTGACCTTTCCGGCGCGCTTGTGTCCTTCTGGGTTCTCTTCGTCTTCGTGAAGATATGGCACCCCAAGACCATCCGCGGATTCGGGGGCGTGCCGCTTCCTCCGACCGCCGTTTCCGCCGCCGAGGTCGAGATGTTCACCTCGCCGCGCGAATCCTTCATCATCTGGTTCCCGTACCTGGTGCTGATCGCCGTGGTCGTTTCCTGGACGGGCCCGTGGTCGCATCTTCCGGCGGTCAGCTGGTTCAAGGTCTCCATCGGGGCCATCTCCTCGATCACCCAGAAACCGGTGCTTTCGCTCTTCAATTTCACGCCTTTCGCCGGCGGTACCTCGACGCTCGTGTCCTTTATCGTGATCTTTACCCTCCTGCGGCCCAAGTCCGGCACGCTCGGTGCGGTTTTTGCCAAGACGTTCAAGCAGATGTGGGGAGCGCTGCTGGTGGCATTTTTCACCTTCGCTCTCGCTTACATCTTCGTGTTCACCGGGATGGCCAACTCGCTGGCTTACGGCCTTTCGAAGATCGGCAGCTTTTTCGTGATCCTCGCTCCGATTCTCGGCTGGATTGGCGTGGCCCTCTCCGGCAGCAACACCACCACCAACGCGATGTTCGGCCCCGTCCAACTGATGACCGGAAGGCTTCTCGGATTGCCGCCGCTCCTGTTGCCCTCTTTCAACTCGGTCGGTGCCGAGGTCGGCAAGCCCATCTCGCCTCAGACGGCCAGCGTCGGCGTATCCACCAGCAAGCTGGTGCGCGGCGAAGGCCAGGTGATCCGCCACAACATGGGCTGGACGCTCATCATGCTGGCCTATCTCATCCTGATCGCGATCTTGTTCAACAAAGTGTTTCCGAACCTGATGCTGCACTAGCCCGGAGAAATCGTTCCGGTCCGGCGGCCGGCCATGAAACTCCCCGGCTGCCGTTGAGTTGTGTAAATTGCGGGTGGTACACTTTCTCCATGCCCAAAAAGAAAAAGTTAGCCACCAAGAAAAAATCGGCAGTGAAATCGAAGAAGCCGGCACTAAAGAAGAAAGCGGTCAAATCGAAGAAGCCGGCTCCGAAGAAGCCCGCGCCCGCGAAAAAGCCCGCTCCCAAGAAAGCTGCTCGCAAGAAAACGGCAGCTCGGAACCTGCGTCGTGCTTCGAGCAGTCCCAACGAAGCCCTCCCGATGATCAAAGGCCCCGGCGCAGGTTCGGGCGGCCAGTCCGGCGATATCGAGGGACTCTCCGACGTCGAGAGCGCCGATTCCGAAAGCGTCGAAGAGCTCGTTGAGGAAGGCCAGGATTACGAGGCCGAACTCGTAAGCGCGGTCGAAAACGCGCCCGACCCTGACCAGGGCGAACTCTCCACCGAGGTTCCGGAAGACGATCTCGATCCGGACGCCGGAAGCTTTTCCAAGCGGAACCGCCTCTAGGCTCGTCCGCTTCCAGGCAGCCTATCCCGTTTCCGTTTGTCGCCGGCGCGGACCACCCATCCTTGTTCTATCGAATCCCAATACGGTAAGGTTGTGTCTGCAATCCGGGCCGGTGCATGAACTGGAGCGAAACTTCCAACCTGGCGATCGAAGCTCTGCGCGCCAATAAGCTGCGCGCGACGCTTACCATGCTCGGCGTAATTATCGGCAGCGCCTGCATCGTGCTGGTGGTCACCGTGGCGCTGGCCGGAAAGCGCTACATCGGAGACCAGATCGAAGCGGTCGGCTCCAACATCGTTTACGCCTGGCTCGAGCAGTCCAACACTTCGCAGAACGTCAGCCTCGCCGACCAGATCTCCGTCGGCGATCTCAACGCCATCGAGCAAGGCGTTCCGCAAGTCACCCACGTTTCCGGCACCAACGACATTCCCATGACCGTCGTCGCGGCCAGAAAGGTCTGGCCCGTAAAGCTCATCGGCGTCACCCAGGGTTTTCAGCAGATTCGCAAACTGGTGATCTTGCGCGGGCGCTATTTCGACGATGCGGATTTCTCCACCGTCAGCAAGGTTTGCGTCGTGTCCGAACACCTGGCGCAGATCGCTCTTCCCACCGATAACCCCGTCGGCCAGGAAATCCACGTGGGAGAGCTGAGCTTTACGGTGATTGGAACGTTCCGCGAACGCGTGGGCACCTTCGGTCAATCGGAAATCCGGGACGATTCCGTGCTCGTCCCCTTCCCCCTGATCAAATACTACGCAGGCGACAACTACATCGTCACGCTGTACGCGCAAGCCGATCGCCCCGAGGACGTTCCGGAGGTCACCCAGGACGTCACACGAATCCTGCAGAGCCGCCACCGGCCGGAAGCGAACTATAACGTTCAGAACCTCACGTCCATTCTCCAGACCGCCCGCAGCATCTCCGTCGCGCTCACCGTGGTGCTCCTGCTGATCGCCATGCTGGCTCTCGTCATCAGCGGCATCGGCATCATGAATATCATGCTGGTGACGGTCACCGAGAGAACCCGCGAGATCGGAATTCGCAAGGCGATCGGCGCGCAGCGGAAGGAAATTCTGTACCAGTTTCTGATCGAGGCGGTCCTGATCAGCGGCGTCGGAGCGTTGATCGGCATCGCCATTGCCGTGGCCATCCCGTTTGCGATCGAGGCCCTCGTGCAGTTCCTGCCGGTGCCAGGAGGAATCGTCATCCCGATTTCGTGGCTTTCGGTGGCGGCGGCCTTTATAGTATCCTGCGCCACAGGCGTACTTTTTGGATACCTTCCGGCGAAGAAGGCCGCCAGCCTTCAGCCTGTTGAATCTTTGCGTTACGAGTAGCACAAACCCTTCCTGATGGTGTATTCGCAGGCATCCCGGAAGGCATTCGCAGCCGCGGTCTCAGCGTAAGGGGTAACCGAAATTGTGCGGAATTGCAGGCTTCACGCATAAAAGCTGGGCGCCCGGCCCGGGCCGAATCCAGTGCGCCGTCGCATCGATCATCCATCGCGGCCCCGACCAGCAGGGCGTGTTCGAGGGAGACCTCGTCGCGCTCGGCGCCACCCGCCTGAAAATCATCGACCTCGATACCGGCGACCAGCCGATTTTCTCCCCGGACCGCGATTCCGTCATCGTCTTCAACGGCGAAATTTACAACCATCTCGAAGTGCGCGCGGAACTGGAAGCGCGCGGCCACCGCTTCCACTCGCGTACCGACACCGAAACCGTGCTGCACAGCTTTCTCGAATGGGACACCGCCTGCTTCTCACGGCTTCGCGGCATGTTCGCCATCGCCATCTGGACCGCGTCGAAAAAACGCCTGGTGCTGGCGCGCGACCGCATGGGCATCAAGCCGCTCTACATTGCGCGGCGCGGCGAAGATCTCCTGTTCGGCTCCGAACTCAAGACCATCTTCATTCATCCCGAGTTCGACCGGCGCCTGGACCCTGCGGCCCTGGATTGTTATCTCGCGCTGAATTACGTTCCCTGCCCTTTCACGATGGTCGAAGGAATCGAAAAGCTTCCCCCTGGGCATTTTCTCGAATGGCAGGACGGCAGAATTCGCACCGACTCGTATTGGACGCTGCCGCAACCGCACGCAGGCAACCGGACCCTCGAATCCGCTCAGGAAGAGCTCGACTCGTTGCTGCAGAAGTCCGTGCGCGAGCATTTGCTCTCCGACGTTCCCCTGGGCGTATGGCTCAGCGGTGGCGTGGACTCATCCACAGTGCTGCATTATGCCGCGAACGCCTCGCCCTCGAAATTGAAGACGCTCTCGATTTCGTTTCGCGGCCGGACGTTCGATGAGAGCAGCTATATTCGCGAAGTCGCTTCGCAGTACGGCACCGACCACGAACAGTTCGACCTCAATCCGGACGTGAATCTGCAGGATGCCATCGAGGAATTCTCGCAGTACGCCGACGAGCCCAACGCCGACGCCGGCGCTCTACCCGTCTGGTTCTTATCAAAGATGAGCAAGACGAAGGTCACCGTCACCTTGAGCGGCGAGGGTGCGGACGAACTTTTCGGCGGCTATCTCACCTATCGCGCCAACGTGCTGGCAAAAAAAGCCCGGCGCTTGCCTTCCCCGGCGCTGCGTCTGGCGCTCGCCGCCACGCGGCTCCTGCCTGTCTCGGACGAAAAGATCAGCTTCGAATACAAGGTGCGGCGCTTTCTCGAAGGCTCTTTGATGGCCCCTGAGCGCGCTCACGTGTATTGGAACGGCACTTTTTCGGACGCCGGCAAACGCGCCCTGGTGAACGCGCCACTCCCGGGCTCGCTCGATAAAATCCTCGCAGAATTGAGGCAGGCATCTTCGACCGGCGACGATCTGGCGCCCTATCTCTGGTTCGACCAGAAATATTTCCTCCCCGACGACATCCTGAGCAAGGTCGACCGCATGAGCATGGCCCACGCCGTCGAAGTGCGCCCGCCCTTCCTCGATCATCGCATCGTGGAGTTTGCCGCCACATTGCCGTCGTCGTTCAAAATTCGAGGCGCGCGCCAGAAATTCATTCTCAAGAATTTGATGGCATCGAAACTGCCGCGCTCGGTGATCCGGCGCAGCAAAGTGGGGTTCGATATTCCCGCGCACGAATGGCTGCGAGGCCCTCTGCGCGCCCTTTTGCTGGACACGCTCGGTAGCGTAGGATCGGAGCACTCGCAATTTTTCAGGCGGAGCGGGATCGCAGCCGCCGTGAACCGGCATCTCAACCGGCGCGCAAATCTCGGTTATCACCTTTGGGGGTTATTGGTCCTATTCCTGTGGATGAAACGATGGCGGATTCAAACAGCGCCCCGGGCGGCTCAGTTGGGGCCGCTGGCGGAAAGCGTTCTTACGTCTACCTAGCGGTTCTTCTCGTTGCCGGCGCGATCTATTTAGGATGCATCGTTTCTCCACCGTCGCTGATGGACGACGTGGACTCCGTGCAGGCCCAGATCGCGCGGAACATGCTCACCTCCGGCGACTGGGTCACCGCTCGCCTCGACGGCGTCGATTATTTTGAGAAAGCCCCCTTCGTCTACTGGGCGATGGCCGGTTCCTACAGGATTTTCGGCGTTTACGATTGGTCGGCGCGCATCCCCATCGCCCTTTCCTCGATTGCGCTCGCTTGGCTCACGGCGGCCTTCGCCACGTGGGCCTTCGGAAAAAGGGCGGGTCTCTACGCAGGGCTCTGCATCGCCACGTGTATCGGGCTGTTCCTTTTCACCCGGATATTGATCCCCGACGTGATGCTCACCTTCAGCATTGCCCTCGCGATGTGGGCGTTTCTTAGGGCGCTCGACGAAGACGAGCCTCACCCGCGTTTCTGGGCCGCCATTCTCGCCGCCAGCCTTGGGCTGGGCTTGCTGTTAAAAAGCCTGGTCTCGGTGGTGTTTCCGGTGGGTGCAGGTCTCGTGTATCTGGCGGTCTCGCACCAGATCTTTTCCCTCCGCACGTGGAAGCGGCTGCGCCCCTTCAGCGGCGCGTTGATTGCCCTCCTGATCGCGGCGCCGTGGCACATTCTGGCTACCCTTCGCAACCCTCCCTATTTCTCGTTCACGCTCCACAGCGGGCCCAACCAGTACCACGGCTTTCTCTGGTTCTTCTTCATCAATGAGCAGTTGCTGCGATTTCTGAATCTGCGCTACCCGCGCGATTACAACACCGTTCCGCGCTTCCTTTTCTGGACGCTGCATCTCGTCTGGCTGTTTCCCTGGAGCGTTTACTTCCCCGCGGTCGCGCGTCTCTCTTTCAAACCGGTCGACCGCGCCGGCCGCACACGCCTGCTCGCCCTTTGCTGGGCGGGATTCGTGCTGGTCTTCTTCACCTTTTCGACCACCCAGGAATACTATTCGATGCCCTTATATCCGGCGCTCGCGCTCCTGCTGGGCTCGGCCATCGCAATGGGTGGCAGCTGGGTTCGCTGGGGTACGCGCGCCTTGTCTGGCATCGCCGCGATCGCGGCGATTGCCTGCTTCGTGCTGGTCTACCTGGTGCGCAACGAGCTTACGCCCGGGGACATTTCTTCGGCTTTAAGCTCTCATCCCGACGTTTACACTCTCGCGCTCGGGCACATGCTCGACCTCACGCTGGCTTCCTTTGCCTATCTGAGGGTTCCCTTGCTTCTCGCGGGAATTGCGTTTTTGATGGGCTGCCTGGGAACGATGTTCGCCGAAGGCCGGCGCGCAGCCTTGGCGATCGCCCTTATGATGGTCCTGTTTTTTCATGCGGCCCGTCTCGCGATGGTCACTTTCGATCCTTTTCTTTCCTCGCGCCCCTTGGCGAACGCCATCCTGAAATCGCCTCCCGGCAATCTGATTATGGGCGACCAGTACTACACCTTCTCTTCCACCATTTTTTACACCAACCGGAACGCCCTGCTCCTGAACGGGCGCTACTTCAATCTCGAATACGGCTCCAACGCCCCCGGCGCCCCGTCCGTCTTTATCGACGACTCGCAATTGAAGAATCTGTGGCTCGAGGCCACCCGGTATTATCTGGTCGCCGACCACGAGCAACTCCCTCACTTCGATACCCTTCTCGGACCGGCGAATCTCACCACGGTAGCCTCCAGCGGCGGAAAGGCCGTGCTCACCAACCATCCCTTGGCAACCAAGGGTGGATAAAAAGCCGTTCCGCCCGAGGAAACGGGCCACAATCCGTGGGTAATTTCAAAAGAAGCCACGCCAACTGGAGATACGATCACTGTAGTAATACAAGCACATAAAACTCTTTGGAACTTTTCCCTGTTTTTGGGTTAAATGATTACTTACTCCGATGTAACCCGTTGTTAAATCGGGCCATCTTATACCTTCGGGAGGCGACATGAAGATTGCCGTACTGGGCGGCGACGGTTACTGCGGTTGGGCAACGGCGCTTTATCTGTCCAAAAAAGGACATTCTGTGTCCATCGTCGACAGTTTCGCCCGGCGGCAGTGGGACTATGAGCTCGGCGTCCAGACGCTCACCCCGATTCTTCCGCTTCCAGACCGGCTGCGCGCCTGGCACCAGCACACCGGCAAGACGATCGAGCTTGTATGTTGGCGATGTAACCGACTACGAGTTTCTCGCCTCCACCATCTCCGATTTCGAGCCTGACGCGGTAATCCACTTCGCGGAGCAGCGTTCCGCCCCATATTCCATGATCGACCGGCGGCACGCGTCGTTCACCCAGGTGAACAACGTCGTCGGCACCCTGAATCTCCTGTTCGCGCTTCGCGAACTGCATCCCGATTGTCATCTGATCAAGCTCGGCACGATGGGCGAATACGGCACGCCCAATATCGACATCGAAGAAGGCTACATCACCATCGAGCACAACGGCCGCAAAGACGTGCTGCCCTATCCCAAGCAGCCCGGCTCCTTCTACCACCTCTCAAAGGTTCACGACAGCCACAACATCCTGTTCGCCTGCAAAGCCTGGAAGCTTCGCGCCACCGACCTGAACCAGGGCGTAGTCTACGGCACCGTCACCGACGAATCCGAACTCGACGAAGCGCTCATCAATCGCTTCGACTATGACGAAGTTTTCGGCACCGCGCTCAATCGCTTCTGCGTGGAAGCCGCCGCCGGTCATCCGCTGACGGTCTACGGCAAGGGCGGCCAGACGCGGGGTTTCCTCGATATTCGCGACACCGTCCGCTGCGTCGAACTCGCCTGTATGCATCCGGCGGCCCCGGGCGAATGCCGCGTCTACAACCAGTTCACCGAGCAGTTTTCCGTACTCGAGCTGGCGCAGATGGTGCAGGCCGCTGCCGCCAAATTAGGACTCAGCGTCGAAATCGAGCATCTGCCCGACCCCCGCGTGGAAGCCGAAGCCCATTATTACAACGCCAAGCATTCCAAGCTGATCGACCTCGGCCTGCAACCGCACCTGCTATCCGATTCCCTGCTCGATTCGCTCGTGAACATCGCCATCGAATACCGCGACCGCATAGATACGTCGCTATTCATGCCCCAGGTCGACTGGAGAAAATCCACCAACCAGCGGCGGCGGCTCACATCCGCAGCCGCGGCCAGCGCCTCTCCGTCGATCGCTCCGTTCACTCCACGCACTCTGGTCGATCGCGCTTCGGACGATTAAATTAACCGAGCGATTTCGATAGCGAATTGAAAGAGCGGCGGGAACCGAACGCGGGAAATCTGCGGCCGATCTCGTATATTCCCCCCTGTTCCCAACTTGCAACACAATGGAGCAGGAAACGGGCTGCACGCTAACTCACTGATTCTGTTTGGAGCTTTGCTCGGGGCGTTGAGATCTGAACTCCAGACCTCCTGCGCCCACGGCAGTTGCAAAAAATCTATCTTCTTGGTCCGTCTGGCTTTGTTCTGCGTCATGGTACACGGTTTTGGACCTAATTTGGCAGTTGTTGGACCCAAGTTGGACCTAACTTTTGAGGTGACCCCCTCAACTGTCACAAAAACTTTGGGCACACTTTCCGCTTTCTAAAAGTGTTCTTGCATCTCCTAGTAGGTTAAGGGCTCTGGGGAAGGGGGCGACGTCGCCCCCTTCCCCAGAGATGCTGCCGATTCTCCCTGCTTGTTCTCATTGTTGTTCCCAAAAAACTCTATCGTTGCGCTTCGAGAATCGACCGAACTCGCAACCTCAGTCTGTTGCTCGAATTCTTCCGGAGACCGATAGCCCAGTGCCGAATGCAAACGCAGCCGATTGTAATACTGCTCGATGAACTCTTCGACGTTCACCCGCAAATGATCCAGGTCAGCGTACTTGTTAGCGTAGATTTCCTCTTGCTTCAGCGTTTTCATGAAGCTCTCACAACTCGCGTTGTCATACGGATTGGCCGGCCGACTCATGCTCGCAATCATGCCGTGCCTGTTCAATGCCGCCACATATTCCGGGCTCGCATATTGAAGTCCTCGATCCGAATGGTGCACCAAACCTGCTCGCGGCTGTCGATCTGCGACAGCACGCTCCAGCGCAGCCACCGTGAGATGGCTACTCATCATCGTTCGATCCACAGCCCACCCTACAACCTTGCGAGAGAAACCATCCAGGATCACCGCTAAGTAGACAAACTCCCCTTTCAAGCGAATGTAGGTGAGGTCTGCCACCCAGAGCTGGTTGATACCCGTCAGCGTCATGCGACTTGCTAAGTTGAGGTGCACCTCGCACTTATGTTTCGAATTCGTCGTGACCACGAACCTTTTCGGTTGAATGGCCAGCAAATTATCGTCCCGCATCATCCGGGCCACCTTTTTCCGGTTCACCTGCACGCCTCGACGGTGCAGTTCTGCGGTGATCCGCCGATAGCCGTAGCGACGACGATGTTCCAGAGCGATCTGTTGAATTAACGACCGCACTTCCGTCTCTTCCTCTGCCGGTTCCCGTTGCCGCAACGACCGGTAGAAACCTCTACGACTCACCGCTACCAACTGACACAGGTGCTCGATGCTTAGCCTGCCTTGCAATGGCATCAGTTCTTGGATGTGTTCGTAGATGTCTTCCCGCCAGAGCCGCTGCTGCGCTGGCGTCGAGCCTCTACTTTTTGCAAGGCACCCTTCAAAAAATCCACCTCCATCGCCTTCTCGGCGAGCAAGCGCTTTAGCTGGAGGATTTCTTTTCGCTGGAATGATGCATGTGTGCTCGGGCGCGCCGCTTCTTCGCCAGGCTCAACCGCCTCGAGTTTAGTACGCCACTTGTAGAGGCATCGTCGGGTAACCCCGAGTTCCTTGGCAAGATCATCGACGCCTTCGCAGGTCTTCATCCGCTCTACGGCTGCGCGCTGAAACTTCCGGGAATATCGCTTCCTTCTCTCCACTGGTTTTTCCTCTCCCGGAGAGTGTGCCCATCGCGACTGTGCCAATTCAAGGGGTCATTCCATTTTCTCTCTGCGATCAGGCAGACGGCAGGCAGGCGTGGCCTCGTGCTGTTCCTACGTGGCTCGTTCGAGTTAGTGCGCGGATGCCAAACTGTGGAAACCTGGGCGTAAGGAAGTCAACATGCGACCCTTTGTCGTCATGGGGTATATTCTCCTGTCAGAGGTGCGCATGAGGCGACGCAGAATCAATAAGGAACCACCCAGCGCGAACGACATCAATCGCATCCTATCGAGTGGTGCCCGACCAAAAGACAACACGCAATATCCCGACCTGCTGAGATGTTTGCGGCAGTCCTGTTATCTGAACGCGACCGATCAAACGTTAGAATCGCGGGAGCGATTGCTGACCCAGTACAAAAAAGATGGGTTGGTCTTGTTCTTGGGCGCGGGTGTGAGTGTAGGGAGCGGCATACCGAACTGGCAGAAGCTCGCCCGGGACCTCATTGTGCCAGAGGTTAGCTCCGACTATAAGGAAGTGAAGCGAGCGTTCCCATCTCTACCCACTCAATTCCAGTTGGCCGCATGCAAACTCCCACCTGGACAATTTGTCAAAAAGCTCTATGAGCGTCTATACAGTGGGCTGAAGTTCAAGAAGGGAATGCTCAAAGATATTCCTCGAAAGCGTGAGGAACAGCGTAATTGGTCAGGTTGGGACAAAATCCGCAAAGAACTGGGAATAAACCGGACGCTCAAATGCGTGGGCGACCTCTTGATCGTGGAGAATGAGTCTACGGCGAAGGCGGAATTTCGGCGAAATCCGCAGATACACGCAGTTCTAACGCTAAACGTTGACAATCTGCTTGAGCTTTATTGCCAGTCCAAAACTTCAGGCCGAAAGCTTCTCACGATGGTAGATCGAGCGAGCGTTGGCGACCATCCCGATTTAATTCCTGTCTACCACTTGCATGGTACGCTTGATGCACGCGATGAAAACTTTCTGGCGAAGGACCGCCCTCCCACCGGAGTGTCTGCAAGCGAGCTGCAGAAAATGGTCGAACTCATACCGGACCTCGTATTTCGTGAGTCCGAGTACTATGAGACTATAGCTAACCCTGTAAGTTTTGTGAATCACACGCCGCAGTCGTATCTACAGAGGCTGAATGTTCTTTTCATCGGAACATCGATCGACGATGTCAACATCCGCCGCTGGCTATACGCCTCTTTTCGTGAGCGGGTTCAGCACCGAATCAAATATCTCCGAGAGCTCTACCGGAGAAAATACAAGGACGCGGAAGTCGAGGCAGAATTGGAATCTGTACGTCATTTTTGGCTGCGTACCAACAAAGAACGCGGGAAGAAGCTTCCGAAGAAGGACGTGGAGTTAGTTATGAAGAAGTTGGGCGTGCAAGTCGTCTGGTGCGACGATTTAAATGATCTGCGCTCTTGCGTTCGTGACTTGAAGGAAAAAGGCAAGGAGAGCGCTTTTGGTAAAGGCTCGGCACCGTGTCCTGAGTGACAAACACGAACTCTTCTCTCGCCGGGTCGACAGCTCAACAGGTTTCGTGAGCCTGGCCGACAATTGACTCGGATTGGACTAGCGGAGTAACCTCCGATTGTTCTTAGGTCTCCGGACAGAACAATTCCCCGGACGACATACGGAATGCATAGAGAGGTCGCCCCATGAAAGAGCATCCAACCGCACATGAAGATCAGGGATGCACTTCTCGCTGGAAAAGAGTGCGAGCGGCATCAGACACCGCTCTAAATCTGCTGGGATGCCCTGGGGTGGTCCGGATGAACTGTGTTGGCTTACTCTTCACACTCTTGTTTGGCATGGTGGCCAATGTTTACGGCCAAACGAGGCCGACACCACCGACGAAGACGAATCCATCCGCGCCGACGCTAAACATTCCGACCGCATCGAAATCAGTATTCTCTGTGATTGTTTACGACAATTCAGGCAGCGCTGTGGCACAGGGTAGCGGCTTTTTTGTAGACCAAACAGGGAAGCTGGTCACCAACTTCCACGTTATCGAAGCGGCAGCGAGCGCTGTGGTGAAGTCTTCCAAGGGAGCATTTTACCCCGTGAAAGGCGTCCTTGGCGTAGATAAGGAGCATGACCTTGCCGTCCTGAAGGTGGCAGGCAGTGATTTCGCATTTCTTCCGCTCGGCGACTCAGACGTCGTTCAGCTCGGCGACAAAGTTGTTGCGATCGGAAGTCCCCTAGGATTGGAAGACACGATCTCGGATGGTTTGATCAGCGGCATTCGCGAGTTGGGAACGTACACAGTTTTCCAAACTACAGCCGCCATATCTCCAGGAAGTAGCGGTGGAGTTCTACTAAACTCGAAAGGCGAGGTTGTCGGCATCACCTCTTTCCAACTAACTTCTGGACAGAATCTCAATTTTGCGATTCCGGTCAAGTACGCAAAGCCGCTATTGAAATCAGATGAAATTCTGGCCTTTGTGCCTATTCAAGAAGCGCCCGTGGAGACTCCGCGACCCAGCGCCCAAGATGTTGCTATGCCTCCGGATCTCCCGCGAGATTGGACCAATATCGAGGATGGGAGCACCGTCAGTGTTAGAGTCGACGGCGACTACGTTTACGAACAAGGAAGCTTCTCCGGAGATGGAAAATATATCAAAGAGGGAAGCTACATTTGTGAGATGAAACGCCAGGGTGATCGATGGGTGGGGAAATGCAGATACCGCCTCTTATTGGAGTGGGCGAGCGCAATTACGCAGAACTGGTGCAACGTGGCACTCGACGAAACGATAACATCGATTAAACAAAGTCGCATTGAGGGGGTGAGCCAGGAGGCGCAACCTGCTTCGAATCCTCAGACGTGTCCCCAGCCCGGCAGCGTTACGGACCAGTTTGCCCTCATACCCAGGTATTAATTCGGAATATTCTCCATCGTTTTCATTTTCGGTTGCCTATCGCAACCGCGCTGAGAATCAGGGACTAAATCAATTCTACGGCGGCAGCCACACCCCCTGGGACGTGGACCTGACGGTTCCGGCCCGGCGCAATCGGAGAATTCACCGACGAGATCGTCCGCGCGCATTTGAGCGTCTGACGGCGGTCTCGGCCCGCCCGAACTGAAACACAGGCGATCTTACTTCCGTCGTTGCCTTGCCAAAATTAATTAGATTAATTAAATTAATCGGAAGCGTTCTGCGGGGTACCAGTGATCACCGGGACGAGCATTCCCCCTCGTATGTGGTAATCGATTCCCTTCCAGCGAATGGTCTTGCGTCCGAAGCTCGCGAGCCAGATCAGAAAAGCCGTAGCGTCCCAGAGCGGAATCAGCGGCATTTTTCTCCAGACGCGAGAATCCTTCAATCCGTGAACACCAATCAGCCAGGTCATCGCGACGCGCAGCAGCAGGTAGATTCCGAGGTACGCCCCTGCCACGGCCGCCGTCGGATGAATGGCCACCGCCAGCAGCGCCCACGGCAGCCCCCACGTGAAAATAAGCCCCAGATGCCCCCAGGGACGCATGCCGCGCATCACCGTCATCCACCGCACGCGCTTGTAGAGCAAATCGCGGAGGGACTCGAAGTCGGCCACCGCCTCCACGGTCTGCGGCAGCAGCTTCACTTCGTATCCCTGCTCGGCGATCAGCCGCCCCACCAGCAGATCGTCCGCGGGGCGCGTTTCGATCATCGGATAGCCGCCAAAACTGGCGAGGCTGCGCCGCGTCACCACGATCGTCTGCCCCAGCGTGAATTTCACGCCGTCCAGTTGCCACGCCACCATCACTCCGGCAAAGAAATCCGACACCATTCCGATCGACTGCATCTTCTCCACAAAGGTGGTTTCCTTCGTGGAAACATAGAAGCAAGTAGCCGCCCCCACCTTGGGATCGCGAAATGGGCCGACCACGCTGCGCAGATAGTCCGGCCGCACCCGCACATCCCCGTCGGTAATCACCAGCATGTCGTGACGCGCCTCGTTCACAAGCCGTACCAGCCTCGCCACCTTATCGTTGATAGCATCGCGCCCCGAGCCGTAGAGCAGGCGAATCTGCCGCTCCGGAAAATCGCTCACCAGCTTTTTGAGCACCGGAACGGCCGGATCGTCCTCATCCACGCAGAACAGGATTTCGTAGTCGGGATAATCCTGGCGGCAAAAACTCGCGTAATTTTCGTAAGCCTCCACGTCGAGGCCGCGAATAGGTTTCAGGCAGCTTACCGGGGGAGTGAAATCCGTATTGCGAAGGCTTTCGTTCCGGGCCACGGAGAAAAATCGCGCAGTGCTGTAGAGAACCAAGAAGTAGTAAATGGCTGGGATTGCGGCAATCCCAAGGAAAACTGTATCGATGGCCTTCAAGATCCTCGCACCTCAAAAACGGCCATGAACGAATCCTGTTGCCTCGCAAGCGAGTTGCAGGAATTTGGCCGCTGCGACACCAGCCCTCGAGACGAATCGAAATAATCCCCGGGACGGTCTTTCAGTTTAATCCTTTTGAATCAGGCGTATTCCCCGTAGTCGCGCGCAGTATAACACGAAACAAAAGCCGTCTTTCCTCATCAATATTGTCATCATGTCATAACGCGTTTCGTTCGTTCTCGGCGCCTTGCTCCCGGCGATCAGGACCCCGCAGCTGATGATGCTGACCCCCAGCCACTGAACTGGCTTCACCACCTCGTACAGCGGAAAAAAGCCGTCAATCGAGCTATCTTATGCAATGTCGGCGCAATCGCATACCACAAGGAATGGAGGCTCACAGTGAGCGCGGCAATCGAAAACCTTCAGGCTGCCCAACAAAAGGCCATCGCAGGTCGGCCCAAGGTCGAGGGCTTCCCGTATTTAGCTGAGACCTTGCGCCGGGCGGGCGTGACGCGAAACTATTGGTATTTGCCGGCATGCCAAAGTCGGTATCTAACACAGGATGGTCCCGTGATGACCATCGCCACACCCCTGGTATCCGGGACAGTCGATGTTCCTCGTTTTAGCCGCGAGGCGCTGATTGCGGCCTTGCGGACCGATCAAGCGGGACAAAGCACTTTCCCCGAGTTCTTGGCGGCTTCCTGGCGAGCGGGGGTTGTGCGCTACGAGGTCGATTTCATAGCCCGGCAATGTGCATACTACGGTTCACAGGGAGAAGAATATATCGAAAGCTACCCAACCGTCGATGTGGCCTAATCTTTCCAGGCAGAACGTCCATGCGCGGCACTAGTCGAGCGAAACAATCTCGTAGCCCAAGGACCGCCGTGCAGGGTGACATGGGTCGCACACAAGACGCTGGCCGCAAGCCAGCATAGGGAACTCGGCGAATTGCCAGCGCTCCGGTCCCCATTCTGCGCTATCTTACTTTGACCCGGTCATGCAAGCCTCTGGCATTCACAACTTCGAAATTGTCTTTCTTCTGCTCCTCCTGTTCGTCGCCGGCCTTGCGGCTGTCGCCAAACGCTTCCACATCCCCTACCCCATCGTCCTCGTCGCAGGTGGCCTGATCCTGAGCCTTTTTCCCCGCGCCCCTCGCGTGGAACTGGACCCGGATATCGTCTTTCTTGTCGTACTTCCGCCGCTGCTGTTCGCGTCCGCCTTCGTTACCTCCTGGCGCGACTTCCTCTACAACCTCGTCAGCATCTCGATGCTGGCTCTTGGCCTGGTGAGCTTTACTGTTTGGGGAGTTGCCGCCGCCTGTCGCTGGATTCTTCCTGGCTTCGATTGGCGGCTGGGTCTCGTCCTGGGAGCAGTCGTCTCTACCACCGACGCCATCGCAGCCACCTCCATCGCCGAGCGCCTCGGCATGCCCAAGAGGATCACCAATGTCATCGAAGGCGAGAGCCTCGTCAACGACGCGAGCGGTCTCCTCGCCCTCGAATTCACCATCGCGCTCCTTGTCAGCGGCAACACGCCTTCACCGCTCCTCGGCGTCGCGCACTTTCTCTACCTTATCTTTGCCAGCATCGCGATCGGGTTGCTCGTCGCCAAGCTCATCCGTTTCATCTCTTTGCGCATCGACGACGGTGCCATCGAAACTACCATCAGCCTCATCGCTCCCTATGTCGCCTATCTGGCGGGGGACGGTATTCACGCGTCGGGGGTTCTCGCTACCGTCGTATGTGGGCTCTATCTCGGCCACAAAAGCTCTCTCTACCTCTCGCTCGCCGCTCGTCTTCAGGGGGCGGCTGTGTGGAAAACCCTCACTTTCGTTCTCAACGGTTTTGTCTTTATCCTTCTCGGACTTCAACTGCCTTATATTCTTGAGGACATCCACGGTTACTCCATGGGTCGGCTCTTGTGGCTCGGGATAGAGTTCAGCCTGGTCGTCATTTTGTTGCGCTTGATCTGGGTCTATCCCGGCGCCCTGGTGTCGAACTTCATCCGGCGGCGACTGCTGCATCAACCCGAACCGTCTCCCGATCCCCGGGCTGTCTTCGTTATCGGTTGGGCCGGCATGCGCGGAGTCCTCTCACTCGCCGCTGCCATTTCTCTTCCTGAATACCTAAAAAATGGCTCGCCCTTCCCCCAGCGCGCGCTGATTATCTTCCTAACCTTCGCGGTGATTTGCGCGACTCTCCTGGGGCAGGGGCTCACTCTTCCGCTGATCATCCGCCGGTTCGGTCTTGCCGGCGTGAACGGCAAAGACCCGGAAGAAATGCTCGCGCGGCGCGCCATGATCGATGCTGCACTCGCATACTTGGAGTCCGCGCGCGACGGTGATAGCCCCGAGTCGGATCCCATCTACGACGAACTGATCCGTCTCCAGCACCTCCGTCTCGGCTTGTTCCGGAACGCTGAACACTCCGGTGCTAGTCCCTCCGAGGGGCCCGAACAATACGAACGTTTCCTTGCGATCTCCCGCGAAACCCGCGCCCTGCAGCGTGCCGCGCTCCTCAATCTCCGTAATCAGCGCGAGATCGGCGATGAAACTCTTCGCAAGCTCGAGTACGAACTCGACCTCGTCGACGAGCAGCACGCCACTTCCCGCGGGAGCTGAGCCCCTGACAACGCACAGCTTGCTTGAAACGTTGTTCTCCGCTCATACCGCGTCAAGCAGGCCCCGAAGGGATACAAGTCGCCGGCCCTTGTCGTGACACCTGGATTTCCTTCAACATCTGGTCGAGCAGGCCTGCGAATTCGCTACCGCGAACGGCGGGCGCGCCCAGGCACTTTTGGCCCTTGAGGACAAGCGTCAGCCACCAGCATCCCGCTTCCACAGGGTGGCAGAAGAAAATACTGGTGCGAGATTTGTCCGCGCCAGCGAGCAGCGGATTTGGCCGATGAAGCGGAATCGTACTGAGGACTAAATCGAATGAGTATTCGTTCAGCAGCCTCGCACCCTCGGCAGTGGAACACGCGAACCAACAAGAGCAGCCTCGATTTTCCAACTGCATCTGAATGTGCCAGAAACTCTTTCTGGTCGTGTCCAGCAGGAGGACTCTCACGGCGCTCCGCTCCATAAATTCTCCCTACGCTGAGGTTAAATCTTTGATCATCTGGAGAAGCCAGACAGAGGCGGCGGACCGCTTAAGCTGAACAGTTGCAATCTGGGTAGGGCTGGCGCGTTGGTTTCTGGATTACGTGATTGGATGAGTTGCCCAGTGCGGCGATGGTGGCTTTTCTCTGACACTCCAGGACCTTTCGTGGCACGCCAGTGGAAGTCAGGAAGGATTCAGCGTCAAACAAGGAGGATTTGGCCTTCTTCATGATCGGGGCTACCTTTTTCGGACACCTGAGGCGCCCCCACTCTATCTAAACTGCTGAGCCGATACTGTTCCGAAGGAGACACTTCTGGAGCGTAGTCATTTGTTCTTTGTATCGCTGCTAACGAATACGAAGGGCGCACCTCGATCAAGGACTTCATTTCGGTCGCCAAGCCTTGGAGTGGTCGGATCGGCTGCCGTGACAATCGGAAATCAACCGTATACTGCTAATAAAAATAGGCTTACGGGCGATTAGTCCTTTCCCCGGCGCATAGTTAACCGCTACACCACTAGCAGGTGGTATGATAGAAGCATGACGGAACCAAAAGACACGCTTTGGCAGCTCCAGTGTAAGAACGAGAAGTGCAACGAGTTCTTCGACTACTTCGGCCGCATGAGCTCCATGACGCGGATCAGTTGCACTCACTGCGGAAAATCCTCAAAACACGTAGTCTCCGATTTCACGCGCCACAACGCCGCCGAATAAGCCCGCCGGACGCTACGTTAGTGTTTCGTTCGAGCTTCTTTCTATAGACTGCGCCCATTTAGGCCCGCTACCGCTCTCCCGCTACCTTTTCTTCTCGGGTGCTCTACCCTTGCGTGTTACAAGGGTGGATTTTCGATCGCCGACCGAAGCAGAAAAAATCAAGCAAGGGAAGGTTTCTGGGGTCGGAACTTTTCCAGCTCTGACATAACCGGCGGCGCGCAGCGTCCTCCACTCACGGCGCCTTTCCGATGAGCCTTAGTCCTCTGGCTACCTTTACCTCTCCCACGCCGCGAACTACCCCCTTGCATTCGCACATTCGCGGTCTAAGATGGGCGGATGTCTCCCGCTAGCCCCTTCGGCGAACTCGGCAAAGCGCTGCTTGCCGCAGGCATCGTTCTGGTCGTCGTCGGCCTTTTCCTCGTTTCAGGCGCCAGGCTGCCCTTTCGTCTCGGGCGCCTTCCCGGCGACATCGCCTACCAGGGGCGCAACGGCAGCTTCTACTTCCCAGTCGTTACCTGCATCCTGCTGAGCCTCGCGCTCACCCTCATCCTGTGGATCGTGAATCTGTTCCGCCGCTAAAATAAAAAACGATGAGCCAGACACTCCTCTTCGATCTCCAGCCCCAGCGGCGCGTATGGAAAGTCAGCGAACTCACCGAGCAGATCGGCGCCCTTCTCGAGGGGGCCTTCCGCGACGTCTGGATCGAGGGCGAGGTATCCAACTGCCGCCCGGCGCAATCCGGCCACCTCTACTTCACGCTCAAGGACGCCCGCTCGCAGATCCGCTGCGTCTGCTTTCGCGATCAGGCCCGCCTGCTCAAATTCCGCCCCGAAGACGGCCTGCACATCACCCTGCGAGGCTCGCTGGGCGTTTACGAGCCGCGCGGCGAATACCAGGTGTACGTCACCCACATCGAGCCCGTCGGCCTCGGCGCGCTGCAGTTGGCCTTCGAACAGCTAAAAAAACAGCTTCAGGCCGAGGGTCTCTTCGATGAGGCGCGCAAAAAGCCCCTCCCCGTCCTTCCCCGCTGCATCGGCGTGATCACATCGCCGGGCGGGGCCGCCATTCGAGACATCCTGCGCGTGCTGAAGCGCCGCTTCGCCAATGTCCACGTGCAGCTTTACCCGGTGAAAGTCCAGGGAGACGCCGCGGCCGGCGAGGTCGCCGCCGCCCTGCGCTATTTCAATCGGGTGAAGTTCGCGGACGTGCTCATCGTGGCGCGGGGTGGCGGTTCGCTCGAAGACTTGTGGGCCTTCAACGAAGAGGTGGTGGCGCGAGCCATCGCCGCCTCCGCCATCCCGGTGATCACCGGTGTGGGCCACGAAACCGACTTCACCATCGCCGATTTCGTCGCCGATATGCGCGCTCCCACGCCCTCGGCTGCCGCGGAAATCGTTCTGCGCTCCCGCCAGGAATTCGAGCGGCACATCGCCGACTACCAGCGCCAGCTGGTCCACCACGCGCGCTACCTGCTGTCGCAAAAGCGGCATCGCGTACGCGATCTCCAAACGCACCGCGGCTTTCGCCAGATGGACCTTCGCCTGCGCAGCCACCGCCAGCAGATCGACGAACTCTCCTCTTCCCTCGCCATGGGACTTCGCCTGCGCCTCGCCATCGCTCATCAGCGGCTCGCGAAAGGGAGCGCGCGGATATCATCTTTCGACCTTCGCGCCCGAGCTGCGGTTCTGCGGCGCCGGATAGAAGCCCACCAAGGCGCCTTGCGAACCGGCCTCGAACGGCTGATGTCTCAAAAACGCCGCCGCTTCAACACCGCTCATGTCCGCTTTGCGGCGCTCGATTTGCGATCGCGCGTCGGCAGGCTTCGGCGCGTGTGCGAGCAGCGCTCCGCCGAATTGCTCGGCCGCATGGACAGGCTCTTGATCGCCCGGAGGAGAAAGCTCGAATCCGCGGCGCTGCAGCTCAACGAACGCAGCCCGTTCCAAATTCTCGAACGCGGCTACGCCATCGTCTACGACGCCTCCGGCCGCGTGCTGCGCTCTCCGGATCAGGTGGAAATCGGAAATGAAATTGCCGTGCGACTGGCTCGCGGGCAGCTCGACGCCACCGTCCGCGAAAAAAAGAAGCAGGAGTAAGAAGAAACGGAAACGCCCGCCGGAATTCCCGCCGACATTCTATGCCACAGGCTGATGAGGAATAGGCTGCGGCATTCGCCTCGGCATTCTGCCGAATCGCAAGCCGCCAAAGCGCCGCCGGGCCGGAGCAGCCTGCACCGCGTCGTCCGGTGTCGCCGCGATTTCCGGCAGCCGGAATAGCATTCCCACCAGCAGCCATAGGAAAGCGTTGTTGACATAATTCTGGTACGCCGATGTCCCCCCAAAAGTAAGCGGGATCAGCAGCATGAACGCAAACCACGTGATCGCAAAGGCGATGGGGAAAAAGGGCGTCTGCCGAAGACTCCGGGCAATCTTCCAGCAGCTGTAGAGCAGGCACACCGACCAGAAAATCCAAAGCACCGGCGCGAGGATCCCCATCTCCAGAATAAGTTCACCCCAGCCGGATTCGGTCCATATCCCGCGGTAGGAAGAATGCAGCAGCTTCGCCACGTACTGCAGTCCCAGCGACGCGGTGCCGATGCCATTGCCCAGCATCCAGTTGGGATCCTGAAATGCCGTCCTGAGATTCTCCATCGGGTAGGAGACGCCCCGGTAATGCAGCGCCGACGCCGAGCTGAACGGGCTCAGCGTCTCCAGATAAAAGCTCACGCGGGAGCCAACCTCGGCCGGATACAGCATCACTGCAAGGGAAACCCCGGCCACGATGATCGCCGTCGACCACCCAAGTATCTTGACCACCTTGTGAACGATCCGCGAACGCCAGGACGCCCCCCACATCAACCCGATCGTCAAGACAAGCACTGTGAACACCACGTAGACCACTGCGGTGCGCGAGCCGCTGAGGAGCGTAGCGGCGGCGATGGCCCCGATCGAAGCAAACACCGGTTTGCGCTGGCCTTTTCCGGAAAGCAGCAGGTAGCCCACCGCTCCGATGCTCAAAGTCGCCGAAAGCATCAGGTAAAGCGCGAAACGCCCCGGGCTCACGAAGACCGAATTCGGCAGCGACAGCACCTGCCCTGAAATCGGCGCCACCTTTTCCAGATTGGCCATATCGACCAGTTCGGGAGGCAGGTTGCCGGGATTGAAAAACGAGTTGCCGAGCACCGCCTGCATCATACCCACCGCGGAGATCACGATCGCCAGCACCGCGTTGCCTACGAGAAATTTCTGCAGGTCTTCGCGATTGCGCAACAGCGCGTATCCCACGAACATCATCGGCACATAGAAAAAATCCAGCTTGAAACCCAGCAATCCGTACAAAATGCTGGGCGAGGAAGGATTGAATATCTGCAGCGCGCCGAGCCAGACAAAAAGGCTAACGGGAAACCACAACAAAAATGGCGGGCGGAATCTTCTCTCCTTGTGCCGCGACAGGGCGGACAACAGGCAAAGATAGATCAGCGCGGCCAGCGCGTCCTTGCCGAAGAAAAGCGCCGTGCCGTTTCCCATGTATTTCCGGACAAAATCCTCGAAGAGAAGCCAGACGTTGAAGAAACAGAAGCCCAGGCGCCAGTTTCGCAGAATCGAAAACGTGGCCGCGGCTCCCGCCAGGCCGATGGCGACTATCTCCAGAAATCCCAGGTCGCCGGTGAGAATGCCCCCGGCCACCTCGCGCGCGAGAAAAATGCAGATAACAAAGAACGCCGCGGTGATCCAGGCTTGCTCGTGGATGGTGCGGATTCCGCGGGTCAGCAACGTTTCATACCCCGGCCTACGATACCATATCGATATATCGCGCAGAGGTGCTTCGTACGAGCATAGCGTGCCTTAAATCAAGTTGTCTCGATGCCAGGGGAAGCGTTACGATACGCGCGTCATTCGACGATAGCGGGCTCCGAATTCATGCCGTGGCGACCCGATTCGAAGGAGGTTTCATGAAGAGGCGAGAATTTCTGGCTTCGGCCGCAGTGGCGTCCGTGGCGGCTGCCACAGCGCCGAATTCCCTGAGCGGCGCGGTCGACACCGGCGCGGGAAGTCGCGAGTTCTACCAACTCCGCCGTTATCAGCTCGCGCGCGGCCCGCAACTGAAGCTCGCCGACGACTATTTCCGGCTGGCGCTGGTCCCCGCTCTCAACCGGATGGGCCTCACGCCTGTAGGGGTATTTAATGTAACGATTGGTCCGGACACGCCGGCGATGTACGTACTTATACCGAGTTCCACCGTAGATGCACTGACAAGCATTGAAAACCGCCTCGCGCAGGATGCCGAGTACGCCAAATCCGGCACGGATTTCCTGAAAGCCCCGGCGAAAGAGCCCGCTTTCCATGAGGTGGAAATCTCGCTCATGCAGGCTTTCGAGAACATGCCCAAGCTGAAGGTCCCGACGGCCGCCGCGGACCATCGGCCGCGCCTTTTCGAGCTGCGGACATACAAAAGCCCGAGCGAAGAGTTGCACAAGAGAAAAGTGGGAATGTTCAACTCCTCCGAAATGGCGCTGCAGGCGCAATACAACATGGGAGCCGTGTTTTACGGCGACACGATTACAGGCGCGCGCATGCCCAACCTCACTTATATGCTCGCGTTCGACAATCTCGCCGACCGGGAAAAGAAATTCCTGGCCTTCAACGACTCGGATGGATGGAAAGCGCTGCTGGCCGATCCCCGCTATCCGCAGGAGATCGTTGCCACGGTGACGAACTTCATTCTGACTCCCACCGCCTATTCCCAGATATAGAGGATATTGAAGCAGCGCCCGCTCACCGGCCGCTGCTTCGGCAATTCCGGCATGATCCCAGCGGGTCCCGTTGCGAAGGCGATAAGGCGAGACCTATTGAACCGCAATTAGTTATTGACAGATGCCCCCTTCCTGGACTATACGTCTTGCCCATAGAATCAACTTTACTGACTGATTAAAACACATTGCAGTTGAAACGCAGGGCGCAGGTGTATGGCAACGCTACGGCCTTTTGGGCGCTAAGACTGCCTGCATTCGCGAAAAAAACAAGGGGAACACATGAGAAAGATTTTTAAGTCGTGCCGGAAGTACGCTTTTGCTGTCACCTGCTTTGCCTTGGCACTCGCATCGATATTGTCGGCCCCAGTACTCATGGGCCAGTCAGCCACCACCGGCGCAATCACCGGCACGGTAAAAGACTCCTCCGGCGCCGTGATTCCCAACGCGACAGTCACGGTCACCAGCCTTGCGACCGGGCAGGCGCGCACCGCAACTACCGGCAGCTCGGGAGCGTACACGGTAGGATTCCTGCCGCCCGACAATTATTCGGTCAAATTTGAAGCGGCGGGTTTCGGAACGGCCACCGTTCCCTCCATCACGCTCAACGTGACCGAGACCCCCACCCTTGACCAGGTGCTGACCATCGGCACACAGTCCCAGCAGGTGGAGGTTCACGGCGAAGCGGCGGAATTGGTCCAGACCACCTCCGCCACCAACGGCACCGTCATCGATTCCAAGACAGTCACCGAGATTCCCTTGACGACCCGCAATTACACCAACCTGATGGGCTTGTCCGCGGGCGTGCAGGCCACGGTGTTCAATGCCATCACCCTGGGAAGAGGTTCGCAGGACATTGAAGTGAACGGCGCCGGCCCCTCCCAGAACAACTATTCGCAGGACGGAGCCTCCATCAACAGCTATTCCGCCACCGGCCGGGTCGCCGACTCGGGCAACAATCCGGGGATGGCGATTGTGAATCCGGACGCCATTGCGGAGTTCAAGATCCAGACCTCCATGTATGACGCGTCTTACGGCCGCAACCCCGGCGCCAACGTGAACGTCGTCACCAAGTCCGGCACCAATCAGTATCACGGCACGGCGTTTGAGTTCTTCCGCAATACCGCTCTCAACGCCAACGACTACTTCCGCAAGACGAATCTACCCATCGGCGGCGTCCCGCAAAACGGTCGCCCGATCCTGAACCAGAATCAGTTTGGCGGGTCGTTTGGCGGCCCGATCAAGAAGGACAAACTGTTCTTCTTCGTCTCCGAACAGGAAACGCGGCAGATCAACGGCGCGGCGGCGCAGGGATATTCCAATCCCACTGTGCCGGCAATTCCGGGCGGTGATCGCTCGACGCCTGCTTTCAAAACGGCGCTCGGGGCCGCGTTCGGCCGCAGGCTGCGGAACGCTGTTGTCCAACGGCAGTACGAGCGCTGGTGGGACTCAGGTTGCCTGTAACGGCTCGAATATCAATCCGGTGGCCTTGAACGATTCTGAATTTGAAGCTTGCCAACGGTTCCTACTTCGTTCCGAGTTCCGGCCTGGCAAGTGGAGCGAATGCGACAATTTTCCAAAGCTCCCCGGTTCACTTCACGGAGCACCAGGTGATCGGCAACTTTGACTACGTGATCAACCAGAAGAATACCGTGGCGTTCCGTTTCTTTTGGGCGCACGATCCGGCAGCCATTACCGAGTCGTGCGCAGGCTCGGGTAGCGGCGCCAACGCCACCGGCACCATCACGCCATGCCTGCTCGGCGCTCCGGGGTTGACCAATTTCCCCGCCATGTACGACACGCTCCGGCTCACCACGCTGGTCACCAACAATTTCGTCAACGAAGCGCGTCTTTCCATACAGACCATTCAGGCACATCCGGTCCAGTTGATTCCGTTCACCAACGCGCAGGTGGGAATCGCGAATATTATCCCGGCGGAACCCTCCCTCGATACGATCATTATCAAGACTCCCAAAATAGCAGTTTGGCGCTGGCAACAACCTGGCGAATTATGACGATACCGGCGCGTGGATAGCGGCCGACTCGATCTCCTGGTCGCACGGAAAACATACCGTGCGGGCCGGTTTCGAATACGAGCGCGACAGAGTGAACCAGATTGCGTTAAAACTTTCCCTGGGAACCCTGACCTTCCAGACATTCCAGGACTTCCTGCTGGGTCTGCCGGGTTGCAACCCAAGCCTGACTGCGGCGCAATGCACGGCCAGCGGAATGGCAGGGCAGACGACCGGTACCGGCAACAGTAACATCGGTAGCACCGGCACAAACGGGTACGGCGGCCCCAACGGCCTTACCCAGAACTTCCGCGACAATATCCTTGACGGGTTCGTTCAGGACGACTTCAAGGTTTCCAGCAATCTAACGCTGAACATCGGCATGCGCTGGGAATACGACGGCTGGCCTATTGAAATTAACGGCAAGAACACCAACACATGGTTCAGCAATCTGGGCGGGGCCGGAAACATTCCCGTGGGCACCACAGTGAATGGAGTGGCCGGGACCCTCGGAAACTCTGCCGCTACCGGAAGCCTCGATGCATGGGTGGTCGCTTCCAACTACAACCCTGCCAATTATGCGGCGCCCCCGGTTGGCGGCGTGGGACAGAGCCCGTTCCCGGGCGTGGCCCAGTTTCCCGAAGGACGCCTTTGCTCCGCGTTTTGGTGTTGCCTGGAAGCCTCTGTCCACCGACCGGTTGTCGGTCCGCGCCGGATTCGGTATTTTCTATGACCGTTTGGGTTATTCCTTCATTGGCCGGACCAACGGTGCGCCTCCCTACTCATCCGTGCTCGGGCAGCAGACCGCATCGGCGAATTATGCTTGCCAGCTTCGCCCAACCGTATCCTGCCGGCCCCTATAGTTTGGGTTGGCCCACGACTTGACATTCGCTGGGATACCATTAATGCCGCAGGAAATGTCGGTGGAACCGGCTCCAACATCAACACGCCAGGACCCGTGGGACCTATCCTGCCCGTACCGACAACGAATCAGTACAACCTGTCGGTCCAGTATGAATTCCTGAACGGTTGGGTGCTCGACCTGGGCTACGTCGGGAGCCATGCGTACCACTTGTACCCCCAGAGCAATTACACCGAAGCACGAATATAATACGGCAATCCTGGCAAGCCCGGCAAATCCGGTGAGAGGGATTACCCTGGACTCGAACGTACTTGCCAACGTCAATGCGCGCGTGCCCTATCTGGGCTTCGGGGCTGGCGGGTTGTTCTCCGACGAAACGAACACCTGGTCCAAATACAACAGCTTGCAGGCGACTGTGAAAAAGCAGTTGTCGCATGGACTCACCTTCTCGGCGGCATACAGCTATTCCCGGTCGATCACGTACCGCGTATTACATAAACTACAACGCCGCGACTCGCCCACAAAACTACCACGGGCTGAACGGCTTCTACCGCCCCCAGCGCCTCGCCCTTAACTACAATTACGCGTTGCCGATCCCCCAGCACGACGGGCTGCTTGGCAAGGCGACCAACGGCTGGAGCGTCTCCGGCGTAACCATCATTCAGGACTGGAGACCCGCTAACACCGGTCGATTCACGCGGAGGAACGGCCTACGGATACACAACCTCATCTCGGCCGCTTTCCCTCGCCGTATTGGGCTCCTGGAATGACCAGCAAGAATGAGGCCAGCACACTGGGCGGGAATGACCAGAACCGGCTCGGCTGTGCAAATACAGCACTTGGTGCCTCTGGAGCCGGCACTTGCGCGGGAGGAGGCTGGTTCAACCGGGCGGCATTCGACCAAGTTGCCTTTGTGGCTCCTACGGCGGGCGGCGATGGAGTAGGGATCGATCCCAACCACGTTGCCGGTAACTATCCGACTCTCTGGGGAAACTCTGGCTTCGGCGCGCTGCTCGGTCCGGGCCAGTTCAACTTTGACATTTCCATCCAGAAGTTGACCGTTGTTGGAGGAATCCACGAAGGTGCGACTTTGCAGTTCCGCACGGACTTCTTCAATGCGTTCAACCATCCGCAGTTTGCCGATCCGAACGTGGTGGACATCAGCCAGGCCGCCTTTGGACAAATCACAGCGACCAGCGTGAACCCGCGGCTGATTCAGTTCTCGCTGAAGTACATCTTCTAGGCTGCTTGCAGTCGCAACCGGCAATCACAATCTGAACGAAGTCCAAAGGGCCGCGCTTCGCGGCCCTTTGGCATTTCGAGCGCACAAAATAGGCGCCGGAATCGGCGCCAGAATCAATGCCACAATCAGCGATTGACACGATGAAGCAGGAAAGCTACGCTCTCGGGCGAAGTTTCGGGCGAAGGGGAGACTCAAGGACGGAAATTCCGCCGGGATTTTTGGCTGCATATTTCGATGGCAGGCCCCACCCGTTTGCAAATAGCCAGCTGAAAGGGAGAAGGAGGACGATAATGCCTGGGCCTCGAACTGCGGCGTCTCTCTTGATCTTGGCCCTCCTGTCGATGGCTCATGCCGCGCAGGCCCAGGTGGACTTGACCGGCGAATGGGGCCAGAAATTCTACGAGGACGGCCCGGAGCGCGGTCCCGGCCCGGAGATCGGCGATTACACCGGCATTCCCGTCACCGACGCCGCCCGCGTCCGAGCCGATGCGTGGGACGCCCAGCGCTGGGAGATGGTCGAACACGAATGCGAGCCCCATCCGGCCGACTACGCGCCCCGCGGGCCGGCTGCCCTGCGGATGTGGTCCGAGATCGATTCCTACACGCAGCAGGTGGTCGCATGGCACTTGCTGTGGCGATACAAGCTCTCCGAGCGCACCATCTACATGGACGGCCGCGCCCGCCCCTCCAAGAACGCTCCGCGAACCTGGCAGGGCTTCTCAACCGGCGAATGGGACGGCGACATGCTGAAGGTGACCACCGACCATCTCAAAGAAGGATGGCTGCGCCGGAACGGTCTGCCGCGCAGCGAACGCGCAACCTTGATAGAATATTTGATTCGCCACGGTGAGTTCTTCACCCAGGTAACCGATGTGGAGGATCCTCTGTATCTTACCGAACCGTTTATTCGAACCTCGAACTGGGTCGTGGACCTCGGGCACCATTTTCCTCCCAAAGCGGTGGCGTGCATCCCGAGCGTCGAAATCGCTCATCCGAAGGAATATGTCGCCTACCATCTCCCCGGCGAGAACAAATGGCTGGCGGAATTTGCGACAAGGTACGGGATACCGCTGGAAGCGGCTCGCGGCGGAGCGGATACGATGTATCCCGAATACCAGGAGAAGATGGCGGCAATGCCCGCGCCACCGAAGCCAACCAGGGACAAAGTGACGACTCAATGAAGAGGATTTCCCCCATTTCCACGGCCGCATTGCGGCTGGCCCTCGCCCTAATGACGATTTTGTTTTTTGCAGCGGCCTTCCGCGTTTCCGCGCAGGAGAGCGCCCCGGCCGGCGAGCAGAATCAGAAGCCCGGCAAGGGCAAGGTCGAAGTGCTGCACGTGCAGGGGAACGTGTACATGATCGCCGGCGCCGGCGCGAACATCACAGTGCAAGTGGGAGACCTGGTGACGATCGTGGTGGATTCCGGCGTGCCGGACAAAGCCCAGGAAGTTCTGGCGGCCATCCAAAGCATCACCGACAAGCACATTCTTTTCATCATCGACACGAGCGCCGACCCGGATCACACCGGCGGCAACGATGTGCTGTCCAAAGCAGGCTGGGCGCTGCCCGATGCGGGACTCAATCCGCTGCGTACGAGTACCGGCACCATGCCCCCCGGAGCGTCGATCATCGCGCACATCAACGTGCTCAACAGGATGAGCGCCCCCACCGGCAAGGAGGCGTCTGATCCCGAGTCGCGCTGGCCCACCGATACCTACGAGACCGACGGCTGGAGGCTCTTCAACGGTGAGGGCGTGTTCATCTATCACCCGCCGAACGCGCACACCGATGGCGACAGCTACATTCTCTTCCGCAAATCCGACGTGGTCGTGGCCGGCGATATCTTCACGCTCGCGGGCTACCCGGTGATCAAGGCCGACCGCGGCGGCAGCATCAACGGCACCATCGACGCCCTCAACGACATCATCGCGCTGCTCGAGCCTCGGGATAATGAAGAGGGCGGCACCTACGTGATTCCCGGCCACGGGCACATCTGCGATCGCCACGATGTGGTCAATTATCGCGATATGCTCACTATCATTCGCGCCCGCATCCAGGATCTCGTGAAAAAGGGTATGACCCTCGATCAGGTGAAGGCCGCCAAAACCACGGTCGACTATGACGGCCTCTACGGCGCTACCACCGGCCCGTGGACCACCGATATGTTCGTCGAGGCAATTTATAACGATCTCCAGCAGGATCGCAGCACCGGCAAAACTCAGCAGAAAATGGGCGGAGGAAGATAATGAGTCGCCAGATTCTCAGCAAGTGCAACCTGCGGCATGTGGCCGCCGCGGCAGTCCTGTTCGTTCTGGCCATGAGCGGAGTTCGCAGCGGCGTAGCCGCGCAAGCCCCCCCGCCGCCAGGCAAGTCGCCGCTGACCGCGAAGGCGCAGTCGCTGATCGACATGACCGGCTACTGGGTCTCCATCGTCAACGAAGACTGGCGCTGGCGCATGATGACGCCCGCCAAGGGCGACTACGCCAGCGTTCCCCTCAACGCCGAGGGCAAGCGCGTGGCCGACACCTGGGACCCTGCGAAGGACGAGCGCGAAGGCAATCAGTGCCGGGCGTACGGCGCCGGCAACATCCTGCGCATCCCCGAGCGGCTGCATATCACGTGGGAGAATGACAACACGATGCGCATGGATACCGACGCCGGCATGCAGACGCGCCTGTTCCACTTCGACGGCTCCAAATGGACCGGCGGCGCGCCGCAACTGCAGGGAGATTCGGTGGCCGCGTGGGAGAAGCAGGTGCAGTCCGGTGGCGCCGCGGGGCGATTCGGCGGAGCCGAGCCAGGCAAAGGCGGCACGCTGCACGTAGTAACCACGCACATGAAGCCGGGCTATCTGCGCAAGAACGGTGTTCCCTACAGCGGCAACGCCGTGCTAACCGAATATTTCGATCGCTTCGACCGCAACGGCGTAGCCTACCTGATCGTAACCTCGGTGGTGGACGACCCGCAGTATCTGAACGACCGCTTCATAATCAGCGGCCAGTTCAAGCGCGAGCCCGACGCCGCCAAGTGGAATCCCACGCCCTGCCGCCCGCTGTGGCCCCGCATGACGCAAGCCGCCAGCGGCGATAGGCTACTCAACTAGCTGCAAGCTAGCCTGAACTTGCCGGGTGACTCGCCCTACTGCGCCGGAATCATTACCCGCACGTAGGTGACTTCCCCGCCTTCCGGGACGAGCGCCTGATGCGGCGTCTTGGCGGGGATGTGAATCATGTCGCCGGCGGATATCTCATGGCGTTCGCCGCCATCGATGCCCGTCCCGCTCATCTCTCCGCGCATTTCCCCTTCGCCGCCTGTGGATTTGGCGTCGATGAGAGTGCCGCCGACCACCAGCGTGGCGTGCCCGCTTTCGACCACCCAAAGGTCCACATAATCCGCGTGAAATTCAGGCGCGCCCGTGCCCACCCGATGAATCAGCCGAACACGATGGTTCCCGTAAGCGCCCAAGGTCTCGCGCGCGGAGTGATCGGCATGCACCTTCTGGTCGAGCGCCTTTTCGTGCGCCTGAAAATCCGCCACAGTCCACATGCCAAATCCGTCAGGATCCCCGGCGCTGGCAGCCGTAGCGCACAGAATCGCAGCAAGCGTAGCAGCAAGTAGTAAACGCATGGTCAGTCCTCGCTTCAAATCCCCGATTTTTGCTTCACCCGGACGCGCAAGTTATACAACGAACGAAGCTCCGGAGCAAAAGTGGTGGGGCTAGGGTGAGTGGAACTGCCGACACGCAGTTTAGGAATTCCAGGGACTGTGCTGAACCGTTCTGAACGGATAACTGCCACGAAAATGCTACGACGAATGAAGGGGCGCATCTCGGGCAGCAGAATCCTTCAAGTGTGACTTTATTTCTCCGGCAAGGGCTAGCCTGTAGCCAGACTGATTCAGTTTCCCCGGTAGCAGCCTAAAGACTGTTAATTATTTACTGTTCAGTATTATACATGCTCCATACTCGCAACAGATCACGAAATTGAGCTTGCGCTCCAGATTGAGAAAGTGTTTTCTTGAAGTACAAGCTGTCTCGATAACCAACCACGCAGCTTATAGGTCTATAAATTACGACATAGTCATCTGACATTAGTTAGGGGCATTACGGAGTTGAGGGCATTTACAGTGCCTCTCGCGAACATGACTGGAACATACGATCTTCGTCTTGTGGCGCTGTCCGTCGTTATCGCCATCTTTGCCTCCTACGCTGCATTGGACCTGGCCGGCAGGATCAGCGTCTCCCGCTACAAATCCCGTCTGTTATGGCTTTTCGGCGGAGCCACGGCAATGGGCTTCGGGATTTGGTCTATGCATTACATCGGAATGCTGGCATTCCGAATGCCAATGCCGGTATTTTACGATGTACCGACCGTCGTTGTATCGCTGCTCGCAGCAATTGTCGCGTCAGCCGTGGCGCTGTTCACCGTCAGTCGCCGGCAAATGGGCATCTGGCAGACTGTAGCCGGCGGCGTTGTCATGGGTTCAGGCATAGCGGCTATGCACTACATCGGAATGGCTGCGATGCGAATGCCGGCACGAGTTAGCTACAACCGCCCGATCGTAGTCACCTCAATTGTGCTTGCGGTAGTCATTTCCGTCGTTGCCTTAATTCTCGCTTTCCGAATCCGTGACGAGAAACGGGTAAGTCCGCGCAAGGTCGCCAGTGCCCTGATCATGGGAAGCGCAATTCCTGTTATGCATTACACGGGCATGTGGGCCGCGAGCTTTGCACATTCGGAAGCTCCCGTTGATATCTCGCATGCGGTGAATATTTCCTCGCTGGGAATCGCCGTTATCAGCGTCAGCACGCTTCTGATACTGTCCCTGGTCATCATCGGCGCATTTCTCGATCGCTTGGTCTCTGCGCAGAAGGGTCTGATAGAAGACGGGCGAAACGAGTTGCGCAGCCACATGCGTGCATTGGAGGAGAGTGAGGAACGGCTGCGAGTTGTGACGGAAAATGCGCGGGTGGGTCTTATTATCGTGAACCAGGACCGACGGTATGCTTATGCGAACAACGCCCACGCCGAACTGCTTGGCCTGCCTTCATCTGCAATTGTCGGCCTGCGCGTGGCCGATGTGCTATCTGGAGTTTACGAAGAGCAGATTCGTCCCCGCCTGGATCGTGCTTTCGCCGGAGAGCGTGTGGCCTATGAATTACGCAAGCCGGGGACGGACGGAGATTGCCACTATGAGGTCAGGTATGAACCGACCGGGGTGAATGGCACGGTGCTGGCGGTCGTGGGGGTGGTCACGGACCTCACCGAACGCAGAAGGGCAGAACTGGCTTCTTTGCGTCTGGCCGCGATCGTCGAATTTTCGGAAGACGCCATCATTAGCAAAGACCTGAACGGCATCATTACAAGCTGGAATAGAGGCGCCGAAAGGCTCTTCGGTTATACGGTCAGCGAAATGGTCGGGACTTCCATCATGCGTCTCATCCCGGACGACAGGCGGGATGAGGAAAATCACATTCTTGAACAAATTAAATCCGGCAAAAGTCTGCACCATTTTGAAACAGTGCGGCGAACCAAGGATGGACGGTTGATTGACGTTTCCGTCACAGCGTCGCCGATCAACGATGCCGCCGGCAACCCCATCGGCGTGTCCAAAGTAGCACGGGACATCACCGAACGCGTAAAGGCTGACGAAGCCCTTCGACGCAGCGAGACGATACGGAGTATTGCCTTGGAATCCGCCCAGTTGGGTGAATGGCAAATCGACCTGCAGACCGGCGCGGCACAACGTTCCTTGTCGCATGACCGCATCTTTGGTTATTCGGAGATGCAACCGGAATGGAATCTCGACATTTTTATGGAGCATGTTCACCCAGAGGATCGCGAAAGGATAGCGAAGTCGTACAAGAAATGTATTGAGCAAGAGACAAAGTGGGACTTCGAATGCAGGATTATTCGTGCAGACCGGGAGATTCGATGGATTTGGGCGCGTGGCAGCCACTTCAAGCACACCTCAGGTAAATCCACACATGTGATGGGCACGGTCCAGGACATCACCGAGCGCAAACGAGTCGAGGAGCGAATCTGTCGATTGGCTCAGGCGGTCGAGAACAGTGCCGAGTTGATTGCCGTCGCCGATCCTGACGGTCGGATATCCTTTGGCAATCGGGCTCTGCTTCAGGCCACTGGATACCAGGAAAGCGAGATCATTGGAGAACTCTTTGGAAAAACGTTCATCTCGCGTAACAATCCTCTGACTCTTGATGAAGAAATTCGAGTTCGCACGATTTTGAGTGGCGGATGGAGAGGCGAATGCCTCGGTCGCCGCAAGGACGATACCGACTTCCCCGTGTTCCTGAGCACCGGCCAGATTAGGGATAGCCAGGGCCTCGTCATCGGAATTTTTGGAATCGCGCAAGACATTACCGATCGCAAGCGTCTTGAGGAGCAGTTGGTCGCTTCTCAGAAGATGGAGGCTGTAGGGCTGCTGGCAGGCGGCGTCGCCCACGATTTCAACAATCTTCTGGGTGTCATCATGGGCTACACTGACCTCGTATTAGAAGGCTTCCCACCTGACGATCCACGATGTCCCCAGCTCCAAGAGATTAAGAAGGCGGGCGTTCGCGCCACTTCACTGACGCGCCAGCTGTTGGCCTTCAGCCGCAAACAGATATTCCAGCCCAAGACTCTGAATATCAATGCGCTGGTGAGCGATTTCAACAAAATGCTCCGCCGCATAGTGAGCGAAGATATTGAATTCGAAAGCATTCTCGATCCAGAGCTTGGACAAGTCAACGCAGATCCGGGACAAATCGAACAGGCAATTATGAATCTGGTGGTCAATTCTCGTGACGCGATGCCAACCGGCGGCAAACTTATCATCGAAACCTCAAACGCGTACCTGGACGAATCCTATTGTCAGGCCCACCCCGCCGTGCAACCCGGGCGCTATGTGATGCTTGCCGTAAGCGACACCGGTGCTGGTATGGACGCCAAAACTCAGGCTCGCATTTTCGAGCCGTTCTTCACTACGAAAGAACAGGGCCGGGGTACCGGACTGGGATTGGCGACGGTATATGGAGTTGTCAAACAGAGCGGCGGCTACATCTGGGTTTACAGTGAAGTGGGCAAGGGCACAACTTTCAAAATCTATCTTCCACGTGTCGCTGAATGCGTTGAACCCGTGGTGGCGATCGATCGAGCCAAGCCGGCTCTCTTACGAGGTTCCGAGACAATTTTGCTGGTGGAGGATGCCGAGCCATTGCGGGAGCTCACGCGCACGTTGCTGGTTAAAAATGGTTACAGAGTGCTCGTGGCGGAAAATGGCGCCGAAGCAATCGAGCTTGTTAAGCACACCGATCGGCCAATAGGCCTGCTTCTCACCGACGTGATAATGCCTGGAATGAGCGGGCGAGAATTGGCCAATGACTTGGCGGCAAAGCTTCCAGACATGAGGGTGATATACATGTCTGGCTACACAAATGATGCGATTGCGCACCACGGCGTTCTGGACTCGGGGATTTCCTTCATTGAGAAGCCATTTTCAGAAGAAAATCTGATGCGAAAGTTACGTGAAGTCCTTGATCGCCCGGAAAAGATTCCCGGGCTGATCGCTGTTTCAAGTGATTTGCCTTAGGTACGCAGCGTGAGCTTTGAAATCCTCTCCGGCGTCGCGTGGACGAGCGCCGATGGCGTTCTTGCGAAAGACGAATAATGCCGAAAATCCTGATTGTCGATGACGATGAAGCGATGCGGGGTCTTATCAAAGCCTATCTGTCAAAGATTTACGAAGTGATTGAAACAGGCAGTCCGGAAGCGGCACTCGCAATGACGCTCCAATATAAGCCCGACGCCGTCCTGATGGATTTATCGATGCCCGGATTATCCGGTTTCGAGCTGTGCCAGGTGCTTTCTTCATTAAGCTTTACGCAGCAGATTCCCGTATTCATTGTCAGCGGCGAGGATCAGAGAAATAAAGCGTTCTGTCAGAGTCTCGGCGCGTCCGGATATTTCACAAAGCCTATTGATTTTGCAAAACTGAAAGAGGGCTTGGCAGCGGCCTTGGTTTCGAAGAAAAGCGAGCGGCGCGCAGACGCCCGCGCCCAAGTGAAGGTGATGCTGAACTTGAAGGGAAAAAACGGAAGTGGCGCTTGCTTTGAAACACGTGCCGCAACTGAAGATTTGAGTCGCGGAGGATTTCTCTGTGCTTGCGCTTCCTCCCTGGAGGAAGCAACGACCGTTGAGGTTTTTTTGTGTGGCGAGCGTGAACACTGTTTAGGATTTGCGCGCTTAGTGCGGGTCGTAAAAGGTGATGCATTGAATCCTCGATACGGATTTCAATTCATCGGAAACAGTGGTGCAGGAATCCTCGGACAACCCGCGAGCTAGCCTGAACCCGCGCCGATAATCGGACAAATACCGGCCTGGCGCCCCACTATGTCGCATTACCGGACGGATACAACCGTTGCTGACGAGCCGCGTGGCACAGAAAATCAGAAAATCCTTTGCGGTGAACAGCATTTACGGGGGCGTTGCAAGTCGATTGCCAGGCGAAAGAGAGAAAGAGAAGAATGGCGGATATTCAAAGGCCCCGCGGCCAGAGCAACACCGTACGACTCTTCGAACCGCTCAATGATTGCCGCTTCGTCAAAGAACACGATCGTCGGATGATCCTTCTGGATTCGATCAGGATCTTTGCCAGGGAGCGTAACCAGCATCGAATCGTTAGCTAGATCCATCCGCGTGTAGTTCTGCCGTTCCCTAGGGCAAATCGAGTGGCCACGCTTCCTTGAGCTGCCGGGCCTGGTTCTCCCATAGCGTCCAGGCATAATCCAGCGGCTGGATTGGCTCTGTCTTCGTCCGGGCCCCAGAAGATCACCTTGCTGGCCGGGTTCGTCATCGCGTGATGCAGGCATAGTCCCGCGAAGAACCATGTCAGCATCATCGTTCGGCTCTTCTCGACAGAGTCGATATCGAGCTCGGTCGATATGTGGAGCTAGGTCTGATCGGCGCGAGATTCGTCGGAGCGAGTGAGGGAGCTGGCAGCACAAGCAGCAGGCAGCGCGGGCGATGCACCCGGAGCCAGCAACGCGCTTCCGGCCCCCATCTCCCACGCGACCACGCCCGCGACGAGAAAACTCAGGAGAAGAGCGGCGTCGCGAGCCGAGTATTGTTGACGCTTAACAGTGTGCCAGAAAACCTGCCATCGTTCCTTGTAACTGAGTGGACGGACATCGATGATACGGCTGTACGAGATGCTGCTGCGCCCATAGATAAACAGCTTACGCAGTAAGGCCTTAGGTCCCGTCAGTTCCAGGTGTCGCACCTTCGCATCCGGACAGAATACGACCGCTCGATCGCCGAGAGCATCCACGACCTTGCGCACAAAGACCGTGTCCGAACCTCGCAAGCGCTCGACGAATGGGCCGAGTTCCTCGAATACGGAACGCCTGACCGCCATATTGTTGGTATGCCCATAGTACAGATTGAGCATGCTCCCGGAAAACACAAACTCTTCTTTCGCGCGCTCGTACTGGGACCAGAGCGCAAGAATCGGAGACTCGGATCCGGGTATGCGCTGGCCAAGAACGATCTCAACGCTAGGGTCATTCAAGGGCGCAATGATCCGCCGGAGCCAGTCGTGTCGCGGCGTGCAGTCGGCATCGGTGAAGGCGAGAACCGAGCCGCACGATGCCACCACGCCGCGGTTGCGCGCTGCGTACGACCCTGCGTGAGGTTCGGAAACCAGACGCACCGAGTGGAACTCGCCCACAATTGCAGCCGAATCGTCTCTCGATCCGTTGTCGACCGCGACGATCTCGTAGAGCCCGTCGCTGAAGTCCTGAGCCAGCAGGCTCTCCAGACATGGGCGTAGCCACTCCGCCGCGTCGCGAAAAGGAACGATGATTGAGACCGCGGTTTTTCGCGAGCTTACCTTAGCGCGCGCTTGCTCGGTGTCAGCTTTCCGTTCGAGGCTAGGTTGTTTATGCTCGTCCACAATGAACCATCCAGTTGGTGACCTTTCGCATGTAGGACACGGCCTCCGGCAGCCCTCGCCCGATCATTTCAGGAAGATGGTTTCGGCGAATACCTCGTCATAACTCCCGCCTTCGAAGGCATACGTACAATTCCTGCAAATCGAAATTTGATTCCAATCCTCGCGGAACTGCTTCCGCATCTTCTCGTAGGCTGGACCGCTCCAGATTTGCACAAAATCATCTTGCCGCAAATGGCCTAATGTCTGCTTGCCGTGAAAATCGTAGGCGCATGCATTGATCCGGCCGTCCCAACGTAAGGTAGTTCGTTGCCACAGAGCCTTACAGGGATTGTGTTTGACCCGCACCCGCCGCCCGTCTTCATACTTCAGCCGTACAAGGTCCGGATTCCGCGCGATATGTTGGTCTCCCTGCCACTTTTCGCTGTTAGTCGAGGTGGGATTGAGTTTTTTGATGGTGAGCGCATCCACACCCAATTCTTTCGCCTTCTCCTGCAATTGCGGGATCTCATGCTCGTTCGACTCCGAAACAACAAAAGTCAAGCTGATCAAGGGGGTCTGTTTCCCTTGCAGCTGTTTAGCGGTGACGATATTGCGCACTCCGTCAAAGACCCGTTTCACCTGGCTGCCGGGCCGAAACTCACCGTAGGTCTCCTGTGAAATGCCGCTCATCGAGACGATCAAGAGGTCCAAGCCGGAGGCGACGAGATTTTCCGCGTTATCCATCCGCGCGAAGATCTCTCCGTTCGTGCTCGACACGGTCCGAATTTCGCGGCTTCTTGCGTAACGTATCATGTCGTAGATGGAACGATTCAAGAACGGCTCGCCCCAGCCCCAAAGCTGAAACATCAGCGGCTTGTCTCCGAGCGAATCGGTGAAGCGGCGAAATGTTTCCATGTCGAGGTGACCTGTGGATTCCGCTGTTTCCTGTCCCACCGGGCAATACTGGCAGCGCTGGTTGCATTTGGTGCTTGTTTCAATCTGCACATGCGTTGGCGAACCGGGTGGCCGAGAAGGCTTCCATCTCACGGCCATCTCCGCAAGCAGCCAGTTGACGATCCGCCCGTACGAGGCGTTGGGGATGACCACCGGCAGGTTCTCGAAAGTAAATTCGATCCTACGCGTGGCGAGAGTTCTCACCGCCTGCCAGCATTTTCGGGCCAAAGGCATCACGGAACCCGGCGTAGTTGATCGCTTACCCCTAGTCATGTCGAAATCCCAGCGTATCCTTCGCCGCATCGCACTCTTTCATCTGGCGAACGATGTCACGCTTCTTGTCGGCGTCCCATAGATGATCCAGTGAATGCTCCAGAACGTTACCGATCGGATCCTTCTTCCGGCAAATGAATACCTTCCCATCAAAACCCAGAAAGATCGTGCGAACCGAACAGGCACAGGCCACCTCTCCGCCTTCGTAGAGCCGTAGCAAATCCTGCAGGTACTTGCGATTGGTCTCGATGGGCATATCCATTACTTGCTTTGCCTGCGTAGCGATAGACCGCACGATCGCCGAATCGTAGTTCGGCCCTTGAATTTCAGAAGGGAAACGGCTTTGATGGCAGTTCAGTTTTTCGAGTGTCTTGAAACGAATCGGAATTCCCATCGCCTGGGATTGTCTGGCGGTTTCCGCGATTTCGAGGTGGTTCTGCGCCATGGCCGTCAGCTTGAGCGAGACCCGCACCTTTGGAAATTCCTTGCGGATACGCGCGGCCGTGCTCAAAAGTTTATCCGCCGAGCCTTCCACGCCGCGAATCGCATCGTGACTGTGGATGCCGTCGTAGCTGATGGTGACAGACAAATTCTTGTGGCCGGCTTTGCCGAGAAAATCCAATGTCTTTTCGCTGTAGTAGCCGTTCGTGCTGATGTTGATATGGGCTCGTGGCCGCCGGGCGCGAGAGACGGCGTAGTAGTCGTAGAGGTTTCGAACCAGAAATGGTTCTCCCCCCGTCAGGGCAATCACTTTCAATCCCCTGGCCACTCTTTGCGACAGGACGGCATCGAGAGTGGCCACATCGATGGTTCTCTTCGGCGTCTCCTCCCAGATCCCGCACATCTTGCAACGGAGGTTGCAAAGGTTCGTCAACTCCACCCTGAGCTTGGCCGGCTTGTTCGACAAAAGAATCACTCCGCCTCCTAATGGTCTGCCCGGTATCCCGTTAGCACGGCCTGCGCCTCGTGTCTCATTCTCAGAAAGCTCCGAAACAGCCGATCAAACGCCAAGCGCGACTACGCATGCACAGGCCGTCCGTTCGACCACTGAAGTAGCGCGAGTTGATCTCCTTAGCATCCAGATCCTCGATTTCGCCGAAGCCCAAGCGCCGAAGCTCATCTGTTAGTACTTCAGGTTCAAAGGAATTCCTAAATGGCTCACCGATTTTGGAAACTTTGTTTGCACGAAAGTCGAATACCATCCGTTCAACCCAATTCAATGAGGAGATTTGAGCAGCGTAGCTGAATACGACCCCGTTTTTCGCTGACATCGAGCGTATCGAGCGTATCGTCGCCATTACGGCCTGCTTACTGAGATACTGAGTCACGCCGAGCCAGGAAAAGAAAGTCGCTTCCTCGCAGCGGAACCCCACATCTGTTAATCCTTCTTCAAGCATCTGCCGCTCAAAATCGACCGGAACAAAAGTTACTGATGGAGGGATAGAAATCCGTGCTGTCTGAAGTCGCTCGAGCTTCCACTTCTGCGTTGCAGGATGATCGACCTCGAATACTCTCAAATTGCAGCCGTGATAAGGGTTGCGAAATGCGAAAGTATCGAGACCTGCCCCCAGAACGACGTATTGTGTGACGCCGCATTTGATGGATCTCGCTAGTTGATCTTCCGCATACCGACTGCGCGCTACCATAAAAGCACGTCTCGATCGTGATACAAGCCTCTCATATTTCCGACGCGCTGAGCTTAGGGCAGAACACGCCTCCGGTCCAATGATCGCCAAGGCCATCGGGTCTTCGAATACTAGAGGACTATCGAATACCTGATGTTCAGCACGCTGAACGGCAACTCGTTGCGCTGTAAGGCTTGGCCGGTCATCAATCACGTGTGTTGTCCAAATCCATCCGGGCGCATGCCGCGGAATCAAGACCGAAATGCGGCATTACCTCAACTCCAGTTTCGGAGCGAACGCCGGCCCTGCCAAACGATGCAGAGCGCGAGATAGCCTCCAGCGCAAGTGAAGATTGATAAAATAGGGCCAAGGGTGAGCTATCGGGAGTTTTTCGATTACCCCGCGCGCGACCTCAGGCTTGGCGTGCGGGCCGACCAATCGGTACTGGGCGGCCACGAAAGGGCCAGCGATGAACCGTCGGCGGAACCGGGCGCTCTCTCTTCGAATGTCTGCCAAGGCCGGCTTGCAGCCGATCCGAGAGGCAAGTTCGTCGCAGAAAGTTGTGTAGTCGACCAGATGTTCAAGCCGCCCCTTGACTGCCCGGAAGATATGCGAGCGGAAATGCCTCCAATGCTCGATCGCTCGCCGCATCTCGGTTTCCGGAGGCAGCGCCACCCGACCGCTCTGAACCAGCGCGAACCAGCGCGCCTGCAGTTCGGCGAGCGGCGGGATGGCGCCGACGGCGGGACGAACAAAGCCGATGAAGCCTAGCCCAGCACCGATCTCCGGACAAAACGTGTGCAGTAGTCGTGGCGCTGCCACAAGCGAGCTATCGAAATACAGGATTCGCGTCTCGAAGCCGGTGCAGAAGATTACGAGATCCGGCATGAAGTGGGAACCGTCCTCGAACACGACTCGTGGTCCCTCAAAACACGTGATCGCCGGGGCGAGCTTGCACCTTCCCTCTGCCAGCGCGCGGACAAATTCATTGCTCTTGGTCCCGAATTGCTCATCCAATGTGCCACCTGATATTTTAAGGAGCTGCTGTGTGAGCTTCTGCGTCCCGAAATTGCTGCGAATCGTCCTGGAATTCGACGCCCAGAATAGCGGCAGAAAGTGCCAAAAGAACCGGAACGCAAGCTGGATGAGCTTATCGACGAACACGAACGGTAGGAAGGTCCAGCGATACACTTTCCGTTTCCGATCGTCCGCGGGGTTCCTGGTCTGGGAGATCCAATGTGCGGCACTGTTTTGGAGGCGCGAGGTCTGGAGGTCCCCCGGCTTACCGAAAATTCTCCGCGGCAGAACGGCAACTCCTCGCCGCAACGAAAGCACTGATTCAGCGGCGTTCGCCGCGACCTCCGCGGCAACGTCAGCCCCTGATTCGCCCGCGCCCACCATTAGCACGCGTTTGCCTGCAACCTGACTCGGTCGGCGATACTGCGCGGCGTGGAGTATTGTGCCGGAGTACGTGTCTTGACCAGGAATTTGGGGTACGTGCGGGTGTTGATGAAGTCCAGAGCAAAATGCAACCGAGTCAAACCGCTCTTCGCGTGTGCCGCCCACATCCCGGATACGGACCGTCCAATCGTCTCGGGGATTGCGCTTTACTTGTTCGACTGTGCTCCGGAAGCGAATGTGCCGGTGCAGGTCGAACGCCTCGCAGTACTGGCTGAGATAGTCGACATACTGATCCACCGTGAGATGCTTCAGAGGATCGGCTGGGATGGGAAAGTCCGAGAACGCCGTGATCAGCGGTGAAGATGTGAGTCGGCAAGACTCCCACACCACTCCGTCGTTTTCCTCGAATCGGAAAACACCGCCGATGCCCGATGCTCTCTCGAAGCAAGTCGGCTCGTGGCCCTCGTCCAGAAGTTCCTTGACGGTGACCAAGCCAGAAGGCCCGGCACCGATAACAGCCACGCGCTTTGGCAATGAACCCTCCCTGGTATTGGGCGCTCCGCATTCATTTGCCGGTCTAGGTGAACTACAGGCATGTTGACTGCCTTCGCAAGTCCTTTCTTCCCCTCACTTAGAGTCGGGATCTGCAAAAGTATTCACAAAATAGCCCCAGTTGTGGACATGGAGATGATTGGCAGATCTCACTTTTTCCCTTTTGCCCTTGGTCTTGCTAATACTCAACGTCCGACCGTCAATTGGTGGTAGAAGCATGGTCAACTCCTGATCAGTCGGATAACCGTCATATACTGGCCCAGTATTCCATATGGATGATAACGGCGGGGACGGCTCTGAACTACCGATGGAATGAAGCGGCGGGAATGCTCCGTACGTTCCATTAGGCAAGGCGCTTGCATCGGGGTAACCGAAAGAGTGAAGCAACACATCATTTCATGCTCTGCGTTCGGCGGTCCTGGGGCATCTGAGATAACATCACACGCCAAGGATGCGAACCACCACGCTCGCCAGGCGCTTCTCCTCGTTCCCGCCTTCGGACGCGCGCCAGCCTACATGGGCATCGGGCCTTATGAGCAGGCAACCCGTCTCGCCGATTTCGCGAGCGTCCGCCCATTCTCCGTAGAGATCCGTCAAGTCCCGACCCGGCCCGATCACAAGGCCTTCGATGCCGATTCCTTGCGCGGCCGCCTCTTTGCGTGCGGCCTCAACCCAGCGTTCACCGCCGATACCGGTAAAGACCACGAATCGGCCTTTGCCTACGACATCCAGAGTTGAGATCGGACGGCCATCCTTTTGCAGCCAGACATGCGGAAGGCGAGCTCCCGGCCACGTCGTGGGGTGATAGTAGAGTTCCGGATCGCGATCGAAGGAAGGCGCGGGCGTGCCGTCAGAAACAACGGCGGCGGAGCGATAGCGCTGGTTCATCTCGACGCCGTGCGTATTGAACTCGTAGGACTTGTGCGCGATGGCTTGGCGCAACTTCTCACGCTGGGCTGCGGCCCCGGGCGTGCCGCCTTTGCGCGCCTCCATGTTGCGCCACATTTGCGCGACGTCCGAGGTGTCGTTGAGTCCCAGCGCTTCGAAGATGGCGCCGGTGTCCGCTATGCTCTGGTTGGCGCGCTTTACGATCTGCCGCCCGATGGGAGCGCGCTCGTCGTTATAGGTCTCGAGCAGCGCGGGGCTGGCTTTTCCGTGCAGCACTAAGGCCAGCTTCCAGGCGAGATTGTAGGCATCCTGAATCGAGGTGTTCGATCCCAGGCCGTTCATCGGAGGGTGCCGGTGGACCGCGTCTCCCATGCAAAATATGCGGCCCGAAGAGTATCGCGTCGCGTACATCTCGTTGACGGTCCAAAGCGAAGTGGAGCGGATTTCCAACGGCACGTCCGGGTCGCCAATGAGCTTGTGGACGATTTCTGCCGCGGCGGAGTCATCGAGTTCGGGAGATCCGGCATGGATGTCGTAGCCCCAGATGGCCAGCCATTCGTTCCACGGCCGCACCATCCGGATGACGCCCATGCCCACCCCGCCGATGTCCGAGCCGGGTTGCAGCACCCAATACAGAACGCCCGGCCGATACGCGGCATATTTCGTAAGATCGGCGCGGAACAGGATATTGATGCTGCCCGCCACGCCCATCTTTCCTTCCATCGGCAAGCCCGCGTCTTCGGCAACCCTGCTGCGGACTCCGTCCGCTCCCAGCAGATACTTGGCCCGGATTTGGCAGACGATCCCGGACGCGCGGTCTTTCACCTCGGCGGTAACACCCTCAGCGTCCTGCTGGCAGGAAAGGTATTCGTTGTCGAAGCGGACTTTTGTGCCGCGGGCCGCGGCCGCCCCCAGCAGAATCGGCTCCAGCAGATTCTGTGGCATGTCGCAAATCGCCGAAGGGCTGGCCAGCGTATAGTCCGCCCTGCGCCGGGGATCGGTTCCCCAGGCGCGCAGGCGACCCAGCTCTTCGCCCGCCAGACTGGTGCAGAAAACCGTATTGCCCATGAGGTCCTGCGGGCTGGCCTCGGCGGTTACTTCCGCCTCGATGCCCAAGTCTCGCAGGATTTCCATGGTTCGCTGATTGGTAATGTGTGCGCGTGGCGTTTCGGCCAGCCAGCTGTACTTCGTGACGATTATATTGGGGACGCCATAGGTGCTGAGCATGAGAGCCGCCGAAGACCCGGCTGGCCCGCTGCCCACGATCAATACGTCGGTTTCGATCACTGCGGTGCTATTCTCCTTTGTTCGCCGAACCGGCGCGCCATCTTAACCCGTTCGACAGTCTCGGTCGAAACCATTTCTCGTGCGAGTGACTGGGGCCACGGTGGCCAAAGGACATTTCGATGACGATAGGTGACGAAGGCTTTACCTATAACGGTTTGCCAACCCGCGTAATCTTCGGTTTCGGTACGCGTGCCCGCGTGGGAGAAGAAACTCGCCGCCTTGGTGTCAGGCACCCGCTGGTTCTCTCGACACCCGAACAGAAGCAGGAAGCGCAGACCCTTGCAACGCAACTCGGGATGGAGACTGTGGGTATCTTTTCTGAAGCAACGATGCACACCCCTGTTGCTGTGACGGAGAAGGCGCTTGCTTTTGCAGTGGAGACTGAGGTGGATGGATTGATTGCCCTTGGGGGCGGCTCCACGACGGGATTGGGAAAAGCGATTGCATTGCGCACCGATCTGCCTCAAATCGTGATTCCCACAACCTACGCTGGATCGGAGATGACCAACATCCTCGGTGAAACCAGCGAGGGCAAGAAGACAACCTTGCGCTCGCCGAAGGTTCAACCCGAGCTCGTCATCTATGACGTGGAACTCACCCTCACGTTACCCAAGGGCCTATCAGCGACGAGTGGAATGAATGCCATCGCCCACTCAGTCGAGGCGCTTTACGCGCAGGATCGTAACCCTCTTGTGTCGCTCATGGCCCTCGAAGGAATCCGCGCGCTAGCGGAAGGATTGCCCGTGATCGCAGACCGCCCGCAAGATCATGAGGCGAGGGCCAAGGCACTCTACGGCGCCTGGCTATGCGGCGCGGCGCTAGGCTCGGTTGGAATGGCTTTGCATCATAAGCTCTGTCACGTCCTCGGCGGTTCGTTCGGTTTGCCGCACGCGGAAACCCACACGATTGTCCTGCCCCACGTGGTGAGCTTCAATGCAAGTGTCGTGAGTGAGAAACTGGCGCCCATCGCAGAAATGCTGCACAGTGCAGGGCCTGGGCAGGGATTGTTTGATTTGGCTAAGCGTATCGGCGCCCCCACCGCTTTGAAAGACATTGGCATGCCTGCCGACGGACTCGACAAGGCGGCGGATATGGCGACAGAGAGCCCATACTACAATCCCCGCCAGCCCACTCGCCAGCAGATCCGCGTGCTCCTCGAAGACGCTTTCATCGGTCGCCGGCCCGATTTATAGTTCCTGCCCTCTGGAGGGTCTTCCCCAATGAGTAATATTCCCGCTAACTGAGTAGTCGGAAAAACCGTCCATTTAAAGCGATACTTTATTTTGACGTTAAGCGCGTTACTCAGAGTTTGAAAAGGCCGCCACCGCAGCTCACTCCCCCACGGCGTTTTTTAGGATTTCAATCTCGAGAGACTTTCGTCCAAGCGTCCGTTCCAACTGCCGGATGCGCTGGTCCTTCTCGGTTTCGCCCGCCGCAGCGCTTTCCCCCCAGGAGCTGCCTTTGCTCCCGCCTCCGCTTCGTCCCTCCATCGATATAACAGGGACGGCGAAATGCCATGTCGCCGGCACGTCTCAGAGACGTTCCCGCTCTTGATTGCTTCCTGCACGATCTGCCATTTCTCTTCGGGGGGTCGATCTACGCGTGGTCTTCCGCCCATGTTGCCTCCTTTTTAGGGAGGCCCTGATCTTACCTAACTGAAGCGTCCAGTTTTAGCGGGGAGCAATACAAAAGTGTTTGTCGATCTTCAAGACAAAGGCTGGAAACCCTACGACCCGAATGAACCGTGGTTTTGACCCGAAGTAGCAATCCGTTAGCCGTTACTGTCATACGCGAGACAGCTACCTATTACTGCAAAATCGCTGCAGCGACCCTTTTGGCCCTCAATCGCGCAAACGGCTATGTCTCGTAAATCCCTGCATCAACAGCAGTAAGAGTGGTGGGGCTGGGGAGAGTCGAACTCCCGACACGCAGTTTAGGAAACTGCTGCTCTATCCATCTGAGCTACAGCCCCACGGAAGCTAGCCTGAAGATTTTATATGATTTGTGATGGCCACGCCGAAAATTAGAGCCGCCACGCCAGCGACAATTTCCGCAGGCGCTCTATTCTTGCGCCGTGTCCCAAGCTCCTTCACTTACAGGAGATGGCTTCGATCACCGGCAGGCCGTCGATCTGCTCGCCGTTTTTGTAGGTGACGGAGCACTGAGCCACGCCCTTGGGCAGCGCGCGGGCGAGCGTGAGCGAGGTGCCGGAATAGCGGCAGGCGATCCAGTAGCCGCGTTGAGACTTGGCGTCGAATTGCCACAGAGCTGTGCGGGCCTTTTGCGCCTTGCTATCGCGATCGGGGACCAGCGACGCGGCTTCTTCCACGGGGCCATCGTAAAACGTGACGCCGCTCAACTGGTGCACGGCCTTCTCTACGATTGCTTTCCAGCCCTCGACGGGCGTTACGAGGCGCGGTTCGGCGACCTGAACGCTCTCCGGGCACGCGATCTTCTCCGTGCCGAGCGCCGCAGGCAGCCAGAGCAGCAGAAGCATAAGGCAGCGGCACAGGATGGAGCTTCGAGTCATGACGAGAGCAGCCACTCTTCTTCCTGTTCCTTCTCCCCGTTGCTTCTTCCTGTTCCTGCCCGCTGTTATTGAATCCGGCGCTTCAGCCATTCCAGCGCCTCCGGCGATTTGCGGAGCTTCACCTATCTCATCTCGTCCAGCACCCGGCGCTTCCTCCCGCCGCTATCTGGAAGGCCCGTTCTCGTTCCAGCCTACCGGGGGCAGCAGCGCCTGCAGCGGCCACAGCGGCCGGCACGGCGTAGGGTCCCACTTCGAGCCGTCGGACTCGCGCCGGAACTGGCCGCTGGTGACATACGTACTGGAAAGATACTTCGGGTCGTCGATGCCAGTGGTCACGGTAAGGTAGACGGTGCCCTGCGGGCCTTCGGGATAAAACACGTTGTAATACTCGCTGATCACAGCGTTCTCGCTATAAGGCACGCCATTCTTGCGCAAGTACCCGGAGCGCATGTGCGTGGTGATCACTTCCAGGTCGCCTCCCTTGCCTGGGCTGGGTCCGCCGTAAGCGGCATCCCCGCCATATTGAACCTGCTTCTCCCAGCGCGCCACGGAATCTCCCTGCCATTGCAGCGGCCCCCCTTGCCACTTCGGCCCATTGAAATGGAAGAGGCGCTTCTGCATACCGGCGTCGGTGTCCATTTCCAGCGTGTTCTCGTCGGCCCAGAAAATGTGCAGGCGTTCCGGGATGCGCATGATGTTGCCCGCGCCGTAGGCGCGGCATTCGTTCCCTTCGGCTTTGTCCTTGGCGGGATCCCACAAATCCGCCACGCGATGGCCTTCGGAATTCAGCGGAAGGCTGGCGTAATCGCCCTTCCCCGGCGTCAGCATGCGCCAGCGCCAGTCTTCGTTGACGATGGCGACCCAGTAGCCGGTCATATCGATCACCGCCGCAGCCTTGGCCGTTGCCGGAGGCTTCGCGTCCCGCCCTTCCTGGGCGCTCGCCAGTCCCGCGCCCGGCACTCGCAGCCCGAGCAACAGCGCCCCCGCCGCGGCCAGGTACAAAATCGAGCGACTCTTTGCAATCCGATAACGCGCCATGCTTTTCCGCGCCATATTCTTCCGCTCCTTACTGCCCCGCAAAACTTACTTGCCCGCTTGCTTGCCAGCCTACTTACCGGTCCCGCTCTTCGGCTGAGCTTTTTCCCTGGTCAGGTCGCGATACACAGCCTCGACGAACATGTCGGTGGTCCAGGGACCGCTCTTCGCCCCGTAGACAGGGTCGTAGTCAAAGGTCGGCTTCGCAGCCTTCACCTGCTCGAGCGTCATGTCCTTCTTGATCATGTCCTGAATGCGCCCGCGAATGATGGTGACCATGTCGCGATAGTTCACCACGTCGTTGCGGTCGCAGAGGTGGCCGTGGCCGGGAACCACGTACGTGCCGCCCTCCTCGTTTTCCCGCGGAACCAGGAGCGAAATAATCTGGTTGAGCGCGTCGACAAATCCGTCGATGCTGCCGCCCTTATCCGACTCGATCACCGGGTAGCCGGTGGTCGAAAAAAGATCGCCCACGCTGACAACTTCCGACCCGCGGAAAAACACGACCGTGTCTCCGTCGGTGTGCGCCGCGGGCATGTAGTAGAAGAGCACCGGCTCGTCGTTGAAGAGCTGGAAACCTTCGCTCCCGTAGGTGACGGACGCCGACACCAGACTCGGTACGCTGTTTCGATCCACCGTGTTCTTGTGCCCGACAATCGGCGCGCCTTGACCCAGGCTGACCTTGGTGACAATCGCCTTCGACACGGACGAATCCACGCCCGTGCTGCCGGCGTTCGGCAGAGCCCATCCCGCCTGCGAAATCTGAGGATCGCCGCCGGTGTGGTCGGCATCGGAGTTGGTATTCACGACAAACATGATCGGCAGGCTCGAAAGCGAGCGGATCGCCGCGATCACTTCATCGCTCAGCTCCGGAACACCCGTGTCCACCACGATGACGTACTTATCGCCGATCTGCACGGTGATGTTGTTGGTCGGCTCAACAAGCATGTACACGTTGCCCTGCGCATGAAACACGTGGACCTGCGAATCGGGCTTCGATTGCCCGTCCCGCGCAGCGGAAGGCTGCGCTAGGCGAGGCTGCTCCGCAGCGGCGCCTCCCGCGCAAACGACCATCGCCAGCGCGCACAAACACGCGCACGCGGCCATCGAACGCAACATGCTTAAGGGGCGGCTTACGGGGCCTGCGAGCCTCGACGAGCTTGCACTCATCGTCCCCCCTTCTCCGGCGATTGCGTGTGGCTTGGCGGCGCCCATCTGCGCCAGCTTTTTCTGATATTCGGGATACATCGTTTCCGCACCGCCTCGCGAAGCCTCGTAGGGAATGCCGGTCTTTTCCGCGTATTCGCTCAGCCACGGATTCTGCCCCGGCAAGTGGTAGGCCACCCAGCCCTTGTCGTGCTCGATTTCCACGCCCTGGATGCACAGATTGGGATACGTCTCGTTGCCTTCAGCCTCCACCCAGTCCGACGTGCGAATGAACGGCTCGGTAAGATAGAGGGGGTCCTTCACGATGGTAACCATGGTGAGGAACCGGTGATGCCGCACCAAATATTCAATCATGGTGGCCTTTTCGCTGCGCGCCAGGCCGTTGCGCCGGACCCATCCCTCTCGCAGATGCGTGGTGGTGATCTTCAACGCATCCCCTTCCCATTCGCCGGTAGAGAAGCCCTGCCAGGTATGCGGAGCCCACTCCGGCGGATGCGGACGCCCATCCATATAGATCACCCGGTGCGCCAGCATCCAACTCGTCGTCAGGTGCCACTCCTTGATTCCCTGCGTCAGGGGGTCGGTGTCCGACCAGATGCGCAGGTTGGCGGGCCCACGGGGCGCATAGTCTGAAGGGTGCGGCTGGCATTGATGCTCCACCATCACCCATTTCTCGGCGTCCCAGGTGTCGCCCCGCATGCGATCTGCCTCATTGATGGGCATACCGGTGTAATCGCCGATATGCGGCCCCGGACTCCGCTCCGGCCAGTCCTCCTGCATCTTCTGCCGCCATTGCCCCGACAATTCCACCTGGGCACGCACAGGCCACGGCGCGAGCGCCGCAAAACACATCAGGATAAATGGCAGACAAAGTAACCGGCAATTCCGTATCATCGCGGATCTCCCTTCAAACAGGGGCAGCGCACCAATCTGAATCTTAGACGTAAGCACAGCACAGAATGGGTAAACAGGACTTATCTCCACCCGGAAATCGACACCCCAGAGCCCACACCTCTACCGGCGGAGAGCTTACATCGAAGATAAACGGGTTGCAAACCGGAGATTCGGGGGGCTGGAGAACTGGTACCCCGCTGCGATTTGGCAGCCAGCCTTCGTGGGCGATATGATTACGGGGCACCGGCCTAAGCCTGCGCCGCGAACCAAGGGAGAACGCATTTGAAATGGACACCTGGAGGACAAAGCTCCGACATCGAAGATGACCGCGATTCCAGCGGAGGCGGCGGAGGTTTTGGGTTTGGCGGCATACATCTCGGACTCGGCGGCACGCTTATCCTGCTGATTCTGAGCTTCGTCTTTCGCACCAATCTTTTCGCTCTGCTCGGAGGAGGCGTCGCGGATACGGGTTCTGCCGTCAGCCAGCCCAACCCGGCGCGCGACGAACAGGAAAAGCCGCTCGTACAATTCGTCTCCTTCGTTCTGGACGACGTGCAAAACACCTGGACGCAGGTGTTGCCCGAACAGACAGGGACGCCCTATCACCACGCCAAGCTAGTGCTGTTTCGCGATGCGATCGATTCGGGCTGCGGCGGCGCGCAATCCGCCACGGGGCCTTTCTATTGTCCCGAGGATGAGAAGGTCTACATCGATCTGGGATTCTTCGACGAACTCAGCCAGCGATTCGGCGCCCCGGGCCAATTCGCGCAGGCCTACGTGCTCGCCCACGAACTCGGCCATCACGTACAGAAGTTACTCGGGATCGAAGCCCGCGTGCAGCGGCTCCAGGAGCGCGATTCCAGCGAAGCCAATCCCCTCTCCGTGAAACTCGAACTCCAGGCCGATTGCTTCGCAGGTGTGTGGGCCCACACCACGCAACAGCGGGGACTGCTGGAAAAAGGAGACGTGGAATCGGCGCTCGGCGCAGCCTCCGCCGTTGGCGATGACCGCCTGCAAAAGATGGCCACAGGACGCGTGAACCCGGAGTCATTTACGCATGGAACATCCCAGCAGCGAACGCACTGGTTTACAACGGGATTAGACGAGGGAACGGTGGCTGCGTGCAATACCTTCGGGGCGGGGCAATAACTCGGCTAGCTGTCCGCCGTCAGTTGGTCAGGTACGTCCAGGCCCATTCGACGGCCGAAAGCCCTGCAAAACCCACTCCCAGGTAGAAGGCCATGTAGGCGCACAGAAAAGCCGCCGCAATCACCGTATCTTTCGTGGCATGCTGAACGGGCATCGCTGTTTGATTTCGGGCCGTGTTCACCGCCCGCCAGGACGCGGCGGCGGGGAACGTAGGAACCTGGCAACCTGCAGTTTGAGAGTTAGCTAACATGCCAAAATTGTAGACATCGATTGCCTAAGAATCCAATTCAAAGACCTGTTCCAAGGGATCACATTTAGCAATACGAGGTGCCGGAAACCCCAGCACCCAGGTACTAGAACGAGATTAAGTTCCGGGTTAAAGTAGCCGGAAAAGGGCCGTGCACGGACCCTGGCGGCATCGCAAGGGATCTCTGCCCTTCGAGGAAGATCTCCTGTTTAAATAAAGAAAGTAATTCAGCCGATAGATTTAATAAGGTTGACGAAAACCGTGAGCCTCACTACTTTTAATGCCTAACTAAAGGGGAATGACACTTGGGGCCAACCACACACGCACCCGACTCGAATTATGTCCTCACGCTGGAAGAAATCAGCCATCTTGCGAATGAGGGAGGCAAGCCCGCCGAAACCCTCATGAACGTGGTCGCTCTCATCGCCAAGCGCTTTGAGACGGATGTTTGCTCTGCCTATTTGCTCGAACCGGACCGCGCCAATCTCGTGATGGCGGCCACCGTAGGATTGCGTCCGCAATGTATCGGCACTCTGCGGCTTGCCCTGCACGAAGGGCTCGTAGGCCTGGTGGCGGAGGACGTTCGGCCTGTTGCGGTGGAGCAGGTGAAGAATCATTCCCGCTTCAAATATTTTCGCGAAGCCGGCGAAGACGACATGCAGTCATTTCTCGGGGTGCCACTGATCGATCGCGGCGATCTCCAGGGTGTTCTCGTGGTGCAGACGCGGGAGCCGCGCCTGTTTCTCGAAAGCGAAATCCGCATGCTGGCGGAAGCCGCGGCGCAGGTGGCCCCGGTCGTCAGCGAAGCGCGCACGCTCGACAGGTTTATCGCGCCCGCCCAGGAAAGGCTCTGGGCGCTCGCGCGCAATTTGTGGTGGAGCTGGGATAACGACTCCACCAGCCTGTTTCTCGATCTCGATCCGCAGCGCTGGCGGCAGCTGAATCACAATCCCATCGCGCTGCTTTCCGAAATTCCCCTCGAGAAAATCGAGCGCCGCGCAGGTGAACTGGTGCTCCACGGCCGCATCAACTACGCCTACCGCCGCCAGCGCGAATATTTGGAGAAGGACCGCACCTGGGGCGCACGGCACGCTGGAATTCTGCGGCCCCGCCCGGTGGCTTATTTCTCGGCGGAGTTCGGCCTGCACGAATCCATTCCCATCTATTCCGGCGGCCTCGGAGTTCTCGCGGGAGATCATCTGAAGAGCGCGTCGGACCTCGGAATCCCGCTGGTCGCCATCGGGCTCTTTTATGGACAAGGATATTTCCGCCAGCATCTCGACAAAACCGGATGGCAGCTGGAAGATTACCTCCCCACCGATGTGAACCAGCAGCCCATGGAACCGGCCATCGGGAAAAATGGCGAGCCCGTAATGGTGCAGATCGAAACGCGGGGCTGCGCGATCGGCGCCAAGGTCTGGCGCGTAAAAGTGGGCCGCATCGAGCTGTTCCTTCTCGATTCCAACGTCGAGGGCAACGCGCCGGAAGACCGCGAGCTCACTTCGCGCCTTTACGGCGGCGACCGCCGCATCCGCATCCGGCAGGAACTGCTGCTGGGCGTGGGCGGCTTCCGGGCGCTAAAAGCTCTGGGAATCACGCCCGGTGTCCTCCATTTGAATGAGGGCCACAGCGGGTTCGCGGTGCTCGAAGCGATTCGCAGCCGTATGGAAGACGAGGGAATTTCTTTCGACGATGCGGTGCCGCGCGTTTCCCGGGAAGTGGTGTTCACCACGCACACACCGGTGCCGGCCGGCCATGACCGCTTCGGCGCGGATCAGATCGAGGAGCATCTCGGTCCTCTGCGCGAGGCGATGGGTCTCTCTCACGAAGGGCTAATGGCGTTCGGCCGCGAGAATCCCGGAAACCACTCCGAAGAATTCTGCATGACCGTGCTGGGCCTGAAGCTCTCCCGCCGCGCCAACGCCGTTTCGGCGTTGCATGGCGAGGTATCGCGAGAAATGTGGACCGGCCTCCAGCTCAGCGACCGCGATGAACCCTCGCGCATCGGGCACATCACCAACGGCGTGCACGTTCCCACATGGCTGGCGCCGCAGATGTTCCGGCTCTACGACCGCCACCTCGGCACCGATTGGCACGAACGCAGCGCCGAAGCAAAAATCTGGGAAGGCATCGAGAACGTCGACGACGGCGAGCTTTGGGAAACGCATTTGAGCCTGAAGTCGCGCCTCCTCGACTTTGTACGCCGCCGCGCCATGGAGCAAGCGGAAGGCCGCGCGGAATCGCCCGAGACCGTCCGGCGGCTGGGACGCACGCTGAGTCCCGACGCCCTCACCGTAGGCTTCGCCCGCCGCTTTGCCACCTACAAGCGCGCCAACCTGATCCTGCGGGACATCGAGAAGCTGGCTCTGATGGTGAATGACCCGAAGCGCCCCGTGCAGTTCGTGTTCGCGGGCAAGGCCCATCCTCACGACGAACTCGGCAAGCGCGTCCTGCAGCAGATCGCCGAGTTGATGCGCGACGGCCAATTCGCCAACAAGTTCGTGTTCGTCGAAGACTACGACATCAACGTGGGCCGCCATTTCGTCCAGGGCGTCGATGTCTGGCTCAACAATCCGCGCCGTCCTCTAGAGGCCTCCGGCACCAGCGGGCAAAAAGTGGTTTTGAACGGCGGCCTGAATCTCTCCGTGCTGGACGGCTGGTGGGCCGAAGCCTACGACGGCCTGAACGGGTTCGCCATAGGCACGGGTCGCACGCACACCAACATGGACGTCCACGACACCCGCGACGGCGAAGACCTCTACCGCGCCCTCCGCGAGGAAGTGATTCCGCTCTACTACCAGCGTGATCGCGACGGCCTCCCGCGCGGCTGGATCAAGCGCATGAAGCGCGCCATCCGCACCCTGGGCTGGAGGTTCAACGCCGACCGCATGGTCATGGACTACACAATGAAGTGCTACGTCCCCGCAGCCGGCGGCACATCCAGCGACATGCGCCTGACTTCGTAAGCCACGTGCGCCCGGCAGGCGCTTAGTCTTTTGCTTTCGTTGTCATTCCGAACGAGCGCAGCGAGGAACGGCTTTCCGTCGCTCGCCGTCCGAGCGATGAATCTCTCTTCTCTTCGCGCGCCAATTCCAGCAACATCACTGCAATCCACCAGGTCTTTTAGGGTCGGAACTTCTCAGTGTCGTCTTAGTGTCGTCAGAAAATCACTTTCGATGCGATCTGGAATAGCCGCGGCGCGGCGGCGCTGATGACCTGGCCAAACGTCGAGTCGTTGAAGTTGCCATCCACGGAAAGAGGGCCGTAGAACTGCGTGTGGTTGAACACATTAAACCCTTCCAGACGCAATTCGAACGATTTTGACTCGGTGAGCTTCAACGTCTTCTCCAGGGTCAAATCGTAGTTGTTGATTCCCGGCCCGGAGAAGAACCGCCGGCCGCTGTTCCCGATTGTGTTCGCAATCGTATTCCCGGCGGCGGGGTCGTCAGCCGGCAAACTGAAGAGGGACGAATTGAAGTAGGAATTTCCATTGCGTGGATTGTGATTCAGATTGAGCGGGCCCGGAGTGTAATCCAGTTCATCGACAGTCAGGTTGTTAATGCCGTTCCCGAAGGTTCCAATCAACGATGTGTCGTTGGGATTCATGAGCGTCACCGGAAAACCGGTGCTGTAACGGGTGATTCCGGAGACCGACCATCCCTGCGTCCAGCGGTTGTCGTCGTGAAAGAGGCGTTCGAAGGGAAGCCGATAGGTGTAGCTGGCGACGAAGTCCTGTCTCATATCGAAGGAGGAGAGGCCCCGGAGCAGGCCGGGATCGAAGGGGTCCACCTGGTCGCCGAAGTTAGAGCCATCGTCCAGGGACTTGCTGTAGGTGTAGCTGACGAAAAATTGCAGGCGGCCGCTGGTATGTTTCAGGCTCGCTTCCAGAGCGTTGTAATCGGAATTGCCGATGGTCGTCTGGTAGCTGACGCTGCCGAAATTGGGGCCCAACGGCTCGCGTGTGCCATTGATCGTTTGCCCGGACGCGCTGGTGTATACGTTGTTCTCGCCGTTGGGACCACAGGCAGGCATCAAGCTCAGGCATAGCGCCGGGTTACCGGGATTCGCGGCCTCAAGGACCGCGAGATGATGGGCCTGATTGCCCACGTAACTCAGGGTGAGCAGGGTATTGGCGCCCATCTGCCGCTGCAGAGACAGCATGTATTCCTCGGTATAGGGGATCGTGTTGGCGGTCCTATAACCCGGTGTGGCGCCGATAGGCTCAAATTGAGAGAAGTCGATGTTGGGGTCCGGATGGCTTGGCGACACATTTAACGGCGCCAGTTGCGCGGGAAAGCGCTGGCCTTCCACGTTGCCGGTGTCGCCGTCAATAAACGGCGTCACCAGGAGAGGGTTTGAGGTGTTTTGAAACGTATATCCGTACGGGGCGTTGTCGCTGATCAGGCCGAGAGTTTCGCCCGGGATCGCCGCATAAAATATCCCGAAGCTGGCCCGGATACTTGTCTTACCGGAACCACCGGCGAGTTTGCCGAGAAGCGAGTCCTGCTGGAACTCAGGCGAATAAGCGATACCGATGCGCGGGGCGAGGTCGCGGTTTCCCGCAGGGGCCAGGGTGCGTGAAACCCCCGGATCACCCGGGTAAACGATGCCGGCTGGGGCGCTCGGAAAAACGACGGACTGCTCGCCGGGGATGAAGGTGATGTTGTTGTCGTACTTTTCATACCAAGGCTCGATGCGGTCCCATCGCAGGCCGTAATTCAAGCGTGAAATTGTGCTTTACACGCCAGCTATCCTCCGCATAGAGACCCACGTACTTGTTGCGCCCATAGAATGGCCGCAGCTGGTTCTGAGTGTATTCGCTCGTGATGCCCAGCAGGAAATCGGCGAAGGCCACGCCGGTCTCGCTGCCGTTGACGACGAAGCTCCCGTCAAGGAAGGCGTAAGGATGCGTATCAATCTGGTCGTACTCCAACTGGGCCCCGAAGCGGAGCGAATGGGCCCCCAGTATTTTGGAAAAATTGTCGCTGATGCCAAAGTCGTTGTTGATCTGGTAGAACTCCGCGGGGATCGGTTCCGATGACGAGGCTGCCATCATTGAATACGATGTTTTCGATGCCCTGCGCCGGCGCCTGAGGGACGATTCCCAGAGTGTTTGCTCCGGTTACGAAGCCCTGCGAGGCTAAGCTGACGCCCAGTCCTCCTGAGGGCTTGCCCAGATCGTTTGCGTCTCGGGTATAGTTCACTCGGAATTCATTCACGGCGCTCGTGCCGATCGTCTTGGTATCCCCCAGGACAACGGACTGCGCCCGGCCCGTGTACAGGCCGTTGAAGCCCGGCACGTTGGCTCCTCCCTGCCCCGCGGGGTACGGATTGTTCTCGGTGTAGTTGTCGAGCGAGTAGTAAGCCGAAGATGGCGCCCCAGCGCGTGATGGCGTCGACGCGTTCGCCGATCTTGTCGTCGTGGAGGATCTGGTCGAAGGCCGACGTGGTGAAGACGTTTCCGGGGAGATTCGGCGACGGGATATATTTCAGCAAAGCCAGAGCCGGCGCGGACCACGCGCTCTGCGGTATGGTGGCGTTGGGAAGAACGCACTGGGCGGAACTCGTGCATCCTGGAGTGTAATAGGGCTCACCCGCTGTGACCGGATAACCCAGCTTCTGGGTCAACGCGCTCGCGAAGTAGTCGCCGCCTACGGTGCCGGTGAGGGAACTCGCCTGATCAAGGAGGTTGCCCGTGCGGTCCTGCACAGAGGGCACGGGTATGAGGCCGGTGTCGGTTCCTTCGATCTGCCTTGTGCCTTGATAATCCGTGAAGAAGAACACCTTTTTACGCACGACGGGGCCGCCGAATGTGCCTCCAAACTGGTTCTGGATGTAGGTGCCGCGGGTGGGGGAGAAATAATTGCGTGAATCGAGGTCGGTGTTGCGGAGGAATTCGAAGACGTCTCCATGAAAATCGTTGGTGCCGGATTTGGTGATGACGTTGATCTGGCCTCCGGTGTAGCGGCCGTACTCGGCGTCAAAGTTGTCAGATAGGATTCGGAATTCGGAGATGGAATCGAGATTGGGGACGATGGCAGCCGCCATGCTGCCGGTTTCTTCGGCATCGGCGCCGTTCACGAGGAAGCCATTCGCGGACTCGCGCTGCCCATTGATGGAAAGTGTTCCGGGGTTCAAATCACCGGAGGGTGAAAAGACGCTCTGGCCAAGTCCCTGAACTGTGAGGGACGTGATCGTCGTCAGGGGCATCACGCCTGGCTGAAGGGCGAGGAGGTCGGTATAGCTGCGTCCATTGAGCGGCAGGGCCGTGACGCTGGCACCCGTGATGACGTCACCTAACTGGGTGCTGGCTGTCTCCGCCTGCACAGCCGATTCCTCGACGGTAATCGTCTCCTGGTTCGCGCCCACTTCGAGCGCTGCATCGACTATGAGGGCGCTGTTTACGTCCACCGTTATGCTCGTCCGGCGATAGGGCCGGAAGCCGGCGTCCGTCACGTCGAGGTTGTAATGCCCTACCGGCAGGGTCGGGAACGAGTAGGTGCCAGCGTCGTTACTAACCGCGGTTTGCTGGACCCCAGTTTCGATATTCGTTACCGTGACGGTGGCTTTCGCAATCACGCCTCCGGTTGCGTCCTTAACAGTCCCAGAGATGCTCCCTCCGACAGTCGCCGGAGTGGATACGGAAAGAGCGAGCAGCAGAGTCAAAACCGTAACCGAGAAGACCGATCGTGCAATCACAGACGCAAGTTTCCGCTCAGTCTTACATAGAGTCCGCATTTTTCCCTCCACAGGAACGGGAGCAAGGCGTGCCGATATGCCCCACTGGCTTCGGCTACTTATCTTGGTGCGCCCGCCCCACGAGCGATGCTGCACACTTTTCCCATTTCACACGGTAGTCCATCGTGTTCCTGGCCGCTGTAAATTACTTGTAAAAGGGTGGTTTTGAGCGAGGGGGTAGTAAGAGGCTATATTCTCAGTAGCCAGCGGTATTCCCACGGTAACAGCACGGCCACTCTAAGAATTGTCGGGGCTACGGTGAGCGTCGCCACACGACGGGTCAAAGCAGAGTTCTTACCCTGACGCTGAATGATCGGCAGATTAACAAGGGCGCTCGCAAGCGAAGCCAACACAGGCTATCGATCAGCGCTACTGCTGATCGGGCAGTGCAAAGACGTACAGCGCGTTGCCGTGCATCGGATGATGAATGTCCGGGAGGATCGCCCGGGGAGCCTCGCGCGGGCTGCCTCCGCCTAATCCCGTGGTGACCGCGATGTATTGCTTGCCTCCTGCAGCGAAAGCCACAGGGAATCCCTGAACGGACGTACCGAGCCTCGTCTTCCAAAGCGTCTTGCCGGTGGTAGCATCCATAGCGCGGAAATAACGGTCGAGATCGCCTATAAAGGCCAGGCCACCACCCGTAGAAAGCACAGAAGTAAGGAAGGGCGGACGCTGCTGCCAGCTCCAGACCTCTTTCATTGTCTTCACATCGTAGGCGACCAATTTGCCGACATTCCCGTCGGTGCCCGGCATCTCATAAAATCTGCGATCCGCCGAGCCGCCGCCCGAACCATCCACGAACTCGACCTTGCGGCCAAACATCTCCATGCAGCTCTGGCTCAGCGGAATGATCAGAATCCCCGTGGGAGGGTAATAGCTGATCGCCGGCCAGTCGTGGCCGCCCTCGGTGCTGGGGCAGACCTGCACGCCCTCGCCAATTTTCTGCTCGACGACATCAGGCCGGTAGGTAAGCTTCCCCGTCTTCGGATCCAGTCCGCTGAAGACGTTCTGAAACATCGTTTCCTTCTGCGAAATGAATTTACCGCTCTGGCGGTCGAGCTTCCATAGGATGCCGGTTTTGCCGATCGTGAAGGCGGCCTTCAAGTCTCCGATGTCGACCAACACGCGCTCGTAGACTTCATCGAGATCGAGAGACTCACCCGCCACATGCTGGTAGTACCAGGCCAGCGAGCCGTCATCAGGACGCAGCGCCAAAGTGGAACTCGTGTATAGATTCTGATCGTTCACGCCGGATCCGCGGCTCACCTGCATCCACGGCTTGGGCTGCGCGACGCCCCAATAAGTGAGATTGAGCTCGGGATCGTAGCTGCCGGTAATCCAGGTCTCGCCGCCCGCGCGAAGCATGTTGGTCAGCTTGCCCCACGTATCGCCGCCGGGCTCGCCGGACCGCGCAACGGTGTTGAACCGCCAAAGAATCTTGCCAGTCGCAGCGTCGAGCGCACTGATGTAGCAGCCCTGCTCGCTGTCGCTGGCCTTATAGCGATTGCAGCCCCCTAGGCCCTGCAACACTTTGCCGTTGATTACGATGGGCCCGCTCGAGTTGCCAAATCCCTTGGATGTATCCGCGAGGACGGTATCCCAAAGCGTCTTGCCCGTGCGCGCATCGAGGCCCTCCAGATGCGCATCCGTGGTGGCGACAAAAACCTTGTCTCCGTAAATGGCCATGTTGCGCATGGCTCCGGTGCCGCCGCTCTGGCGGCCGGGCGGGCGCAGGCGATTTTCCCAGATCAGCTCGCCGGTAGAACCGTCGAGCGCCTGCACAAGATTGTCCGGGTTCACGAGGTAAATGATTCCGTTGTGTACGAGCGGGCTGGGTTCGTTCGAGCCCGTGCCCTCATTCATGCCCCACACCCAGGCCAGGCGCAAATCGTGCACGTTCCGCGTGTTGATCTGCGTCAGAGGACTGTGGCTCCACGCCTGATAATTCCCGCGGATCATCAGCCAATCGTTCGGATCGGGATGAACCAGCATTTCGCTGGTGACGGGGACGTAATTGCGCACCTCACCCTCGATGGTAACCCCGGTCGCGGGAGCGGCGGCTCGCCGGGGAGTAGCATCGTCCGAGGGCGGAGGCGGGGCCTGTGGCTTCGGTGCCGCTTGCCCAGCGGAACCCGCCGTCGCAGCCTTGGCTAGACTGGCGATCGGTACTGCCAAGGTCGGAGTAAGCGGCGTGGCGCCAGCCGGAGCTCCATTCGACTGAAGGATAAAAGCCGTCAAATTGACGGCGTCCTGGTCGCTCAACGAGCCTGGATTATTGGCCGGCATGGTGTAGCGGATGCGACTGAACAGATCGGCGGTAGTTCGCGTGCTCCAGGCGTTTACAAAGTTGTTGCCAGCCAGCGCGGGCGCATCCATGCTGCCGCGGAGATCGGGTTGATGACACGCGGCGCACGTGGACTGAAACGTCGCGCGCCCAGCGTTCGCCTGATCGGCCGTGTAAATCCCAGCTGCCGGTGCCTGCCTTCCCGAAGCGACCGACAATCCAAGCGCCAGCGTACGACAGGCAGCGCCAATATTCCCAACGCCCTTAATCGACTCATCGCAATCCTTTTCTACGGTTTCTCTCGCAAGAACCATCCCCAAAGGTTCCCTGCCGGGGCGCCCTGCGAGTTGATCTGAATGTAGAGGCTGCTATTCCGCAGGTCTTCCACCTGTTCCGCCGTGAGGTCAATCGAGGCGCTGATCGTTCCGCTCGCGGCGTTCGGCACCGGCACATCGAGGATCACCGGCCCGCGCACCGCCTTCGGACCATGATGAATTTGAGCGGCAATAGCGGGCGACTTCAATCCCGCAAACGTTCCGCTGATCTTGAGCGTTTTCCCAGACAGAACCGCCGTAAGCGAGCCCGACCCGGCAACCGTCGCCAGCATTCCCTGATCGAGCGGCACAGGCGACAGCCTCACTTTGTAGACTTCCCCGCTCTGCCCGAACGCGCCATGCGCCATCCACAAAATTGCCATGGCCAGGATGGCCGCCGCGAACGCGCGCCGCGCTGTTTCAGCGCAAGTTGTTCCCACGCTATCTGTTTCACTGCCTGATGATCGCACTCGATCGACCTCGTGTTTGAGCAGCGCCGCGCGCCACTTCGCGAAGCGACGGCATCGTACGCCCCAGCCCCAGACGAATCAAGCACAGATTGCCAGGCAGCACGCCAGAAGCACAGGCTGGCCGAGAAGCAGCGCCGCCGGTGGTTCTCAACCACATGGGAGAAATAGTCCCTACAGGTTTTCCCAGCGACGCAACAGAAACTCGCTGAGAGATAAGCAATTACACGCAGTGACCGCCAGTCAACTTTGGCACGCCCCGTGCCCTTACCACCGGCGTAAGGGGAATCACCAGAAAAGGAGATGCCATGAAATTTCGCTCTAATTTGCTGAAAGTAGCGCGCGTTTCCGTCGCGCTGGCGCTGGCTGCCATCACGATGGGAGCTTACACGGCGCAAGCCGCCACCACGCACGACGAGGCGGTCAACGAACAGGCGCTGAACAAACACGTCCACCATGCGCTGGTCATGAACCCGTGGTACGGCGTGTTCGACAACATCACCTACCAGCTCAACGGCACCCAGGTCGTGCTTTCCGGCCAGGTAGTGCTCCCAGTAACCAAGTCCGACGCGGAAAAGTCGGTGCGGCGCGTGGAGGGCGTCACGCAGGTGGTCGACAACATCCAGGTGCTGCCGGTGTCGAATTTTGACGACCAGATCCGCCGGGCCGCATTCCGGCGCATCTTCTCAGGCGACACGCTGGGTCGTTACGCAATGGGTGCAGTGCCGTCCATCCACATCATCGTGAATAACGGCCATGTCACGCTGGAAGGAGCCGTGATGAACCAGATGGATGCCAATATCGCGCGCATCCGCGCCAACGAAGTGCCGGGTGTTTTCTCAGTAACGAACAACCTGCACATCGGCTGATCGTTCCCGGGGATATTGCAGCTCACAACACTCAGGCCCGGTTCAAGCCGGGCCTGAGCTTTTTGTTGCCTAGCAGGTCGCGGAAAACCTGGGTTTTAGGGGGTCGGAGCTTCAGCTCCGACATAAAGTCCAAGCATTCAATAGGGCTTTAGCCCCTGAGGAACAGATTTGTGCATTTTTCCGCAACCTGCTAGAGAAAGCCTGCATCGAAGGCCCGCGGCAGCAATTTGCCGGACCGTTCGTATTCCACCTTGCCCTGAAGATTCGCAAGAATCACCGGGACGTCGCCGCAGAATTCCCAGATGATCTGGCGGCAAGCGCCGCAGGGCGGAGTAAGCGTCTCGGTATCGGCCACCACAGCGATGGCGTCGAAGCCATGTTCGCCCTCCGAGACGGCCTTGAAGATAGCGACGCGCTCCGCGCAGCAGGTAAGCCCGTAGCTCGCGTTCTCCACGTTGCATCCGGTGAAAATCCTGCCGGATTTCGCCCGCAGCGCAGCGCCCACGCGGAAGTTGGAGAAAGGCGCGTGCGCGTTCTCCCTGGCAATTTTCGCTCCGGCGATCAATGCGTCGTATTCAGTCATCTTTCCCGCCGCGATTCAACCCAACCTCTGCTCGCGAAAAAAGTCAGGCAGCCATTCTGAGAGGCTGTGACTTTTTTGACGTTTCCTGCCCTTCGCCGTTGCCTTGCAGCAGTCATTCTGAGCGGAGCGAAGAATCCCTCTTCGTGTTCTGGAGTTCACCCGCCACTCGCCGATAGATACCTCATTCTTCGCCGAGCAGTCGCTAGTCCCCAATAACTTTGCGCACCAGCGGTTGCGCGACCGGCGGCTGCGCTCCGATCTCGAAGCTCCGCGCCAGCAGCGCCGCGGCCTCGCGAAGCCGCGCATCCGAATTGTAGCGAATCGCGCAAAGCGTTTCGCCGGCTTTTACGGCGTCCCCCACCTTCTTCTCGAGAATCAGCCCCACGCCGGGATCGATCTTGTCCTCCATCTTCTCGCGGCCGCCGCCAAGCATCATGCTGGCGACGCCAATCTGCTCGCAATGAATAGACGTGACGTAGCCTCCGCGATGCGAGGTAACGTGCTGCTCGGACTGTGCGCGCGGAAGGCGGCTGGGCTCGTCCACCACGCGCGGGTCGCCGCCCTGCACCCGGATGACTTCGCGAAAAGTGTCCCGAGCGCGCCCCGATGCGATCATTTCCGCGGCGAGCCGCTTCCCCTCCGCCACCGTCTTCACGCGCCCGCCCAGCAGGAACATCCACGCGGAGAGTTCGTCGCAAAGTTCGCGCAGATCGGCCGGGCCCTGGCCGTTCAGAATTTCCAGCACCTCTTCGATTTCCAGCGCGTTGCCGACTTTGCGGCCCAGCGGCTGGTCCATATCGGTGATGAGCGCGACCACCTTTTTGCCCATGCGCTTGCCCGTTTCCACCATCAATCCCGCCAGATACTCCGCATCGGCAGGATTCTTCATGAAAGCGCCACTGCCGGTCTTCACATCCAGCACCAGCGCGTCGATTCCCTCCGCCATTTTCTTGCTCATGATGGACGCGCAGATGAGGAACGGGCTTTCGACGGTCGCGGTCACGTCGCGCAGGGCGTAAAGCTTTTTGTCGGCAGGAGCAATCTCGGGCGTCTGGCCGATCAAGCGCGCAGCCGCACGTTTCGAGCACCCTGCGAAACTCGGCAAGCGAGAGGTTCACGTTGAAGCCGGGGATGGATTCCAGCTTGTCGAGCGTGCCACCAGTATGGCCCAGGCCCCGCCCGCTGATCATTGGCACGCAAATCGGCGCGGAGATTGGGACCGACGTTCGCGCGTGCGCGCCTGCCGCAGCAACCCTTGCGCCTGCCGCCGCGACCACGGGCGCAATCACCAGGGAGGTCTTATCCCCGACGCCGCCCGTCGAGTGTTTATCCACCTTGGCGCCAGGAATGCCGGAGAAGTCGATCACCTTGCCCGAGTGCAGCATAGCTTCGGTGAGCGCCGCCGCTTCCGCGGGCGTCATCCCACGCCAGACGACAGCCATCAGCCAAGCGGCAAGCTGATAATCGGGAACAGTGCCGTGAGTAGCGCCCTGGACGAGAAACTCGATCTCCTCGCGGGAGAGCTCTCCAGCGTCACGTTTCTTGCGAATGATGTCGACAGCCCGCATAAGTTTGGGAATCGCGCCACAGCCAGCGTGCGAATGGACCCCTGCATTATAACCGGGCAGCGCAAACCCGCGCCCCCTGGGAACGCCAATCTACCGATTGGCGGGGTTGAGTTGTAATTTGCGAGGCCTGATGATCTCATCCTGTGATTTTGCCGGGTAATATTTAGAATTGCCGACCGAATGGATACCCAGCGGAATAAGAAGGTTATCGCCATTCATCCGGGCTCGTTCGACCCGGTCACCAACGGCCACCTCGACCTGATCGCGCGCGCCGCCATAATCTTCGACAAGGTGGTCGTTGCGGTGACGCGCAACCCCGACAAAGACGCGCTCTTCCCAAGTGAAGGAACGCTTCGAAATCGTCTCTGCGGCAGTATCTGTTAGAGAAGATAAAACCGCCGCAGGAACAGGTACTTATAGTACTAAAAAACTAGCTTGACTCCGAAGACACCAATAGCTAAGTTCATACCCGTTCCTTGGTCCTCCGTTTCGCATCACATCACTTTTTCCCGGTGAGGGCAGAACTTCCGCGAGGAGGGTGTCAGAATGAACATTAGCCGGCTACATCACCTTGTCGTCGCAGCAGCGCTGTTGCTAGCGACTGCGTCGCTCCATGCCACTACTATTACTCCGGGTCAAACCGGAGTGTCGCCAACCGACTTTGGCACGGTTTCGACGAAGACGCCGATCCTTGATGAGGTCTCGGGATCTTTCAGTATCGATAGCGGCGCTATCACTGGATCGTACCAAGAGGGTGTGGCTGTTGACCCATTCGGCGTGACGTGCACGGGGTGCCTGGACTTTTTCGTCATAGTGTCCGAAGACCCCACTTCTACTGACTCGATAACTCGAATTGGCTTAGATGGAATGTTCCCCGAGTTTTCCGACAACGTCGGCTATGCCATCGCGCCCGGCGGACCTGGAGTCGCGCCCGCTAGCGCGGGTTTTGGGACGGCGCTCCCGGCCGCACCGATTTCGGAGTTGCTCACGTTGACCCCAGGTGGAACTTCAGACATCTTGCTGATTGCAACCAATGCGACCAGTTACGGAACAAACGGGAACTTGGGATTCTCTGTATCAAGTGGGGCTGCTATACCGGTTATCGCCGGCATGCTAACTCCCATAGTAACGCCAGAGCCGGGAAGCATCTATCTCCTGATCACCGGCTTACTGTGCTTGACCGGCTGGGCTTACCGGTACAAGCGGTCAAGTTAGGATCGCTCAGCGGTGCTATCGCCAACAGCACTGTTACAGACCTTCGACTTACGCGCGTAACGCGATCCGGCCTCTTCCGCCGCATTCCTAGACGCAGTTCATAACGGGTTGATCATCCTGATGCGTAAGCGCGTAGCCCATCTTCTGCGAACGGACCAGAAAATCACTTCCCCCCCCTGATTACCCCGCCACCAACCCCAAGCCATCCTGTGAATTTGTTGGCTAATGATTCAGAGTCACCGACCGAATGGATACCCAGCGGAATAAGAAGGTATCCCCATTTATCCGCCGCCCCCCTGGGAACACCAATCTCCCGATTGGCGGGGTTAAGCCCACGCTTTTAAGAATTTCACGGAAACCACGAAAACGAAGCGCGATTTCGAGCGGCGCAAATCCCGGCATCGCGAAAATATGAGCCGATCTTAGCGGAGCAGCGCGGTGCCATGCTACGAAGAAGATGATGAAAAAACCTGGTTTACCGGGAGTGAGCGGTCCGCCCCCCGATGCTCTTATTGGCCTTTGACCTTGTTAGGCGTAAGCTCCTCTATATTATTGAGAATTTCCTATTCGAGGAGACTTGGACATGGCCGGAACATACAAAATAACCGAACTGGTAGGAACTTCGCCCGTGAGCTTCGCTGAGGCGGCGAAGGCCGCTGTCGCCGAAGCGGCGAAGACGGTACGCAACATGGAATGGTTTGAGATCGCCGATGAAAGAGGCAGGATTAAGGACGGCAAGATTGAGGAGTTCCAGGTCAGGCTGCGAATCGGGTTTAAGATCGAGCGGTAAATCCTGACAGGATATTCAGGCCGCAGTGCCGAGGTAATCGGACATATACCGGGCACAGTTCTCCAAGTTTCCGATAACCGCTGCCAGCTCAGATGGTCGATGCAACACCCTGCAATCAGTTGATTAGGCAACGCTTCCCAATCGAGAACCGCTCTGCCGGGCCTCTATTCATTAAACCTAACAGGGTAGTGTTCTTGTTTGACTTAATGCTCGCGAACGACTTTAGCGTTCTGGGCTCTCCTAAATGGACTTCGAGCTGGTGTTGCGACGACCCATTGAGACCACCGTACCTATCGGGACTTGGTTTCGTATGTGATATAAGCGAGGTCAGTGCGAATCCATATGCGGGGACACTTCGGTAACGGCAAAGATGCGTGGTAGCGATGTTGTGATTCACACAAACACGGGTATTTTCGGCAAAGAGGAGGAGATAGAACAGTTTCCTCCTATTAAGCAGCGGATAGAGCTTTCCGAGCATATGTGGGTCGGTAAGCTGGAAGGCAAGTTGGCCGCTACCATTATGGATACATGTGAGCCAAAAGCCGTCGGAATGCCTTCGCCTGTTCGACAGTTCGGTCAACTCTATTCGTTTGTTCGAGAGCCGGTATACGACGACATGCACCGGTGGGATCGTGACAACGTGTTGGCAAGTGTCATCGGCTTATCTCGCCTTATTCATCCCACGTCAGTCGGCTTTTACTATGCCGCGAGGCTCGGCTACGGGGTTACTGAGTCGGCAGAGGTAGACCACATAGTTCCAGCAGACATCAGGGGCATCAGCAAACAAGCATTCCTCTCGCCACGTCGGACCCGTGATTGGCTTACCGATACCGAGGCGGCGATATTGCGCGAGCTTCTTCCGGCCTTACGACATGACCTGCCGAGACGCATACATAACGCGCTGTGGCATCATGAATATGCATCCAGAACCTATTACTTGGACCATCGATGGACACTGGTTTGCACGGGACTAGAAGCATTAGTACACACAGACAGACACCCCAGCACCGCCCAGTTCAGCAGGCGTGTTTCCCAACTGGCATCGGAGTTCGGCATCGATATTCCTGAACCAAGAGCAAACGAGGCATATGACTTGCGCTCTCAACTCGCTCATGGTGTCTCGTTCCTATCCACGAATACAAGCCAAGGCCCGTCGCCCGCTCAGCTCGAATTGTATGATCGATTAGAGGACACTCTCAGAATGACGGTTCTTCGCGGTATGCGAGACAGGGCTTTCGGAGACCTCTTTCGCGATGATGCCCAGATCCGCAAGCGCTGGCCGATATAGCCTCTCGCATGTTTCCGAACCGCGTCGCGTAGCCATCCTGTAAATTTGGCGGGTAATGATTTAGAATTACCGACCGAATGGATACCCAGCGGAATAAGAAGGTTATCGCCATTTATCCGGGGTCGTTCGACCCGGTCACCAACGGCCACCTCGACCTGATCGCGCGCGCCGCGATGATCTTCGACAAGGTGGTGGTGGCGGTCACGCGCAACCCCGACAAAGACGCGCTCTTCGAAGTGAAGGAACGCGTCGAAATGCTGGAGGCGGTAACCTTCGACTGGAAAAACGTCGAGGTCGACGTGTTCGAGGGCCTCTTGGTGGACTACGCCCGGTCGCGCACCGCCGGGGTGATCCTCCGCGGCATCCGCGCCGTCTCCGATTACGAATACGAACTCCAGATGGCCATGATGAACCGCAAGCTCGAATCGCAGATTGAAACGGTGTTCATGCTGCCGGCCGAAGCCTACAGCTTCGTGAGCTCCCGGCTGGTGAAGGAACTGGCGCGGCTGCGCGGCCCCATCAAAGGGTTTGTGCCGGCGCTGGTCGAGCAGCGGCTGCGCGACAAGCTGAAGTAGATCTGCACGAGCGGACGAGGCGCCGGGATGGAACGCGGCACGGGACTGAAAATCACGGAACCGAAAATCACAGAACCGAAGATCGACGACGCTATCCAACTGACCGACCGGGTGAACCGCATTGGCGCATCGCCCACCATGGCGGTGCTGCAGGAAGCGGAGAAGTACAAGGCGCAGGGCGTCGACGTCGTCGATTTCGGCCCCGGCGAGCCGGACTTCCCCACCCCGCAGCACATCAAGCGCGCGGCCATCCAGGCGCTCGAAGAAAACCGCACCAAATACACGCCGGGGGCGGGGATTCTGCCGCTGCGGCAGGCCATTTGCGATTGGCACGCGGCGCAGCTGAAGTCGTTGCCCGCGTATCAGCCGGCGGAGTGCGTGGTCACTACCGGCGGCAAGCATGCGATCTTCAATGCCGTCTGCGCGCTGGTGAGCGCGGGCGACGAGGTGCTGATTCCCGCTCCCTACTGGGTGAGCTATCCGGACATCGTGAAATATGCCGGGGGAACGCCCGTCTTTGTGCCCACGCGCGCCGAGGACGATTTTCGCCTGCGCGCCGCCGATGTCGAGCGGGCCGTCACCTCGCGCACCCGGATGTTGATCGTCAACTCGCCGTGCAATCCGACCGGGGCCGTGATTCCGCCGGACGAATTCGCGCGGATTTACGACGTCTGCCGGCGGCACGGTGTCTGGCTGCTTTCCGACGAATGCTATTCGCACTTTACCTATGGCAGCGCGAGGCCGTTTACGGTGGCGAGCCTGCCGGGCTCGCGCGAGCGGCTGATCGTTGCCGGATCGTTCTCCAAGACTTTTGCCATGACCGGCTGGCGCATGGGCTACCTGCTCGCGCCGCAGCCGCTGATTGCGGCGGTGACCAAGCTGCAGAGCCAGTCCACCTCGAACGCTACTTCGATTGTGCAGTACGCCGCGCTGGAGGCTGCGCGCGGGCCGATGGATTCGGTATACGCAATGCTGGCCGAGTACGCCCGGCGGCGCGAATGCATTCTCGCGGGATTGCGCGCGATTCCGGGAATCGCGTGTACGGCGCCCGAAGGCGCCTTTTACGTGTTTCCGAATATTTCCGCGCATCTCAACGCGGACCTTCCCAGCGATACCGCAGCCGCAAAACGACTGCTCGAACGCGAGCACGTCGCGGTGGTGCCGGGAGAAGCGTTTGGCGCGCCGGGGTACGTCCGCATCTCGTACGCCACGTCGATCGAGCGGATCGAAGAAGGCCTGCGCCGGCTCGCTCGCTTTTTTGGCGGCTCCTCCGGCCCGGCACAGTGATTCTTTCCCCCGCGCGACTCGAGCCCGTATTCAGCGCCCGCCCGTGGGGCGCGCTTTCTCTCGCTCCGTTTTTTCCTGAAAAGACCGGCCTTGCCGAACCCATCGGCGAGGCCTGGATGACCGGCAACGAATGCCAATTTGCGACCGGGCCATTCTCGGGCCGCAAGCTTCGCGAGGCTTGGCCCGAAATGCCGGTGGAATGGAGTGGAACTCTAGTGAAGCGCGGCGGCGATTTTCCGCTGCTGGTGAAATTCCTTTTCCCGGAAGACAAATTATCCGTACAGGTGCATCCCGGCGACGACTTCGCCGCGCAGCATGAGGCAGCCGCGGGAGGCCGCGGGAAGACGGAAATGTGGTACGCGGTCCGCGCGCGCCCCGGTGCGGAAGTGCTGGTGGGGCTGAAGCCGCATATCACTCCTGACCATTTCGAGCGCGCAATCGCGGACGGAACCGCAGAAGACTGCCTGGCGCACGTTCCGGTGAATGCCGGGGACGCTATTTTCGTGCCCGCCGGCACGGCGCACACGATTGGGCCCGGGCTGCTGCTCTGCGAAATCCAGCAGCATTCCGATCTCACCTATCGCGTGTTCGATTACAATCGTCCCGACGCGCAGGGGAAGATGCGCCCGTTGCATATCGAGCGCGCTCTGCAGGTGATGCGCTTCGGCGCGCAGTCTGGCGGAAAAGTCGATCCCGTGCAGGTGAAGCAGGGCGCGCTGACGGAAACCTATCTCGCCATGTGCCCATATTTCGCCGCGGAAAAGTGGGAGTCGAGCGAGCGTATCGACGCCAACACGTCCGGCACTCACTTTGACCTGCTGATTTTTCTGGAAGGGCATGGGCATATCCGCCACGGCCGCGAGCTCACACCATATCGCCCCACGCAGGTGTGGATGATGGCGGCGGCCCTGGGCGAGTATCAACTGCTGCCTGAGGCGCGCACCTCCCTGCTGAGAACCTACGTGCCCGCCGATCCCGGCGAATTCGCGAGCCGCATGGCCGCGCGCGGCGTGCCGCAGGATGCGATCGCAAGGGTGGTTCACTCATGAAGAAAAGCGCCAAGAGCAAAGCGATGCCGGTCTGCGCCGTGTTGCTCGCCGGAGGACGCGGCACGCGCTTCTGGCCGCGCAGCCGGATGCGCACGCCAAAGCAGCTCCTCAATATCACCGGCGACGCAACGATGCTGCGCCAGACGGTAAGGCGCCTCGAGTCCGTGGTGCCGACGGGGAACATGTGGGTGGTGACAAACGTCGAGCAGGCCGCGGCGGTGCGGCGGGAAATGCGCGGGTCGCCGGCCTCGCAAGTGCTGGCGGAGCCTGTGGGGCGCAATACCGCCGCCGCAATCGGGCTGGCCGCCGTGCACCTCGCGCACAAGCACGGAGACGCGCTGATGGCCGTGCTGCCCTCCGACAGCTACATTGCCGACGTGGCCGGCTATCGCAAACTCGTCCGCGCCGCCCTCGCTCTGGCCCAAAAGCCCGGGAATCTGGTGGTGATGGGAGTTCCGCCCACCCGCCCCGAAACCGGCTACGGATACATCGAAAGCGGCGCGGCGTCGGCGCTGCCGAAACGGCGTGGAAGCCTACGAGGTGCGCCGCTTCACGGAAAAGCCCGAACTGAAAGTGGCGCAGGAATATGCGGCGTCGGGGAAATATTTCTGGAACGCCGGCATGTTTTTCTGGCGCGTATCCACCTTTCTGGAAACTCTGAAGAAATTCCTTCCCGTAACCCATGCCGCGCTGCTCGAACTGGCCAAGTCCATCGGCACCAAACGATACGATGCCGCGCTGCGCCGGATTTACCCCAAACTAGAAAGCATTTCCGTGGATTACGCGATCATGGAGCCCGCCACCCGCACCGAGGGCATCGCCCGCGTCTCCGTAATTCCCGCAAAAATCGGCTGGAGCGACATCGGCTCCTGGGCCGCCGTCTACGAATTGCTAGCCGCGCAAGACGGCGCCAACGTATCGGCGGGAGCGCACTTCACACTCGACGCCGAAGGCAATTATTTCTGGAGCCCCAAAAAATTCGTCGCCGCAATCGGCGTGCGCGACGTCGTGCTGGTGGAAACCCCCGACGCCTTGCTGCTTTGTTCCCGCGAGCGCTCGCAGGACGTGGGCAAGATCGTAAAATGGCTGGAGGAAAAAAAGCGAAGCAAGCTAATCTAGCAACCGACCATGACAGCGATTAAATTCGGAACCGACGGCTGGCGCGGCGTGATCGCCGAGGATTACACGTACGAAAATGTGCGCACGGTGGCGCACGCAATCGCGCGCTACGTAGTGCGCGGCGCGAATCCCGAGCGCGGGATCCTCGTCGGCTACGACACCCGCTTCGGATCCGAAAACTTCGCGCGAGTAGCCGCCGAGGCCATTTCCGCGACCGGAACCCCGGTCTGGCTAGCCGCGCACGCCGCTCCCACGCCCGCGCTCTCACTGATGGTGCGCTCGCGCGGCGCCTCCGGCGGCATCCAGATCACCGCAAGCCACAATCCCTACCGCTGGAACGGGATCAAGTTCAAGGCCAGCTACGGCAGTTCCGCCTCGCCCGCCATCGTCGCCCAGATCGAAGTGGAACTCGCCCAGGTCCTCCGCGAAGGAGTGCCGCCGCTTCCCCCGCGCAAAGAACTGATCAAATCCCTGGAGATCCATGAGCCCTACCTGGAAACAATCGGAAAGCTAGTCGACTGGGACCGCCTGCGCGCCTCCAAATTCCGCTACGTGATCGATCCGATGCACGGCGCAGGACGCGGCTTGCTGCGCGAGCTCTTTCGCCGCCACGGAATCGAAACCGACGAAATTCGCGGCACGCGCGACCCTCTTTTCGGCGGCGTAAACCCGGAACCCATCGAGCCGCACGTGGAAGCGCTGCGCCAGGCTGTACGCAAGGGCCGCTACGACGCAGGCTTTGCCCTCGACGGCGACGCCGACCGCATCGGCGCCATCGACCGCGACGGCAACTTCGTAACGCCGCACCAGATTTTCTCGATCTTGCTCTGGCACCTCGCCGGAACCCGCCGCCTCACAGGCGAGGTCGCCAAAACATTTTCCACCACGAAGATGATCGACAAAATCGCCGCCAAATTCGGCCGCAAAGTGTGGGAAACGCCCATCGGCTTCAAGTACATCTGCGACCGCATGCTCGAAGGAGACATTCTGCTCGGCGGCGAGGAGAGCGGCGGAATCGGCACCAAGCTCTATCTCCCCGAGCGCGACGCCACCGTCAACGCCCTGCTGCTAGCCGAAGTAATGGCCTGGCACGGCAAGCATCTCGGCGAACTGGTGAAGATGCTCCAAGCCGAGTTCGGCGCACATCATTACGGCCGCGTCGACCTCACGCTCAAAAGCGGCCAAGCCGAACGCGCGCTAGCGCACTTTGCCGCCCCGAAGCTGAACCATTTTCTGGACTGGCCGGTAGCCCGCCGCGAGAATCTGGACGGCATCAAGATTTTCCTGGGTGATATCGGCTGGGTGATGGTGCGTGCCTCGGGCACCGAACACATGCTGCGCGTCTATTCCGAAACCACGCGGCCCGAGACCACGCGCCGAGTGCTAGACGAAGTGGCCAAGCTCGTCCGCGCGATGTAGCCGGGGTCTGAGCGATCTCAGCAAATCTCCGGGCGCGGCTATCCAGCCCCGGCTCCGCTAGACAACGAAAACGAAAAATGACAAAGTTGGCGCAGGGGCAAGCCTGCAAGCGCAATCCGCCTGCCCGTCCACCGACCGTATGTTCCCACACCCCACCGCGCTGCAACTGGCTTTACTCTCCGCCACCGTGCTCGGCTTCCGGCACGGCTTCGATTACGACCACATCGCCGCAATTTCCGACATAACCAGTGTGGAGCCCTCGCGCACCAAGGGCATGCGCATGGGGCTGGTCTACGTGCTGGGCCACGCCTCAACGGTGGCAGCGCTGGGCGGCGCCGTCATCCTGTTTCAACGTTCCCTGCCCCCTCGCATCGACACCTGGGCGGAGCGAGCCGTGGGCTTAACGCTGGTGCTTCTAGGCGTCTACGTTCTAGGCACGCTGCTAAAGAAAGGCACAGCCTTTGTTCCCCGCTCGCGAGCCGCTCTTCTTATCGAAGGCTTTCAATGGCTTTCCTGGCAAATCAGAAGAGCCTTCAATCCAGGCGCCGGCAAGCCGGGGAATGCCCGGGAAAACTACAATCGAAAGTCCGTGTTCCTGATCGGCGTTATACACGGGCTGGGGGCCGAAACGCCCAGCCAGTTGCTGCTCTTCCTGCTGGCCGCAAATCTCGGAGGACTCACGCGCGGATTTCTGGGCCTCGCGATGTTCTTGGCCGGTCTCCTGTTGATGAACACCCTGATGACCGCTTCGGCCGTGGGAGTTTTCGGAGCAAGCGCGGCGAAACCGCGCCTCATGCGATTCGTAGTAGCGCTAACAGCCACCTACAGCCTGATCGTAGGCGCAATCTTTCTTTTCGGTGCGGCCGGCAGACTCCCCTCGCTCGGCGGCTGAGCAAAAGCGCTCGAACCCCGGCCGAGCCGCCGCGTTTCATTTTTCAGATTGATCCAGGAACGCGGCGATATTGGCCTTGAGCTTCGCCAGGCTATCGTCGCGGAGATACATCATGTGGCCCGCGTCGTAATACTCCAGGGAAATATTCGAACGGAGGTTTGCAGGCAATTCGAGATGGTCCATCGTGTATTCGGTAGCGAAGAACGGAGTAGCCAGATCGAACAATCCGTTTTCCGCCTGCACGTGCAAATGGGGATTCGCCACCATGGCCTCCAGCAAGTCGCCTTCAACGTTGGGAGAGCCGGGGAAACCGTAATTTTCACCGGAATGATGCTTCCAATCCCACTCGCCATTAGCATCCTCGTTTAGCACTTCGTATTTCCTGTCCTGGGAAAATTTCAGTTCATCGCGTACGTAGCTATAAACGGCGGCGGTGAAAGGCCCCGTTACAGCCGTTTTCTGGGGATCGTAGTCGGCATATTCCGCCAGCTGGTCTATTTGCGCCCCGGAGAAGCGCGCATCGAGACGGCCCGTCGTCAGGCCGCGAGTGCGCTGAAGTTCGGCCCTGAACTGCGGCAGGTTGACGCGGAGGTCCGCCTTGCGAATGTAATCCTCACTGAGGCCGGTGAAGCCGGCCAGCTTCTTCACAACCGCTGTTTTCTCCTCTTCGGGCAGCTTGGAGCCTTTCATCAGAGCGGATGCGTATTCGGTGGAAGCGAACTGGCGGACATTCGCCAGAAAGGCATTGAGGTCCGCGGGCCGGTCCTCCAGAACTTTGTGGTACCAGGCGGTCGCCGCATAGCTCGGCAGGTAGAAAATGTATGGCATGTCGTCGCCGGGGTTGAACGAAAGCGTGCCGAGGTCAAGAACCGTTGACATGAGCACAATCCCATTCAGGTACATGCCGTTATTCGATTGCAGGTAGTTGCTGAGCGCGGCCGAGCGAAACGTCCCGTAGCTTTCTCCGATGAGGAACTTCGGCGAATTCCACCGGCTGTTGCGCGTGACATAGGTGTTGATGAACTGCGCGAACGATTTCACATCCGAGTCGATGCCCCAGAAATCCTTGTCCTGCGCTTTTCCCACCGCGTGGCTGTAGCCGGTGCCCACCGGATCGATGAACACAAGGTCCGTCTTATCGAGCAGGGAGTTGGCATTGTCTTCCACTTTATAAGGCGGGGGCGGCGCGGCCTCGGCATTCGGCGTGCTCACCCGGCGCGGGCCAAACGCGCCCATGTGCAGCCACGCGGAGGAAGATCCAGGCCCTCCATTGTAAACAAACGCGATGGGGCGCTGGCTGAGATCCTTAACGTCGCTCTTCGTATAAGCGACAGAAAAAATAATGGCTGTAGGCTCGTCCTTCTCGTTCTTCAGCAACGTGGTAAAGGCAGTCGCCTTGTAAGCAATGCTCTGGCCGCCGATGCGAATGGTGTGGTCGGTAACCGACGATTCCTCTCTGGGAGTAGAGTTGTCCGCCGGTTTCTGCTCCGCAGGCTTAGCCTCCGCCGCCTTGGTATCCTTGGAAGCGTCCTGCGCCGCAACCAACCGCGCCAGCCCCAAAAGCAACAGCGTCCCCAGCACCGTAAGTTTCAGAATTCCAGAAATCCGAAAGATCATCGCGCACCTCCCTCAAGAATCCGTATCGCAACAAGCGCTTCGCCTTTTGCCTTTGGTTGCCGTTCTTCTGCCTTTCGTCGTCCGGCGTCAGCAAGGATACTCCTCCGCGCCTCTCGTGCCTCTCGTGCCTCGGTTCCGTTTTGCCTCACGCTGTCATCCTGAGGAGCAAAGCGACGAAGGATCCCTCCTGCAGTTGTCTTAAAATCCTTGCCCTTGGTCGGCAACTCTGAAAGCGCGACTGTCAATTTCTCTTCATGCGCGAGTGCCCGGCCCTTCGATTTGAAGGGTCGGTCTTCATGCCTTTGCCTTCTGCCTTTGCCTTCTGCCTTTGCCTTCTGCCTCTCGCAGTCGCTTTTCGCTGTCATCCTGAGCCCATACGCGCGAAGCGCGGATGGGTGAGGGACCTGCTTCTTCTTTCCTTCTTCTTTCCTTCCTTCTTCTTTCCTTCTTCTTTCCTTCTCCGTTGTTTGCCCGTCATCCTTCCAGCCCCGCACAGATTAGCTCCGCGAACAAAGATTGCAAAGGGGGCCATTCCACATCTCCTGCTCGCGCTTCAAATATCGGTTGACAGGGTTACACTTCTCGTAACATTGTTATAGGCAATCTATGCGTATTCAATACTCCGTTAGTTTCGTGGTCGGCCTGCTTTTCTGCAGCCTCGCCTTGCTTGAGTTGAGCGAGCTTCTGAATCTCAGCGATGGCACGTCGACCGATTACTCGCTGACGATTTTCCAAAGCACCACGGGCGGCGTGGCAAAAGAGCGGTCAGACTTGCCGGTGACGGTCAAGACCGGCGGGAAACGCATAAAAAGCGAATCGCCGCGGCTTCCCCGGCGAAGCGAGGTTCGATCGAACCCATGCGGCGATGCTCTGCGCTTGCTCTGCATTGAAAGGACCTAGACATTTCAGCACCCTTCCGTTCTGATTGGTGAGGCTCCGGGCAGAATCTGGTAGTGTCTCAGTTTGAATTAACGCCCCGCCAGATTCGGGTACTTTCTTAATAACGTCAGGCACTCTCGAACTGACGTGGCCCTCCTCAGTGTTTTCAACCCCTCTGAATCTAAACTGCTGATAATCCCATACACCCTATCTCGTTCGGCTTCAAACTTTCGCAATCTATCACGGAAATCTTGTTCCGTGGGCAGCTTGCCGTATTTCTCATGCCACCTAATGGCGAACAGCACAATCGGTGCCATTTCACCGCTCTTGGTTTCATTGCAGCCTCGTGGACCTTTGGCTTTCGGCTGTTTTCCACAACATGGCAACACGGCATCCCAGGTGTAATCCACATTTTCTTTACGGTCCAATCCGCCTGCCGCTGTCGGCAACGGTTTACCGCAATAAAAGCATTCCCCGGAAGCCACTATCGCAATGTATTGTTGAAGGCTCAAACTCCATTTATGGCCATTGAACGTAGCCTGAGTCTTTCCCTGAGTAAATCTTCCGCCCAATGTTCGCTGTCGTACCTTGGTGTGCTTTCTCTCGCACGAGCGGCAGCGACCATAGCCGCTTCTAACCACAGTAGGCGAGGCGTTGTCCGATGTCAGTAGTTCTTTACATCGACTACACTTACCCCTCATCGTTGTTAGGTCCTCCAAGGAAGTCTAGGTTCGAAGAATCACGCCGCCAAAAGCGCGATTTCTTCCAGGCTCCAAAGATGATCCGTAATCCCGGCTGCCATCGCTGGCGTGACTCTCAGGCTCTTATGAATCCTCGCAAAATTGTAATGCATGAAGTGAATGGCCACCATTGCAACGTGATTCTCGACTTTCTTAGAGAAAGCATTCGTTAGGCGCGTAAATCGGCGCATATTCATCCGCATGGTCAAATTCTGACGTTCAACGTAACTGGTAGAAATGTGCTTCGGGTCGGGATGACCAGTAATCCCAATTTCACGGCAGCCGATGCACTCTGCCGGACTGTAGCGTTTTTCAGATTCTCCGTCATTCCCATAGAGCTTGACCAGCATCGCGTAGTCTATATCGTCACCAAAAGCATCTTCGATAGCTCGTAGGTACACGCGATGGCCATCTGTGGTTAGCTGAACGCGATTTGCAAGGCGGCTGGCTAGATCATCCATGAACGCTTTAGCGGTCTGCGATCCTCGTGTTCCCACCATGAAAGACGGCACCAGCTTCGTATCGGCGTCAATCGCTACCCACGTCCAAACGTCTCCGTAGCCGAATATCCCGCGCTTTTCTTCTGGCACATTCTTGTCCTTTGCGTAACAGAAGGCCCAGATTTCATCGCACTGAATATATCGCAAGCGGAGATTCTTGACGTGTTCGTCGTGATAGGCAGAGCACGCGGCTCCAAGATCAACGAGGAGCTTCGTAACGGTATTGATCGAGACATCGGCCAATCGACTCGTGGCACGGAGACTGTTTCCTTCGACTAGCATTCCGAGCATCTGGACCCGCGTGGAAAGAGGTAGACGATTCATGGCTAGAAGCATAGCGATTTCCCCTTAAAGCGTCAAGCATATAGTTCAGCTTAAACAATAACAATGCAAGTATGTACTGTACATTGGCGCATCTCTCTTGTATAGTGAAGTCGGCCCGTGATCTTACGCCTTTTGCGGGTACTCCAAAATTTATAGGCCCCTAATGACAATTCAGCATCCCGGACGGCTTCTGCGGGAAAAGATGGAGGAAAGAGGTTGGACGCAAGAAGAACTCGCGGCGATCACCGGAAGTACGCGCCAAACAATTTCCCTAATCGTCTCAGGGAAAAGCAATATTAGCCCCGAAATGGCGGTCGTGCTTGCCGCTGCATTCGGTGACTCCCCGGAAGAATGGCTGCGCTGGGATAGCCTATATCGGCTCTCCGTAACGGACCGAGATATTTCGGACGTAAGTTTACTCGCTAGGTGCTATGCCATAGCGCCGATTAAAGACATGGTGAAACGCGGCTGGATTCCAGACACCGAAGATGCGGAGGAGCTGGAAGCGTCGCTTAAGAAGTTCTTTGGCAAGGCATCGCTGGACAACATCACTTTACATCTCGCTCCACGGCGGACTGCTCTCATCCCGGAGTTAAACGTTGCTGAGAAGGCATGGTGTTTTAGGGCAAGACAATTGGCGGCCTCTCAGGTTGTAGCGCCGTATTCCGAAAAGGCACTGAAACCCGTGAAAGCTAAGTTGAGAAAATTGGCCGCTTATTCTAAGGAGGCTCGCCACGTTCCGAAAATACTCGCGGACTGCGGAATTCGGTTCCTGATCGTCGAACCTATTCCCGGCGTGAAGATAGACGGAGCATCATTCTGGCTTGATGAGGGTCCGGCTATCGCCATGTCACTGCGCCACGACCGAATCGACGGCTTCTGGTTCACCTTGATGCATGAAATAGCGCACATCGAGAACGGTGATGCGGCTGTCGATTCCGACCTCATTGACGGAACGAAAGGTATTGCGATTAGGATTGTGGAAGATGAAGCGGAAAGAATCGCCGATCAGCGAGCTGCCGACTCGCTTGTTCCAACATTGGAGTTGAAATCTTTCATCCAAAGAGTCGGTCCCCACTATCCCACAACCCGCATTATTCAATTCGCAAATCGCATGAAGATTCATCCGGGCATTATCGTTGGCCAATTGCAGCACCGACAGGAGCTTCCTTACGCGCAGCAGAGAGATTTACTCGTTAAAGTTCGGGAAGTTGTCATTTCAACGGCATTGACAGATGGTTGGAATCAAATTGTTGCACCCAATTCGCTATAGAGAAAGGACCATATGGCAACAGCACCAGCAAAGGCGGCAAGGCGGGGCAGTCTGAAAATGCAATTCCTGATCGACAAATATAAGGCGCAGCACCCAGGCGAGGGACCTGATCTTTCCCCCGACAAGATAGCTCAATGGGCCATTAGAAAAGGTCTTTGGCGTCCTGTACCACTAACGCCAGCGGAGCAATTGCGGCGGCTGATAACGAGATGTTTCCGCGAGACATACTTGATCGATCCGCAGGGTCGTGAGGTTCGTGCAAACCTTCCGATCATGGAAGAGGTAATGACGGAAGACGGACCGAAGCTGCGATCTAAGTGGTTCCCTATCTTCTCCGCTCCGGCTATGGTAGCTCGCTCGTCATTTTCCTTGCGTAGAAAAGCTGCTCTCGCAGACGTTGCCCAACTGCAATTTGACTTTTTCTCTTGGAGCGAGAACAACACTCACGGGGACAAGCTGGACGCAATGGATTTTAATTTCAACAAGGACCTCGCAGAATTGGCGGAATCTTCCGAATACGTCGATAATCCGCTAGACGAAGATGAGGATGATGAGGGAGAGATTGTCTAGCTTTTCCACCGTGCTGCTGCGGCTTTTTTGGCGATGGCTTTGCGCTTACGAGGGGAAAGGGCGGAGGCTCTGGCTTTGCCACCCTTTAAGCCACCTGAGCGTCCCTTAGGATTGTGAATTTTCTTAGATTCGCTCACGGTATCGCCTAGCTCGCCTGTAGCTATATCTACGATCATTTTGGCAAGCTGGTTGGGATCGCGTGGGCGCTTGGGCATGAGCACAGTATGCCATAATTGGCGACTGTCCGAACCTATCGGTCCGAGTCAAACTGAGACACTACCCAGAATCTGAACGAGTAACACGTTTCCGGCATGACAGGTGCAGCGAGGCCGAGACCGGGCTTAGGGGGTAAGCCGCGGTAGAGACCTCGAGAATTTACCGTGTTCCAAATCTAATTCTCGAAAAAGGGGGAGACGCCAATGGAAATCGGGCGCAAATTGCGTAAGCTAAGGGAGGAGAGGGATTTGTCGCAGGGAGATCTCGAGCAGAGAACAGGATTGCTGCGATGCTATACGTCGCGCGTGGAGAACGGCTATACCGTTCCGTCGGTAGGCACGCTGGTGAAGTACGCTCGGGCGCTGGATGTCCCGCTCTACCGTTTCTTCACCGACGGGGAATCTGTGAAGGCTCCCGCGCTGCCGAAAAACGGAAGCCTGGCCGAGTGGGGCGAGAACGGCAAGGATCACCGGGAATTAAAGGAGTTTGCGAAAGCATTGTCCCGGATGAATCCGCGAAGCCAAAAACTGCTGCTCGCGATGGCGCAGAGAATGGCAAACATGGCCCCGCACGCATAGGACGCGGCGGCCTCGCGGTATTTCACTGCCGGTCGGAAGAGCAGATATGAAAACGAAAGGGCTATCGGAGACCGTAGAGACCGTAACCTCCGATAGCCCTTTGTCTTGGTGAACGGGGAATATTTCGCGGTTAGATGCTCGGCTTCGTGCCCGTGTAGTAGAACAGGACGTACGTTTTGATTGCGCCGCTCGCCTGTGGTACTCCGAACACCTTCACGAGGGTTCCCGGCACCACGTTGCTCGTTACCGTGTTCTGGCCCGCGGTGGTCGTGATGTCCACAGAGCTGATGGTCACGATGTTGCCGGTACGATCGACCTGGTACACCAGCGGGGCCGAACCCGACGTAGTGCTCAGGCTGTTCGTGACTGCGTTTGTGCCGCCAAGCACCGTCATCGTAAAGCCCCCCGTGCCTGCCGTGTATCCGGCAGCGACCGTTCCGAGGGGCGCGGTCACAGGCATCAGAACGACCTCTGGCACCGCCCACGCATTCGGGCTGGCCGGGTCGTTCCAGATAGCATAGGTCTCGCCATAGGCGTTCAGGATGCCAACAGTTCCGCCAAAGTTCACGGCGCCGTTGGTGGCGTTGATGAAGCTATTCACCACTCCGGAGCCGTCGGTGAGAACCGTCGGAAAAGTGAAATTCCAATACTTGAAGCCGGTGATGGGGTTTCCGCTCGCATCGTTGCCGTTCGCCGTGCTGCTCGAGATGTAAGCGAGGTTCACGGCGTAGTTGTCGCCGGCGGTGTGGAAATTGCGGGTGTAGGTGAATCCGCTGGAAGTGGTGCCGGAGATGGTGCCATCGAACCGGGCGATCTCGATATCGATGGTTTGCGCCACCAGCGGCGTGGCCAATGGGTCGACGACGCTGGCATGGACCTTGAATCCGCGCACGAAATTGTGCGAGGTCAGGAAGCCCGTGCCCGTGCCGATGGGAGTGGCATCCGCGGTTGCGTTCCACGGAGTGCGGAAGAAGAATTGTGTGTTGGAGTCCACGGTCAACCGGACGCCCACGCCGGCTTCATTTTGCACGGTAATGACGTCGGTGGTCGTATTCACGTGCAGGACGTGACCCTCCGGGCTCACCCACACGCTATTAAAGCTGCTGCTCGCCCAGATGCGCACCGCGACAAGCGTGCCGTTCGACTGGTAGCGCGCCGCGATGCGGACGTTCTTGCCCACCAGAGAAGTCGCCTGCGCAGAGAAGTTGTGGATCACCGTGTTCGTCTTGGCGTCCATATCGTAAAAAATCGTGCCGTTGGTTGCATCCGCGAGTATCTGAAGACTCTGAGTGCTGGCGACGGCGGTTTCGGGATTCACCGGCGGCTCTGTCGGGAACTCCCTCGTGATAGTAATCGAGGTATTGTCCGAGGAGACGGCGGTTACGCTGCCATACGCGTGGCGCAGAACCAGCCGCGTGAGGTCGGCAATCGGATGGTGGCGCACCGGGCCGTTGAAATTGACTCCCCACATAGTGGTGCCGCCGCTCGTCACCGGCACGTGTCCCACAATGAACGCGGGGTGCGCCAGGTCGAACTCCAGGTCGAGGGCGTTATTCGAATTCGCGGTTACCACTAACGGAGAAACGAAGTTCACCGTTACCGGAACGGTGAGGCTTCCGGCGCTGCCCGTGGTCCCCTGGATGTTGATCTGATTAGAGGGCACGGTGGCGCCCGCGGTGCCGGCGAACCCTGCCTCCGGATCGGCCGAAGCGGTGAGCAACACATCTCCGGGATTGCCGCCGATTGTGAGCGTAGCCCCGGTGTAGGTGCCGTCGGCGACGGTCAGGTTCCCTAGAATTTCACTGAGCTGATCCAATTGAACGAGGTTGATGATGGGCGCCGGACTGGGAGCCGTGTACACGTTCACCGGCGTGCCGCCGCCTTGCGGAATCAGGGAAATCGCCTGGATCTTCACTCCGATGGTGGCCCAGTCCTCGGCGGCAGAGTCGCTGATCATCATGCTGACGTTGCCGGTCTGCACGGCCGGAGTTTGTGTATTAGAGCCGGAATTGCTGGAAGTAGAGCCTCCACCACAACCGACCGAAAGCAGAGGTGCCGCTGCGATGGCTAATACTGCGATGAAACGAATCAGCTTGGAATGCATGTTTCTCTCCTGGGAGACACACCTGTCCCCTATGAATTTAGATTTAGGAAAAATTATGATAACGGCGGGGCCAAGCCTTCTAGGACTTAAAAACGGTCCCGCCCAATCAGTCCACTAAACACGGCACTCGATAGAGAGTTGCGCGAAAAGTTGCGGTATTTGCCGGTACGAAAGGCCTACGAAGGTCTGGGGAGTAACAGACTTGTGTCGTAAACTTCAGCCTTTTTATCGTGTTCGGGTTGCGGCCGGCCCAAGAGTGCCCGAAAGGAACCACGCGAAGCGGCTGGGGCAACTCATTTGACGATTGTGTCATCATTAAGACTGGATTTTGTTCATAGTGCATTTATGCCTGCCGGCGGGCGTTGCCAGCCGCACGTGGAAGGAGCGATCATGAAATATAACGAAGTCAATAAAATTCAGTCCTTATGGAAAATCGCAGGAATCGGCGCTCTCGTTTTAGTGTTCAGCGGTGCGGGTTTGCCTGCCTCAGCGCAGCAAAACCAGGGAAACCTGCCGGGCTATCCAGTGGCGTCGGGACAGCAAGCTCAGAACTCGCCCAATGATGTTCCGCAGGAATCCAATCCGGCTCCTGCCCCACAGATGGCGCCGCCGCAAGATCAGGGTGCCGTGCCTCCGAACGCGGCGCCCGCAAACCAACCGTTGCCGTCCGAATTAACGCTACCTGCGGGAACCATAGTTCAGGTCCGAACAAATGAGTGGATTTCCACAAGCCGCAACCTGCCCGGAGACGGCTTTAACGCCACGCTAGCGCAACCCATCGTAGTCAACGGCTGGGTGGTAGCGCAGCGGGGCCAGAGCGTGCTAGGGCGCGTAACCATGGTGCAAAAAAATCACGGCACCACGCAGCTAGGCCTGCAATTGAGCGAACTGACTTTCGTAGACGGTCAGCTATTGCCCATCCAAACGCAGCTAGCGCAATCCTCCGCCGGCAGAGACACCGGCCATGACGTAGGCGTGGTGGGAACCACCACCGGCACCGGAGCCGTAATCGGCGCAATCGCCGCCGGCAGCCAAGGCGCGGCGGTGGGAGCGGGAATTGGAGCGATTGCGGGGCTTGGGGTGATTACTACGCATGGTAAACCTACGGTGATCGCGCCGGAGACGCTTCTGACTTTCCAGTTGCAGGCGCCGGTAACCATATCAACCGAAAAGAGTAGAGTGGCGTTCCATCCCGTCGGGCAGGCGGATTACAACGTGGGAGTTAATTCCCAGAGGCCGCAGAGATTCGCGCGGGACGGTGCGTACGGTACGTATCCTCCACCACCGCCTCCTGCTTATTACGGGTATCCTTATGCGTATGATCCCTACTTCTACCCTTATGGCGGTTGGGGATTCTACCCGGGTCCGCTGTATCTGGGGTTCGGTTTTGGCCGAGGGTACTACGGGGGATTCCGAGGCAGGTTCCGCTAAGCTACGTAGTCC